>NZ_JBVJLW010000024.1:0-103368 GCF_055584525.1 Streptomyces sp. NPDC102514
ACCACCCTCACCGGCCTCCACGTCTACGCAACCGCGCACGGCATCGCTCTCACGACAGAGACAAAACCACCGTGTTGATTCTTTACGAGCCCTAACCGGGTGGTGCCTGGGCCCCTGGGGGCTGCGCCCCCAGACCCCCCGTCGCGCTGAAGCGCTCGTCCTCAAACGCCGGACGGGCTGAAAGAGTCGCGGACGCCCCTAAGGCCTCGGTCCGTCGGGCGACATCCCAGCCGGTCCCGCGACATCTCGGTCCGTCCGGCGACACCTCAGCCGGTCCCCCGACATCTCAGCCTGTCCGGCGACACCTCAGCCCGTCCCGCGCCACCTCAGTCCGTCCCCCGACATCTCAGCCCGTCCGGCGACACCTCAGCCCGTCCGGCGTTTGAGGACAACGGGGGCGAGGGGGCGCAGCCCCCATGTGTGGACGGGAACGGGTAGGGGCGGCGGGGGCGAGGACAAACGCCGAAGGGGCCTCCCGCACCACGGATGGCGGGAGGCCCCTTCGGGGCAAGCAGGCAGAACGGTGACCGAAGGTCAGGAGGCCTTCGCCTTCTCCTCCGTCTTCGCGACAGCGGCCGGCGCGGGCGCCGGCTTCGCCGCCTCGTAGAACTCCTCGCGAGGAGTCTCCATCGCACCGAGCGAGACGACCTCACGCTTCAGGAACACGGCCAGCGTCCAGTCCGCGAAGACCCGGATCTTCCGGTTCCAGGTCGGCATGGCCAGCCCGTGGTACCCACGGTGCATGTACCAGGCCAGCCGCCCCTTGAGCTTGATCTTCATCTTGCCCACGACGATGAACGCGACGCCCTTGTGCAGCCCGAGCCCGGCGACCGCACCCTTGTTGGCGTGGCTGTACTCCTTCTGCGGGAAGCCCCGCATACCGGAGATCACGTTGTCCCCGAGGACCCGCGCCTGACGCAGCGCGTGCTGGGCGTTCGGCGGGCACCAGGCGTTCTCGTTGCCGGCCTTCCGGCCGACGAGGTCCGGCACCTGGGCGTTGTCGCCGGCGGACCAGATGTAGTCCGTGCCCTGCACCTGGAGGGTCGTCCCGGTGTCCACGTGACCACGGGGGCCGAGCGGCAGGCCGAAGCGGGAGAGCACCGGGTTCGGCTTGACGCCGGCCGTCCACACGATCGTGCTGGAGTCGACCTCGAGGCCGTTCTTCAGGACCACGTGGCCGTCGACGCAGGAGTCCATGGAGGTGGAGAGGTAGACCTCCACCCCACGTCCTTCGAGGTGCTCCTTGCCGTACTGGCCGAGCTTGGGGCCGACCTCGGGAAGGATCTTGTCAGCGGCGTCGACGAGGATGAAGCGCATGTCCTCGCGCGAGACGTTGTTGTAGTACTTGGCCGCGTCCCGGGCCATGTCCTCGACCTCGCCGATGGTCTCCGCGCCTGCGAAGCCACCGCCGACGAAGACGAAGGTCAGCGCCTTGCGGCGGACGTCCTCGTCGGTCGTGGAGTCGGCCTTGTCGAGCTGCTCAAGGACGTGGTTGCGCAGGCCGATGGCCTCCTCGATGCCCTTCATGCCGATGCCCTGTTCGGCGAGGCCGGGGATCGGGAAGGTGCGGGAGACCGCGCCCATCGCGATGACGAGGTAGTCGAAGGGCAGCTCGTACGCCTCGCCCACGAGGGGGGCGATCGTGGCGACCTTGCGGTCCTGGTCGATGGTCGTGACCCGGCCGGTGAGGACTTCCGCCTTGGGCAGCACGCGTCGCAGCGGGACGACGACGTGCCGAGGCGAGATGCTGCCTGCGGCTGCTTCGGGGAGGAAGGGCTGGTAGGTCATGTACGACCGGGGGTCGACGACCGTGACGGTCGCCTCGCCGTAGCGCATCTTCTTGAGGATGCGCCGAGCTGCGTACAGGCCTACGTACCCACCGCCTACTACGAGGATCCTGGGACGCTCCGTGGTGCTCATGCCATCGAGTATCCACCCGCCCCAGGGGGGTCGCTCGTGCGCCCCTTCACAAGCTCCTTCACACCCTCTGTTACACTGCGCGGCTCACGTGACCCAGGTCATGTCCCGGCAGGGGAACCAGTGCACGCCGCGACCCGTTGTCAATGCCGCCTGAGCTGCCACTTGGGCCCATTCGCACTCCTGGACCAGCCGCCCTCTTCATACGATCGCAGCACCCGCGAAACACCCCGTTGATCATGCGTCGGGGGCTGCCGGGGGCCCCGGCGTACCCGGAGGGAGCAAAACCTCCCTCAACAGGGCCCATTCTCTTGTGAAGAACTTCACGAAGTTTCTCGCGGGGCTGCCGCGAAGGTCGTTTCCAGACCCTCTCCGGGCCCCTCAACTGCGCTCATACGTCACCGAACCTGCTCAGCCGAGGCCGCCGGGGTGGGGCTGGAGGGGGCCTCGGCCTGGGACCGGTTCAGGCCAGCGACCATCCGATGCCGTCCAGGATGTCGTGTTCGCTCACCACGACCTCCTGCGCGCCGGTTCGTTCCATGATCGCGAGGAGTACGAGGGCGCCTGCGCCGATGACGTCGACGCGGCCCGGGTGCATCGAGGGGATCGCCGCGCGCTCGGCGTGCGTGGCGGCCAGCAGGCTCTCGGTGATCTCACGGACCCGGTCCACGGATACCCGGGAGTGGTGGATGGCCTCGGAGTCGTACTCCGCGAGCTCCAGGGCGATCGCCACGACCGTGGTGACGGAACCGGCGAGGCCGACCAGCGTCCGGGCCTCCCGCAGGGGCACGGACTCCTCTGCGAGGTCGAGGGCAGCCTCGATGTCGGCGCGGATCGCCCGGACCTGCTCCTCGGTCGGCGGGTCGGTGACCTCGCCGTCCCGGACGAGGTGGCGTTCCGTCATCCGTACGCAGCCGATGTCCACCGAGCGGGCGCCGCGCACGTGGTCGTCGCCGACGACGAACTCCGTGGAGCCGCCGCCGATGTCCACCACGAGGTAGGGCTTGGCCAGGTCGTCACGGCCCGTCAGTTCCTTCGTGGCGCCCGTGAACGAGAACTCGGCCTCCTGGTCGCCGGAGATGACCTCGGGCTCCACACCCAGGATGTCGAGGACACCGCGCACGAAGTCGTCGCGGTTCTCGGCGTCGCGGGAGGCGGAGGTGGCCACGAAGCGCAGGCGCTCCGCGCCGTGCTCCTTGATGACCTCGGCGTACTCGCGGCAGGCCGCGAAGGTGCGCTCCAGGGCCTCGGGGGCGAGGCGGCCCGTGCGGTCGACGCCCTGTCCGAGGCGGACGATCGTCATGCGGCGGTCGAGGTCGACGAGTTCGCCGGTGTCGGGGTCCGCGTCCGCGACGAGGAGGCGGATGGAGTTGGTGCCGCAGTCGACGGCGGCGACGCGAGTCTTGATGGTGATCTCCTGTAACCAGTCGTTCGTCCCACTCAGGGGCTCCGCCCCCGAACCCCCGTTTGCGCCGTTCCCCGCGCCGCTTTAAAGACTGCGCAGTTCCCCGCGCCCCTAGATGCCAGGGCCGGGGCGCAGCCCCGCCTTTCAGGGGCGCGGGGAACGGCGCAATCTTTTAGGGGCGCGGGGAACGGCGCGATCAGCCCCCACCGGGCCGCACCCCACAGCGCACCCCGCCCCCCGGTTCACCCTGCCGTCGGCACGACACACGCCCCCTTGCGCCACCACTCCGGCAGCATCGCGATCGCCTCGTCCCCCAGGGGGTTCACCCCCGGCCCGGCGGCCAGCGAGTGCCCGACGAGGACGTGCAGGCACTTCACCCGGTCCGGCATCCCGCCGGCGCTGGGAAACCCTTCGAGCACCTCGATGGAGTCACGGCGCGCGATGTAGTCCTCGTGCGCGGCCCGGTACGCCTTGGCCAGTTCGGGGTCCGTGGCGAGACGCTCCGTCATCTCCTTCATGACGCCGTTCGCCTCCAGCGTGCCGATGGCGGAGGCCGCACGCGGGCACGTCAGGTAGTACGTCGTCGGGAACGGCGTCCCGTCGGGAAGCCGGGGGGCCGTCTCGACGACGTCCGGCTGTCCGCACGGGCAGCGGTGCGCGATCGCGCGCAGCCCGCGCGGCGGCCGCCCGAGCTGCTGCTTGAAGGCCTCGACGTCGGCGTCGGTGGGCTCGGTGCGCGGTGTGGGCGGCGGGGGCGTTTCCATGCCTTGGCTCTGTGTCCTTCTGGTTCAGTTCACTGGTCGGAGGCGTCGGCCTTGTCGACGCCGTCCCAGACGTTGGCGTACCAGGCCCGGTCGGCGGCCGTCCGGTCCGTACGCGTCTTCTTCGCCGCGTCGGGGTCGATCACGATGAAGCCGGTCTCGCCCGGCATCACGTAGTGCAGCCGTTCCCGGATGCGCTGCTCGGCGTACGCGTCGTCCTGCCAGCGCGCCTTGAGGTCGCGCAGCTCCTCGACGCGTTCGCGGGCCTGTTCGCGCTCGCGCTGCAGGTCGGCGACCTCGGCACGCTGGGAGACGTACTGCCTTATGGGATAGGCGAGGGCCACGACGAGCGAGCAGAGTACGAGGGCGAGAAGCGCCGCACGGCCGGTCAGCCGCGAGCGGCGCGCCTGGCGTTTGGTCTGGGAGCGGTAGACGCGGGCGGCGGTCTGCTCACCGAGCACCCGCAGCCTGGTCGCGGTGGAGAACCGGTCACGGTCCTTCACGGCCATCTGTCCCGCCTCCCCGATACGTACGTACGTCCCCGCACACGGTACGGGACCGGGTACGGGGACGTACGTACGACGCTGCCTACGAGGGTGTCAGCCCTTGAAGCGGGGGAAGGCCGAGCGGCCCGCGTACACCGCGGCGTCGTCGAGGATCTCCTCGATGCGCAGCAGCTGGTTGTACTTGGCGACGCGGTCCGAGCGGGCCGGGGCGCCGGTCTTGATCTGGCCGCAGTTCACCGCGACCGCGAGGTCGGCGATGGTGACGTCCTCGGTCTCGCCGGAGCGGTGGGACATCATGCACTTGAAGCCGTTGCGCTGGGCCATCTCGACGGCGTCCAGGGTCTCGGTCAGCGAACCGATCTGGTTGACCTTGACCAGCAGGGCGTTGGCGGAGCCCTCCTCGATGCCACGGGCGAGGCGCTCGGGGTTGGTGACGAAGAGGTCGTCGCCGACGATCTGGACCTTGGCGCCCAGCTTCTCGGTGATGACGTTCCAGCCGGCCCAGTCGTCCTCGTACAGCGGGTCCTCGATGGAGACCAGCGGGTACGCGGCGACGAGCTCCTCGTAGTACTCGGTCATCTCGGCGGCCGAGCGGGACTTGCCCTCGAACTCGTACTTGCCGTCCTTGTAGAACTCGGACGCGGCGACGTCCAGCGCGAGGGCGACCTGCTCGCCGGGGGTGTAGCCGGCTTCCTTGATGGCTTCGACGATGAGGTCGAGGGCCTCACGGTTGGAGCCGAGGTTCGGGGCGAAGCCGCCCTCGTCGCCGAGGCCGGTGGACAGGCCGCGGCTCTTCAGGACCTTCTTGAGGGTGTGGTAGACCTCGGCGCCCCAGCGCACGGCCTCGGAGAAGGACTCCGCGCCGATCGGCGCGATCATGAACTCCTGGATGTCGACGTTCGAGTCGGCGTGCGACCCGCCGTTCAGGATGTTCATCATCGGGACGGGCAGCAGGTGCGCGTTCGGTCCGCCCAGGTAGCGGAAGAGCGGCAGGTCGCTGGCCTCGGAGGCGGCGTGCGCGACGGCGAGGGAGACGCCGAGGATGGCGTTCGCGCCGAGCGAGCCCTTGTTGTCGGTGGCGTCGAGGTCGATCATCGCCTGGTCGATGAGGCGCTGCTCGGTGGCGTCGTAGCCGACGAGCTCCGGGCCGATCTGCTCGATGACGGCGAGGACGGCCTTCTCGACACCCTTGCCGAGGTAGCGGTTGGGGTCTCCGTCACGGAGCTCGACTGCTTCGAAGGCACCGGTGGAGGCACCGGACGGAACGGCGGCACGACCCGTGCTGCCGTCGTCGAGGCCGACCTCGACCTCGACCGTGGGGTTGCCTCGGGAGTCCAGGATTTCCCGGGCTACGACGACGTCGATGGACGGCACGAGCATCTCCTTCTGGGATGTGACACAAGCTGTGCCGGGCCGGAGGCCCGGTTGCGCGCAGGCCGTGGTGGCCCCGCGGGATGAGCCTAACCGGCTGCCGGGGATCGGCCAGCCCTCGACCGCCCCCTGGACAGAACCGAGAGGAAATTGTTTCCGAACGGAACAAAGACACGAGCGGAAAGAACAGGCAGAAAGAACAGCACAAAAAAGCCCCGCCCCGGTGCGTACGGGGGAACACGCACCGGAGCGGGGAGCCCGTGGGGGACGGGGGTGGCCCTCACGAGGCCCCCACTATGGAGGACACGGATGTGAGGGCGCTGTGGTTCAGTCGCGATTCGGATGTGGGCCGGACGTCCGGTCGAGGCCGAGCGGCCAGTGCCTCGACCGGAGGTGATGTCCGCGGTGATGCCCGCGGTCATGTCCGGGCCGCCGAAGCGGGGACGCGACCGATGAACCGCCGAGGGCGGGCCGGCCGTGGTGCGGCCGTCGTCAGCTGAGGTGCAGCTGCTGACCCGGGAAGATGAAGTCGGCGTCGTCGACGATGTCGTCGTTGAGCTTGTACAGCTTCGCCCAGCCGCCCTTGACCTTCTCCTTCGCGGCGATCTCGCTGAGGGTGTCACCCTTGACGACCTTGTACTCGCCGTCGCCCTTCTTGACCTTCTTGCCGGTCGGGGTCTCGACGGTCTTCTTCGCCGCCGGACGCTCCTGCGAACGCGAGGCGCGCTCCTCGGAGGACTGCGAGTTCTGCTGCTGCGGCTGCGTGGTGCTCTGGTTGGAGCCGCTGGAGCTGTCGGAGCCCGACGGGGCGGTGGAGCCACCGGTCGAGGCGCCGGACAGGCCCACGCCACAGCTCGGCCAGGCACCCTTGCCCTGGCTCGCGAGAACCTTCTCGGCGACGGCTATCTGCTGGGACTTGGAGGCCTGGTCGGCGGTGGAGGCGTACGAGCTGCCGCCGTACGCGGCCCAGGTGGAGGACGAGAACTGCAGGCCGCCGTAGTAGCCGTTGCCGGTGTTGATCGACCAGTTGCCGCCGGACTCGCACTGGGCGACGGTGTCCCACTCGGAGGCGGTGGCGGCGGAGGCTCCCGTGGCGCCCATCAGCGGGACGGCGACGGCGGCGGTGGTGACACCGGCCAGCGTGGCGATGCGGGTGGCCTTGGACGGGCGACGGTGCTTGCCCTTGCTCGAAAGCAGCATGAAGTGATCCCCTCACCGACGCCTGCGAGGTGAGCTGTCGGGTTCGGGCCGAGTGAGTTGCCCGGCCGCGCGACACTGCTGTCACGCGGCTTAACCCCAAGCCGTATCCGGTCTCGACGACCGGCTCCGGCACTTACCTTGGGTCCCCCGCTCCTGCCTACGGCGCTTTACGCGACGACTGTTCCCGTACGGCCGTTGGCAGGATTCGGCGTGCGACCGTCGGGGCTCACCAATGGCGAGCGGTCACGACCGTAGACACGGGCCGCGCCGAATTTCAAAGACGATCAGGGGTGTTGAGATCCATGTCTCAATTCGCCAAATCGGACATTCAGCGCGAACTGCCGCTGCTTTTCGCCCGATTCGGCGCCTTGATCACTACTTGCTCGACACTCGCTCAGCCGTCGACCGCGATGCGCTGACCGGGGATGATGAAGTCCGGGTCGGAGCCGATACTGTCCTTGTTCGCGGCGTAGAGCTCGCTCCACCCGCCGTCGATGCCAAGGGAGTCGGCGATGCTGGAGAGACTGTCGCCGGAACGGACCGCGTACGAGCCTTCGTCGGCGAGGACGCGTGAGGTGCTGTCGCTGCGCGAGGCGTGCCGGCCGGCGTAGTCGTCCGCACGGGGGGCCATGTCGACCTCTTCGGCGCTGCCGCCCCGGTGGCGGCCGGAACTGTCCGCGGCCTCGTCGGCCGAAGCGTCGTCGTTCTGGGACGACTTGTCCGAGTCGTCACCCTTCGCCTTGGTATCGGCGGACGAGCTGTCCGTTCTCTGTGACTCCGAGGCGGAGTCGTCGTCGGACTTCGCGTCGCCGTCCGTGGACGAGTCGGACTTCGCGCTGTCGCTCCCCTTTGCCGTATCGGCGTCGGCCGACGGGCTCGTGGCGTCCTCGGCGAGGCCTGTGTCGACGTCGGCGGAGCCGGAGTCCTGCGTCAGACCGGCGACGAGACCACAGGTCACCCAGGCGCTCGTCCCCTGACTGGCGAGGATCTTCTCGGCGACGGCTATCTGCTGCGAACGGCTGGCCTGGTCGGCGCTCGGCGCGTAGTCGAGGCCGCCGTTCTGCTCCCAGGTCTCCTGGCTCATCTGGAGTCCGCCGTAGAGCCCGTTGCCCGTGTCGGCGCTCCATGAGCCGCCGCTCTCGCACTCGGCGACCGCGTCCCAGGTCGTACCGCTGGCGGCACTCGCGCCGCTCGCACCGAGCAGGGGGATCGCGATGGCCGATCCGGCCACGCCGGCGGCGACGAGGAGCGCCGGGGCCTGGCGGGGGCGACGATGACGGCCGTTCCCGGAGAGCATGCGATTGCCTTTCGCGTGACAGCAAGGAATACGCACGGGGCACGGCGGAAAGCCGTGCTCGTGACTGCTGCGACGGGCGGACCTGCCGCATTGATGGGTGAACGTAGCGGCACTCGAACTCTTGTCACAAGTCGGTGCAGCGTAGATAACGTGAAGATCACAGAGTTGACGGAGGCTCACCTTCCGTCGCCTTCGGTGCTACGGCCGCCATGACTTCGGTCGACTTCCGTCAAGACTTCGCGACCGGGGTGAACTCCACCGGAAGCGTGCGCAATCCACGCATGATGAGCCCGCCACGCCACCTCAAATCGGCCGAATCTCCCGCCAGTTGCAGGTCGGGCAGCCGGGTCAGCAGCGTGGCCAGCGCGGTCTGGCCCTCCAGCCGGGCGAGGGGCGCGCCGAGGCAGTAGTGGATGCCGTGGCCGTAACCGAGGTGTTGGTTGTCACGGCGGGAGAGGTCGAGCGTGTCCGGGTCCTCGAACCGGTCGGGGTCGCGGTCGGCCGCCGCGAGCACGACGAGTACGGGGTCACCGGCGGCGATGTCCTGTCCGCCGACGCTGAGCGGTTCGGTGGCGAACCGCCAGGTGGCCAGCTCCACGGGCCCGTCGTAGCGGAGCAGTTCCTCCACGCCGGTCGCGAGCAGGTCCGTGTGGCCGGCCGCGAGGGAGTCCTGCAGCCGCTGCCGTTGGCCGGGGTGGGTGAGCAGCGCGTAGGTGCCGTTCCCGATGAGGTTCACGGTTGTCTCGAAACCGGCGAAGAGGAGGATGAAGGCCATCGCCGCGGCCTCGTTCTCGCTGAGGTGCTCGCCGTGGTCGGAGGCCCGGATGAGGCCGGAGATCAGGTCCTCGCCCGGTGCGGGCACGTCCGTGAGTTCCTGGCGCTTGCGGTGGATCAGCTCGGCGAGGTAGCCGCGCATCTTCTTGACCGACCGGGCGACACCGCCCCTGGGCCCGCCCCCGTGCCGGATCATCATCCCGGCCCAGTCGCGGAAGTCGTCCTGGTCCTCGCGCGGGACGCCGAGGAGGTCGCAGATCGCGTAGATGGGGAGCGGGAAGGCGAAGTCGTGGATGAGGTCCGCCTCGCCCTTCCCGGCGAACCCGTCGATCAGCTGGTCCGTCAGTTCCTGCACGCGGGAACCGAATTCGGCCACTCTCCGGGGTGTGAACGCCTTGCTGACGAGCCGCCGCAGCCGGGTGTGGTCCGGCGGGTCGATGTTGAGCAGGTGCGTCATCAGCTCGGCTTTCCGCTCCCCCGGAATGCCGGTCCTGCCCTTCGCGTGCTCGGTCCCGTCGTGATGGGCGGGGTTCTTGCTGAGCCGGCCGTCGGCCAGTGCCTGCTTGGCGTCCGTGTAACGGGTGACGAGCCATGCCTCCACCCCGCTGGGCAGCTTCGTCCGATGCACGGGGGCGTGCTCACGGAGCCAGGCGTACGCCGGGTAGGGATCGGTGGCGAACTCCCAGCTGAAGAGTTCGGGGACGGGCTGCCCCGTGGTCGGCGCGGGCGGCTGTGCAGGCGTTTCGGTCACTCCTCGACGGTATCGGCAGGGGCGGCCCGCACCCGCCCGGCGTCCTGCCGGCCCGCGCCCACCCTCCCGCGCCGACCGCGACCATGACCGCCTTACGTGTTTGATGACGGGCTGTCCCTAAATGTTCCCCCTCTTGACTGTCCGGCTCCCCCGCTATCTACATTCGCGGGCGTGGACCCCGAAATACTCCGGACCAGTTTCGCGGTCGTCGAAAGGCGGGCCGAGTTCGCGCTCAAGTACTTCTACTCGCATCTGTTCTGGCACCACCCCGATGTCCGGGCCCTGTTCCCGCTGGACTCCCCCGAGGACAAGGAACGCCAGCGGGACCGGCTGTTCACCGCCCTGGCGCTCGTCGTCGCCCGCCTGGAGGGGCCGGGACTCCACGAGTACCTGCGGGAACTGGGGCGCGACCACCGGAAGTATCTGGCGCGCCCCGAGCACTACACGGCCGTGGGAGACAGCCTGATCGCCGCGTTCGCCGCCGTGTCCGGGTCGGCGTGGAACCCGGAGGTGGAGAAGGCCTGGGGCGAGGCGTACGCGCTCGTCACGGACGCCATGCTGGAGGGCGCGGACGAGTCGGAGAGCCAGGGGCAGCCGTCCTGGTGGGACGCCGAGGTCGTCGACCGCACCGGACTGCCCGGGAGCACCGGGGGCGGGGACGACCTCGCCGTGCTGACGCTCCGTCCGGACCGGCCCCTCCCCCATCTGCCGGGCCAGTACGTGAGCGTGGGCAGCCCCCGGGTCCCGGGAGTCTGGCGCCCGTACTCCGTCGGCAACGCGCCCCGCTGCGACGGCACACTCGATCTGCACATCAGCCTCGTCCCGGGCGGTGCCCTGTCGCCCGAACTCGTCCGCCGCACCCGGGAGGGCGATGTCCTGCGGCTCGGCGCGCCGGGGGGCAGGCTGACGCTCCGTACGCCCGTGGAGCGGCCCCCCACCTTCATCGCGGCCGGTACCGGGTGGGCGCCGGTGAAGGCGCTGCTGGAGCAGTTGGGGCGGGCGTCCGGGGCGTACGACGAGGCGCGGCTCTTCGTCGTCGCCCGCGATGTCGCGTACCTCTACGACCGGGCCGTGCTCGACGGGTTGCGCACGCGGCTGCCCTGGCTGGACGTCACCGTGCTCACGCCCGCGCCGGGGCGGCCGAAGGCCCAGGCCACGGAGCGGTTGCTGACGGCTCTGGGGAACCGGGCGAACTGGGCTCGGCACGATGTCTATCTGGCGGGGCCGCCGGGGTTGGTGTCGGGGATCTCCTCCGTGCTTGCCGGGCTCGGGGTGGAGCCGGGGCGGGTCTTTTGTGACGAACTCCCGACCACCGGGCCGGAACGGGACCGGGACGGGTGTCGGGCCCTTGGGCCCGGAGCGTGGCTGCTGCGGCGGCCCCAGCCGCGGTGACGCTCCGCTGGGGGGGTGGTGTGTTGTCTGCGGGTCCGTCGTGGCTGGTCGCGCAGTTCCCCGCGCCCCTGAACGGCGGGGCTGCGCCCCGGCCTTGTACGTCGGGTGCGGGTTCGGTGGGGGTCGGGCGCGCAGTTCCCCGCGCCCCTTTGGGGCGCTGACCTGGAGGGGGTTGGAAAGGGACGGTCAGGACTCTGTTGCTCGTATGGCGTCCCGGTAGGAGCGAGCCGCTGCTCTCAGGGATGCTTCCGGGTCCACGCCGGACTTCTCCGCCTGCGCTGCCAGGGCCAGGAGTTCGTAGCCGATGCCCTCGCCCTGGGGCAAGGGGGTGTCCAGGCCCGCCGTGCGTGCGCGGGAGACCAGTTTCGCGGCCAGTGCGAGGGCGGGCTGGCCCAGCGGGACGCCCGCCGTGACCGACGTCCGCTGCTTCTCCACCGCCTTGGTGCGCAGCCAGTGCTCCTTGACCTCCTCGGGTGTGGAGGCGGTCTCGTCGCCGAACACATGCGGGTGGCGGTGGATCAGCTTGGTGACGATGCCGGCCGCGACGTCGTCGATGGAGAAGGGCTCCGAGCCGTCCTCCGGGCTGCCCTCCTCGGCGATCCGGGAGTGGAAGACGACCTGGAGCAGTACGTCGCCGAGCTCTTCGCGCAGCTCGTCCCGGTCGCCCTCCTCGATGGCCTCGACCAGTTCGTACGCCTCCTCGATGCCGTACTTGGCGAGGCCCTCGTGGGTCTGCTGCGACGACCAGGGGCATTCGAGGCGGATGCGGTCCATCACCTGGACGAGGTCGAGGAGGCGGGCGCCCGGAAGGTCGTACGAGGCGGGGAGCAGTTCGAGGTCGGGCATCTGGACGCGTCCCGTGCCGGCCAGCCGGGCCAGGCCGTCGGTCAGGCGCGGTTCGCCCTCGCCGGTGGCGACGACGGTGACCGTGTGCCCCCCGGCGCAGGCGTCGACCAGCTCCTGGGCGCCGGGCGCGGCCTCCTCGACCTGGATGCCCGCCTCGCGCAGATACGGCAGCTGCGGGTGGGCGCCGTCCGCGCACAGGACGCGGTCGGCGCCGTGCAGCGCCTGCCAGGCGGGCCAGGACAGGAGTCCGGGCGCGACACGGTGGCTGGTGGTGAGCAGGACGATGCGCCCGGGGCTGGATGCGTTCACCCCTCGAACGTAACCCACGCCACTGACATCGAGGTCACGTGCGCCGGACGGTACGGGCTCACAGGCCTTCGGCGGTCACATCGTCTTCTGGCTCGCCGCCGCCGTGATGTCGCGCACCCACGGGAGCTTGGCGTCGACGCGGCTGCTCTTCTCGACGTCCCAGCTGCCGTACCGGGGGTTCAGGTCGACGTCCAGCTTCTTGGAGGCGTCGGACAGTGCCTTCCAGAAGGCCGGCTGGCTGGTGTCCGTGCCGAGCGCGGCGGCGAGCTTCTGGGCCTCGATCTGGACGCGGAGGTTGTCGTCGAGCCGCTCGGGCGGCACTCCGTACTGCTGGAGCCAGCTCACCTCCAGGGCCTTCGCGCCGCCGGCCTGCTGTTCCAGGCCGGTGCGGGCCTCCTGGATCTCCTTGCGGGTGACGCTCACGCCCGCGTCGTCGGCGGCCCGGTGCAGCACCCGGTCGAGGACCATGCCGTGCAGGGTGTCGCGGGTGAGGCCGCCGGACTTGGCGATGGCCTGCTCGTACTGCGCCTCACCCGTGGTGGCGGCCCGCTGCGCGGTCCGTACCTCGTTCACCCGGTTCTCCAGCTGGGAGACCGTGATGCGGTCGTCGCCGACGACGGCCGCGGCACCGGGATGCGCGTCGCTGCCACAGGCGGTCAGGAGGGGGGCCGCGGCGACGAGCGCGGCGGTGAGGAGGAACGCGGTGCGACGGCGGCGGTGCAAGGAAAACCTCCTGTAGGAGATTGTGCGACGGTGCACAAAGTCTTGCGGTGATCGATGTTAGGCAGGGGACCGGCTCTCGGCCACCCATTCGACCCAACGATTCGGCAGGACTTCGGGCACCGTCCCGGCGGTGCGCGGTTCAGCCGCGGACCTGTCCCAGCCACTGGAGGGTCCGGCCGATGTCGCCGACCAGTGGATGGCCGGGGCCCCGCAGCCGTTCGACGTCGTACTGGAGCCGGGCCAGCGTGTCGTGGGCGGCGGCCCGGTCGCCGAGCGCGAGAAGCAGATGGCCGATGCGTCGGCGTACCTCGAAGGACAGTTCGGCGTCCTGGGCGACGTACTGGTTCTCGTAGTACGGCAGCAGCGCGCGGTACTCGGCGAGTGCCGCCGCCGGTTCGCCGAGCTGTTCGAGGCACTGGGCGGCCTCGTAACGGAAGCGCAGGGACTGCGGGTCGGCCTGGCCCGCCTCGGTGGCCCGTTCGTCGGCGAGGCGGCGCAGTTCGGGCAGGGCGCGGCGGTACTGGCCGTCGTCCATCAGCGTGGCCGCGTACTGCTTGCGCAGGGTGCGCACGACCGGTGAGTGCTCGCCGTGCTGGGCGGCGGCGGCCGGGAGTATCTGGCCGAGGATGTCGACGGCCTGCGTGATGCGGCCCTCGCCGAGGAGCCGCTTGACCTCGTCGACGGCTCCCGCGACGTCCGGCTTCTCGACGGCGGGCGCGGCCTGCGGCTGCGCCGCGGGGGTGCGGGCCCGGTCCGGCCAGGGGGCGTGCGGACGCAGAAAGGGGCGCGTGGGGTCGAGTGGCCCGCCGGACGGGATCCCGCGCGCGGGGAGCAGCGGCAACAGCTGCTCGTACGTCTCCTGCGCGGAGTCGGGGCGGTGCTGCGGGTCCTTGGAGAGCAGCCGCAGGACGAGGGCTTCGAGCGCCTCGGGCACCTCGGGGCGCAGCCGGCGGACCGGCAGGGGCGGCTCGTAGAGGTGGCGGTGCAGCACGCCGAGGGCGGTCGATCCCGAGAACGGCACGTCCCCGCTGAGGAGTTCGTGCAGCAGCACCCCGAGCGCGTACAGATCGGTGTACGGGCCGACCGCGCCGCCCATCGCCTGCTCGGGCGCCATGTAGGCGGGCGATCCGATGGGTGAGCCGGTGTGCGTGAGGCGGGTGGTGTCGGTGTCCATCACGGACGCGACGCCGAGGTCGAGGACGGTGACCGTGCCGTCCTGCTTGATCATCACGTTCCGCGGTTTCAGGTCGCGGTGGACGATCGGCACGGCGTGCACGGCGGAGAGCACGGCGCACAGTTGCGCGGCGACCGAGACGGCCCACTGCCAGGGGTAGGGGTCGTGCTCGGCGAGATGGTCGGAGAGGTCGGCCCCGTCGACGTACTGCATGACGAGGAACAGCTCCTCGCCCTCGCTGCCGGCGTCATGGACCGTGACCAGGCCGGGGTGGTCGACCTGCGCGGTCACCCGGCACTCGCGCACGAAGCGGCGGCGCAGTTCGTCGGCCTCCTGGCCCGCGACCTTGTCGGGCCGCAGCAGCTTGACGGCGACGCGCCGGTCCAGACGCTGGTCGTACGCCGTCCACACCTGGCCCATGCCGCCCTGCCCGATGAGCGTGGACAGTTCGTAGCGGCCGGTGATCACCCGTCCCGACGCCACGGTCACCTGCCGTCCTCGTGCTTGCGGAGATAGTCACTCAGCTCGTCGAGCTCGGCGCGCACCTGGTCGATACGGGCGGGCGCGGGGCGCTGCGGCGGCGGGGTCGGGGTCGGCGTGGAGTTCGGGGGCCTGGGGATCGGGGCCATCTGCGGCACCGGCGTGTGCGGACCGGCCGCGGCGCTGTACGGCTGCTGGGGCTGCGGGTAGCCGTAGGCCTGCGCCGGGAGCCGGTGCGCGGCGTACGCCTGGTAGGCGTAGCCCAGCGCGTGGAAGTGGCGGATCTCCGCCGCGAGGTAGTACGAGATCACGGGCACGAGGGAGCCCAGGAGCAGGGCCAGGCCCGTCCAGCCGCCCGGCGTGTGGATCTCCTCGCCGGGCTCGGCGCCGAGCAGGACGAGACCGAGGGCCTCGGCCGCGAAAGTGGCCACCAACAGGCCCCAGTCGAGCGATTTACGGGTCACGAGCGCCAGACGCAGCATCATCACCCAGCCGAGCAGGCCGAAGCTGCAGACGGAGACCACCACGAAGAGCACGCGCAGGGAGACCAGCACCCCGGTCGAGGGTGGCGGCTTCACCGGCTGCGCCTGGCCGTGGCCTTGCATGGTTGCTCCTGGAGGCCTGATGGGGACGGACGGACGTACGGACGTACAAGTGCGGAGTCCGAGCGTATAGGCCGACAAGGACAACTGGTCCAGGGTTGTACCGAACCGTTGTCGTGCTGGTCACCGCGTCCGTCCCACGGGCCTCAGCCGGGCTCGACCGTGCCGTCCGTCAGACCGTCGTACATGCCCCGGACCAGCTGCTCCCCGAGCCGTCCCGCGAGCCGCAGCGTCTCCTCGAACTCGGCGAGCGCGCGGAACCGTTCGCCGTAGACACGCTGCTGCGCCAGGGGCAGCCTGGGCAGTTGGAGACGGCGGACGTCCAGCCGGGTCGCGGTGGACGCGTAGCTGCTGGCCTGGCGGTTGTTGGCGGTGCCCCGCAGGAAACCGGCGAGGAACCACGGGTCGAGCGCGGCCGGATCGGGCCGCAGCAGCGCGAGGTTGCGGCCGAGGGCCGCGCCCGCGGTCGCCTCGTCGACCACGCGCGCGATGGAGCCGCCGCCGAGCACGGGCACGACGACGTCCCCGGCCTCGGTGAGCACGGCCTCCTCGTCGCTCTCGGGCAGCGTCCCGGACGGCGCCGCACCGGCCAGCACGTCATGGTCGGTGAGGACGGGCACGCGCGCGTGCCCGCCGCTGCCTCCCGTACGCAGCTGGAGCGCACCCCCGCGGGCGAGTTCACCGATCGTGGTGAGCGGCCAGCGGACGGGCGCGCGCGGAGCGGCGGGCGGCGGGGTGAGGCGGTCGGTCAGCCGGAGGGTCTCGCCCAGGCCGTCGCGCACGTCGGCCAGTCGCTCCGCGCCGCCGCCGGCCGCGGAGGGCGGCAGATGGCGGGCCGGGGCCAGGTCGACGTCGTCGTCGAGGAGTTCGATGACCGGCACGCAGCGGCTGAGGCCCGGCTCCTCAGGCACGGTGCCGGTCCGGTCGAAGGGGCGCCAGGCGTCGAGGACGGCCGTGCGCACGGCCTGCCAGTCGAGGCCGCCGCGGCTGTCCGCGGTGTACACACCCGTGTCGGCGAGGAGCACCTCGGGCTGCGTGGCCTGCGCGCCGACGGCGGGCTTGCGCAGCACCCACAGATGCAGGGGGAGGTTGTACGGGGGTGCCGCGCCCGGCGGCAGGGCGATCACCGCGCGCAGGGCGCCGCGGCGCAGCAGATCGGCGCGGATACGGCGGCCGGAGCGGCGGGACGCGGCGGCGGGCGGCATCAAAAGGACGGCGACGCCACCTTCCCTGAGGCGGGCCAACGCGTGCTGCACCCAGGCCAGTTCCGACTCGGTGCGGGCCGGGAAGCCGTACTCCCAGCGGGGGTCGTAGGCCAGTTCGTCGTGCCCCCAGTTGCGCTCGTTGAACGGCGGGTGGCACACGACGGCGTCGGCTCTGAGGCTGTCGTACGCGTCCTCGCGCAGGCTGTCGGCGGCGGCGGTGCGGACGACCGCGCGGGTGTGGAGGGCGAGGCGCAGTGCCGTCAGGGCCGCCAGCTCGGGTGCGTTGTCCTGGCCGTTGAGGTGCTGCTCCCCGGGGGCGGGCGTGCCCTGTGCGGCGGCCACCGCGCGCAGCAGGGCGCCGGTGCCGCAGGCCGGGTCGAGGACGGTGGTGGCCGGTCCGGCGAGGTCTGCCATGAGGGCGGCGAGGCCGGGCGGCGTGAGCGTGTACTGGCGGGGGTTCGCGTCGAGATGCCTGCCGAGCAGGAACTCGTACGCCTTGCGCGCGTCCAGTTCGGCGGCGAGTTCGGCTGCGGCGCGCAACAGCGGTGCGGAGGGGCGCAGTCGGTCGGCGGTCGGGGTGGCGACGGCCCGTTTGCGGATCGCGCCGAAGCGCGGGGTGAGGACCTGGTCGAGGGGCGCGGGCAGCAGCTCGGCGAGGCGGTCGTCGGAGCCGGCGCTCACCTCCAGCCAGACCGTGGGCCGGTCGTGGACGAGCAGGAGGGCGCAGCCGACGTGGATCAGTGCGGTGACGGGGCCCTGCGGGTGTCCGGCGACCTGCTGCCAGACGCGCTCGCGCAGGGGGACCTCGGCCAGTTTGCCCTGGGCGCGCAGCCAGTCCTCGATCTCGGTGAGCGCGAAGGAGGGGCTGGTCTCGGTGCCGCCGACGGGCTTGGGGAAGTCGGCGTGGCGGCGGCGCCAGTTGCTGACGGCTGCGCGGCCGACTCCGGCGAGCCGGGCGATCCCGGCCGCGGTGACCTCTGTCCCGTTCTCCTGCACCCGCTCGGCTCCCCTCGTCCGGTGTCTGACGTCCGTCTGGTGTGTGGCGCCGATCATAGCGACGTAGGCAAGGTCTACCCATTCACGCCCGTGTACACAACCATCCTTGTGAACCGTGTTGACTCGGTTCACAAGCTCTGCTGTGATTGACCCATCGGATGAACGACCGCCGGGTGGAGGCGGTCGTCAGCCTCTGGGGAGGGGACTGTCATGGGCGCCAAGGGAAAGATCGCGCTGGGGGTTGTCGTGAGCGTCGTCGTCATCGGCGCGGTGTCGGCGAACGCGGGCGACGACGGCGACAGCGGTTCCGGGAACGGCAAGGGCGCCTCCGCCTCCGCCGGGCGTGAGTCCGGCAAGAAGGCCGAGAACGACGCCGGTTCGGACACGGACACGAAGAACGACACCAAGGCCGGCAAGGCGGCGGAGCCCAAGAAGAGAGCGGCGTTCGAGGGGGACGGCGACTTCCAGGTCGGCACCGACGTACAGCCCGGCACCTACCGCACCACCGGCAACGCCGACGCCCTCTGCTACTGGGAGCGCTCCAAGGACGCCTCGGGCGAGATGGACTCGATCCTCGCCAACGACAACGTCAGCGGCACCAGCTACGTGACGATTCTGAAGAGCGACAAGCTCTTCAAGTCGAGCGGCTGCAAGGACTGGGAGGCCGTGGACGCGAAGGCGTCCGGCACCCCGGCCACGGCGATCAAGGGCGACGGCGGGATGCACAGGGTGGGCGCCGACATCGCCCCCGGCACCTACCGCTCCACCGGCAACACGGACGACCTCTGCTACTGGGAGCGCACCAAGGACTCCTCCCACTCGATGGAGTCGATCATCGCGAACAACAACGTGTCCGGCTCGGCCGTCGTGACCGTCGCCGCCGGGGACGCGTACTTCAAGACCTCGGGCTGCAAGGACTGGAAGAAGACGGGCTGACGCCCCCGCCCCCTCCCCTCCCTCCCCCACCCCACCCCACCACCACCGCTCCACCTCGACTTCGAAGGAAACCGTCATGCGTCGCACCGCACTTGCCGCCCTCTGCCTCGCCGCCGCGGCCACCGCCTCGCTCACCGGCTGCCTGCCCGGCGAGGACAAGGCCGACAGCAAAACGAAGGGCCCCTTCGCCGGGCTGACCGGCGGCGAGATCGCCGACCGGGCCGTGAAGGCCACCTCGAACGCCTCGTCGCTGCGCATGAAGGGCGACATCATGGACGACGACGGCAGCCGCATCGACCTCGACATGGCCCTCGACAAGAAGGGCCGCTGCGCCGGCACGATGAGCGCCGACGGCCAGGGCGAGGCCCAGCTGATGATGACCGGCGACACCCTCTACATGAAGTACGACGAGGAGTTCCTCCGCGCCCAGGACGAGGACGCGCCGAAGGAGGAGACCGACGGCGTGGTGGCCATGCTGGCCGGCAAGTGGACCAAGATGTCCGCGAAGGGAGCGGACGCCAAGGACATCGCCGGCTTCTGCGACCTCGACACCGTCCTCGCGGACTTCGAGGACGTCAGCTCCGACGCCACCCGCGGCAAGGCGACCACGGTCGACGGCACCCCGGCGATCGTCCTGCACGAGAAGGACGGCAAGGACACGTACACGCTGTCCGTCGCCACCGAGGGCAAGCCCTACCTGCTGAAGGTCGTCAGCAAGTCCGCCAAGGACCCGGGCACGATCACCTTCAGCGACTTCGACACGCCGGTCCCCGCCGAGACCCCCAAGGGGAAGATCCTCGACCTGGACGCGCTGGGCGGCTGACGGGCCACGGAGGCCCGGCGCGAAAGCCCGGCGAGAGAAGCCGGCGGGGCGTGTCCACGGGGGGCATGCCCCGCCGGGCATGCCCGGGTGCCGGACCGGTTCCGCGCACGCCCCAGCCGGTTCCGCGTCCACCTCAAAGGACGTGCCGCACCCACACGTTGGGCTCGACGTACACCGCGTACCCGAGCGCCGGCTCGCACTGCACCGGCACCAGCGCGCCGGGCACCTCCACCCGGCCCTCCTTGTCGAACGGCAGCCCCGTCCACTCCCGCCACTCGTCCAGCGACGCGGCGACGGTCATCGACGCCGGAGCCACCGCCTCGATGCGCCCGCCCGCCCGGACGTGGACCCGCAGCCACGGGTCGTGCGGCAGCCCGTCCTCACGCGTCCGGAACGCGTACTCCTCCATCGCCGCCCACGGCTCCCGGTGCTTCGCGCTCGGCCGCACCGGTGCGACGACCTCGCCGAAGCCCTTGGCCCGGGCGTTGTCACGCATCGCCGAGAGCATCCGCGCCGACAGGCCGGTGCCCTGGGCGTGCGGGGCGACGACGATCGAGATGGCGCTCACGGTGTCGGGTACGACGCCCTGGCGCAGGTCCCCGAACGCCCACACCACCACCTCGTCCCAGCCCCGCGCCGGCAGCGCGCCCGGCCCCTCGTCCCCGAGGGCGAACGGCACGCTGTAGGCGTGCGCGACCACCTCGCCGCTCCCGTCCTCGGCGAACAGCACGTACTCCGGCAGTTCCCTGGCGATCCGGCCGTAGTGCGCGTTGCCGACGAGGTCGTTGCGGACGAACTCCGGCCAGGTGTCGGCCATCCCCGTCACCGCGTCGTACATCTCCGGACGCTCGGCGAGGCTCGCGATTCTCAGCACCATGCCGAACACGGTAGGCACCGCACCGGCCCCGGTGAAACCGCTTTTCCGGCACGGAGTCGCCCCGCGCGGAGCCCGCACGGAACCCGTACGAAGCCGGCCCGGAGCCCTGCCGGAACCCCTCCGCAACACTTCCGTCAGTTCGCGTGGAACCGGCTCGGCGCCTTTGTCGGCGTGCCACCCGTGGGGAGCTTCTGCCCCGGGCACCCGGACAGCACCTTCTTCATCGCAGCCTTCTCCGCGTCGGTGACCCACAGCTCGTACTTCTTCTTCACGGCCACCTGCCGGGCCACGTACGTGCAGCGGTACGCCTTGTGCGGCGGGAGCCAGGTCGCGGTGTCCCCGTCACCCTTGCTGCGGTTGCGTCCGGCGTCGACGGCGAGGAGGTTCAACGGGTCGTTGGCCAGTGCTATCCGCTTGCTCGCGTCCCATTTCCCGGCGCCCTTCTGCCAGGCGTCCGACAGGGCGACGAGATGGTCTATGTCGACCTCGCTGCGCCCGCCGCGTACGAAGGTGACGTCCTTGTCGGTGTAAGGATCGGGGTCGAGCCTCCCCGATTTCACGCTGCAGTCGCCGTCGCTGAACTTCACCTCCTTCAGGTCCCGTTTGAGGATGTCGTCGCGGGTGTCGCAGCCGTTCGAATCGGTGTCCGCCCAGGCGGTGCCGAACTTGTCCCGGTCGTACCCCGTCTTGGGTGCCCTCCCCTTGACGGTCAGTGAGTCGACCGCGGTGAGGGCGGCTCCGCCCGCGCCCGCCGGCTCCTGAGGTCCGGCGGCACCGGTCGTCTCCGCGGTACAGCCGGTCGCGGCGATCAGCAGAACCGCGACCCCTGCGGTCCTGGTCCAGAACGTCACGGGCGCTCCTTCTTCTTACGTGCCCTGCCCGCCCCGAGGGGCGGTCTTCCGTCATCTCACCGTACTGGCCCGACGGTTGGGAGAGAACGGCGTGAAAGGTACTTATGGTGACTTTGGTGAGCAAGTGGCGCACAACCGGCGTGACGGAGGTGGTGAGACACCCTCAGCCCGCGGTGAGGCGTCCTCGGCTCCCGGAGACCGGCTGTCCCGGATCGCGCCCCTCACACCTTTCCGATCCCCAGCGTCGTCTCCGACGGCAGCAGCCCCGATCCGAGCACCGCGACCCAGAACTCACCGAGCAGATCGGCGAGTCGGCCGGTCGCGTCGGGCCCCAGCGCCCGCCATGGCGCGACGGCCAGCTCGTCGGTCTGCCGCTCCACCGCCTGCCGCAGGGCACGGCCGGCGTCCGTGGCCGTGCCGTCCTCTGCCAGCAGCCCTCGCGCGACGAGCCGTTGACGCGCGGCCGACCGCTCCTCCGCACTCCACCCGCGGCTCTCGAACCGCTCCACGGAAGCGGCGCCGATCGCAGCGAAGGAGACGAGCGACTCGACCGGATCGAGGCCCGCGACGAGCAGCGCGGCGAGGTGGCCGTCGCCGCGGTGCTCGCGCAATATCGTCGCCGCGTGCCACAGCTGCCGATGCGGTGACTCCGGCCAGGGCAACTCGGCGTTGGCGGCGGCGAGGGGCCGGCCGGCCGGGTCGACGGACTCGGCCGCGCGGCGGGCCAGGTCCGCGGCTTCGACGAGTTCGGGGCTGTCGACCCGGTCGCCGAACATCTCCCGGTACGCCCGGTCGATGCCGGCTTCGCGACGCTCCTCCTGAGCCACAATCTGAACGGCCCGGTGGGCGACCAGGACCCGGAGGAGGTGTTCCACGCGCTGACGGGGCTGCTCTTCAGGTCCACGTGACACCGGCCCACCGGCCGGCCCACCAGCACCTCAAGCCCTCAACCCTCAGGCCAATCCGGCCCTCAGCCCGATCAGCCCTCAGCAAGCCGTGGAGGTGACCCTCTACGACCCCAGGATCGAAGCCAAGAACTCTCCGGTCCATCCCAGCAACTCCCGGCCGACCAGCGGCTTTCCGCCGACCTTCGCCGTCTTCGGGCGCGGGACCAGTACCTGGTGGGCGGACGGCTTGACGACGGTGCCCGGGTACAGGCGCTGGAGGCGGAGTTCCTGCGACTCCCGCAACTCCACCGGGGCGAACCGGATGTTGTTGCCCTGGAGGACGACCTCGCCGACCCCGCACGCACGCGCGAGCATCCGCAGTCCGGCCACCAGGAGCAGGTTCTCCACCGGCTCGGGCAGCTTCCCGTACCGGTCGACGAGTTCCTCGCGTACGGCCTTGATGTCGTCCTCGGAGTTGACCGAGGCGATCGAGCGGTAGGCCTGCAGGCGCAGCCGTTCGCCCGGCGCGTAGTCGTGCGGGACGTGCGCGTCGACCGGGAGCTCGATCTTGACCTCCAAGGGCGCCTCCTCGACGACACCGCCCTCCATGGAGGCGCGGTAGTCCGCGACCGCCTCGCCCACCATGCGTACGTACAGGTCGAAGCCGACTCCGGCGATATGGCCCGACTGCTCGCCGCCCAGCAGGTTTCCGGCGCCGCGGATCTCCAGGTCCTTCATGGCCACGTACATGCCCGCGCCCATCTCCGTGTGCTGGGCGATGGTCGCGAGGCGTTCGTGGGCCGTCTCCGTGAGCGGCTTCTCCGGCGGGTAGAGGAAGTAGGCGTAACCGCGCTCGCGGCCTCGCCCCACCCGGCCGCGCAGCTGGTGCAGTTGCGAGAGGCCGAAGTTGTCGCCGCGCTCCACGATCAGCGTGTTCGCGTTCGAGATGTCGATGCCCGACTCGACGATCGTCGTGGAGACGAGGACGTCGAACTTCTTCTCCCAGAAGTCGACGACGACCTGCTCCAGGGCCTGTTCGGACATCTGGCCGTGGGCGGTCGCGATCCGCGCCTCCGGCACGATCTCGCGCAGCCGCGCCGCCGCCCGGTCGATCGACTCGACGCGGTTGTGGATGTAGAAGACCTGCCCCTCCCGCAGCAGCTCCCTGCGGACCGCCGCGCCGATCTGCTTCTGCTCGTAGGGGCCGACGAAGGTCAGGACCGGGTGCCGTTCCTCCGGCGGGGTGGTGATCGTCGACATCTCGCGGATGCCCGTCACCGCCATCTCCAGGGTGCGCGGGATCGGGGTGGCGGACATGGTCAGAACGTCCACGTTCGCGCGGAGCTTCTTCAGCTGCTCCTTGTGCTCGACGCCGAACCGCTGCTCCTCGTCGACGACGACCAGTCCCAGGTCCTTGAACTTGGTCTCCGAGGAGAACAGCCGGTGCGTGCCGATGACGATGTCCACGGAGCCTTCCCGCAGCCCCTCCAGGGTGGCCTTCGCCTCGGTGTCGGACTGGAAGCGCGACAGGGCCCGTACGTTGACGGGGAACTGCGAGTAGCGCTCGCTGAACGTCCCGAAGTGCTGCTGCACCAGCAGGGTGGTGGGCACGAGGACGGCGACCTGCTTGCCGTCCTGGACCGCCTTGAAGGCCGCGCGGACCGCGATCTCCGTCTTGCCGTAACCGACGTCGCCGCAGATCAGGCGGTCCATCGGGACCGTCTTCTCCATGTCGTCCTTGACCTCGGCGATGGTCGTGAGCTGGTCGGGCGTCTCGGTGTACGGGAACGCGTCCTCCAGTTCGCGCTGCCAGGGCGTGTCGGCGCCGAAGGCGTGGCCGGGGGCCGCCATCCGGGCCGAGTACAGCCTGATCAGGTCCGCCGCGATCTCCTTGACGGCCTTCTTGGCGCGCGCCTTGGTCTTCGTCCAGTCGGCGCCGCCGAGGCGGTGCATGGTCGGGGCCTCGCCGCCCACGTACTTAGTGATCTGTTCCAGCTGGTCCGTGGGGATGTAGAGGCGGTCGCCGGGCTGGCCGCGCTTGGCGGGCGCGTACTCGACGACCAGGTACTCGCGGGTCGCGCTCTGCACGGTCCGCTGGACCATCTCGATGTAGCGGCCGACGCCGTGCTGCTCGTGGACGATGTAGTCGCCCGTCTCCAGCGTCAGCGGGTCGATGCTCTTCCTGCGGCGGGCCGGCATCCGGGCGCCGTCCTTGCCGGCGGCCTTCTGCCCGGTGAGGTCGGTCTCGGTGAGCACGGCGAGTCTGAGCGCCGGGTCGACGAACCCGTAGTCGATCGAGCCGCAGGACACCTGCACGACCGAGGGTGCCAGCGCGCCGAGGTCCGACTCCAGGCGGGCCGCGATGCCCTCCCCGCCGAGCACCTCGACCGTACGGGCCGCCGGGCCGTGCGCCTCGGTGACGAAGACCGTGCGCCAGCCGTCCGCGAGCCAGCCCTTGGTGTCGGCGAGGGCCTTCGCGGTGTCGCCGCGGTAGGTCTCGGGCGCGTGCATCCCGAGCTTCAGCGTGTCCGCGTCACCCGCGGCGTCGTCCGCGAACGTCTCCGTCAGTGCCTCGTCCGCCGCGAACTGCGACACCGACCACCACATCATGTCCAGCTCGCGCGCCCGCTCCCGGACGTCCGCGATGGACCACAGGGACGCCGCGTCGACGTCGATGGGGGCCTCGCCGCCGCCCGCCGTCGCCGCCCAGGACGCCTGGAGGAACTCCTGCGAGGTCGCCACCAGGTCGGCGGCGCGCGTACGCACCCGCTCGGGGTCGCACACGAGGGCCATGGAACCCTTGGGCAGGACGTCGATCAGCAGCTCCATGTCGTCGACGAGGACCGGAGCGAGGGATTCCATGCCCTCGACCGCGATGCCCTCGGCGATCTTGCCGAGCAGCTCGCCCAGCTCGGGGTGCTCCTCCGCCAGCGCCGCCGCCTTGGCCCGTACGTCGTCCGTGAGCAGCAGTTCACGGCAGGGCGGCGCCCACAGCCCGTGCTCGGCGACCTCAAGGGACCGCTGGTCGGCGACCTTGAAGTAGCGGATCTCCTCGACGTCGTCGCCCCAGAACTCCACGCGCAGCGGATGCTCCTCGGTGGGCGGGAAGACGTCCAGGATCCCGCCGCGTACGGCGAACTCGCCGCGCTTCTCCACCAGCTCCACCCGGGCGTACGCCGCTGCCGCCAGGCCCTTCACGATGTCACCGAGGTCGGCGCTCTGGCCGGTCCGCAGGGCGACGGGTTCCAGGTCGCCCAGGCCCTTGACCTGGGGCTGGAGGACCGAGCGCACGGGAGCCACCACCACGGAGACGGGGCCGGTCTCCGGGTCGTCGGGGCGCGGGTGGGCGAGCCTGCGCAGGACGGCGATCCGGCGGCCCACGGTGTCGCTGCGCGGCGACAGGCGCTCGTGCGGCAGCGTCTCCCAGGACGGGTACTCCACGACGGTGTCGGCGGGCAGCAGTGAGCGCAGGGCCGCCGCCAGGTCCTCGGCCTCGCGGCCCGTGGCGGTGACCGCCAGGACCGTGCGGCCGGCCTCCCTGGCCAGGGCCGCCACCGCGAAGGGCCTGGCGGCGGGTGGGCCGACCAGGTCCACGTGCATGCGGTTGCCGTCGCCGGCGGCCTTCACCGCTTCGGTGAGTGCGGCGTCCTTGACGACGGCGTCGAGCAGACCGTGCAGGCTCATGAAGGGGTTTCCGTCCGAGGAGCTGAGGGGGGTGGGAGGGGGTGGGAGGGGGTGGGTGGCGTGGGCAACGCGAGCCGCCCGACACGTGTGACGGGCCGGGGGTGTCCAGGGTACGACGCCGGGGTCCTCCCCGCCCGCCCCTGTGGACAGAGGGCCCTTTCCTCGCCCCCGCCGCCCCTACCCGTCCCGTCCACGCATGGGGGCTGCGCCCCCTCGCCCCCCTTTGCACAGTTCCCCGCGCCCCTGGGGGGTGGGGGTGGGGGTAGGGGGGAGAGTGCGGAAGGTCGGGCGGGGGAAGGGCGGGCGCAGCCCGTTTTTCAGGGGCGCGGGGAACTGCGCAATCCTTTGGGCCCGCCCCCCACCCGGCCGCACCACACCAAAAAGCCCGGTGCCCCCGAGTCCGAAGACTCGACGGCACCGGGCTCCCCCCGTTCCCTCAGCCGGCGGCAGCTAATCCGTCGCGATGGCGTTGAGGACGTTCATCCGTCCCGCCCTGAACGCGGGGACCAGCGCCGCGAACAGGCCCACGAACGCCGAGCCGATGAAGACTCCGATGATCGTCGGCCACGGGATGTCGAGGACCTTCAGGCCCTCCAGAGCCAGGAGCTGCTGGGCGGTGGCGCCCCAGCCCATGCCCAGGCCGAGGCCGAGCAGCGCTCCGAAGAGGGCGATGACGACCGACTCCAGGCGGATCATGCGGCGCAGCTGGCGGCGGGAGAGGCCGATGGCGCGCATCAGGCCGATCTCGCGGGTCCGCTCGACGACCGAGAGGGCCAGGGTGTTGACGACCCCCAGGACCGCCACGATGATCGCGAGGGCGAGCAGGCCGTAGACCATGTTGAGGAGCTGGCCGATCTGGTCCTTGAGCTCCTGCTTGTAGTCGGTCTGGTCACGGACCTGGTACTGCGGGTACGCGTCCAGGGACTTCTTGAGCGACGCGTACGCCGTCTTCTCCTGGCCGTCCTTGGCGGTGGCGAACATCATGTCGTTCGGCGGCATCTTGTCGGCCGGGACGTAACTCTTCAGCGTGCTGATGTTCAGGTAGCGCGCGCCCTTGTCGAGGGCCGTGTCGTCGCTCGTGATCGCGGCGACCTTCAGCTTCGCGCTCTGTCCGCCCTTGAAGGCGACGGTCATCGTGTCGCCGACCTTCACGCCGTGCTTCTTGGCGTAGTCGGAGCCGACCGACATCGCGTTCTTGCCGTACGCCGCCGACAGCTCGCCGGAGATCGTCTCGCGGCGCAGGTCGCTGGCGTACGTGGGGTCGGCGGCCGTGACCGCGCTGTCCTCGGTCTTCCCGTCGGGGGAGGTCAGCTTCGCGTCGACGATCTTGTAGCTGGTGACGTGCTCCAGGCCGGGTGTGTCCTCGATGGCCTTCTGGGCCTGCGGGACGATCCGCTGGTTGCCCTGGACGATGAAGTCCGTGCCGACCGACTTGTCGAGTTCCTCCGTCGCGGAGGCGACCATCGAGGAGCCGACCACGGAGAGGCAGGCGACCAGCGCGAGGCCGATCATCAGGGCCGCGCCGGTGGCGCCGGTCCGGCGGGGGTTGCGCAGGGCGTTGCGTTCGGCGAGGCGTCCGACGGGGCCGAAGCCGCGCAGCAGGACCGCGCTGAGGGCCCGGACCACACCGCCCGCGAGGAGCGGGCCGATGATGACGAACCCGATCAGCGAGAGCACCACGCCGATGCCGAGCATCGACGCGCCGTCGGCGGCCTTGTCGGCGCCGGCCGCCGTGAAGAGGGCGGCGCCGCCGGCGCCGGTGAGGAGCAGGCCGATGATGCCGCGGATCCAGCCGGCCTTGCCGTCGGCCGGCGTACCGGCGTCGCGCAGTGCGGCCATCGGGGAGACCTTGCCGGCCCGGCGGGCGGGCAGGTAGGCGGCGAGGACGGTGACGACGACGCCGAGGACCAGGCCGATGACGGGGGTGGCGGCCTTGACCGTCAGGTCGGCGGTGGAGAGGTTCATGCCCGCCATCGACATGAGTTTCATGAGGCCGACCGCGATGCCGACGCCGGCGGCGACGCCCAGGATCGAGCCCACGATGCCGAGGAACAGTGCCTCGATGAGCACGGACCGGTTGACCTGCTTGCGGGAGGAGCCGATGGCCCGCATGAGGCCGATCTCGCGGGTGCGCTGGGCGACCAGCATCGAGAAGGTGTTGATGATGAGGAAGATGCCGACGAGGAAGGCGATTCCGGCGAAGCCGAGCATGGCGTACTTGATGACGTTCATGAACTCGCCGATGCCTTCGCGGCTCTCGTCCGCGTACTCCTTCTGCGTCTGGATCTTGAACGTCCCGTCGGCCGCGGTGAGCTGCTTCGAGACGTTCTGCTTGAGCTGGGCGTCGGTCACCCCGGCGGCGGCCGTGACGTTGATCTGAGTGAACCGGCCGGTGGAGCCGAGGAGTTCGCGCTGTGCGGTGGGGGTGTCGTAGTAGACGACGGCCGCACCGGGGTTGGTGATCTTGAAGGTGGCGATACCGACGATCTTCGCCTTGAAGTCACCGGTGACGGCTATGGTGCGCAGCTCGTCACCCATCTTGAGGTGGTGCTTGTCCGCGGTGTCGGCGTCGACCATCACCTCGGTGGGGCCGCGCGGGGCGTGCCCGGAGGTGATCTCCATCGAACGCAGGTCGTTCTTCGTCCAGTTGCCCGCGATCGTCGGGGCGCCGGTGCTGGACCCCATGTTCTTGTTGTCGCTGTTGACGACGGTCACGTTCATCGAACTGACCGCACCCTCGGCGGACTTGACGCCCTGCGCCTTGAGCGTCCGCTCGACGGTCGAGGCGGGCAGCGATTCCGGCTTGCCGTTCTGCGGGGTGTCGTCGGCCTCGGCCGCCTTGGGCGAGACGGTGACGTCGGAGGAGGTCGTCGCGAAGAGCTTGTCGAAGGTGGTGTTCATGGTGTCGGTGAAGACGAGCGTGCCGCACACGAACGCCACCGACAGCAGGACGGCGACGGCCGAGAGGGCCATGCGTCCCTTGTGCGCGAAGAAGTTGCGCATCGAGGTCTTGAAGACGGTCATGACGTGCGCCCCCGGGCGTCGAAGTCCTTCATGCGGTCGAGAACGGCGTCGGCGGTCGGCCGGAGCATCTCGTCGACGATCCGGCCATCGGCCAGGTACAGCACGCGGTCCGCGTAGGAGGCGGCGACCGGGTCGTGCGTCACCATCACGATGGTCTGGCCGAGCTCGTCGACCGAACGGCGCAGGAAGCCCAGCACCTCGGCGCCGGCACGGGAGTCGAGGTTCCCGGTGGGCTCGTCGCCGAAGATGATCTCGGGCCGCGCGGCCAGGGCGCGGGCCACGGCGACGCGCTGCTGCTGGCCGCCGGAGAGCTGGTTGGGCCGATGCTTCAGCCGGGAGGCGAGCCCGACCGTCTCGACGACCTGGGCCAGCCACGCCTTGTCCGGCCTGCGGCCCGCGATGTCCATCGGGAGCGTGATGTTCTCCAGGGCGCTCAGCGTCGGCAGCAGGTTGAACGCCTGGAAGATGAAGCCGATCCGGTCCCGGCGCAGCTGCGTGAGCTTCTTGTCCTTGAGCCCGGTGATCTCGGTCTCGTCCAGGTAGATCTTCCCGGAGGAGACGGTGTCGAGGCCGGCGAGGCAGTGCATCAGGGTGGACTTGCCGGACCCCGAGGGGCCCATGATCGCGGTGAACCGGCCCCGCGCGATGTCCACGTCGACCTGGTCCAGGGCGACGACGCGGGTCTCGCCGGACCCGTACGCCTTGACGACCTGCCGTGCCCGCGCGGCAACGGCCGTACGCTCTCCAGTGCCCCCGTGCCTGGGAATGGTTACAGCCGATGTCACGGTATGTCTCCTAAGTCGGTCACTGTCAGGACGGTGACGGTCTGCGATTGTCTTGCGATGCCTGTGTTCCGCGGTTGTCCGCGGTTGTCCGCGTCGAGCCGTTCACGTACGTCGTCAAGCCGTTCACGTACGCCGTCGCGCTGTTCAAGTACGTCGTGCGGTGCGGCGGTGCGGTCACGCCGCCCGGTCACAGCCCTAAGTCTGGTGGCGCTGGGTGGTCCGCCGCGCTGGTGCCCAGCGCAGTCTTCTGCTGGGGAAAACCCCACCCTCGAAGGTGCGGGAGACCGCCCCCGGCACCGCCCTCCGCCCCCCCCTCAGCGGCATAAAGCCAGGTTAAGGACGGCACCCGTACGGTCTCGTCCTCCGCCGGGACGAACCCTCCCCGAGCCGTAGTACGGAGGTTCCCCTAGGGGGTGTCCACCCGTCGGTGGAGTCCTCCTCGGGGATGCCTCCACCTTCCGGCTCTCCCGGCGTCCGCCCTCCCGCGACGTGAGGCTCAAGTGGGAGAGTGGCCACGGCAGATAGGTGCAAGGGGAAGGAATCCTGTGGGCCAGGGGGACACCGAGATACCGGCGGTCACGGAGGACGGGCCGGCCGCGGCGCGGGCCGGGGCCAGGAACCGCCGGGCCGTCGTCGCCTCCCTCATGCTCTGCATGGGGCTGGCCGCGCTCGACTCCACGATCGTGTCGACCGCCGTCCCGCAGATCGTCGGCGACCTCGGCGGCTTCTCCGTCTTCTCGTGGCTGTTCTCCGGCTATCTGCTCGCGGTGACCGTCACCCTGCCCGTCTACGGCAAGCTCTCCGACACCTTCGGCCGCAAGCCGGTCCTGATCGCCGGCTGCGTCCTGTTCCTGCTCGGCTCCCTGCTCTGCGCGCTCGCCTGGAACATGGCCGCGCTGATCGCGTTCCGGATCGTCCAGGGCCTCGGCGGCGGCGCCCTCCAGGGGACGGTCCAGACGCTCGCCGCCGACCTCTACCCGCTCAAGCAGCGCCCGAAGATACAGGCGAAGCTGTCCACGGTGTGGGCCACCTCGGCGATCGCGGGCCCCGCGATCGGCGGGCTGCTCGCCTCGTACGCCGACTGGCGCTGGATCTTCCTCATCAACCTGCCGCTCGGCGCGGTCGCCCTGTGGCTGCTGGTCCGCCACCTCCACGAGCCCGAACGGGCCGCCCCCGCGCGCCGCCCGCGCATCGACTGGGCGGGCGCGCTCACCGTCTTCGCCTGCGGCGGCGTACTCCTGACGGCCCTGGTGCAGGGCGGGGTGGCCTGGCCGTGGCTGTCGGCGCCCTCGACAGCGCTGTTCGGTACGGGAGTCGCGCTCATCGGCGCCCTCGTGCTCGTCGAACGCCGGGCCGCCGAACCGATCATCCCCGGCTGGGTGTGGCGGCGCCGCACCATCGCCGCCGTGAACCTCGCGCTCGGCGCGCTGGGCCTGCTGATGGTCGCCCCCACCGTCTTCCTGCCCACGTACGCGCAGTCGGTGCTGGGCCTCACCCCCATCGCCGCCGGATTCGTGCTCTCCGTATGGACGTTGAGCTGGCCGGTGTCGGCGGCCCTCAGCCAGCACGTCTACCGGCGTATCGGCTTCCGCAGCACGGCGATGCTCGGCATCGGCACGGCCACACTGATCCTGTTCGCCTTCCCGTTCCTGCCCTACCCCGGCGCGGCCTGGCAGCCCGCCGTCCTGATGCTCCTGCTCGGCGGGGCGCTCGGCCTCTTCCAACTGCCCCTGCTCATCGGGGTCCAGTCGACCGTCGACTGGGCGGAACGCGGTACGACCACCGCCTCCGTCCTCTTCTGCCGGCAGAGCGGCCAGACGATCGGCGCCGCGCTCTTCGGCGCGGTCGCCAACGGCGTGCTGGCCTCCCGGCTGGGCGGCGCGGGCGACCTGGACTCGGTGACCGCGTCCCTGGAGTCGGGCGCACCGGCCGAACACGTACGCCGGGCGGTCGCGGAGGCGGTCCACGCCGTCTACTTCGGCGCGGCCTGCGCGGCGGCACTCGCCTTCCTGGTCCTGCTGTTCCTGGCCCCACGCCGCTTCCCGGTGCTCAAGACCCCCGGCGACTGAGGGTCACCCGGCGATCCGGAACCACGGGGCACTTCGACCGCAAGTGGACACCCTCGAGACGGACGTAAAGAAGTTAACTCGGGTAACACCCCAGGTCAGCGAAGTAAGCGCATACCGACCAATCAGTTTGTCAAAACCCTCGCGTCGCTCGGCTACCTGCGAGTAACGTGCGTCGTCGTTCCACCCCCCGCTCCCTGCGGTCCGTTTCGGGCCCGAGCCACGCAAGGAGAACCGGGATGTCCTACGACACGTCCCCGTCGTACCCCGTTCCACCGCACCGTCCGCCGCACCAACCGCCGCACAGCTCCTCGCAGTCCTACTCCACCTACCCCTGGGCGCCGCAGCAGCAGCCGGAGCCCGGACCCGCCGGACCGCACCGGGCCCGGCACAGCGCACTCGGACAGCACAGCGACATCCGGGTGCTGCGTTCCGCGTACCGGCTGCAGCGGCGGGTCGCGACCCTGACCGCCCTCGGCTACTTCACCCTGTTCCTCGTCCTGTCCGCGACCGCGCCCTCCCTCATGACGGACGAGGTGACCGACGGCCTGACCGTCGGCCTGCTCCTCGGCCTCCTCCAGGTCCCCGTCACCGGCGCCGCGATCGGACTGTACGAGTACACCGCCCGCAGGACCGTCGACCCGATCGCCGAGCGGCTCAGAAAACAGGCCGAGCTGGACACCAGGCACACGGAGGCACACCGGTGACCGGCTTCAGCAACTCCGCCCAGGCGATGTCCCTGGTGGCGTTCACCGTCGTGGCCACCATCACCCTGCTGCTCTGTGTGATGACCGGCCCCGACCGGGACGACCTCGACGAGTTCTACACCGGCTACGGCAGCCTCTCCCCCATGCGCAACGGCCTCGCCATAGCCGGTGACTACATCTCGGCCGCCACCGTCCTCGGCACCGGCGGCGTGATCGCGCTCTTCGGCCACGACGGCGTCGTACTCGCCCTGAGCACCGCCCTGTCCCTCATGCTCCTGATGTTCCTGCTGGCCGAACCCCTGCGCAACGCGGGCCGGTTCACCATGGGCGACGCCCTGGCCCGCCGGATGCCGGGCCGGGCCGTACGGATCACCGCGTGCGCGGCGACACTGACCGCGCTGCTCCCGCTGATGCTCGTGCAACTGGCCGGCACCGGTGACCTGCTCGCCTTCATCCTCGGCTTCTCCAGCGAGGGCCTGAAGACCGGCTGCATCATCGGCCTCGGCATCCTGATGATCAGCTACGCGGCGATCGGCGGGATGAAGGGCACCGCGCTGATCCAGATCCTGAAGATCGTGATGCTGCTCGGCTCCGGCGCCGTCGTCGCCCTGCTCATCCTCGCCAGGTTCGACTGGAGCCTGGGCAATCTGTTCGGCCAGGCCGCCCAGAACAGCGGCGCGGGGTCCGCCTTCCTCAGCTCCGGCCTGCAGTTCTCGGCCGGACCCAACCCACGCCTCGACATGATCAGCGCCCAGCTCACCGTCGTACTCGGCGGCGCCTGTCTGCCGCACATCACCATGCGCATGTACACGGCGGGCAGCGCCCGCCAGGTACGCCGGTCGATGTCCTGGGCGGTACCGGCCGTGGCCCTGTTCGTCCTCGTCATCACGGTCGTCGGCTTCGGCGCGACCGCGCTGATCGGCCGCGAGGCCATCGCGGGCGCCGACCCGCAGGGCAACACGGCGTATCTGCTGGGCTCCCGGGCCGCGTTCGGGACGGACGTCTCCACCGCGGAGACGTTCCTCTTCACCACCGTCACCGCCGCGCTCTTCCTGACACTGCTCGCCTCCGTCGCCGGCATGATCCTCGCCTGCGCCAACTCCCTCGCCCACGACGTCTTCGCCCACCGCAAGGAACCGCTCACGCCGCGCCGCGAGATGACACTGGCGCGGGCGTCCGCGGCGGCCGTCGGCATCCCGGCGATCGTGCTGGCCACGCTCGTCCAGCACCACAGCCTGCAGCCGCTGGTCACGCTGTCGTTCTGCCTGGGCGCCTCCGCGATCGCGCCCGCGCTGGTCTACAGCCTGTTCTGGCGGCGGTACACCCGGGCCGGGCTGCTGTGCACGCTCATCGGGGGCTCGCTGGGCACGCTCATCCTGATGACCGGTACGAATCTCGTGTCCGGGTCGCCCATCTCGGCGTTCCCCGACCACGACTTCACGTGGTTCCCGTTCACCACGACCGGCATCGTCTCCATCCCACTGGGCTTCGCCCTCGGCTGGTTCGGCACGGTCGCCTCGGGGCGGCGGGCGGGCGAGGAACACCGACGGCAGTACGAGTCGATGGAGGCCTGGATCCTGGCGGGCACCGCACGTAAGCAGTGACCTCCCGGGGGGGCGGGGGGCGTGAGCAGGCTGCGGCCCGGTGGGGAACTACTCCGCCGCCGCCCGCCCCGTCAGCGCAGCGAGACTGCTGCGGACATGGTCCATGTGCGCCTGCACCTCGTCCCACTGCTCGCCGTGCTCCCGCAGGACCCGTTCCGTCTCGCGGGCCACCCGTTCCTCCCGGACCCGGGCCTCCGCGAGGAGCTCCGCGGCGCGGGCGTCCGCGTCCTCCTGGAGGTGACGCGCCGACTCCTGCGCGGAGGCCAGCTCCCGGCCCGCCGCGGCCACGCCCTCCTCCGCGCGCGCGACGAGCTCCTCGTGGCGCGCGTCGAGCGAGGCCTCCCGTTCGGCGGCCTCGCACCCGGCCCGCTCCCAGCGCTCCGCGTGCTCCTTCTCCTGCTCGGCGACGAGGTTCTCCCCGCGCCGCCGCGTCTCGCGCAGCGCGGCGAGGGCCTCCCCGCGCCCCTCCTTCACCTCGCGCCGCGCGGAGATCCGCATCTCGTCGGCCTCGGCCTGCGCCGCCAGCAGCCGGTGCCGGGCCCGGTCGTCGGCCTCGCCGCGCACCTCGTCGGCGTCCGCCCGCGCGGCCTCGCGCACCCGTTCGGCCGCCGCCCGCGCCTCGTCCGCGGTCCGGCGCGCCTGCCGTACCGCGTCCTCGCGCAGCTCGGCGGCCTCTTCCTCACCCAGTTCGAAGAGCCGCCGGGCCCGGTCGCCGAGCGTCTCGTACGTCTGGGGGGCGAGCCCCGTCACGACCTCGCGCAGCCGCAGCGCCTCGGACTCCATCTCCCTGGCCAGCACGGTCAGCCGCGCGGCCCGCTCCCAGGCGGCGTCGCGCCCCTCCGAGAGCGCCGCGGCGTACGCGTCGACCTGCGCGGGGCGGTAACCACGCCCCCGTACGGCCTCGAAGCCCTGAGACGACACCGAGGACACCGACGACATCGATGAGCTGCTCATGCCGCTCATCTTGGTGGATCAGACGGAAGTGTTCATAACACGACACTCCGCGCATTCCACCGCCCGAATGCGGTCCGTCAGAGCAGGCCGTCCCACATCTGCTCCAGCAGCACCGACCACCAGCTCTCCGGCGACCCGAGGGCCGCCGGGTCGATCGCGGCCAACTGCGCCTGGAAGTCGACGGTCCAGCGCCCCGCCTGCTCCTGGTTGAGCCCGAAGCGGAGCCGCCACATACGCCCCAGCAGCGCGAGACTGCGCGCGAACTCGGGCAGCCCCGTGTTCACGAACTGCGGCGGTACGGGAGCACCGCCAGGGCCCGCCTCCACCGGCACGGCCACGATGTTCGCGGTCCCGTACTGGACGCAGATCGCCTTGCCGAAGTCACTGCCCATGACGAGGTACGAGCCCGCGTCGGCGCCCGGCTGGATGCCACGCTCCTGCGCCAGTTCGGCGAGCGTGGGCACCGGCCGGCCCGGCTGGGCCTGCGCCCAGAAGAACGGGTTCATGTCGACGGGCAGCCCGGCCACCACCAGGGTGTGCGCCACGATCGGCGGTACCCCCTGCCGGGACACGGCCGCCTGGTCGAACCGGAACAGGCCGGGCCCGAAGGCCGCCGCCAGCTCCTGCCCGATGGCCTCCGGCGGGATCGGCGGCGCGGACTGCACCGGCGGCAGCGGCGCCCGTACGGGACCGGGCCGGGCCGGACCGTCCGCGACCTGGTGCAACTCACCCTGGTGCGCGAGCAGTTGGGCCATGCCCTGCTGACGGCTCGCATGGTCGGTGCCGTACGAGGCGATGCTCGTGATCCGCGCCTGCGGCCAGCTCTCCCGGATCATCCGCGCGCAGTACGCGCCCGGCAGCTCGCAGGACTCCAGCTCCGTGTGCAGTTCGAGCACCTGCTGCGGCGGCACGTTCATCGCCCGCAGCTCGTGCAGGATCTGCCACTCCGGGTGCGGGGTGCCGGGCGCGGACCGCCGGATCAGCTGCTGCTCGCTGCCGTCCTGGGCGCGGTAGCGCAGCACCGCCTGGTAGCCGGGGCCGACCGTGGGCTGCCCCTGCTGCGGATAGCCGTAGGCCGGGGGCTGCTGACCGGGACCGGGCTGTCCGGGCATCGACTGGCCCGGGAACGGCTGCTGCTGTCCCGGGAACGGCTGCTGGCCGCCCAGGTGCGGGGCGGGCGGCGGCATACCGGGCGCACCGGGCGCGGGGGGCGGCGGCGGAGCCGTACCGGGCCCACCGACCGGCGGACCGGCCAGCATGGTCGCGGCATGGTGCACACCACCGGGCGGCGTACCACCCGGAGCACCGGGACCACCCGGAGCACCCGGGGCGCCAGGTGCACCCGGGGCGCCGGGCGCACCGGGAGCGCCCGGGGGCTGCGGAGCACCGGGGCCGCCGACCGCAGGCCCGGCGAGCATGGTCGCGGCATGATGCACACCACCGGAACCACCCGAACCGCCCGGAGAACCGGGGGAGTTGGGCGCACCGGGAGCACCTGGAGCGCCGGGAGGCTGCGGAGCACCCGGACCGCCCTGCGCACCCGGCACCTCCGGCCCGTCCGGGCCGAGCTGCGAGACGAACTGCGTCGGTACGTATCCACCGGCCGGTACGCCCGGCGCACCGGGCCCGGACGCCGGAGCGGGACCGCCCGGCCGCGCACCCGGCGTACCGGGCGCCCCGGGAGGCGGCGGCGTACCGGGCGCGTTCGCACCCCGCGCGCCACGCGGCGGACCCTGCGCCTTGCTGGTCGCCGCGTCCGCGATGTCACCGGCGCCCGGCGGCAACGGCCGCCCCGGCGCACTCGGAGCGGGCGGCTGCCGCGAAGCGTCGGCGGCGGGCGGCTGCGGAGCGCCCTGCGGATAGCCGTACGAGGGCGCGCCCGGAGGGGGCGTACCCGGCGTACCCGGCCCGGCGTTCTGCGGATGGCCGTACGAGGGGGGCCCGGCCGGCGCCGCACCGGACGGTGCCGGCTCGCCGAGGGCGGGCGTGACACTCGTGCGCGGCAGCTGACTGCCGCCCGAGATCAGCTTGGTCCTGGCCTCGGGCTCGGCCTCGGGCGGCGTACCCCCGGGCCCGACATCGCGGATCTGCGGCGCGTACACCGTCGCCGGCAGCGGCACGGAACGGTCGTCCCCCGCCTCGGCGTTGGTGTCCGTACCGGCCCACGGAGTCGCGTCCGCGGGCACGGCGGCGGCACCGGAGGCGCTCCCTCCGGCCGCGGGCCACGCCGTGCCACCGCTCGGAGCGGCGGGCGCAGGCGAACCGGCGGGCGGCCCCGGCAGCGTCTCGGGCAGCGAACCCACGGAACCACCATGAGCGCCAGGAGCGGCAGGGGCCGCGGGAATCGCGTCGGACGGCGGAACGGCGTCCACCGGAGAAGCCGCATGAGCGGCGGGAACCGCGTCACTGACCTCGGCGGCGGGCCGCGACCCGGCACCGTCCGACGGCCTGCCCGCAGCCCCGCCGGACGTGGCGTCCCGGCGGTCCGGGATGCCCATCCGGTCCGCCGCCTCCTGCAACCACTCCGGCGGAGTCAGCAGGAACGACGTCTGGTTGAGGTCCACACGCGCGGGCGGCGCGGGCGCCGGATCGGGCACCCCCGCCGACACGCCGTACTCCTCCTCGTACCGGCGGATCACCTCGCCCACCGGCAACGAGGGCCACAAGGTGGCCTCCCCGCTGTCGCGCGCGATGACGAGCCGCTGGGCGCCGCCGTCGGAACGCGGGCCCTCGGCCCGGTCCTCCGCCCACACCACGAAACCGAGTTCGAACTCCCGGACCCGCACCTCACGGTGCTGGTAACCGGGCACGTCTGCGTTGATCCATTCCTCGGCGCGCTCCTGCGCCTGCGCGAAGGTCACCATCGGACGCTCACTCCCCCACCGAAGACACGGCGGACACCGGTACCGCCGTCGCGAAACCGCCGTCCACCATCAGGTTCGCCACCGTCTCCAGCTCGGGCGGATTGCCCGCGAGCCGGGACAGGAACTGATCGAAGTCGTCACCACAGGGCAGCAACAGCCGCTGTACGCGCTCCGCGGGCGGCCACTCGTCCTGGTCACGGGCGTCGTCGAACGCGCAGAACCACACCGAACCGATCCGGTCGCCCTTCACCTTCACCGCGAGCAGCCCGCCCTGCACGAAACCGACTCCCAGATAGTCCTTGGTGAGATGGTCCCGCAGGCACTTGTTGACATAGACGAGGTCGTTGACGGCCGCCTCGTCCCGCACCGTGAAGAACGGCTGGTCGACCAGCAGCCCCAACTCCGCGTCCAGCGCGGCCCCCACCGGCGCACACCCGCCGGCGGCCTTCAGGAAGGAACGGTACGCCCCCGGCAGCCGGTAGCCGAGATCCTCCTCGACGCCCTGCACCTGCTGCTCGGTCACGGCGACCGCCGCCTTCGGCAGCCCGAAATGCGCGGGACGCGTCTCCTGCAGCGGCCGGGTGCCACGCTTGTCCTGGTCGACCACCGCGGTCGCGAGACCGCCGTGATGCCGCAGCAGCGCCTTCACCTCGACCGGCACCAGCTCCAGCCGGCGCGTGCGCGGCACGTGGTGCCACGTCCAGCCGTGCGGAGTCGCCACCGCCGGGATCGTGTCCCACAGATCATGTCCGGAAGCCGCCAGCGCGGCGTTCGCCGACACGTAGTCGGTCAGCCGCAGCTCGTCGACACCGAACCCCTCGGGCGGTTCGGCGATCTCCGCGGCCGCACGTGCGTAGAACGAGAAGTCGGGGTAACCGACCTCGTCAACACGTACCCCTCTCGGGTGACGTGCCGCCCGCACCGGATCCGGGAAGTGCACGACCTGCCCGGCATAGGCCGCGTTCGGCGGCGCGGCCTGTTGCCCGAGCCGACCTGTCGTCATGGCGGTTGCCCCCTGCGGCGTAATGAAGGATCGCGGATGTCGACAGCCTATGCGGTGCGGCGACACCGGTCACCGGGCCTCCTGTTCCATACCGGCCAAGGGCCCTCCGGTTCCGTGACCTGCCGTCATCGAGCCGTGACGGTACGACGAGACCGCGCGTGTCGCACCGCCCCAGCTTCCGCACCAGCCCCGGAGTTTGGCACTCTGTCGGAGCACCGGGGGATGCGGTAAGGGGAGGAAACAGGACGATGAGCGCAACACACATGGGTACCTCCGGGGATCCGCGGGTCGGCTGGAGCAGCAGCGAGGCGCCCGCCGCCCCGGTCCTCCTGCACCGGCGCGACGGCATACTCCCGACCATCGCCGCCGCGCTCTCCGTACGGGGCGCCACCCTCACCGGCACCGCGGGCCGCGGCGACCAGCCACCACCCCTGCACCCCCTCGTACGGGACTTCCTCGACACCCTCACCAGCGGCCAGCGCGACCGCTTCACCGGCCGCTGCGCCGAGGCGATCCTCATCTCCCGCCACCTCTCCACCGCCGACGCCGCCCGCTCCAAACGCGCCATCCGAAAACCCATGACCAACGGCGAGGCCAGAAAATCCCTCAAGCAGGCCAAACTCACCGCCCGCCGCATCCGCGAGGACGGCGACCCGCTGCACGGCAGCTTCGCGCAGCCCTGCCGCGCCTGCACCGCGCTCAGCGCCCACTTCGGCGTACGCATCGTCGACCCGACCACCCAGGAGAAGTGACGGCGCAGCCACCACCGACAGCGGCCCCCGACCCGCACGAAGGCGCCGCCGACACCACCAGAAACAGCCGACCGGAACACCGCACCACCACACGGCGGCTCAGACCGATCGCGAAGGGCAGATGCACACCGACCGCACCGCCGCCACCTCGACCACCCGCTTCTCCGTCCAGGTCGACGCCTCACTGCGCGACGCCGGATGGCAACCGGGCCGCTGGGACATAAAGCAGGCCGAATTCTGGGCCGACGCCCTGCGCGGCCACGAGTCCCCCGCGGGGCACCGCCACGCCGTGTTCCCGGCGGCGGTCGAGGCATGGGCGGAATTCGGCGGGCTGCGCATCAGCACGGCCGAGGCGGGCCGCCAGATCGCCTCGTCCCCCCTGCACGTGGACCCCCTGCACGGCCTCCACATGGCCCGCACCCTCGCCGACCTCGGCAGAGCCCTGGACACCGAGGTCGCCCCCCTCGGCGAGGAGACCGACAGCAGAGCCCTGCTCGCCATCGACATGGAGGGCCGCGTGTACACCCTGGACCACACGGGCGACTGGTACCTCGGCGCCGACATGGACCAGGCCCTGGCCACCCTCATCGCAGGCCGGGAACCGGTCCGCCTGACCGCGGGCTGAACCGGCACCACCGCCCGTCCGGGCTCAGCCCCCGGCCGGAATGACCGCCGACACCCGGAACCCGCCCGCGTCCGTCGGCCCGGACACGAACACCCCGCCGAGCCCGACGACCCGCTCCTTCATCCCCAGCAGGCCGTTCCCCCCACTGGGCAGCCTGGCGTCGGACGCGGCCCCCGGCTCCGGCGGCGGACCGTTCTCCACCTGCATCGCGATCTCCGCACCCCGATGCGCCAGCCGCACCCGGGTCTTCGCCCCCGCCGCATGCTTGTGGACGTTCGTCAGCGCCTCCTGCACCACGCGGTACGCCGTCTGCTCCACCATCGCCGCGTACACCCGCGTCTCCCCCTCCACCGAGAGATCGACGACCATGCCCGCCGCGGCGGACTGCCCCACCAACTCGTCCAGATCGTCCAGACACGGACCGTCCGACTCCTCCTCGGCGGCCCGGGACGCGGCGGCAGCGGCGGCGGCAGCCGCCCCCACGGCCGCCAGCGGCACCGCCTGCACCGGCCCGGACCCGTACCCCGCACCCCGCACCGACCCGTCGCCCGACCGCAGAACCCCCAGCATCTCCCGCAGCTCGGTCAGCGCCTGGCGCCCCATGTCACCCACCAGCGAAGCGTTCTTCACCGCCTTCTCGGGATCCTTGCGGGCCACCGCCTGCAACGCCGCCGCGTGCACCACCATCAGACTCACCCGGTGCGCGACCACGTCGTGCATCTCCCGGGCGATCCTCGTCCGCTCCTCGTTGCGGGCCCACTCCGCCCGCTCCTCGGCCCGCTCCGCCAGCAGCTGCAACTCCCGCTCCAGGGAATCGGCCCGCTCCCGCAGGCTCTCCATCAACCGCCGCCGCGCCCCCACGTACAGCCCGAGCAGTACGGGCGGAGCCGTCATCCCGAGCGACGTCGTGATCGACACGAAGGGCACGAACCAGTCCCCCAGCGCCACATCCCCGCGCACCATCCCCTGATGCGCCCGCACATACGTGACGATGAGCATCCCCACCATCGACATCCCGGCCAGTGCCCCGATGATCCGCCTCGGCAACTCGGACGCCGCCAGCGTGTACAGCCCGACGAGTCCCATCAGGAACCCCATCTGGGCCGGCGTGATCGCGATCGACACCAGCACGACGGCGATCGGCCACCGCCGCCTGAACAGCAGTACGGACCCGGCGACGGCCCCGAACAGCATCCCCACGGGCACCGGCACCCCCGCCGCCCCCGCGAACGGAAATCCCTCTATCGCACACTCCACGGACGACACCAGCGCGAGGCTCCCGTCGAGCACCGCGCTGCGCCACCTCGCCCACCACCACGGCCCCGCCAAGGCCGCGGTGTGGTCTTCCCCCGTCGTGGTCATGACTCCAGCCTACGGTCGCCGCCCGCCCCTTTTCCGGTGAGTTTCCCGTACTGGCCTACACCACTCCCCGTAATCGAACAGAAGCGAAACGGCCCGTTATCCCTCGAACTGCTGAATCGCTCGCCGTTCGACCCGGAACCCGTGATCCACTCACCCCCGGTGTACCGATCCGTACCGTCGCACCGAAGGGTCTTGGTACGGCATAGTGTTGGGTGCCAACTCGACGGCCGACCATATGTCCGGCTCCCGTCGGTTTCCATCCCCCGTGGTGTAATTGGCAGCACTGTGGCTTTTGGTGCCATCTGTCCGGGTTCAAGTCCTGGCGGGGGAGCTGTGGACGTCCGGGCCCTGACAGCACTGTCAGGGCCCGCTCTCATGTCGCTCCTGAAACGCCCCGGTATCCTGCGGATGTCCGCACCCCAGACACCAGTAGCCGAAAGGCATATCCGTGAGCGCCAACCTTCCCCAAGCTCTCGGCTCCGGAGCAGGGGAGACCCCACCCGCAGCCGTCGTCGTTCTCGCAGCGGGTGAGGGCACCCGTATGAAGTCGGCCACACCCAAGGTCCTGCACGAGCTCTGCGGCCGTTCCCTCGTCGGTCATGTGCTCGCCGCGGCGGGCGAGTTGGATCCCGGGAACCCCGACAAGATCGTCGTCGTCGTGGGTCACGCCCGCGAGAAGGTCACCGATCACCTCGCCGGAACCGCTCCCGGCGTCCGGACCGCCGTACAGGCCGAGCAGAACGGCACGGGGCACGCCGTGCGGATGGGCCTCGAAGAGCTGGGCGGCGTCGTCGACGGCACCGTCGTGGTCGTCTGCGGCGACACCCCCCTGCTCACCGGCGCGACCCTCCGGAAGCTCGCCGCGACCCACACGGGCGACGGCAACGCGGTCACCGTGCTGACCGCCGAGGTGCCGGACGCCACCGGCTACGGCCGGATCGTCCGCGACAGCGCCTCCGGCGCCGTGACGGCGATCGTCGAGCACAAGGACGCCTCCGACTCCCAGCGCGCGATCCGCGAGATCAACTCCGGTGTCTTCGCGTTCGACGGGCAGCTCCTCGCGGACGCGCTCGGCAAGGTCCGTACCGACAACAGTCAGGGCGAGGAGTACCTCACGGACGTCCTCGGCATCCTCCGGGAGGCCGGGCACCGTGTCGGCGCGGCCGTCTCGGACGACCACCGTGAGATCGCCGGCATCAACAACCGCGTGCAGCTCGCGGAGGCCCGCCGCATCCTCAACGACCGGCTGCTGCGGGACGCGATGCTCGCCGGCGTGACCGTCGTCGACCCGGCCTCCACGTGGGTCGACGTCACCGTCACCTTCGAGCAGGACGCGATCGTGCACCCGGGCACCCAGCTCCAGGGCGCCACGCACCTGGGCGAGGGCGCCGAGGTCGGCCCCAACACCCGCCTGAACGACACCACGGTGGGCGCCGGCGCCCGCGTCGACAACACGGTCTCGAACGGCGCGGAGATCGGCCCCCAGGCGAACGTGGGCCCCTTCGCGTATCTCCGCCCCGGCACCCGCCTCGGCCTGAAGGCCAAGGTGGGTACGTATGTGGAGACGAAGAACGCCACCGTCGGCGAGGGCACGAAGATCCCGCACCTCTCCTACGTCGGCGACGCCACCATCGGCGAGTACTCGAACATCGGTGCCGCGAGCGTCTTCGTGAACTACGACGGCGAGGCCAAGCACCACACCACGGTGGGCTCGCACTGCAAGACGGGTTCCGACAACATGTTTGTGGCTCCTGTCACCATCGGGGACGGCGCCTACACCGCGGCCGGCTCCGTGATCACGAAGGACGTACCGCCCGGTTCGCTGGCCGTGGCCCGTGGCCAGCAAAGGAATATCGAGGGCTGGGTGGCCCGCAAGCGTCCCGGCAGCGCTGCCGCGAAGGCCGCGGAGGCGACATCCCGGGAGGCCGGCGGCGAAAGCTGACCGGAAAAGGTCGGGTCTGACTCGGGCTACCGTGATAGACGCACACCCGCACATCCAGCTGAGACCGCAACTGAGAACTCAACTCATCTCGACATCCAGCTGAGACACCTCTGAGGAGACAGTGCTGTGACCGGGATCAAGACGACCGGCGAGAAGAAGATGATGTTCTTCTCCGGCCGCGCCCACCCCGAGCTTGCCGAGGAGGTCGCCCACCAGTTGGGTGTCGGGGTCGTTCCGACGAAGGCCTTCGATTTCGCCAACGGTGAGATCTACGTCCGCTACGAGGAGTCGGCCCGCGGCGCCGACTGCTTCCTGATCCAGAGCCACACCGCGCCGATCAACAAGTGGATCATGGAACAGCTGATCATGATCGACGCTCTGAAGCGGGCCTCCGCCCGGAGCATCACCGTGATCATGCCGTTCTACGGTTACGCGCGCCAGGACAAGAAGCACCGTGGGCGTGAACCGATCTCGGCACGTCTGGTCGCCGACATGATGAAGACGGCCGGTGCGGACCGCCTCCTGACGGTCGATCTGCACACCGACCAGATCCAGGGCTTCTTCGACGGCCCGGTGGACCACCTGTTCGCGCTGCCGCTGCTCGCGGACTACGTGGGCCACAAGGTGGACCGCTCGAAGCTCACGGTCGTGTCCCCGGACGCCGGCCGGGTGCGGGTGGCCGACCGCTGGTGCGACCGCCTCGGCGCGCCGCTGGCGATCGTGCACAAGCGCCGCGACAAGGACGTCGCGAACCAGGTCACCGTCCACGAGGTCGTGGGTGACGTCGAGGGCCGCGTCTGTGTCCTGGTCGACGACATGATCGACACCGGTGGCACGATCTGTGCCGCGGCGGACGCGCTGTTCGCGCACGGCGCGGAGGACGTCATCGTGACGGCGACGCACGGTGTGCTGTCGGGTCCGGCGGCCGACCGGCTGATGGCCTCGAAGGTCAGCGAGTTCGTCTTCACGGACACCCTGCCCACCCCGGGTGAGCTGGAGCTCGACAAGATCACGGTCCTGTCGATCGCGCCGACGATCGCGAACGCGGTCCGCGAGGTGTTCGAGGACGGCTCGGTGACGAGCCTCTTCGACGAGTAGTCGAGGACGGGCCGGACCGATCGGTCGCGGACCGGCCTAGGCCCTGTCGTCAAATTCCCGCCTGCCGGGCGACGCCTGGCACGCACTCTCGCTGCACCGGGCGAAAGCCCAAGTACGTCCAGTACGAGGCCTTCCGCCCGGCACTCCCCCAGCCTCCGGCCGGGGGGACCCCCAGAGCACGCACCAGACGCCGCCCGGCCCGCCCTCCGGGCGGACGTCGGGAATTTGACGACAGGACCTAGATCAATTTCTTGTGCGGCCTCCCCGCCGCGTAAGCTGTCACAGTTGCTCGGCGAGGGAGGCCGCACTCTTTGGTGCGGCGGTCCGTTATCGACGCGCTCTTCGTAGCAGGCCGATGGTTCGGCCGGGTGACTTCCTTTCCCTGGCTTCCCTGTTCTACGAGGAGTGACCATGCCCGAGGTCAAAATCGCCGCTGAGACCCGCACCGAGTTCGGCAAGGGTGCGGCGCGCCGCATCCGCCGTGAGGCCAAGGTTCCCGCCGTTGTGTACGGCCACGGTGGCGACCCGGTCCACATCACCCTGCCGGGCCACGAGCTCCAGCTCGCCCTGCGTACCGCCAACGTCCTGCTGACCCTGGACATCGAGGGCAAGACGCAGCTCGCGATCCCGAAGGCCGTCCAGCGTGACGCCATCAAGGGCTTCCTCGAGCACGTCGACCTGCTTCTGGTGAAGAGCGGCGAGAAGGTCAACGTCGAGGTCTACGTGCACACCGAGGGCGACCTGGCCCCGGGCGCGTTCCTGCTCGAGCACGTGCTCAGCACCCTGACGGTCGAGGCCGAGGCCACGCACATCCCCGAGTCGGTCACCGTCTCCATCGAGGGCCTGGAGGCCGGCGCCTCCATCCTCGCCAAGGACATCCCGCTGCCCGAGGGCACCACGCTGGCCATCGACGAGGACGCGGTCGTGCTGCAGGTCCTGGCCGCCCAGGCCGAGGAGGCCGACGACTCGGCCGCCGAGTCCACCGAGGCCTGATCCCGCACCGGATCACCACTCACCGGCCGCCGCTCCTCCGGGGGCGGCGGCCGGCGCGCATCTACGCTCAATGACGGCCTGACGACGACCGTCGATCGATGACTGCGGTCAAGGACCCATGGGAGTGACGGACGTGACCACGGAACCAGGCGCCCCCTGGCTGATCGTGGGGCTCGGAAACCCCGGCCCCGAGTACGCCATGAACCGCCACAACGTGGGCTTCATGGTGGCCGACCTCCTCGCCGGGCGGATCGGCGGCAAGTTCAAGCGGGCGGGCAAGGCGCAGGCCCAGGTGGTCGAGGGGCGGATCGGCCCGCCGGGTCCGCTGAACCGCCGGGTGATCCTGGCGAAGCCGATGTCGTACATGAACCTGTCGGGTGGTCCGGTGACGGGTCTGCGGGACTTCTACAAGGTTCCGACGGCGAACATCGTGGCCGTCCACGACGAGCTGGACATCGACCACGGCGTGCTGCGGCTGAAGCTGGGCGGCGGCGACAACGGTCACAACGGGCTGAAGTCGATGACGAAGGCGATGGGTCCGGAGTACCACCGGGTCCGTTTCGGGATCGGGCGTCCGCCGGGGCGGATGCAGGTCGCCGACTTCGTGCTGAAGGACTTCTCCGCCGCGGAGCGCAAGGAGCTGGACTACTTCGTGGACCGGGCCGCGGACGCGGTGGAGGCTCTGGTCGTCGAAGGCCTGGAGCGGGCGCAGTCGGCGTACAACTCATGACATTGCGGTAATTGACCCCTGCCTGAATCCGGCGGGAGTTGACCGACCGCACAAGCATGGCCAAGGATCGCCGCCATGCCCGCCCATTCCCATGCCCGCGCCTCCCGCCCGAAAGCGGCCACGGCGCTGCGGTTCGGGCAGCTCGCGGCGATGGGTACGGTCGCGGCGCTGATCCTGATCGCGGGCGTCTGGGCCTCCTGGGGCACCGCCCAGCACGTGATGCTCAGCAAGGGCCGTGAACGCGGCACGATGACGGTCACCAAGTGCGCCGACGACCACTGCACGGGCCCGTACCGGCCCACGTCGGAGGGTTCCACGGCGCGGGACCGGGTCGTCCTCGACAGCGAGGTGGCCGTGGAGAAGGGCCGCACGTACACGGTCGTGGTGAAGCCCGGCACCGACGAGGTCGTCCGCGCGGGCACCGGCGGTCTGCTCTACGCCTGGGTGCCGCTGGGCGGCGCGCTGATGCTCGCCTCGGTGGTGGTGGCGGGCGGTCTGGGCAGGACCCGGCTGGGCTGGGTGCTCGGCGGGGCGGGCCTGACGCTGGTGACGACCGCGTTCCTGGCACTCTGACACCCTCCCTTCTCCTCTCCTGCCAGCAAGCAGGCAGGCAGGCAAAAGGGCGCCGGGGTGGTCCGTTGAGGACCACCCCGGCGCCCCTTGTTCGTGCCGTCCGGCCGGTCAGCCGGTGTTGCGCAGGCCCGCCGCCACACCGTTGACCGTCAGGAGCAGGGCGCGGGACAGCAGCGGGTCCGGCTCGGAGCCGGCCGCGGCGGCGTCGCGCTGCCGCTTGAGGAGGGCCACCTGGAGGTAGGAGATCGGGTCCAGGTAGGCGTCGCGGACGGTGAAGGTCTGCTTGAGCACCGGGTGGGCGTCGAGGAGTTCGGCCTCACCGGTGATGCGCAGCACCTCGCGGACGGTCAGCTCGTGCTCGGCCTCGATGGTGGCGAAGACGTGCTGGAGCTCCTCGGGGACGAGGGTCTCGACGTAGTGGCGGGCGATCCTGAGATCGGTCTTGGCGAGCGTCATCTCGACGTTGGAGATGAAGTTGCGGAAGAAGTGCCACTGCTCGTGCATCTCGTCCAGGACGCTGTCGAGGCCGGCCTCGCGCAGTGCCTTGAGGCCGGCGCCGACGCCGAACCAGCCGGGGACGATCTGCCGGGACTGGGTCCAGCCGAACACCCACGGGATGGCGCGCAGGCCGTCGAGCGAGACGCCCGAGCCGGGGCGGCGGGAGGGCCGCGAGCCCAGGTGCAGGTCGGCGAGCTGGTCGACAGGCGTGGAGGCGAGGAAGTACGTCGGCAGGTCGGGGTCCTCGACCAGCCGGCGGTAGGCGGCCTCGGCGGCCTCCGAGACGACGTCCATGGCGGCGTCCCAGCGGGCGAGCGCCTCGTCGGACTGCCGCGGGGAGGTGTGCAGCGCGGACGCCTGGAGGGTGGCCGCGACGGTCAGTTCGAGGTTCTCCCGGGCCAGCGACGGCACGAGGTACTTGTCGGAGATGACCTCGCCCTGCTCGGTCACCTTGATCTCGCCTTCGAGCGTGCCCCAGGGCTGCGCGAGGATCGCGTCGTGCGAGGGGCCGCCTCCGCGGCCGACAGTGCCGCCGCGGCCGTGGAAGAGCCGCAGGCGTACGCCGTAGCGGTGGGCGACGTCGCGCAGGCGGCGCTGGGCCCGGTGGATCTCCCACTGGCTCGTGGTGATGCCGCCGAACTTCGACGAGTCGGAGTATCCGAGCATGACCTCCTGGACGTCGCCGCGCAGGGCGACGAGCCGCCGGTAGGAGGGGTCGGACAGCATGTCCTCAAGGATGGTGTCGGCGGCCTTGAGCTCGTCGGTCGTCTCAAGGAGCGGCACGATGCCGATCTTCGCCCAGCCGGCGTGCAGGTCGAGGAGTCCGGCCTCGCGGGCCAGGACGGCGGCGGCGAACACGTCGTCGGCGCCCTGGCACATCGAGATGATGTACGACTCGATGACCTCGGGTCCGAAGACCCTGAGGGCCTTCTTGACGGTCTCGAAGACACCGAGGGTCTTCGCTCCGGCGGCGTCCAGGGGGGCCGGGGTCGGTCCGAGGGGCCGGCGGGAGCGGAGTTCCTTGGCGAGCAGCTTGTGCCGGTACTCGCGCGGCATGTCCTCGTAGCGCCAGGACTCCTCGCCGAGCCGGTCGAAGAGCTGCCCGAGCGCGTGGTGGTGGGCGTCCGCGTGCTCCCGTACGTCCATGGTGGCGAGCTGCAGGCCGAAGGCGGCGAGCGTGCGGATCGTACGGTTCATGCGGCCGTCGGCGAACAGGGCGCCGCGGTGCGCGCGCAGGGAGGTCTGGATGAGCGTGAGGTCGCGCAGCAGTTCGGCGGTGCCGAGGTAGTCGCGGCCGTCCTCGTGCGGGATGCCCTTGGCGAGGCGGAGCTTGGTGTTCTCCAGCTTCTGCCGGATGCAGGTGGCCTTGAGCCGGTAGGGCTCCTCGGCGTTGAGGCGCTTGTAGCGGGGGCTGATCTCCGGCAGCAGTTCGAGGTCGGCCTGCAGGGAGGAGAGCAGTTCCTCGGTGGCACCGGTGTAGCGGATGGAGTTGGAGAGGAAGTGACGCAGTTCGTCGATCAGTTCCAGCGCGTCGTTGATGCCGTGCTCGTGCTGGAGGATGAGGACGTCCCAGGTGACCTGGGGGGTCACGTTCGGGTTGCCGTCGCGGTCGCCGCCGATCCAGGTGCCGAACGTCAGGGGGCGGGTCTCGTCCGGCAGCTCGACACCGACACGCTCCAGTTCCGCGGTCAGATCCTCCAGGACGTCTCCGACGGCGCCGGCGTGCAGTTCGTCGAGGTAGTAGATGGCGTTGCGGGCCTCGTCGGCCGGTTCGGGGCGTACGACGCGCAGCTCGTCGGTCTGCCAGACCAGGTCGATGTTCTCGGCCAGACGGGTGTCGTAGCGGCGCCGGTCGGCTTCGATGACCGGGGTCTCCAGCAGGGCGGCGATGCGGCGCAGCTTGTTGAGGACCGAGCGTCTGGCCGCCTCGGTGGGGTGCGCGGTGAAGACGGGGCGGACGTTGAGGTTCTTGACGCTGACGCGCAGGTGCTCGGGGTCGGCGTCCTTGAGCCGGTCGGCCGTGCGGGCGAGGAGTCCGCCTTCGGCGGCACGCCGGGCGCGCAGCTCGCGGCCGCGGTGCACCTGCTCGGTGACGTTGGCGAGGTGGAAGTAGGTGGAGAAGGCGCGGACCAGCTTGGCCGCGGTCTCCAGTTCGGTGCCGCGCAGCAGCTCGGCGGCGGCTTCACCGTCCTCGCGGGTGAGGCGGCGGACCTTCTCGACCAGCTCCAGGAGCTCGGGTCCCTCCTGCCGTACGAGGGTCTCGCCCAGCAGATCTCCGAGGCGGCGGATGTCGGCGCGCAGTTCACTGCCCGTTGTCGTGTTCTGGTCGTCGGCACTGCTCACAGGTGCGGCTCCTTGCAGTGTTGAAGCTCGTCTGGAGGGGAACCCGTCGGCCCGAGGCGGCAAGCGCCGCATCAGCGGCTGGGCATACGGGAATGAAACAGAGCGGACCGCGCTGTCCGACCGAGACCAAGGATAGGTGTCCATCCGGACGCGCAGTCTCTCGGGCTCTTGCCCCGGCGCAACGCGCTGCCATACTTACGACGCCGTAGGTTACGGAACCGTAAGCGCTGTTTCCGGCTACCCACAGCCACGCTTACCGGCCACACCCACCCTCCTCGACCCCACAGGGGACGCCCCCATGACCGCAAGTTCCGACGTGATCGATGACGCCCCGAGGGCGCACGACGACTCCCCCGTCCCGTCCGCCACGCTGGGCGGCGAGAAGAAGCGCTCGATCGAGCAGATCACCCTTCTCCTCTTCATCACCGTCCCGTTCCTGGCCGTCCTCGCGGCGGTTCCGCTGGCCTGGGGCTGGGGTGTGAGCTGGCTGGACCTCGGTCTGCTGGTGTTCTTCTACTTCCTGGGCTGCCACGGCATCACGATCGGATTCCACCGCTACTTCACCCATGGCGCCTTCAAGGCGAAGCGGCCCCTGCGTATCGCGCTCGCCATCGCGGGTTCCATGGCCGTCGAAGGGCCGCTGGTCCGGTGGGTGGCCGACCACCGCAAGCACCACAAGTACTCGGACGCCGAGGGCGACCCCCACTCGCCGTGGCGCTTCGGTGAGACGGTCCCGGCTCTGATGAAGGGCCTGTGGTGGGCCCACATCGCCTGGATGTTCGACGAGGAGCAGACCCCGCAGGAGAAGTACGCGCCGGACCTGATCAAGGACCGGGCGCTGCGCACGATCTCCCGCCAGTTCCTCCTCTGGGCGGGCCTGTCCATCGCGCTGCCCGCGCTGATCGGCGGTCTGGTGACGATGTCCTGGTGGGGCGCGTTCACGGGCTTCTTCTGGGGCTCCCTGGTCCGGGTGGCGCTGCTGCACCACGTGACCTGGTCGATCAACTCGATCTGCCATGCGGTGGGCAAGCGCCCCTTCAAGTCGCGTGACCGCTCGGGGAACGTGTGGTGGCTGGCCGTCCTGTCCTGCGGCGAGTCCTGGCACAACCTCCACCACGCGGACCCGACGTCGGCCCGGCACGGTGTGGAGCGCGGCCAGGTGGACTCGTCGGCCCGTCTGATCCGCTGGTTCGAGCGCTTCGGCTGGGCGTACGACGTGCGCTGGCCGTCACGCTCGCGTATCGATTCCCGCCGTAACCCGGACGGGAAGGGCGCCCGGCGCAAGCCGGAGACGGCCGAGGCGGCATGATTGACGGCGTGGCCGACTCCAGCACACCCAGCAATGAAAAGCCGCGGCGCGCTCGCCGTACCCGGATGACGGGGGCGGAGCGACGGGCCCAGTTGCTGGAGATCGGCCGCACCCTTTTCGCCCAGAAGGGCTTCGAGGCGACGTCGGTGGAGGAGATCGCGGCGAAGGCCGGCGTCTCCAAGCCGGTGGTGTACGAGCACTTCGGCGGCAAGGAGGGCCTGTACGCGGTCGTGGTGGACCGTGAGATGCGCCGTCTCCTGGACGGTGTGACGAGTTCCCTCACCGCGGGCCATCCGCGCGAACTCTGCGAGCAGGCGGCGTTCGCCCTCCTCGACTACATCGAGGAGTACACGGACGGCTTCCGCATCCTGGTCCGCGACTCCCCGATCCCGCAGTCGACGGGCAGTTTCGCGTCCCTGATCTCGGACATCGCCACGCAGGTGGAGGACATCCTGGGCCGCGAGTTCAAACGCCGCGGCTTCGACCCCAAACTGGCCCCCCTGTACGCCCAGGCCCTGGTGGGCATGGTCGCCCTCACGGGCCAGTGGTGGCTGGACGTCCGCCGCCCCAAGAAGGCGGAGGTGGCGGCCCACCTGGTCAACCTGGCCTGGCACGGCCTGGACGGCCTGGAGGCGAAGCCCCGGCTGATAGGGCGCCGAAAGAGTTAATGCATGGGCCACAACATGAACCTTGTGATATCAATACGCCCATGACTGAGATCGCGATCAGCGCCGCCCGTTCCCAGCTCGGTGACCTCGTCCGCCGCGCGGCCCACGGCCGCGAGACCATCGCCCTCACCGACCACGGCCACGTGGCGGCGCTGCTCGTCTCGCCACAGGTCATAGAGGACCTGGAGGACGCGCTCGCGGCCGCCGACTACCAGCGCCGCAAGGCGGAGGGGACGCTGGGAGAGGGCGTAAGCCACGAGGAAGTCGGGCGCATGCTGGGGCTGCGGCCATGACCTACCGAATCACCTGGGAGCCGAGCGCCACGAACGCGGCCGTGCGGTTCCTCAAGGACGACCCCGCGGGACTCGCCGTCGTCTACGAAGCGGTCGACACCCTCGCCAAGGAGCCGCGCCCCACCAGCTCGACCGCCTACGGACCGAACATCCGCCGTCTCCGCGTCGGTGACTACCGCGTCCTCTACGTGATCGACGAGGACGTGATCCGCATCCTCGTCACGAACCTGGGCCGCACACCCTGAGACACGGCTCCAGGAACTCCAGCCGGTTGCCGACGGGGTCCTCGGAGTAGAACCGCCGATGCCCCGGAAGCGCGGTGTCCCAGGTCACCGGGCCCCCGCCGGCGACCAGACGAGCCGCGTACGCCTCGATATCCACCACCCGCAGCCCCGGATGCGCCTTCTTCGCGGGGCGGAAATCCGGGTCGATCCCCAAGTGCAGTTGCACGGCTCCCGCCTGGAACCAGCAGCCTCCGCGGGCGGCGAGTGCGGGCGGCTTGGGGATCTCGGTCATGCCGAGGGCGTCGACGTAGTAGTCGCGCAGGGCCGGCTCCGAGCCCGGTGGTGCGGCGAGCTGGACGTGGTCCACGGCTGTCAGCATCTGCTCAAGAAGCCTTCCGTGCCACCACGAACAGCCGCCGGAACGGCAGGACCGTGCCGTACGGGGCCGTCGGGTAGGCCGTGCGGAGCAGGTCGCGGTATTCGGCGGTGAAGGCGTCCCTGGCCTCCGGGTCGTCGGCGAGGGCTGTGAGGGCCGGCCGCATCCCCGTCCCCTTGGACCAGTCGAGGACGGCGTCCTCCCCCTCCAGGATCTGCAGGTACGTCGTCCGCCAGACGTCCACCTCGCACCCCAGCCGCGCCAGCCGGTCCAGGTAGACGAGCGGTTCGTGCACCGAGTCCGGGCGCCGGAGGACTCCGCCCAGCCGCCCCTTCCACCGCGGGGAGGCGGCGAGTTCACGCATCAGCGCGTGCAGCGGCGCGTCGATGTTGTCGGGCACCTGGAAAGCGAAGGTCCCGCCGGCGGCGACCGCGTCGAGCCAGGCCCCGAACGCCTCCAGATGCCCCGGCACCCACTGGAGCGCGGCATTCGAGACGATCAGGTCGTACGTCTCCGCGGGCGCCCACTGTGTGAGGTCCGCGTGGGCGAAGTCCAGGCCGCCGCCACCGGCGGTCGGCCCCGCGTGCTCCTCGGCGCGGGCCAGCATCTCCGGGGAGTTGTCGTACCCGGTGACGTACGCGCCCGGCCACCGTTCGACGAGCTGGACCGTGACGTTGCCGGGTCCGCATCCCAGATCGGCGATCCGGGCCGGTTCGCCGGGCAGGGCGGGAACGCGGCCGAGCAGTTCCGCGAAGGGTCGCGCGCGGTGCTCGGCATGGCGCAGGTACTGCCCGGGATCCCAGGTGGGAGTGGTGGTGGCGGACATCGGGTGCCTCCTAGGAGTGAGGGCGGGCCGACCTCCACCCTCACACCCCGACTATCTCGTCGTCAAGATACTTCACATCAAGAGACTTCACATCGACACAACCACTACACTGATCGCCATGGAGGACGAGGTCGATCGGCTGGTCGCAGCATGGCGCCGGGAGCGCCCCGACCTCGACGTGGAACCACTCGAAGTACTCAGCCGCGTGAGCAGGCTCGCGCGGCATCTGGACCGGGCCCGGCGCATCGCGTTCGCCGAGCACGCCCTGGAACCCTGGGAGTTCGACGTGCTGACCTCACTGAGGCGCGCGGGAGCCCCGTACCAGCTCTCCCCCGGGCAGTTGCTCACCCAGACCCTCGTCACCTCGGGCACGATGACGAACCGGATCGACCGGCTCGCGAAGAAGAGCCTGGTCGAGCGGCTCCCCGACCGCAGCGACCGCCGGGGCGTGCTCGTGCGCCTCACCGAGGAGGGCCGCGACCGCGCCGACCAGGCACTTGCCGGACTCCTCGACCAGGAGCGCGCGATCCTCGCGGAGCTCAGCCGGGCGCAGCGCGGCGAACTGGCCGGGCTGCTACGCCAGTTGACCGCCCCGTTCGACAACATCCCCGGCTAGGTCCACCGGACCGACCCCGGCCCGGCGGGCGAGCGCCACGGCCGCGAGGGTCGAGTGCACGCCCAGTTTGCCCAGCACGTTCTGCATATGCGTGCGGACCGTGTGCGGGGAGAGGAACAGCCGCTCGGCGACCGCCTTGCGCCCCAGCCCCGCCACCATGCACCGCAGCACCTCGCGCTCACGCGGAGTCAGCGACTCCACCAGCCGCTCGCTCTCGGTGCGGTGCTTGCGGGCGGCGGTCAGCTCACGCAGCACACCCGTGAGCAGGGCGGGCGGCAGATGTGTCTCGTCCCTCAGCACTCCGCGGATGACGGTCAGCAGGCGGGACAGCGAGCAGTCCTTGGCCACCCAGCCCGAGGCGCCCGCCTGCAGGGCGAGAGCCGCACGGCGCGGATCGTCCTTCTCGGCGAGTACGACGGTACGGACACCGGGCTGGCCCGAACGGACGCCCGCCACCAGCGAGATGCCGTCGACCAGGCCTTCTTCGTTGTTGTCGTGCACGGGCACGGCCGGGCGGACACCCGGCACGTTGCCGCCGAGGTCGGCGTCGACGAGCAGCACGTCGAACCGGCGGCCTTCCGCGACCGCCCGCTCCAGGCAGCGCAGCGCGGCCGGGCCACTGCCCGCCGCGGAGACGTCGACATCGGGCTCGGCGGCCAGGGCGGCGGCGAGCGACTCGGCGAAAATACGATGGTCGTCGACGACCAGAACACGGATGCGAACCACAGAAACCCCCACTGGTCGGGGGACGGACCGGCGCAGGTACGGCGCCCGAGGTGTTCCCGAGCCTCCTGTCGGCTCACGAAACGGGGTGCCGCAGTCGCACGGCCGCCGCCGTGCTGAGACTGCTACCCCCACTTCGGGCGTCGTACCCGACTGTCTCGCCCCCTGATCGGCACCGGCCCCCACCGGTGCTGCTCATCAGAGTAAGGCCGTGCGGCAGGAGCGGAAGGTGATTTGCAGAACTGATTGGCCGACGCGTTTATGGTGAGCCGTATGTTTCGTATTGAGACAGAAGTCGACAAAGAACGTAGCCAATTCCTGCGGTCTCGGCTGCGGGAGGCCAATACGGCGGCGTCTCCCGTGCTGCGTTCTCTGAGCGGAACGCCTGGTGAACGGGAAGTTCCGCTCCACGTGTGGGCGTTGGAGCCGGGGGGATCGATCGCGGGCGGACTGATCGGGCACACGTGGGCGACGTGGCTGCATGTCGCCTATCTCTGGGTCGACGAACGCCACCGCGGGACCGGGCTCGGGTCGCATCTGCTGTCCCGCGCGGAACGTCTGGCCGTCTCGTCGCGGGAGTGCCGTGCCTCCCGGCTGGAGACGTGGGACTTCCAGGCGCCGGACTTCTACCGGAAGCAGGGGTACGAGGTGGTGTGCGCGATCCCCGACTACCCGCCGGGGATCACGGAGTACACACTGACGAAGCGGCTGCGCTGACCGGGCCTTTTCTCGCCCCCGCCGCCCCTACCCGTCCCGTCACTGTGTCCTCAAACGCCGGACGGGCTGAAAGATGTCTTTCAGCCCGTCCGGCGTTTGAGGACCGGGGGTTCGGGGGCTGGCCCCCGAGTCGGTGACGGTCAGCCCACCCGCCGCGCCCCCTCCGACGGCACCGCCGGGAACACCCGCGGCGCCGTGTAGCCCGCAGCAGCGAACGCCTCCTCCACGGCCTTCGTGACCGTGTCCGCGTCCGCCGCCTCGACCAGGACGACCGCCGAGCCGCCGAAACCGCCGCCCGTCATCCGCGCCCCCAGCGCCCCGGCCTGGTTCGCCGTGGCGACGGCGAGGTCCAGTTCCGGGCAGGAGATGCGGAGGTCGTCGCGGAGCGACTCGTGGCCGGCCGTCAGGACGGGGCCGATGCCCCGGATGTCCCCCGCGTCGAGGAGCGCGATGACCTCCTCCACCCGGTGGTCGTCCGACACCACATGGCGTACGTAGCGCCGCACCCGCTCGTCCGAGAGGCGGGCGAGCGCCGCGTCGAGGTCCTCGTACGCGAGGTCCCGCAGGAAGGGGACGCCCAACTGCCGCGCACCCTCCTCGCAGCCCTCCCGCCGCTCCGCGTACGCCCCGTCGCCCAGCGCGTGCTTGACGCGGCTGTCGACGACGAGGAGCTGGAGTCCCTGGGCCGGGAGGTCGAAGGGGACCTGCCGGATCGACAGGTCGCGGCAGTCGAGGTGGAGGGCGTTGCCCTCCGTGCAGCAGGCGGACGCGGTCTGGTCCATGACCCCGCACGGCACGCCCACGAAGTCGTTCTCGGCGCGCTGGGCGACGCGGGCCAGTTCGGGCCCGGTGAGGCCGAGTTCGTACAGGTCGTTCAGGGCCAGGGCCGTGACGACCTCAAGCGCCGCCGACGAGGACAGGCCGGCGCCCGTCGGGACCGTCGAGGCGAGGTGGATGTCCGCGCCGGTGATCGCGTGCCCGGCCTCGCGCAGGACCCACACGACTCCGGCGGGGTACGCCGCCCAGCTGGTGTTCGTCAGCGGGGCGAGGCCGTCGACGTGCAGTTCGACGACCGGGCCCTCGATGTCGGCCGAGTGGATGCGCAGTACCCCGTCGTCGCGGCGCGAGACCGCGGCCACCGCGGTGTGCGGCAGCGCGAGGGGCATGACGAAGCCCTCGTTGAAGTCGGTGTACTCGCCGATCAGGTTGACCCGGCCGGGCGCCGCCCAGATCCCCTCGGGAGGCGTCCCGTACAGCTTCTCGAAGCCGCCGCGAACCTGCTGAACCTCTTCCTGCGTCCCCACTAGTGCCCCTCCGCCTTCGCGTTGTTCTGCGCGAACTCCCACGCGTCCGCGACGATTCCCGCGAGATCCGCGCGGGACGGGTTCCAGCCGAGCCGCTCGCGGGCCGTGGCGGCGGACGCGACGAGGATCGCCGGGTCGCCGGCCCGGCGGGGGGCCGCGACCTCGGGGATCGGGTGTCCGGTCACCTTGCGGACGGTCTCGATCACCTCGCGGACCGAGAAGCCGTTGCCGTTGCCGAGGTTGCAGATCAGGTGCTCACCGGGCTGCGCGGCGGCGACCGCCAGCAGGTGCGCCTCCGCGAGGTCGGCGACGTGGATGTAGTCGCGGACGCAGGTGCCGTCGGGCGTCGGGTAGTCGTCGCCGTAGACGGAGATGGCGTCGCGGCGGCCCTGGGCGACCTGGAGGACGAGCGGGATGAGGTGCGACTCGGGGTCGTGCCGCTCACCGCTGCTGCCGTACGCGCCGGCCACGTTGAAGTAGCGCAGCGAGACGGCGGCCAGCCCGTGCGCGGCGGCCTCGCCCGTGATCATGTGGTCGACGGCCAGCTTCGAGGCGCCGTAGGGGTTGGTGGGGAGCGTCGGCGCGGACTCGGTGATCGGGGTGGTCTCCGGCTCGCCGTACGTCGCCGCCGTGGAGGAGAAGACCAGCTTGCGCACGCCCGTCTCGCGCATGGCGCCGAGCAGGGCCATCGTGCCGCCGACGTTGTTGTCCCAGTACTTCTCGGGCTTCACGACCGACTCGCCGACCTGCGAGAACGCGGCGAAGTGCAGGACCGCGTCGTACGAGGGGTCCAGCCACTTGGCGGCGTCGCGGATGTCGCCCTCGACGAAGGCGGCCCCGGCCGGGACGCCCTCGCGGAAGCCGGTGGAGAGGTTGTCGAGGACGGTCACCTCGTGGCCCGCCTCCAGCAGGTGCCGGGCGACCACGCTTCCCACATAGCCCGCACCGCCGGTGACCAGGTACTTCCCACTCATGAACTCGCTACCTCTCGCAGTCGCTGGGCCGCGGTCTCCGGCGGCACGTCGTTGATGAACACGTTCATGCCGGACTCGGAACCCGCGAGAAACTTCAGCTTGCCGGAAGTGCGGCGGATGGTGAAAAGCTCGAGGTGGAGCGCGAAGTCCTCACGCACCACACCGTCGAACTCCTCCAGCGTGCCGAACGGCGCCTGGTGCCAGGCCGAGATGTACGGCGTCGGAGGCTCACCTTCGCCGAAGATCCGGTCGAAGCGCCTCAACAGTTCCAGATAGACCTGGGGGAACTCTGTGCGCGCGCCCTCGTCCAGGCCCAGCAGATCGGGCACGCGGCGGCGCGGATACAGGTGCACCTCGTAGGGCCAGTGCGCCGAGAACGGCACGAAGGCCACCCAGTGCTCGGTCTCCAGGACGACCCGCTCGTCGGCGAGCTCCCGCTCCAGCACGGCGTCGAAGAGGTTCTCCCCGCCGGTCGCCTCCTTGTGCGCCGCCAGCGAGCGGAGCATCAGGGCCGTGCGAGGGGTCGTGAAGGGGTACGCGTAGATCTGCCCGTGCGGGTGTCCGAGCGTCACGCCGATCTCGGCGCCGCGGTTCTCGAAACAGAACACCTGTTCCACGGCGGGGAGATGGGACAGCTCCGCCGTGCGGTCGGTCCACGCCTCCAGGACCAGGGCCGCCTGCTCCTCGGTCAGGTCGGCGAAGGACGCGTCGTGGTTCGAGGTGAAGCAGACGACCTCGCACCGCCCGGAGTCCCCGGCCAGCGAGGGGAAGCGGTTCTCGAACACCGCGACGTCGTACGACGAGTCCGGGATCTCGCTCAGCCGGTCGCCCTCGGACGGGCACAGCGGGCACTCGTCGGCCGGCGGGTGGTAGATGCGGCCCTGGCGGTGCGAGGCGATGGCCACCGCGTCACCGAGCAGCGGGTCGCGCCGTACCTCCGAAGTGGTGACCGTCCGGTCGAGCGGGCGCCGGTCCACCGCGTCGCGCACGGTGTCGTCGCGCGAGTCGTAGTAGATGAGCTCACGACCGTCGGCCAGCCGGGTCGAGGTCTTCTTCACGCCGGACTCCCCATCCCTAACCCGATCAAACCAATAAACAGAATCAAACACATCAAACCACAAACCCCCACGTAAGTCAGCACCACAACCGAACAAAGAACACCAAGACGAAGTGAGAGCAGGATGCAGACCCCCACATCCCCGGCCACGGGCCCGGTCACAGACCTGGCCCCGCCCCTGGGCCCGGACCTGGCCGCACCCCTGGCCGCGGAGCTGCGGCTCCCGACCAACTGGCTCGACTACACGATCCTGGCGATCTACTTCGTCGTCGTGCTCGGCATCGGCTTCGCCGCCCGCCGCTCGGTGAAGACCAGCCTCGACTTCTTCCTCTCCGGGCGTTCGCTGCCCGCCTGGGTCACCGGACTCGCCTTCGTCGCCGCCAACCTCGGCGCGACCGAGATCCTCGGCATGGCCGCCAACAGCGCCCAGTACGGCGTCTACACCGTGCACTGGTACTGGATCGGCGCCATCCCCGCCATGGTCTTCCTGGGCCTGGTGATGATGCCCTTCTACTACGGCTCGAAGGTCAGGTCCGTCCCTGAGTTCCTGCTGCTGCGCTTCGACCGGGGCGCGCATCTGCTCAGCTCCGTGCTGTTCGCGTTCGCCGCGGTCCTCATCGCGGGCGTCAACCTCTACGCGCTCGCCATCGTCGTCGAGGCGCTGCTCGGCTGGCCGGAGTGGGTGTCGATCGTCGTCGCGGGCGCCTTCGTGCTCGCGTACATCACCCTCGGCGGTCTGTCGTCGGCGATCTACAACGAGGTGCTCCAGTTCTTCGTCATCCTCGCCGCGCTCATCCCGCTCACTCTGCTCGGCCTGAAGAAGGTAGGCGGCTGGGACGGTCTGACCGACTCCCTGACGGCGAGCCACGGCGGTGACTTCACCACCGCGTGGGGCGGCACCGGCATCGGCAGCGACAACCCGCTCGGAGCGAACTGGCTGACCATCGTGCTCGGCCTCGGCTTCGTGCTGTCCTTCGGCTACTGGACGACCAACTTCGCCGAGGTGCAGCGCGCCCTGTCCGCGAAGAACCTGTCCGCGGCCCAGCGGACCCCGCTCATCGCCGCGTTCCCGAAGATCTTCATCGTGTTCCTGGTGATGATCCCCGGGCTCGTCGCGGCCGTGCTCGTACCGAAGATCGGGACGTCCGGTTCCGACCTCCAGTACAACGACGCGATCCCGTACCTGATGGAGGACCTGCTCCCCAACGGCGTCCTCGGTATCGCGGTGACGGGCCTGCTCGCGGCGTTCATGGCGGGCATGGCGGCCAACATCTCGTCCTTCAACACCGTCTTCACGAACGACATCTGGGGCACGTACGTGAAGCGGGACGAGGAGGACGCGTACTACGTGCGCTTCGGCCGTCTCATCACGGCGGTCGGGGTGCTGGCGTCGATCGGCACGGCGTTCCTCGCCTCGTCCTTCTCGAACATCATGAGCTACCTCCAGACGCTGTTCTCCTTCTTCAACGTGCCGATGTTCGTCGTCTTCATCGTCGGCATGTTCTGGAAGCGCGCGTCCATGAAATCCGGCTTCTGGGGGCTGCTGGCCGGTACGACGGCCGCGATGGTCAACTACTTCGTCCTCTACAAGCAGGACATCATCGGCATCCCCTCCGACCAGGGCGCCAACTTCGTCTCCGCGATCGCCGGGTTCGTGGCGGGGGCGGTCGTGATGTTCGCCGTCTCCCTCTTCACCGCGCCGAAGCCGGAGGAGGAGCTGCGGGGGCTCGTGTACGGGACCAGCTCCCCCGGTATGGAGGAGCCGGCCGGGTCGGGCGACGACGCCTGGTACCGCAGGCCGGCGCTGCTCGGCTGGGGGGCCGTCGTCCTGGCCGCCGCCTGCTACATCCCGTTCTCGTTCTGATCACCGTCACCGTCACCGTCACCGAAGGATCGACAGCCCATGAGCGAGCACTCCGAGCGTGACGTCCATCGCGAAGTCACCGAACTGCAGGGAAAGTCGGCCACCGCGGCCCGGCTCTTCGACATCCGCCGCATCATCGGCGGCCTCTTCGTGGTCTACGGGATCATCGTGACGATCGCCGGGATCACCGCGTCCGATGCGGACATCGACAAGGCGGAGGGGGTCAATATCAACCTCTGGACGGGGTTGGGGATGCTGGCCCTGGGCCTGTTCTTCCTGGGCTGGCTGTGGGTGCGGCCTGCGGCTCCGCCTGTGCCGGGCGAATCCTCTGCGGAGGGGCCCTCGAAGGTGTGACGGCCGACGGGCCCGAGCCGACCTCCCCCCTCCGGGAGTTCGTTCACCGCGGGCCGGTGGGGGCTGGTGGCGCAGTTCCCCGCGCCCCCAAAAACGCTCGTCGCCTGCCAGCCGGTGGGGGCTGGGCGCGCCGTTCCCCTGACGGGGCTTGCCCCACCGGGGTCTCAGATGTCCGGGGTCTGGCCCGCTGGTGTGTGGTGGGTCAGTGAGCCCGCTCGGTCCAGTAGGCCCGTGCGGGCCGCCAGGGCTGCGGCTTCCAGGCGGGAGCCCACGCCCAGCTTCATCAGGACCCGCTGTACGTGCGTGCGGGCGGTGCTCGGCGCTATGCCCATGCCGGCCGCGATGAGCCGCGTGTCCTCGCCGTCGGCCACCCGCACCAGCACCTCCACCTCGCGGGGCGTCAGCATCTGGAGCAGCCGCTGCCCCTCGTCGTCGGGCTGCGCGGCCGGGTTGAGCAGCTCGCTGAAGGCGCCCTGGAGGAGCTGCGGCGCCACCGCCGCCTCCCCCGCGCGGGCCTTCATGATGGCGCGTTCGACACCCTCTATGCGCTCGTCGTGCCGTACGTAGCCGGAGGCGCCGGCGGCGAACGCGGCGGCGATGCCGCGCGGGTTGGGCACCGGCCCGAGGACCAGCACCGCGACCTGCGGCCGCTCCCGTTTGATCTTCACCACCGGGTCGAAGATGCCCGGTTCGGCAGGCGTGGCCGTACCGATCAGGCACACCTCGGGCGCCCTGGTGATCACCAGCTCCGCCGCTCCCGCGGCGGGCGCGGCCGCGGCCAGCACACGGTGCCCGCGCAGTTTCAAGGCCGAGGCGAGCGCCTCGGCGAGCAGTCGGTGGTCGTCGACCACCATGAGCCGCACTCCCATCGAGCCCAACCCCCCAGTCCCCCCAGGATCCCTACTGGTACCCCATGGATAGGAGCCCCCCGGCTCTCCATCCCCCGGAAGCTACACGCTTGTTCGACGTTGCGCTTCCCCCAGTGGAGAGAAGTGCCCCGCAATGTCAAGATTCATCTCATTCGCGGAACGGCGCGCGGGAGACAACTTCCCCGCCCCGACACACGGGTATACACCCGGAAGTCTCCTTTGATCATGGGTCTCCGTCGAGCGCAGGGGGGCAACTTGCCACACTCCGCAGCGAACAAGCCTGACCCGGACCACTGTTTGACCACCCTGTATCGCCCTTGGACCATTTCCCGGCCGTCTCGCTGTCTTTCTGCCCCCGTGCCCTCATGCCCCCTGCCACTGCCTCCTGTCCCGCTGTCCTTTCGGCAGTACAGCGCGACGCCCCCGCCGCCCGGGAAACGGGCGGCGGGGGCGTCGCGTGGAGCGCGGGGGCGTCGCACGGGCTACTCGGCGCCGAACCCGATCGCCGTGTAGTCCTTCTCGTCCTTCGAGTACGGGGCGCTGACCAGGTCCTCGGCCATGAAGAGCCGGCCGGCCGTGTACAGCATCTCCGAGGACTTGGGCACCATTCCGCTGATCGCGCTGCGGACCTGGTCGGTGGCCGGGGTCTCCAGGAGCTTGGTCTCCTTGAAGGACTTGCCGTCGATGGAGACGACCTGGGAACCCTTGTCGTAGGGGCCGTTCTTGTACGCGATGATGTCGGTGCCGTCCATCCTGACCGGCCAGATCTCGTAGCCGTCGCCCGCGTCGGCCCGGTCGCTCGTGGACTTGCCGGTGGCCAGCGAGAACGACACGATCTCGTTGACACGGCTGTACTTCTCGTCGCCCTCGTGCTGCTTGGTGGGCACGTACAGCTTGTCGTTGCCGACCGCGATCGCCTTGCAGCTGTGGACCTTGTTCACACCGCAGTCGTGCCCGTACTTGCCGTCCTCCAGCGTGATCTTCGTCCGCAGCTTGCCGCTGTCGTCCAGCGAGAAGATGTCGGTCGCGCCGGACGCGGTGATCTCGCCGGAGTCCACACCGAAGACGACCGGCTTGGTGGAGATGACCTTGGCGTTGTCGATGCCCGAGGGGAGCTTGTAGCTCCACTTGACGGTGCCCGTCTTCGGGTCGAGGCGCTGGACCTCGTACTTCTCGTTGCCGTAGTCACCGCACTTGCGGACCGCGACCAGCTGCTCGCCGCCCGCGTAGCCGACGTCCTCGCACGAGCTGACCTTCGGCTGCCACAGGACCTTGCCGTCGGCGATGTCGAAGGCGGCGCCGCCGTCGAGGCCGGAGCCCGCCGCGACCGTGGTGCCGGTGATGCTGACCTCCTTGAACTTGGCCTTCTCACCGCCGCCCGGGGCCACGGACTTCGTCCAGAGCGCCTTGCCGGTGTTCATGTCGAAGGCCGTGACCTCGGTGCACGACGGGTACGGGTCGGCCTTGGTGCGCGGGGCGTCCTCCGCGACCACCACGGCGACCCCGTCCTTGGTCACCTCGGGCGAGCCGGCGCAGGTCAGGCCCGTCAACGGCAGGGTCCAGGTCTCCTTGCCGGTGTCCGGGTCGTGGCCGACGACCTTGCGTACGCCCGCCTTGGCGTACACCTTGTCCGTCAGCCAGGAACCCTCCACGCTCCAGACCTCCTTCTTGGGGACCTCGGGCGCGGGCAGCTGGAAGAGGACCTTCGCACCGGTGCTGGACGGCACCTTCTCCGAGCCGCCGCCACCGCCGCCCGTGCTGCCGCCATCGTTGTCGCCGTCCTTGCCCTCGGTCCCGCCGGGGCCCGCGGAGGTGTCCTTGTCGTCCTTGCCGGACGAACTCGCGTACCAGACACCGGCGCCGACGATCAGCCCGATCGCCACCACGGCCGCGACGATGATCGCCGCCTGGGCGCCGAACTTCTTCCCGCCCTTGGGGGCCTGCGGCTGCATCGGCATGGTGTGGGGCTGCGGATAGCCGTACTGGGGCTGCTGCCCCGGGTAGCCGTACCCCTGCGGCGGCTGCTGGCCCGGGTAGCCGTAACCGGGCACGGTCGGCGGCTGCGGGGGTCCCTGCGGGTAGCCGTACGGCTGCTGCGGCGGGCCCTGCGGCGCGGCGGGCGGGCCGGCCGGGGGCGGGGTCTGCGGAGGCCCCTGGGGCGGGGGCGCCTGCGGGTAGCCGTAGCCCGGCTGGGGCTGCTGCGGGGGCCCGGCGGGCGGCGTGGGCGGACCGAACCCGCCCGGGGGCGGGTCCTGCGGGGCGCCGAAACCGCCACCCTGGGGCGGCTGGTTCGGCGGCGGGGGCGGCGGCTGGCTCATGACGTGTGTACCTCGGGTGCGAAGGGGACGGAGGGGACGCGGAGGGCGCGGAAGGCGCGTGTGACGCTGGAGACGCGCGTGACGCCGGAGGCGCGGGTGGGGCCGTCGCGCCCGCCGAGGGCGCGAGCGACGGAACCGGCGGAGGCGGAGACCGGCCGGGTCACTTGCCGTAGGCCAGCATCAGCTTCTCCTTCGACTGGTCGTTGCCGGTCAGCCGGGTGGTGGAGAGGTAGAAGCGCCCGTCCACCCAGTCGACGGCCTTCGAGAAGAAACCGTTCTCCACGTCCGCCGCGCCCTGCGGGTTCTGCAGCAGCGTCTTCGGGGTGTGCGCACCGCCGCCGGTCGGGATCGAGACGATCCGGCCGCCCGCGTCGTACGAGGGCCCCACGTACGCGACGAGGTCCGTGCCGTCCATCTTCAGGGGCACCATCGAATCGTCCACCGGGGACTTGGCGCGCCACTTCTCCTTGCCGCTCTCCAGGCTGATCGCGACGATCTCGTTGGCGCCGCTCTTCGCCTCGGTCGGCAGATAGAGGGTGTTGGCGTCGGCCGTCACGCCCTCGCAGCCCTGGAGGTCACGCGAGAGGATCGCCCAGCCGCACTCCGGCGCGAACGATTCGTCGACGTCGACCTGCGAACGGGCCGTGCCGTCGTTCTTCAGCGCGGTGACGTTCCACTGCTTCTTGTCCGCGTTGGTGAGGTAGAGGACGACCGGATCGACGGAGTACGCGCGCTCCACGCGCCAGCCCTTGGGGATCTTCTTGGTCCACTTGGCCTTGCCGGTCGCCGGGTCGAGCTCCTGCACCTCGTCGTGCTCGTCGTCGCCGCCCGCGCCGCAGGAGGAGACGGAGAGCAGCTTGGCGCCACCCGCGAACGCCGACGGGAAGCAGGAGTTGCCGTACTTCTTCTTGTCGAAGAGCTTGTCGCCGCTGCCCGTGTCGTAGCCGACGCCGGACATGGAACGGCCGACCAGCAGCGTGTTCCCGGAGATGTTCAGGCTGAGGCTGAGGGAGCTGTCGAACAGGTCGCCCTTCGGGATCTTCTGGGTCCAGCCCTTCTTGCCCGTGGCGAGGTCGACCTCCACGACCTGGTTGCACTCGGCGGAGGACTTGGTGCCCTCCTTGTACGCCACGAAGACCTTGTCGTCGGACGTCTTCTGGGCGGACGCGGCACAGATCGGCTGCGGGAACGTGATCGCGGGCCAGCTGACCTTGCCGTCACCGACGTCGTAGGCGAAGAGCTGCTTGTACGCGGCCTTCACGGCGACCTTGTCCGTGATCCACATGCCGGGGGCGTCGGCGCCCGAACCGGGGGCGTCGGGCGCCTCCTTGTACCAGAGCACCTTCGCCTCACCGGCCTGGCGGCCCTCGTTGAGGTCCTCGGAACCCGCGTTGCCGTCGCCGTTGCCGTCACCGGGGTTGACGGGCGCGTCGGACCCGGAGGGCTTGGCGTCCTGGCTCTTGTCGGCGAGGGGCTTCTTCTTGCCGTCACCGTCGTCGTCGCCACTGGTGACGACGAGCACGGTGGCGCCGACGACGAGCACGGCGGCCAGCGCCGCCCCGATGATCGCGGCGGGCTTGCCCTTGAAGGGACCGCGGGAGCCGCCGCCGGGCGGGGTGCCGGGCCCGCCCGGGAACTGCGGCTGCGTCGGGTAGCCGTACCCGGGCTGCTGCTGGCCGTAAGGCCCCTGTTGCTGCGGCTGACCGTAGGGACCGGGCTGGCCGTACGGGCCCGGCTGCTGCGGATAGCCGTATGGACCGGGCTGCTGGGGCTGCCCGTACGGGCCGGGCTGCTGCGGGTAGCCGTAACCGGGCGCGGGCGGCGGCGGGGTGCCCGGCGCGCCCTGCGGAGGCGGCGGGGGCGTCTGCGGGGGGCCTTGTGGAGCGCCCTGCGGGGGCGGCGGGGCCGCCGGCGGCTGGGCGGGCGGTGGCGGCGTGGCGCCCCGCGGGTCCTGCGGAGGTCCGAAGCCGCCCTGCGGCGGCTGGTCCTGCGGCGCTCCGAACCCGCCCTGCTGCGACGGCTTTTCAGGCGGCTGAGTCATCAGCGCGTTCCCCCTCTTCACTGATTTTTAGCCATGCCCTGCAGTACGCACCGCAGCAGGCGATGCACTCACAGTGGTTGTCATAGGGCCTGAGAGTGTTCCCAGACGGCTCTTTCTATCACCCTGGAGCGCTCGAACACCGGGCCGGTTCTTCCCTGTTTCCAAGGGAGAACCGGCCCGTGATGCCCTCGTTACGCTTGTTCACGCGCTCTTCACGCGTCGTCGGCGAGCTCCAGCCAGCGCATTTCCAACTCCTCGCGCTCGGTGGCCAGTTCGCGTAGCTCGCCGTCCAGTTTGGCCACCTTCCCGAAGTCCGTGGCGTTATCGGCGATTTGCGTGTGCAGCTTGCTCTCCTTCTCGGAGATCTTGTCCAGCTGCCGCTCGATCTTCTGGAGTTCCTTCTTCGCCGCGCGGTCCTCCTTGGCCGATACCGCGGCGGGGGAAGCACCCTTGTCCGCGGCCGGAGCCGAGGCCGCGGCGGCCTCCTCCATCTTGTGGCGCCGCTCCAGGTACTCGTCGATACCGCGCGGGAGCATCCGCAGGGTCGCGTCGCCGAGGAGCGCGAAGACCCGGTCGGTCGTGCGCTCGATGAAGAACCGGTCGTGGGAGATCACGATCAGGGAGCCGGGCCAGCCGTCGAGGAGGTCCTCCAGCTGGGTGAGGGTCTCGATGTCGAGGTCGTTCGTCGGCTCGTCGAGGAAGAGGACGTTCGGCTCGTCCATCAGCAGCCGCAGGATCTGCAGCCGGCGGCGCTCACCGCCGCTGAGGTCGCCGACGGGCGTCCACTGCTTCTCCTTGTTGAACCCGAAGGTCTCGCAGAGCTGGCCCGCGGTCATCTCACGGCCCTTGCCGAGGTCGACCCGGTCGCGGACCGCCTGGACGGCCTGCAGCACCCGCAGGTTCGGGTCGAGTTCGCCGACCTCCTGGGAGAGGTAGGCGAGCTTGACGGTCCGGCCGGTGACGACCCGGCCCGCGGCGGGCTGCGTCTCGCCGTCGGAACGGGCGGCCTCCGCCATGGCCCGCAGGAGGGACGTCTTGCCCGCGCCGTTCACACCGACCAGACCGATCCGGTCGCCCGGACCGAGCTGCCAGGTCAGATGCTTGAGGAGCACCTTGGGTCCGGCCTGCACGGTGACGTCCTTCAGCTCGAAGACCGTCTTGCCGAGCCGGGACGAGGCGAACTTCATCAGCTCGCTGCTGTCGCGGGGCGGCGGCACGTCCGCGATCAGCTCGTTGGCGGCCTCGACGCGGAAGCGCGGCTTCGACGTACGGGCCGGGGCGCCCCTCCGCAGCCAGGCCAGCTCCTTACGGACCAGGTTCTGCCGCTTGACCTCCTCGGTGGCGGCGATGCGCTCCCGCTCGGCGCGCGCGAAGACGTAGTCGGTGTAACCGCCCTCGTAGTCGTAGACGTCACCCTTCTGCACGTCCCACATGCGGGTGCAGACCTGGTCCAGGAACCACCGGTCGTGGGTGACGCAGACGAGGGCGGACCGGCGCTCGCGCAGATGCTGCGCCAGCCAGGCGATGCCTTCCACGTCGAGGTGGTTGGTGGGCTCGTCGAGGATGATCAGGTCCTGCTCGTCGATGAGCAGTTTGGCCAGCGCGATGCGCCGCCGCTCACCGCCGGAGAGCGGTCCGATCACGGTGTCGAGGCCCTGCGGGAAGCCGGGCAGGTCGAGCCCGCCGAACAGGCCCGTCAGTACGTCCCTGATCTTGGCGTTGCCCGCCCACTCGTGGTCGGCCATGTCCCGGATCACCTCGTGCCGGACGGTGGCCGCGGGGTCCAGGGAGTCGTGCTGGGTGAGCACGCCGACATGCAGGCCGCCCGAGTGCGTGACGCGCCCGGAGTCGGCCTCCTCCAGCTTCGCGAGCATGCGGATCAGCGTGGTCTTGCCATCACCGTTACGGCCGACCACCCCGATCCGGTCCCCTTCGGACACGCCGAGGGAGACTCCGTCGAGCAGCGCACGGGTTCCGTACACCTTGCTGACTGCCTCGACATTGACCAGATTGACGGCCATCGCACTCCTGACAAGGGGGATCGATCGACCTTCCAGGGTAGTCGCCCACAAGGATGATCCTTCCGGGCGCCCAGGAAGGGTGGGCGGGAACGTTCAGGCGCGCGGGGAACGCCGCAGTCTTTTTCGGGGGCGCAGCCCCCAGGGGCGCGGGGAACTGCGCAGTCTTGTCGCTTTTAGGGGCGCGGGGAACTGCGCAATCTTTTGGGCCCGCCCCCACACACCCGCACGCGCAAGCGCCCTCGGCACACAACCGCGCAGGTCACACAAGAACAGCCCCGCTCACCGGCCCCACAGCCACACGCGCGGCACGACAGACCCCCGCCGCCACCAGCGCGTCGACAACCTTCGCACCGGCCTCCGCGTCGGCGACAAGGAACGCCGTCGTGGGCCCGGACCCCGACACGATCGCGGCCGACGCCCCACCGTCGACCCCGACGGCCAGCGTCGAGGCCAGCGACGGCCGCAAGGACAACGCCGCACCCTGGAGGTCATTGGTCACGGCCGAGGCCAGCGCGGAGACGTCCCCCGAGGCCAGCGCATCGAGCAGCACCCCGGAGGCAACCGGCTCGGGCACCGCGACGCCGTCGTTGAGCCGGTCGAACTCCCCGTACACCGCCGGCGTCGACAGCCCCCCGTCGGCGACGGCGAACACCCAGTGGAAGCTCCCCCCGACCGGAAGGACCCGCAGCTTCTCCCCGCGCCCGGTCCCGAGCGCGGCCCCGCCGACCAGGCTGAACGGCACATCGCTGCCGAGTTCGGCGCAGATCTCCAGGAGCTCGTCCCGCGAGGCCCCCGTACCCCAGAGGGCGTCGCAGGCGACCAGCGCGCCCGCGCCGTCGGCGGAGCCGCCCGCCATGCCCCCGGCGACCGGGATGTCCTTCGCGATGTGGATGTGCACATCGGCCCGGCGTCCGTACCGCGCGGCCAGCTTCTCCGCCGCCCGCGCCGCCAGGTTCGTACGGTCCAGGGGTACCTGGGCCGCGTCGGGCCCCTCGCAGGTGATCCGGAGGGTGTCCGCGGGGGTCACCGTCACCTCGTCGTACAGCCCGACGGCGAGGAACACGTTGGCGAGGTCGTGGAACCCGTCGGCCCGGGCCGCGCCCACGGCCAGCTGGACATTGACCTTGGCGGGAACCCGTACCGTCACGCTTCCCGTCGTGCTCTCCGTCACGCCGTCCGCCCCGCTCACTGCTTGTTCTCCGCGATCCGTGCGAACTCCTCCACCGTCAGGGACTCACCGCGCGCCTGCGGCGAGACACCCGCGGCGACCAGCGCGGCCTCGGCGGCCGGCGCCGAACCGGCCCAGCCGGCCAGCGCGGCCCGCAGGGTCTTGCGCCGCTGGGCGAAGGCGGCGTCCACGACGGCGAAGACCTCACGCTTCGTGGCGGTCGTCTTCACCGGCTCCGCGCGGCGGACCAGCGAGACGAGCCCGCTGTCCACGTTCGGGGCGGGCCAGAAGACATTGCGGCCGATCGATCCGGCGCGCTTCACGTCGGCGTGCCAGTTCGCCTTCACGGAGGGCACGCCGTAGACCTTCGAGCCGGGCGGCGCGGCCAGCCGGTCGGCGACCTCCGCCTGCACCATCACGAGCGTGCGCTCGATGGTGGGGAAGGTGTCGAGCATGTGCAGCAGCACGGGCACGGCGACGTTGTACGGGAGGTTCGCGACCAGGGCCGTCGGGGCGGGGCCCGGCAGCTCGGACACCTGCATGGCGTCCTCGTGGACGAGCGAGAACCGCTCGGCGCGGTCCGGCATGCGGGCGGCGATCGTGGCGGGCAGCGCGCCCGCGAGGGCGTCGTCGATCTCGACGGCGACGACCCGGTCGGCCGCCTCCAGGAGGCCCAGGGTCAGCGACCCGAGGCCCGGCCCGACCTCGACGACCACGTCCTCGGGACGGACGCCGGCGGTCCGGACGATGCGCCGCACGGTGTTGGCGTCGATGACGAAGTTCTGACCGCGCTGCTTGGTGGGCCGTACGCCGAGGGCTGCCGCGAGTTCGCGGATGTCGGCGGGGCCCAGGAGGGCGTCGGAGGCGGGGCTGGTCACGCCCCAAGGGTAAGGGTGACCACGGCCGACTCCCGTCCGCGGGGGCTGCGCCCCCACACCCCCATCGCGCTGACGCGCTCGTCCTCAAACGCCGGACAGGCTGAAAGAAGAAAGGCAGGGCGCAGCCCCGCCTTCCAGGGGCGCGAGGAACTGCGCGACAAGCCCCCACCGAACCCGCAGACAAAACCCCACAAGGCCAGGGGCGCAGCCCCGCCCTGAGGGGCGCGGGGAACTGCGCGACCGGCCCCCACCGGGCCCGCGGACGAAACCCCACGAGGCCAGGGGCGCAGCCCCGCCTTTCAGGGGCGCGGGGAACTGCGCGACCGGCCCCCACCGGGCCCGCGGACGAAATCCCACGGGGCCCGGGGCGCAGCCCCGGTGGGACGACCCCTACAACCGCCCCCCACAGTGCGGCCAGGGACTGGCCCCCCGCCGCACATACAACTTCTTCGCCCGGAACGTCTGCTCCGCCGCGGAAGCGTCCTGCGGACGCCCCGCCCCGCCCAGCGCCTGCCAGGTCCGCGTGTCGAACTGGTACAGCCCGCCGTACGTCCCGGACGGATCGACCGCCCCCGGCCGCCCCCCGGACTCACAGTGCGCGAGCCCCTGCCAGTTCAGCCGGTCGGCCCCCTGCACGGATGTGGGAAGCGGCTTCGTCCCCACCTTCACGACCTGCGCCCGAGGCTCCCGCACCACCTCGGACCGCAGCCGCCGCGGCTTCTGCCGGACGCCGTTGACGGTCCGCAGCGCGTAGGTGACGCGCCGCAGCCCGGGCCGCCCCGCCTGCTCGACGACCTCGGTGCCCCGGAACAGCCCGGCGTCCTGGGTCCGGTGCACCTCGAAGGGCAGCGGTTCCTCGCGGACCTCTTTCGTGCCGGTGATCCGCATGATCGTCACCGTCTGCCCGTCGCGCGGGAAGCTGTCGGCCGGCACGGAGGTGGTGTCCTGGCCGTGCAGCGTGATCCCGGCCTCGTCCACGGTCTCGCGGACCGTCGCCGCGTTCGTACGGACCGTGCGCGCCTGGCCGTCCGCCATGACCGTCACGGTCCGCTCGGTACGGACGTCGAGCGCGAGCCCGGCCCGTCCGATCTGCCGGGCGCGCGGCACCGACAGGTACGCGCCCTCCGCGCGCACGCCCAGTTCGCGCAGTGCCTCGTCCACGGTGTGGGCGGTGGTCCACACGTGGCTCGACCGCCCGTCCAGGGTGAGCCGCAGGGGCCGCCCGTACTCCACGGCGATCTCCGCGCCGCTGGTCAGGGCTGCTCCGGGGGCGGGGGTCACCACGTCGTGGGCGCCCACCCGGACCCCTTCGTCGGCGAGCAGTTCGCCGACGTCGTCCGCGAAGGTGTGCAGGGTGCGGGGCTTGCCGTCGACGGTCAGTTCGATCGCCTTGTCGTCGGCGACGAAGGCGGTGGTGCCGCCCGCGAGGAAGGCGACGACCAGCGCCTGCGGGATCAGCTTGCGTACGTCGGGCCGCTCCGCGCTCCTGCGGCGCCGCTTGGCCCGCCGGGCTGCGGCCCGTCCACCGGACCGGGCGGCCGGGCCGTTGAAGAGTTCGGTGGTCAGTTCGGAGGTCGGGGCGAGGGGGACCGCCTGCCGCGGAAGCGTCGGCGCGTCCGGGAACCAGGCTTCGCCGGGGTGCACGTATCCGTGCCCGTACTCGTGTCGGTACGCGGGCTCGTGCTCAAGCCCGTACGCGTACACGGGCCCGTGCCTGTTGCCGTACTCGTGGGCGGGCACGTGCTCGTACGCGGGCCGATACGTGTCCGGATGGCCGTGGCCGTGGCCGTACGGCTCCGGATCGCCGTGACCGCCGTGGTCCGCGTGCCCGTGTGCCGGGCTCGGGTTCACGTTCGGGCCATGGTTCGGGCCATACGTCTCGTACTGCGGACTGCTCACGACGGCACGCTCCAGAAGAACCGGTGGAGAGAGGTACGCCCGCGGGGCTCCTTCGGGTTGAGGGAAGGCGGGTGGGCGGACAGAACCTAGCGGAGCGTTCGTCACTCTCCAAAGCAGCGCGACCACGCAGTGTCGCGAAGCGCCCGGGCCGGGCCCCGGGAGCGCGCTGTCCGTGAGGGGTCAGTAATCGAACGCGCGGGCGGTGTTCGCCGAGAGCGCCGTCGCCAGCACGTCCTCGTCGAGCCCCCGTACGGCGGCCATGGCGCGGACCGTGACCGGAATGAGATAGGGGGCGTTGGGCCGTCCGCGGTACGGGACGGGCGTCAGGAAGGGCGCGTCGGTCTCGACGAGGACGAGTTCGAGCGGCGCCACGGCGAGGGCGTCGCGCAGCGGCTGCGCGTTCTTGAAGGTCATGTTCCCGGCGAACGACATGTAGTAGCCGGCGCGGGCGCAGACCGCGGCCATCTCCGCGTCCCCGGAGTAGCAGTGGAAGACGGTCCGCTCGGGCGCGCCCTCCTCCTTCAGGATGCGCAGCACGTCGGCGTGGGCGTCCCGGTCGTGGATGACGAGCGCCTTGCCGTGCCGCTTGGCGATCTCGATGTGCGCGCGGAAGGACAGCTCCTGGGCGGCGATGCCCTCGGGGCCGGTGCGGAAGTGGTCGAGGCCGGTCTCGCCGACGCCCTTGACCTGGGCGAGCGCGGCGAGCCGGTCGATCTCGGCGAGCGCCTCGTCGAGCGCGCCCGCGCCACCGCCCTCCCTGGCGCCCTGCCGCGACCATCCTCCCCCAGCCCCAGGGGGCTGGGAGGTGCCCCCAGGGTCCCCGTGCACGATCCGGGGCGCCTCGTTCGGGTGGAGGGCGACGGTCGCGTGGACGGCGTCGTACGCGGCGGCCGTCTCGGCCGCCCAGCGCGAGCCCTTGAGGTCGCAGCCCACCTGCACGACCGTCGTCACGCCCACCGACGCGGCCTTGGCGAGGCCCTCCTCGACCGTGCCGGACTGCATGTCGAGATGGGTGTGCGAGTCGGCCACCGGTACCCGCAGGGTGTCCGGCAGGGGCGGTGCTTCGGCGTTGGAAGGCATACCCCGATCCTACGAAGAGGGCCTCGCGGCAGCGGAACGCCGGGTCCCGTCCCGCGGGGAAGCTGTCCGCGGGAGGTGGACCCGGCGCCCTGGGGTGCCCGGGAGTCACCCCGCCTTGCGGTGGTGGAACGGGTGCAGCAGGTCGGACAGATGCCAGTGGTGGACGGGCTTGGCCGCCGTCGCCGTCTCCGGCAGCTGCGCCACCTCGGGCGGCTGCGCCCCCTCCGCCGGCACCACGGTGACCGTGGCCCGCTTCATCGGAGGTACGGACAGCGCGCGGCGCATCGAGTTCTGCGCCGAGGACACCTGGCCGGCCCGCATGATGCGCACGATGTGCCCGTCGCAGTTCACGCAGCTCGGCCGGCTCAGCGGCGACGGCACGATCAGGCCGTCCGCCACGTACGTCACGAACTCGGCTCCTTCGGTGTCGAAGTGGTGCTCGATCTCGTACGACTGCTCCCAGCCGTGCCCGCAGCGCATGCAGGCGAAGGAATACGACTCGTGGACGGTGTCGGCGGCCGTGACGGCGTCGACGCGGTGTGCGGGCCCGCCGGTGATCCGACCGGGCTGCCCTGCGATCTCACTCATGCCAGCTCCTCTTGTCCGCTGGACGAGGACGGGTCTGTCCTTCCTCCAGTGGACGCCTCCGCCGACGCGAATGCACCGCCCCTGTCGAGTGTTGGAGCCGTCTTGGCCGTTCCTTGTCGGAGGGCCCTCGATACCCGGTCGGGGCTTTGCTTTCGACGGCGGTCCTTTGCGAGCGCATGGGCCGGTGCGCTCCCCTGTGAAATCGTGCGCTCCCCTGAGGACCCGCGCGCTCCCCGGGCGGGGTCGGCCGCACTCTCTTTCAGCAGGTCACGTGCTCGTTCACCCGCTCGTCGCGGGGGTCGCTCAGGGGTCTCACGGGGGCCTCGCCGGGGGTTCCTCGGGGGGCGCTCCGAAGATCGTTCAGGGGCCCGCGCGCTCGGCGTTCTTCGCCGCGACGACCGCGTCGAAGACCTCCCGCTTGGGTACGCCCGCGTCCGCGGCGACGGCGGCGATGGCCTCCTTGCGCCGCTCCCCCGCCTCCTCGCGCACCCGCACCCTGCGCACCAGTTCCTCGGGGCCGAGCACCTCGGTCTTCTCGGGGGCGCCCTCGACGACGACGGTGATCTCACCGCGTACGCCCTCCGCGGCCCAGACGGCGAGGTCCCCGAGCGGGCCCCGCTTGACCTCCTCGTACGTCTTGGTCAGCTCGCGGCAGACGGCGGCCCGCCGCTCGGCGCCGAACACCTCGGCCATCGCCGCAAGGGTGTCGTCGAGCCGGTGCGGGGCCTCGAAGAAGACGAGCGTGCGCCGCTCGTCCCCGACCTCGCGCAGCCGCGAGAGCCGTTCGCCGGCCTTGCGCGGCAGGAATCCCTCGAAGCAGAACCGGTCGACGGGCAGCCCGGACAGCGCGAGCGCGGTGAGCACCGCGGACGGGCCGGGCACGGCCGTGACCTTGATGTCCTTCTCGACGGCGGCGGCGACGAGCCGGTAGCCGGGGTCGGACACGGACGGCATCCCGGCGTCGGTCACGAGCAGCACGCGCGCGCCGCCGACCAGCGCCTCGACCAGTTCGGGCGTACGCGCGGACTCGTTGCCCTCGAAGTAGGAGACGACCCGTCCGGTCGGCTGGACGTCGAGGCCCTGGGTCAGCCGCCGCAGCCGCCGGGTGTCCTCGGCGGCGATGACGTCGGCCCCCGCCAGCTCCGCCGCGAGACGGGGCGGTGCGTCCGCGATGTCCCCGATGGGCGTGCCTGCGAGTACGAGGATTCCTGCCGCGGTTCCACCGGTTCCTGTCACGGTTCCATCCTCGCAGGGGCGGCCCGCGGGACTCACACAGACCTGTTCCCTACGATGGCGCGGTGACAAGTACCGCGTCCTCCACGGACACCCGGCAGGGACAGGGCGTCGAAGAGCAGCGGCCGTCGTGGCAGCAGCGGCTGCGCAGGTTCGGCTACGCGGCCGGATCCAGAGACGACGTCCGCGACCGCCTCGTGCCCGCGTACACCGAGCCCGGCCCACGTCTGTGGGCGGCGATCGGGCTCCGCCAGGAGGCCGCCGAACGCATCGTCCGCTGGTCGGCGTGGGGCGGCCCGCTGCTCATCACGCTGCTGGCGGGCCTGATGCGGTTCTGGAACCTGGGCAGCCCGAAGGCGGTGATATTCGACGAGACGTACTACGCCAAGGACGCCTGGGCGCTCATCCACCGCGGATTCGAGGTCAACTGGGCCAAGGACGCCAACGACCTGATCCTGCAGAGCGGCGCGAACGTCAAGATCCCGACGGACGCCGCCTACGTGGTGCACCCGCCGGTCGGCAAGTACGTCATCGGGCTCGGCGAGTGGATGTTCGGGTTCACGCCGTTCGGCTGGCGGTTCATGACGGCCCTGCTCGGCACGCTGTCCGTGCTGATGCTGTGCCGGATCGGCCGCCGCCTGTTCCGTTCGACGTTCCTCGGGTGCCTGGCGGGCGCGCTGATGGCGGTGGACGGCCTGCACTTCGTGATGAGCCGCACCGCGCTGCTCGACCAGGTGCTGATGTTCTTCGTCCTCGCGGCCTTCGGCTGCCTGGTCGTCGACCGCGACAAGACCCGCGAACGCCTGGCCGCCGCGCTTCCGCCGGACGCCGACGGGGTCGTACGCCCGGACTCGCACCTCGCCATGACCACCCGCCTCGGCCGCCGCCCCTGGCGCCTGCTGGCGGGTCTGATGCTCGGCCTGGCCATCGGCACGAAGTGGAACGGCCTCTACATCCTCGTCGCGTTCGGCCTGATGACGGTCCTGTGGGACGTCGGCTCGCGGCGGGTGGCGGGTGCCCGCCGCCCGTACGTGGCGGTCCTCAAGCACGACGTGGGCTGGGCGTTCCTCTCCACGGTCCCGGTGGCGATCGCCACCTACCTCCTCTCCTGGACGGGCTGGATCCTGTCCGCCACCGACGGCAAGGGCGGCTACTACCGCAACTGGGCCACGGCCGACGGCCGCACCAGCGACTGGTCCTGGCTGTTCCCCGACTGGTGGCGCAGCCTGTGGCACTACGAGACGCAGGTGTACGACTTCCATGTCGGCCTGCACTCCCCGCACACGTACCAGTCGAACCCGTGGAGCTGGATCGTCACGGGCCGCCCGGTCTCGTACTTCTACGAGTCGCCGCTGCCCGGCAAGGACGGCTGCCCGACGGACGCGGGCGAGAAGTGCGCCCGCGAGGTCCTGGCCCTCGGCACCCCGCTCCTGTGGTGGGCGGCGGCCTTCGCGATCCTGTACGTCCTGTGGCGCTGGATCTTCCGCCGCGACTGGCGGGCGGGCGCGATCGTCTGCGGCATCGCGGCGGGCTACCTCCCGTGGTTCCTCTACCAGGAACGCACGATCTTCTTCTTCTACGCGGTCGTCTTCCTCCCGTTCCTGTGCCTGGCGGTGGCGATGATGATCGGCGCGATGCTGGGCCCGCCGGGCGCCTCGGAACGCCGCCGGGTCGTCGGCGCGGCGGCCACCGGAGTCCTGGTCCTCCTGATCGCCTGGAACTTCATCTACTTCTGGCCGATCTACACGGGCCAGGCGATCCCGATCGACAACTGGCGGGCCCGCATGTGGCTGGACACCTGGGTCTAGCCCGCCAGTCACCCCCGTCCCCTCACTCCCGTCCCCTTACCTCCGGAGTAATCGACCGCTCTCCCCGCTCCCGGCAGGATCAGGCACCTCGGCGGCAACCGTCGCCGGGGTCCGGTCGCGGTAGCGAGGAGAGCGTCATGACCGTCAGGTCCAGCAGGTCCAGCAGGTCCAACGCAACGGCGGACGTCGTCGGCGAAGCCACCCGTGCCGTCGTGCAGGAGTTCCTCGCCGCCCGGATGGCCGGGGACACCGGGCGGCTCGTCGAGATCTTCGCCGAGCGGGTCGACTGGATGCTCGCCGAGAATCCCGGTGTGCCGTGGATCCGGCCGCGGTCCACCGGCGCCGAGTGCGCCGCCCAGTTCACGGAGCTGACGGAGTACACCGTGCCCGAGGACGCGCGCGCCTCCGTCGGCGTCTTCCTCGTCGACGGCGCCGACGCCGTGCTGACGGGGCGGCTGTCGGGGACCGTGCGGGCGACGGGGAAGTCCTTCGAGGGGCCGTTCGCGCTGCACCTCACCGTCGAGGGCGGCCGGATCACCCGGCACCACCTCTACGAGGACGGCGTCGCGATCGCCGGGGCGTGCGCCTAACGATCGGGGAACAGCACCCCCATCCGTCACTCTCCCCGCATACAGTGCGACGCAGGGACACCGTTCTGAACGTGTTCAGAACGGTGCACGGGGAGGATCGGGGAGGGGACGCGAGATGCGGAGTGGGGTCAAGGTCGGCATCGTCGGCGGAGTGTTCGCCGTGATGGTGGGGGGCGCGGGGTACGGCGCGTACAACATCGTGACCGCCGTCAGCGGGGACGGGGGGTCCGCCGCCGCGGCCGAGAGGACCGGGCCGCCCTCCGGCGACGAGGTGCGGGAGACCTCCGAGAAGTTCTTCACGGCCTGGGAGCAGGGGGATGCCCCCACCGCCGCGGACCTGACCGACAACGCCCTGGCCGCCAAGGAACTGCTCGTTGCCTACGGCGGCCAGGCGCACATCGGGAAGGTGAAGATCACGCCCGGTACGGCGACGGGCGCGACCGTGCCGTTCGAGGTGTCGGCCACCGTCTCGTACGAGGGCAGGAGCAAGCCGCTGACGTACCGGAGCGAGCTGGCCGTCGTGCGGGGGAAGACCTCGGGGCGGGCGCTGGTCGACTGGCAGCCGGCCGTTCTGCACCCGGACCTCAAGAGGGGCGACACGCTGGTCACGGGCGAGGCGGCGAGCCCGCCCATCGAGGCGGTGGACCGCGACGGCGTCGTCCTGGCGAAGGACAAGTACCCCTCCCTCGGGCCCGTGCTCGACACCCTGCGCGAGCGGTACGGCGACAAGGCGGGCGGCACACCCGGTGTCGAGCTCGCGATCCAGCACGAGAGCGAGAGTGCGGGGGACAGCACGCTGGTGACGCTCGCCGAGGGCAAGGCCGGCAAGCTGCGTACGACGATCAGCGCGGGGGCGCAGGCCGCCGCGGAGAAGGCCGTCACGCGGTACGCGGAGTCGTCGGTGGTCGCCGTGAAGCCGAGCACCGGAGAGGTCCTGGCGATCGCGAACCACCGCGGGGACGGGTTCAACGCGGCGTTCCAGGGCAAGGTCGCCCCCGGCTCCACCATGAAGATCGTCACCGCGGCGATGTTCATCGACAACGGCGTGACCGCGATGAACAGCCCGGCACCCTGTCCGGCCACCGCGACCTGGCAGAGCCAGACCTTCAAGAACCTCACGGGCATGCAGCCCGACGAGAAGGCCACGCTCGCCAACAGCTTCATGCGCTCGTGCAACACGGCCTTCGTGAAGCTCATCGACGGCTCCGACGAACGGCCGCTCACGGACGAGTCGCTCACCACCGAGGCGCAGGAGCGGTTCGGGATCGGCAAGGACTGGAAGACGGGCGTCGTCTCCTTCGACGGGAGCGTCCCCGCGTCCGGCGGTCCGAACCGCGCGGCCAACGCCATCGGCCAGGGCGAGGTCCAGATGAACCCGCTGAACATGGCCTCGGTCACCGCGACCGCGATCACGGGCACGTTCCACCAGCCCTACCTCGTGTCGCCGAAGCTCGACGACCGGCAGCTGGCCACCGCCCGCGGTCTGCCGTCCGGCACCGCCGCCCAGCTCAAGCAGATGATGCGGCTCACCGCGACCAGCGGCACCGGCGCGCAGGCCATGTCCGGGCTCGGCGGTGACATCGGTGCCAAGACCGGCTCCGCCGACGTCGACGGCCAGGAGAAGTCCGACAGCTGGTTCACCGGTTTCCGGGGCGACATCGCCGCCGCGGCCATGACGGAGGCGGGCGGTCACGGAGGGGACGCGGCCGGTCCGATTGTCGCAGCTGTGCTACGGACAGGAGGCTGAACTCACCCTCACAGGCCGGGACTCTAGGCTGGTGCTCTCGTTCTGGTGGAGCCGGTGGGGATTCGGGAGCGTGCGGGGACTTCAGAGCCGGCAGAAACTCGTGGAGAGCCGTTGAAGGCGTCGGGGAAGCAGCTAGGGAACGGAAGCCGTGGGGAACAGAAGGCGCGCACCTGAGCGCAGCAGGACGAAGACGAAGCCCGCCGTCATCGGCGGGATGATCGCCGCTGTCGTGGGCGGTGCGGGGTTCGGCGTCTACGCCCTGTACGGCGGCGGAGCGGTGGCCGACGCGGGCCCGTCCTCCGACGCCAAGTCCGTGAAGAGCGGCCCGCTGTCGGCGGCCGAGGTGAAGTCCACGGCCACCGCCTTCCTCACGGCCTGGCAGAGCGGTGACGTCGAGAAGGCCGCCGCGGCGACGAACGACGTCACGGCGGCGCGCACCCTGCTCACGGGCTACGGCAAGGAGGCGTACGTCGAGGACGTGACGCTCACCGCCAAGAAGCGCTCCGGGGACGCCGTGCCGTTCGCCGTCAAGGGCACGGTCACGTACAAGACCCTGACCAAGCCTCTCGCGTACGAGTCCGAGCTGACCGTCGTACGTCGCGAGAAGGACGGGAAACCCCTGGTCGACTGGCATGCGGCGGTCGTGCACCCGGAGCTGGAGGACGGCGACAAGCTGGTCACCGGCGAGGCCGGGACGCCCCCGGTCAAGGCCCTGGACCGGGACGGCGGCGAGCTGACCACCGCCAAGTACCCCTCCCTCGGGACGGTCCTGGACGGTCTGCGGGAGAAGTACGGCAAGAAGGCCGGCGGCAAGGCGGGCGTCGAGCTGCGGGTGGTCCGCGCCGGCTCCGAGGACGCGAAGGGCGGCAAGGGCGCCGGCACCGCGAAGAAGACGGACGCCTCCGACAAGAACCCCGACAAGACGCTGCTGGAGCTGAGCAAGGGCACGCCGGGCACGGTCCGTACGACGCTCAGCCCGGCCCTTCAGGCGACCGCCGAGCAGCAGGTGGCCGCGAAGTCCAAGGCGTCGGCGGTCATGATCAGGCCGTCGACCGGCGAGATCCTGGCCGTCGCGAACTCGGGGCACGGGTTCAACACCGCGTTCCAGGGCTCGCTGGCCCCCGGCTCGACGATGAAGATCGTGACGGCCTCGCTGCTCATCGACAAGGGGCTCGCGTCGGTGAACAAGGAGCACCCCTGCCCCAAGTACTCGACGTACGGCGGCTGGAAGTTCCAGAACGACGACAAGTTCGAGATCAAGGGCGGCACGTTCAAGGCGAGCTTCGCGCGCTCATGCAACACGGCCTTCATCAGCCAGGCGAAGAAGCTGAGCGACGACGACCTGACCAAGCAGGCGCAGCAGGTGTTCGGCCTCGGCATGGACAACTGGGCGATCGGGGTGCCGACCTTCGACGGTTCGGTGCCGGTGCAGTCGCAGGCCCAGAAGGCGGCCTCGCTGATCGGGCAGGGCGGGGTGCGGATGAACCCGCTGAACATGGCGTCGGTCGTCGCCACGGCCAAGACGGGCACGTTCCGGCAGCCCTATCTGGTGTCTCCGACCGTCGACGACCGGACGCTCGCGAAGGGGTCCCGCTCGCTGTCGGCCGACACGCAGGCCCAGCTCAAGGAGCTCCTGCAGTACACGGCCGCGGCCGGTACGGCGGCCGAGGCGATGGCCGGGCTCGGCCCGGACTTCGGGGCCAAGACCGGTTCCGCGGAGGTCGACAACCAGAAGAAGCCCAACGGCTGGTTCACGGCCTGGAAGGGCGATCTGGCCGCCGCGGGCGTCGTCCAGCAGGGCGGCCACGGCGGCGAGACGGCCGGACCGATCGTGGCGGCGCTGCTGAAGGCGGGCAGCTGACCGACGTAGGGCCTCTGCCGAGCGGCGCGCGGCCCCTGCCGGCCGGCACACGGCCGCCGCCGACCTGCGTGCGGCCCCTCCGGGGCGGCTGAACCGGTCGGGGGCGGCCGGTTCAGTTCGACGACACGGGGGTGGCCGTGTACGTCCGGCGCAGGAAGCGGATCAGCGTCTTCGCCTCGAACTGCACGACCGCCACTCCCTTCGCCGAGTGGAACTCCATGACGGCCTGGACCCGGCCGCAGGGCCAGATGCGTACGTCACCGGCGGCGGCCGGCGCCCGCAGCCCCTGTTCGAGCAGGTCGCGGGCGAAGACCCACTCGTGGTGGCCGGGCAGCATGATGTGCACCCGTCGGGGGTCGGTCTCCGGGTCGTATCGAAGGGCCACCGGCACGGCGGGCGGATCCTGCGCCTCGTCCGTCACGATGTGGGCGCGCGCGTACTGCTCAACGGCGGACATCGATCGCTCCCTCTTTGAACTGATCCATATCTAATGTCGCATATTTTCCGATATGCGCCCCCAGATGAGTCGTAGTCGTATGCGAGGTCGCCTCGCTCTTGCAAGCTGTTCGCATTAAGCCACTATCATCGAACGGTTACCGACTGTCGGCCTGCCCCCGGAAGCGGAGCCCTCCATGCACGTGCCCGACGGATTCATCAACGCGCCCGTCTCCGTCGCCGCCGGAGCCGTGGCCGCCACGGCGGTCGCGGTGAGCCTGCGCGGCGCCCGCCGTGAGCTGGACGAACGCACGGCCCCGCTCGCGGGCCTGGTCGCCGCGTTCATCTTCGCCGTGCAGATGCTGAACTTCCCGGTCGCGGCCGGCACCAGCGGACATCTGCTCGGAGGCGCACTCGCCGCGATACTCGTGGGCCCCTTCACCGGGGTCCTCTGCGTCTCCGTCGTGCTCCTCATGCAGGGCATCCTCTTCGCGGACGGCGGCCTCACCGCGCTGGGCGTGAACATCACGAACATGGCGGTCGTCACCACGGTCGTGGCCTACGCCGTCTTCCGCGGCCTCGTAAAACTCCTGCCCAGGAAGCGTCGGTCCATTACCGTCTCGGCGTTCGCCGCCGCTGTGATCTCCGTCCCTGCCGCCGCCGCGGCCTTCACCCTGATCTACGCGATCGGGGGCACCACGGACGTTCCGATCGGGCAGGTCTTCACCGCCATGGTCGGCGTCCACGTCCTCATCGGCATCGGCGAGGCCGCGATCACCGCCCTCACGGTCGGCGCCGTCATCGCCGTACGACCGGACCTCGTGTACGGGGCCCGCGGCCTGACCGCGCCCCTGAAGCTGCGGGTCAACGGCGAACTGGTCGACACTCCCGCCGCCGAACCCGTCCCCGTCGCCGCCCGGTCCCACCGCAAGGTGTGGCTGGCGGGGCTCGCGACCTCCCTCGTCCTCGCCGGATTCGTCAGCTTCTACGCCTCGGCGAACCCCGACGGCCTGGAGAAGGTCGCCTCCGACAAGGGAATCGACGCCAAGGCCGAGGACCACGCAACCGCCGACTCGCCGCTCGCCGACTACGGCGTCGAAGGCCTCACGAACAGCCGGATCTCCGGCGGCCTCGCGGGCGTGATCGGCGTGGGCGTCACGATCGTCGCGGGCACGGGCGTCTTCTGGACCGTCCGCAGGCGCCGTACGCCCGAGAACCAGAGCGGGCCCTCCCAGGTCGGCGAGTCCGTCTGACATGGGAGCCTGATATGGGAGCAGGCCACGCGCACCGGCTCTACCGGCACGGGCACTCGCCCGTGCACGCCCTGCCGCCGCACACCAAGCTCGCCGCCGTCTTCGCCTTCGTGCTGGTCGTCGTCTCCACCCCGCGCGAGGCGATGTGGGCCTTCGGGCTGTACGCGCTGCTGCTGGCGGGCGTGGCGTACGCGGCCCGCGTCCCCGCCGGCTTCGTACTGAAGCGGCTGCTCATCGAGGTGCCGTTCGTGGCCTTCGCCGTGCTGATGCCGTTCGTGGCGCAGGGCGAGCGGGTCGACGTGCTCGGTCTCTCCCTGAGCGTGAACGGCCTGTGGGGCGCCTGGAACGTCCTCGCCAAGGGCACCCTCGGCGTCGCCGCGTCCGTGCTGCTCGCCTCGACGACCGAGCTGCGCGAACTCCTCCTGGGCCTCCAGCGGCTGAGGCTGCCACCCCTGCTCGTACAGATCGCGTCCTTCATGATCCGGTACGGGGACGTCATCGCGGACGAGATGCGGCGGATGCGGATCGCGCGGGAGTCGCGCGGCTTCGAGGCCCGCGGCGTCCGCTCCTGGGGCGTCCTCGCCAAGTCCGCGGGCGCCCTGTTCATCCGCTCCTACGAACGCGGGGAACGGGTGCACCTGGCCATGGTGAGCCGGGGCTACACCGGTTCGATGCCGGTCATCGACGAGGTGACCGCGTCGCGCGCGCAGTGGTCGTACGCCTTCGCCCTGCCGTGCGCCGCACTCGTCGTATGTCTGCTGGGATGGACCTTGTGAACTCATCTCCCCCGCCCTCCTCCCCCGCGCCCTCGCTCGATGTGGCCGGGCTGGCGTTCGCCTACCCCGACGGGCATCAGGCCCTCTTCGGCGTGGACTTCACGGTCGGCCGGGGCGAGCGCGTGGCCCTGCTCGGCCCGAACGGCGCCGGCAAGACGACCCTCGTGCTCCATCTCAACGGCATCCTGACCGGCGGCGCCGGGACGGTGACGGTCGCCGGGCTGCCCGTCGGCAAGAAGCACATGGCGGAGATCCGGCGGAAGGTCGGCATCGTCTTCCAGGACCCGGACGACCAGCTCTTCATGCCGAGCGTGCGCGAGGACGTGGCCTTCGGACCCGCCTCCGCCGGACTGAAGGGGCCCGAGCTGGAGGCGCGGGTGCGCACGGCGCTCGAACAGGTCGGCATGGAGGCCTTCGCCGACCGTCCGCCGCACCACCTCTCCTTCGGGCAGCGGCGCCGGGTGGCCGTCGCGACCGTGCTGGCGATGGAGCCGGAGATCCTCGTCCTCGACGAGCCGTCGTCCAACCTCGACCCCGCCTCACGGCGCGAACTCGCCGACATCCTGCGCGCGTTGGACGTGACCGTGCTCATGGTCACGCACGACCTGCCGTACGCCCTCGAACTGTGCCCCCGTGCCCTGATCCTCAGCGACGGCGTGATCGCGGCGGACGGCCGCACCGGCGAACTGCTCTCCGACCAGGAGCTGATGCGGGAGCACCGCCTGGAGCTGCCGTTCGGCTTCGATCCGCGCTCGGTGACAATGGGCGCGTGACGCTCGCGCGGCGAAGGGTACGGACGTGGTGGATGTGAACGGCTCAGTGGCGGAGGGCTTCGAGCCGGTCGAGGCGGCGTTCGTACGGAACTTCGAGACGCTCGGGGACCGGGGCGCGGCGGTCGCGGTGTACCGCGACGGCCACAAGGTCGTGGACCTGTGGGCCGGCACGAAGCACATCGACGACAGTGAGCCCTGGCAGCACGGCACGGCGCAGATCGTGCGCTCGGCGACGAAGGGCGTCGCGGCGGCGGCCCTTCTCCTCCTCCACCAGCGGGGTCTGCTCGACCTGGACGCGCCGGTGGGCGAGTACTGGCCCGGGTTCAAGGCGGCGGGCAAGGAGCGGGTGCTGGTCCGGCACGTGCTCTCGCACCGGGCCGGACTGCCGGTCCTGGACCACCCGCTCACCCCCGAGGAGTCGCTGGACCCGCTGCGGGGCGCCGAGGCGGTCGCCCGGCAGGCCCCGGTGTGGGAGCCCGGCACGGACCACGGCTACCACGCGCTGACGTACGGCTGGCTGACCGGCGAGCTGCTGCGGCGCGTCACCGGCGACGGCATCGGTGACTGGATCGCGCGGGAGATCGCGGGCCCGGTGGGCGCGGACCTGTGGGTCGGGCTGCCGGAGCGGGAGGCGGCCCGGGTCGGCAGGGTGGGCCGCATAGAGACTCCGGCCGGCGACGGGGGCCTGCGGGCCCGCCCGAAACAGTCGGTGGTGGAGGCCTACGAGGACCCCGACTCCCTCACCCGGCGGGCCTTCGCCGCGATCACCCCGTTCCCGGACCAGAACGACCCCGCGTACCGGGCGGCGGCGCTCCCCGCGACGAACGGCATCGCGACGGCGGACGGGCTGGCCCGCTTCTACGCGTCCCTGATCGGCGAAGTGGACGGCGGCACACGCCTGTTCACCCCATCGACCCTGGCCGCGGCCCGCACCCAGGAGTCGGCGGGCCCGGACCGCGTCCTGGTGATCAACACGAGCTTCGGCCTCGGCTACATGCTGCACGGCTCGGCGTCCCCGTTCCTGGCCCCCGGTTCCTTCGGCCACCCGGGCCGAGGCGGCTCCCTGGGCTTCGCCGACCCCGACTCGGCCACGGCATTCGCCTACGTCACGAACGGCTTCCGCAAGACGGTCACGGCGGACCCGCGAGCACAGGCGCTGGTACGGGCGGTGCGGGGGGTGTTGCGGGCGTAGGCGGGTCGAGTTTCAGGGCTTCGACGAACGGGGTGAAGGCACCCAAGGGAAACGTGAGGGTTCCATGGGCCGGGGCCTTCGAGTCACGGACGGCTATGTGGGCCCCACGGTCCGATATCTCCACGCAGGAGTCGCCGTCACCAGGGCCTGAGTAGGACGACTTCCGCCAGCCCGTCATGGGACCTACGGTTCCCTACGGTGCTCGGGCGCGCCCGGGTTCTTCAAGGACTCGACGAAAGCGACGAAAGCTTCGGCCGGGAAGGCGAGAGCGGCCCTGGCTGGGGCCTTCGAGTCACGGACGGCTAGATAGGTCCTGCGGTGAGCCACCTCGACGCACGCGTCACCCTGCCCGCCTCCGGAGAAGGGTGACTTCTTCCAGATGCCGGAGGTGATCATCGCGAGGTCGTCGCCGGAGCAAAGTCCGGCTTCAAGGCTTCGATGAACGACGTGAAGGCGCCGGTCGGGAAGTTGAGGACGGATTCGGCAGGGGCCTTCGAGTCGCGGATGGATATTCGCGTGGGTGAGGTGGCGACCTCGACGCAGTCGTTTCCCTCGCCTCCGCCGGAGTGGGACGACTTCTTCCAGTGGCTGGGGGTGGCCATGCTGTCCTCAGACTTCCTTGGTCAACTGGTGGATGAGATCGCGCGATTGCTCAGGAGATAGCGCTGCTCTTCTCACCGTACGGAAGAGCGTTCGAAAGTGTTCCAGTTGCGCTTCGGAGTCAAGGAAGGCTGTGCCGTGCGGAGCATCACGGATCACGGTGTCCAGACGCGGAAGCGATGCGCCCAGGTGCACCAAAGTACTTCCCGCGCCGGCGAAATCGTCCAGTGCGAAGGGGATGACGCGGACGGTGACATGCTCCGCCTCGGACAGTTCCACGATGCGGGCAAGCTGGCCCCGGAAGGCGGCCCTCCCGGCGACCTTGATCCGTAGTGCCGCCTCGTGGATCACGGTCTCGTACGGGATCGGTGACGCCCCCTCGATGACGACCCTTCGCTTCATCCGGTGAGCCACCCGAAGATCCACCTCGCTGTCGGGGAACTCCGGGTTCATGTAGGCGAAGAGAGCCCGGGCGTAGTCCTCGGTCTGGAACAGCCCCGGGACATGAGTGACTGCCACGTCATGGCGGAAAGTGGCGTGGTGATCCAGTTCGGCGAGGTCCAAGTACGCGGAAGGCAGGACGCCCCGGTACTCCTCCCACCATCCGTGAGTCCGGTCGGCCGCCATGGCCACCAGGGCGTCGATCAAGTGGTCGTCCGAGCAGGTGTAGTTGGCCGCGAGTCGGCGTAGTCGCTTTCCGCTCACACCCGTCAGCCCTGCTTCGATCTGGCTGATCTGAGCGGAACTCACTCCGAGCAGTGCGGCCGCTTCCCGAGAAGTGAGTCCCGCCGCCTCACGGAGCCGGCGGAGTTCGGACGCCAGGCGCCCCTGACGTGCCGTTGGCGCACGCCTCAAAACCATCGGCTGATCCTCCCGGCACGCCGTGACGCTCCCTGTACGGGTGACAGTTTACGTGACGGGCTTGCTGAACTTAAAAAGTTAGGTCTACCGTCAGTGACGCGACGCACACCCTGCGGCACACCGGGACCCCGGAAGCGCACCACTCCGTCCTGCCGTGACGGCTGAGGCATGCCCACCGCCCGCGACCCTCCGCAGTCCCCCGAAACCCCACCACCGAACCGGAGTTGACGCATGCCCGAAATCGAGATCCACGCGCCCTGGGAGTACTCGCTCCACATCCCCAACGACCTCCGGGCCGTCACCGTCAGCCGCCGTACCCTCCGGCTGATCCTGACCGTCCACGGGCTCATCCGCCTCGTCGACGTCGCCGAACTGCTCGCGGCCGAGCTGGTCTCCAATGCCGTACGGCACACGGAGGGACCCGCCGCGCTGCGGGTTCTCTGGGCGGCGGGCGTGCTGCGGATCGGGGCCTGGGACGCGGACCCGGAGCCGCCCGGCCCACCGCAATCCCTCTGCCAGGTCGAGGACTTGATCGACGGCCTGCTTGAGGGAGGCAGAGGGCTCGCACTGGTCAGGGCCTGTTCCGACGAGTGGGGCTGGCAGCCGCTCGCCGGCGACGGCGGGAGTGGGAAGTACGTGTGGTGCGAGCTGGCCGCCGCCGTCTGACCCGTGTCGCGTATCCCGTACGCCGCCTGCCGTCCGCCTCAGCGGGCCTCGCCCTCGAACCGGTCGGCTGTCGGGTCGGTGGGGGCCGGTCGCGCAGTTCCCCGCGCCCCTGGGGGCTAGCCCGCGTGCAGCATCAGGCCTATGCCCACCACCAGCAGGCCAGCCGCCGCGATGCGTGGTGCTCCGAAGCGTTCCTTGAAGAAGACCGCTCCTATGGCCGCGCCGACGATGATCGACGATTCGCGCAACGCCGCGACCGGGGCCAGTTCCGCTCGGGTCTGGGCCCAGAGGACCAGGGCGTATGCGGCGACGGACAGGGCTGCGCCCAGGAGGCCCACCCCGGCGAACGGGCGGAGTACGGCGAGGAGTTCGCCGCGCCAGCGGTGGAGGGCGTATGCCGGTACCGCCACGCCCTCCACCGCCATCAGCCAGGCGATGTAGGCGAGGGAGGAGCCCGAGGCGCGTACGCCCAGGCCGTCCACGACCGTGTACGCCGCGATGGTCAGGCCGGTCGCGAGGGCCGCGACGATCGCCGCCCAGTTCGGCCGCTTCCCGCGCAGGCCCCACAGCGCGACCCCGGTCAGTCCCGCGCACGACACGGCGATGCCCGCGGCGGCCCAGCCGTCGGGCACCTCGTGGGCGAAGAGCGCGGCGAGCAGCGTGACCACCAGGGGCGCGGTGCCGCGCGCGATGGGGTACGCCTGGCCGAAGTCGCCCAGCCGGAAGGAGCGCATGAGGAGGACGTAGTACGCGACGTGGATGACCGCCGAGACGATCAGGTACGGCCAGGCCTCCGCGGCGGGGAACGGGACGAACGGCACCAGGGCCAGCCCGATGAGCGCTCCCCCGCCCGCTATCAGCGTGAACCCGACCAGTTTGTCGGTGATCCGGTGGGCTATCGCGTTCCAGCCTGCGTGCGTGACCGCCGCGACCAGGACGGCCGCGGTGACCAGCGGGGTCACGCGGACTGCTCGCGGACATCCACGAGGGTGCCGCCGGCGTGGTCGATCAGGGTCCTCGGGGCCATCGGGAACACGGAGTACGGGGTGCCCGCGGCGGCCCACACGATGTCGTGGTCCAGCAGTGAACGGTCCGCCAGGACACGGGTCTTGCTGCGGTGTCCGAAGGGGGGTACGCCACCGATCGCGTACCCGGTCGTCTCGCGTACGAGGTCCGCCCTGGCCCGGGTCACCTTCTCGGCGCCCAGTGCGTGCTGTACGAGGTCGAGGTCCACGCGGCACGAGCCGTCCATGAGGACGAGGACCGGGACGCCGTCCGCGGCGAAGATCAACGACTTGCAGATCTCGCTGAGTTCGCAGCCCAGCGCCGTGGCGGCCTCGGCGGCGGTGCGGGTCGCCTCCGGGAAGCGGCGGATCTGCGGGAGCAGGTCGTCGAGACCCAACTTCCGCACGGCTTCGGCGAAACGGGGGTGGGCTGCGTTCTGTTCTTCTTCGGCGGCGGTCATGAAGAGCACGCTAGTCGGTGGGGCGGTGGTGGGCTGGGTGGGGCGGGGCCGTGCCGGTACACCACGGTCCGCCGCCCCCGGGCATACGGAACTCTGCTGCCACGGCGAGCTGTGTTCGGAAGGGCTACGCGGCGGACCACGGCGTACCGGCACGGCCCCTCGCGTGTGTCCGCCCCGCTCCCGTCCGGGTGGGCGGGCGGGCGCAGACGGAAGCCGGTGAGGGGCTCCCGTCCCCACGGGCCCCTCACCGGCTGGTCATGGCCGACCTCGTCGTCGGCTGGTCATGGTGGAGTGGATACGTATGCGTGGCCGCCTGTCAGGCGCGCACCAGTTCCCGGTCCTCGTCCTGCGTGGTCGTCGGGCGGGTGGTGTCGAGCGCCTTCAGGCCCTCGCCCTCGACGTCGACGTTCGGCAGCGCGCGGTCCAGCCACTTCGGGAGCCACCAGGCCTTCTTGCCGAGCAGGGCCAGTACCGCGGGGACGATCGCCATGCGGACCACGAACGCGTCGAAGAAGACGGCGATCGCGAGGCCGAAGCCGATCATCTTGATCATCGAGTCGCTCGCGCCGATGAAGCCGCCGAAGACCGCCATCATGATGATCGCCGCCGCGACCACGACACGGGCGCTGTGCCGGAAGCCGGTGACGACCGCCTGGCTCGGGGACTCCCCGTGCACGTACGCCTCCCGCATGCGGGTCACGAGGAAGACCTCGTAGTCCATCGCCAGGCCGAAGACCACACCGACCATGAAGATCGGCATCATCGACATGATGGGGCCGGTCTCCTCGACGCCGATCAGTCCGGCCAGCCAACCCCACTGGAAGACCGCGACCACCGCGCCGAGCGCGGCGAGCACGCTCAGCAGGAAGCCGAGCGCCGCCTTGAGCGGGACCAGGATCGAGCGGAAGACCACGATCAGGAGGAGGAAGGCCAGGCCCACCACCAGGGCGAGGTACGGGACCAGCGCGTCGTTGAGCTTCTGCGAGAAGTCGATGTTCATCGCCGTGGTGCCGGTGACCAGCACCTCCGCGTCCGTGTCCGCCTTGATGTCGGCGCTCTGGCCGCGGATGGCGTGGACCAGGTCCTCGGTCTGCGTCGAGGACGGCTTGGAGTCCGGGATCACCGTGATCGTCGCGGTGTCGCCCGCCTTGTTGGGGGTCGCCGGGGTGACCGTCACGACGTCCTTGAGGCCCTTGATGCCGTCCGTCACGGCGGTGAAGGCGGCCGTCGGGTCGGCGGCTTCCTTGGCGTCGACCACGATCATCAGGGGACCGTTGAAGCCGGGGCCGAAGCCCTCCGACAGCAGGTCGTACGCCCGGCGCTGCGTCGTGGACGTCGGCTGCGAGCCGTCGTCGGGCAGGCCCAGTTCCAGTTGGGTGGCCGGTACGGCGATCACGCCGAGGCCGACCACGCCGAGCAGCAGCACGGCTGCCGGGCGGCGGATGACGAAGCTCGCCCAGCGGGTGCCCATGTTGGGCCTGGCCGGCTTCCCCGAAGTACCGGTGCCGGTGCCCTTGACCTTGTTCGTGTTCTTGCGCTTCTCGTTCGCCGGGCGGATCTTGCCGCCCGCGTAACCGAGCATCGCGGGGATCATGGTCAGCGCGATGAGGACGGCGACCACGACCGTGCCCGCCGCGGCGAGGCCCATCTTGGTGAGCATCGGGACGTTGACGACCGCGAGGCCCGCCAGGGCGATGACCACCGTGAGCCCCGCGAAGACGACCGCCGAGCCGGCGGTACCGGTGGCGCGGCCCGCCGCCTCCTCGCGGTCGCGGCCCTCGGCCAGTTCCGCCCGGTAGCGGGAGACGATGAACAGCGCGTAGTCGATACCGACCGCGAGGCCGATCATCAGCGCGAGCGTCGAGGTGGTGTCGCCGAGGTCGAGCGCGTTGGCGAGCGCGGTGATGGTGGAGACACCGATGCCGACGCCGATGATCGCCGTCAGCAACGGCAGTCCGGCCGCGACCAGCGAACCCAGGGTGACGACGAGGACGACCGCGGCGAGCGCGAGGCCGATGATCTCGCCGGTCGCGCCCATCTCCGCCCCGGCCTCCAGCGCGTCGCCGCCGACGTCGACGGTCAGACCGGTGTCCCGGGCCGACTCCCCGGCCGCCTCAAGGGCGTCCCTGGTCGAGTCCGCGAGTTCCATCCCGGGGGCGTCGTAGCGCACCGAGGTGTAGGCGACCGTCCCGTCCTTGCTCACGGCGTTCGTCGTGAACGGGTCGGTGACGGAGACGACCTCGGAGCCGTCGCCCAGCGCCTTGACGGTCTTCGCGACGGTCGCCTTGTTGTCGGCGTCCGTCATCTTCTGTCCCTCGGGCGCCTTGAAGACGATGCGCCCGGTCGCTCCGTCGGCGCTGGCGCCGGGGAAACGCTGCTCCAGCAGGTCGAAGGCCTTCTGAGCCTCGGTGCCGGGGATGGAGAAGGAGGTCGTGCCCGCGGCGGGCGCGGAGGCCGCTCCGACACCCGCGAGCGTCAGCAGGGCCACCCATATGAGGACGACGAAGTGCCGTCGCCTGAAGGCGAGCCGGCCGAGTTTGTAGAGGAACGTTGCCACGGGGGCGTACTCCCGATCAGGTCGGTGATGCAGGTCGGTGATGCGGCTCGGTGATGCGCCGCGGCGCGGAGGGTGATGGCTGGCATCGGCGCCGGCATCAGGGCAGGGATCATCGGCCCGACGACGTGAGCGGTCGCGTCAGGTGCATGAGGAGAAGGAGAGGGGAGGGAAGGAAAGGGTGGGGTAGGGCGGGGTGGTGCGGTGCCGGTTCTCCGAGGTCCTCGGAGTTCTCGGAGGAGGTGGGGTCAGGCGACGAGGGCGGGGATGACCACTGCGTCGATGTACGAGGAGAGGAAACTCTGCGTCGGTGGCTCGTTGTCGATGATCGTCCGGGCCGCGAAGGAGCCGATGATCATGTGCAGCAGGAAGTCGATCGCGGGGTTGTCCGCGCGGACCTCGCCGCGGTCGACGGCTCGCTGCACCACCTGGCGCATCTCGTCCAGTTCCGGCTCGACCAGCCACTCCCGCAGGGCGGCCAGCAGATCGGGGTTCGAGTGGACCGCCGTCCCCAGGGCGCGCATGAGGGAGGAGTTCTGTTCCATCTCGCAGTCGTCCTGGCGGGTGATCATCGCGTGGAGGTCGCCCCGCAGGGAACCGGTGTCCACGCTGGCGATGCCGACCGGTTTGTGGTGCCGGACCGACCTGGCCACCAGTTCGGCCTTGCCGCCCCACTGGCGGTAGAGGGTGGCCTTGCTGGACCGGGTGCGGGTCGCCACGGCGTCCATGGTCAGGGAGTCGTAACCGACCTCCCGGAGCAGTTCGAGGACGGCCTCGTACAGCTCGGCCTCGCGCTCGGGCGTGAGCCGGCTGCGACGCGTCGTTGCTGTCTCAGCCATCCCATTCACCGCTTCCGCTCGAACGAAACTGTCTCGTACTCCTCTGAAGATACCCTGCGCGTCAACGAAACGAAACCGTTTCGTACGTGTGGTGGGTCACGCGTCCGTCGGGAACCACGAGTTGCCGGGCCCCGCCCACCGGAAAAGCATGGGTGGGTGAGCGACGAGAGCGAGAACGGGACCGGGACCGGGGACGAGCACGGATACAGGCACGGGGACGGGAACGGGAACAGGTACGGGTACGGGTACGGGGTTGAGGACGCGGCCGGGGCGAGGGCCGGAGCAGGGGCGGGGGCCGGAGCCGGGGAAGGCAGCGGCTCCTCCTCCCCCTCCTATCTGCGGTTCCCGCATCTCAGCGGGGACCAGCTCTGCTTCGTCGCCGAGGACGATCTCTGGGTGGCCCCCCTCGACGGGCCCGGCCGTGCCTGGCGCGTGACCGTCGACCGGACCAAGGTGAGCCACCCGCGCTTCTCCCCCGACGGGCGGCACCTCGCGTACACGACCTGGCGCAGTCTCGTGCCGGAGATCCAGCTGGCCCCGGTCGACGGCGGCCCGGCCCGGCGGCTCACCTACTGGGGCAACGCCGACACCCAGGTCTGCGGCTGGTCGCCCCCCGACGCCGAGGGCACCTGCGAGATCCTCGCCGTCGCCTCGCACGGCGAGCCCTTCTCCTACTTCACGTGGGCCTACAGCGTGCCGGTCGACGGCGGCCCCGGCCGCAAACTCCCGTGGGGCCCGGTCTCCGACATCGCGGTCGCGGACATCGACGGCGAGCGCAGGACACTGCTCCTCACCGGTACGCCCCCGCACGAGCCCGCCGCCTGGAAGCGCTACCGCGGCGGCGCCACCGGCCGGCTCTGGCTGCACGGGCAGCGCCTCCTCGCCGACCTCGACGGACATCTGGACTCGCCGATGTTCGTCGGCGACCGGATCGCCTTCCTCTCCGACCACGAGGGCGTCGGCAATCTGTACTCGTGCCTGCACGACGGCTCCGGCCTGCGGCGCCACACCGACCACGACGCCTTCTACGCCCGGCACGCGTCCAGCGACGGCACCCGGGTCGTCTACCAGTGCGCGGGCGAGGTGTGGATCGTCGACGACCTGGCCGCGGACGCCCGGCCCCGCCGCCTCGACGTCCGGCTCGGCGGGCCCCGCGCGGGCCGCCGCCCCTACCAGGTGCCGGCCGCCCAGCACGTCGACGGGATCTCCGTGGACGAGACGGGCCGGGCCGGCGCGGTCGTCGTCCGCGGCAGCCTGTACTGGCTCACGCACCGCGACGGCCCGGCCCGCACCATCGCCGACACCCCCGGCGTCCGCGTCCGGCTGCCGGAGATGCTCGGTTCCGGCGGGCAGGTGGCGTACGTGACCGACGCGGAGGGCGAGGACGCCGTCGAGATCGCGTATCTGCCCCGCGCGACGGGCGCACGCGAACCCCGACGGCTGGCCGCCGGGAAACTGGGCCGCGTCCTGGAACTCGTCTCCGACCCGAAGGGCGAACGGCTCGCGATCGCCTCGCACGACGGGCGGCTGCTGCTGCTCACCGTGAACGAGGGAGACGAGGCGGGTGCAGGAGACGAGGGGGGCGAGGGGGTGGTCCTGGAGCTCGTCCGGTCCGTCAACGGGCCCGTGCGCGACCTCGCCTTCTCCCCCGACGGGACCTGGCTGACCTGGTCGCACCCAGGTATCGGCCGCACGCTCCGCCAGATCAAACTGGCGCGGATCGACGGGCCCGGCGCCCGCACGGTCGTCGACGTCACCAACGGCCGCTTCGAGGACGAGAACCCGGTCTTCACCCGCGACGGCCGCTTCCTCGCCTTCCTCTCCTGGCGCGGCTTCGACCCGGTGTACGACGTCCACACCGGCGACCTCTCCTTCCCGCTGGGCTGCCGCCCGTACCTCGTACCGCTGTCCTCGGCGACCCCGTCCCCGTTCGCGCTGACCCCCGAGGGCCGCCCGGCGGCCGGCGGTCTGGACGAGGAGGAGGGTGGGGACGGGAGCGCGGGGGCCGGCACGGTGACCGTCGAGACCGAGGGGCTGGAGAGCCGGGTGACACCGTTCCCGGTCACGGCCTCCAAGTACTCGGCGCTGTACCCGGTCGCGGGCGGCGGACTCGTCTGGCTGCGCTGGCCGATCTCGGGGGCGCTCGGCGAGACGTTCGCGAACCCGGACGACACCAGCGGCCGGCCGACCCTGGAGCACTTCAACCTCTCCAAGGCGAAGAAGTCCGAACTCGTCGACCATCTCGACTGGTTCGCGCCCAGCGGTGACGGCAGCCGGCTCGTCGTGGTCGACGAGGGAGAACTGCGGGCCGTCCCGTCCACCGAGCCGGGCGACGGCGACTCGACCGTCTGGATCGATCTGCGCCGCATCCTGCACGAGGCCGACCCTGCCGCGGAGTGGCGCCAGGCGTACGCCGAGGCGGGCCGCCTCATCCACGCGTACTTCTGGGAACCCGGCATGTGCGGCATCGACTGGCCGGGCGTGCTGGACCAGTACCGCCCGCTGGTCGAACGGGTCGCGTCACCCGACGAGTTCGCGGACCTGCTCCGCGAGGTACTGGGCGAACTGGGCACCTCGCACGCGTACGTGGTCGCCGCGCGCCGCAACGAGGGGCCGCCGCACTATCAGCGACCCCAGGGCCTGCTGGGCGCCAACTTTGCTTGCAGGGACGGCAATTGGGTGCTGAAACGCATCCTGCCCGGCGACTCCTCCGACTCCAAGGCGCGTTCCCCGCTGGCCGGTACGGGCATCCGCGAGGGGGCGCGGCTGACGCATGTGGACGGGCGGCCGGTGGACCCGGTCACCGGTCCGTTCCCGCTGCTCGCGGGGGCGGGCGGTACGACGGTGGAGCTGACGTTCGCTCCGGCGGAGGGCTCTGGGGGCGCGGGAGGTACGGAGGGTACGGGGGTTGTGGGGTGTTCGCGTCGGGTGGCGGTGGTCCCCCTCGTCGACGAGCGGCCCCTGCGCTACCAGGACTGGGTGGCCAAACGGCGTGCCGTGGTACGGGAGTTGAGCGGCGGCCGGTGCGGCTACCTGCACATCCCCGACATGGGCGGCTCGGGCTGGGCCCAGTTCAACCGCGATCTGCGCATGGAGGTGTCGCGGCCCGCGCTCATCGTCGACGTACGCGGCAACGCGGGCGGCCACATCAGCGAGCTGGTCATCGAGAAGCTCACCCGTACGATCATGGGCTGGGACCTGACCCGTAACGCGCAGCCGGTGTCGTACACGTCCAACGCCCCGCGCGGGCCCGTGGTCGCCCTCGCCGACGAGATGACCTCCTCGGACGGGGACATGATCACGGCGGCCTTCAAACTGCTGAAACTGGGGCCGGTGGTGGGGCTGCGCACGTGGGGCGGGGTGGTCGGGATGACCGGGCGCCACGAGCTGGGGGACGGGTCGGTCATCACGGTTCCGATGAACGCGGCGTGGTTCGACGCGTACGGGTGGGCCGTGGAGAACCACGGGGTCTGTCCTGATCTGGAGGTGCTGCGTACGCCGCTGGACTGGGCGGAGGGGCGGCATGCGCAGCTGGATGACGCGGTCCGGCTGTCCCTGGACCTCCTGGCCCTGCACCCGGCGTCCACACCACCCCCGTACACGACCCTCCCCGACCGGTCCCGCCCCCGGCTACCGCCCCGGCCCTGACCCCCGGCGGGGACGCTGCCCGATCCGCTTCAACCTGCGGGTGGGTGGGGGCGCGCCGCGCATTCCCCCGCGCCCCTTACGGGGCCCGGTGGGAACTGGCCGATTCGCTGCGGTCTGCGGGTGCGTCGTGGCTGGCCGCGCCGTTCCCCGCGCCCCTGACGGGGCGCCTGCACCTCGGCCCCCTCAGGGGCGCGGGGAACGGCGCAGTCCTTTCGCCTTTGGGGGCGCGGGGAACTGCGCGGTCAGGCCCCACCCGGCCGCGGGCGACGAAAAACGTGGGGCGCCCCAGAGAAGAGGGCACCCCACGTCAATTCCGGCCAAGGCCGAAGGCTGAGCGTTCAGCCGAGTCGGACGTCTCAGACGTCGAACTCGTCGCGCCGCTCCCGCGCACCTTCGGGCGCACGCCGCTCCGGACGCTCACGGTCCGGACGCTCACGCTCGGCGGGCCGCTCACGCTCGGGCATCTGCTGCCCACGCTCGCCGGCCTGGTCACGACGCTCGCCGAGCTTCTGCTTCGCGTTGCGCTGAAGTTCTTCGGCCTTGTCCTGGAACTGGTCCTTCATGGCCATGAGGTTCACTCCCGTTTTGGGTGAGGGGGTTGGGCCTCGACCAGAGTGACACGCACGGACATCACACGCATTTCGGTCAGTCACGGTCGGTGACGCACCGTGTTCCGACCTGTCTCGTCCGCCTCCCCGCCCGCACCGACGAGCCCCGTCCCGACACTCCCCAGCCGTGGTGCGAACCGCCGCATCTCCCGCTGCCCTACCGTTCCGATGAGCGCCGGGAGGTATCCCCGTACCCCCTGCATCCCGCGCAGCCACCACTGCCCGTACACGTGGCTGGACCTTCGCTCGATCCCGGCCACGATCCGGTCGACGGCCGGCCCCAGCGGGTACGTCTTGTTGGCGGGCCACGGCAGCCGCTGGCGCAACTCCCGCATGACGTCGTCCTGGTCGGCCCCGCGCACCATGTCGGTGTCGGTCCAGGAGAGGTATCCGACCCCGACGCGTACGCCCTGGTAGCCGACTTCGGCCCGCAGGCTGTGTGCGAACGCCTCGACGCCCGACTTGGACGCCGTGTACGCGGTCATCATCGGCGCGGGCGTGATCGCGGCGAGCGAGGCGATCTGGAGCAGGTAGCCGCGGCTCTCCTGGAGGACGGGCAGGAAGGCGCGGGCGGTGACGGCCGACCCGATGAGGTTCACCTCGATGACCCGCCGCCAGGCGACCGGGTCGGAGTCGACGAACGGGCCGCCGTTGGCGACCCCGGCGTTGGCGACGACGATGTCGACCTTCCCGAACCGCGCCTTCACCTCGCGCGCGACCTCGGCCATGGCCTCGTGGTCGGTGACGTCGGCGTGCCAGTACCCGCTCTCGCCGTGCAGCCGCTCGGAGACGCCCTTCAGTTCCTCGGGTTCGAGGCCGACGAGCGCGACGGTGGCGCCGCGGGCGGAGAGCTTGCGGGCGAGGAGTTCCCCGACACCCCGCGCGGCCCCCGTGACGACGGCGACCTGTCCTTGAAGACCGACCCTGCTCATGCGCCCTCCTTGATCACTGCGTATGTGGCGACGAGTGCCCGGATCCGGGTGGTGACCAGGTCGGGTGCCTCGATGGGAGTCATGTGCCCGATGCCGGGCAGTTCGGTGGAGCCGACGCAGTGCGGCAGCGCGGCGACCAGGGAGCGGGCGTGCACGGCGGGCGTCAGCCGGTCCGCCGTACCCACGACGACCTCGGTGGGGACGTGCAACTCCCGTACCGCGTGGTCGAGATCGAGCAGGTCGAGCACCTTCGACCAGGAGTGGCGCACCTGCCGGGGACACGCGTGCACGATCCGTGCGCACGCGTCGACCATGGCCGGCGCCGAACCGGGGCCCATGGTCCCGTACTTGAGGATCCGCCGGGCGAGCGGCGTGACCGGTCCGAGCGGCGCCCGCGATCCGAGGATCTGCTTGGTCAGCCAGGTACGCGACCGTCCGGCCCGCATCGGCAGCACCAGCGACTCGGCGACGAGCCGTGAACTGCCCGTGCTGCACAGGAGTACGGCGGCGGCGTGCTCCCGGAACCCGGCCCGTTCGGACGCGGCGATGAGCGTCATCCCGCCCATGGAGTGCCCGACGAGAACGGCCTTCTCGCCCGGCGCGAGGGTGGCCGCGAGCACCGCCTCCAGGTCGTCGGCGAGCCCGTCCGTGCTGCAGGCGGGGCTGGCGGGACTGCGCCCGTGCCCGCGCTGGTCGTAGACGATCACCCGGTGGTCGGCGGCGAGTTCCTGTATCTGCGCCGCCCAGAAGGCGGTCGAGCACGTCCAGCCGTGGGCGAGCACCACCGCGGGGGCGGCCGGGTCGTCGACGGCTCCGTGCACCTCGACGTGCAGCCGTGCCCCGTCGGCGGAGACCGCCGTCAGTTCGCGCGCGGGGACGGGCGGCGCGTAGGGGCCGGAGGCCTCGCGCGTCAGTCGGCTCATGCTTCTGCCTCGGCCTTCTTCTTGGTACGGGCGGCCGGTGTCGCGGACTGCGCGGCCGATGCCGGTACACATTCGGGTTCGGGTGTGGGCGCCGGTGGGCGGATCAGGTCGTACTCCGCCAGGTCCACACGCCTGGTCGCCCCGCGGAACTCCGTGGTCGTGCCCGGCCAGACGGTCGTGTTGACGCCGTTCTCGTCGAGGTACCAGCTGTTGCAGCCGCCGGTGGACCAGACCGTACGTTCCATGCGTCGCTGGACGCGGTCGTTCCAGGCGTCGACCGCGCCGGGGCGTGCGTCGAGGGCGGCCCGGCCGCCGAGCACGTCCAACTGCCGTACGTAGTCGGCCATGTAGTTCAGCTGGGACTCGATCATCAGGATCATGCTGGAGTTCCCGAGGCCCGTGTTGGGGCCGATGATCGTCATCCAGTTGGGGAACCCGGCGGCGGTCGCGCCCCGCAGCGACCTCATGCCGGACGCCGACCACGCCTCGGCGAGCGTCCTGCCCTCCGCGCCGACGACCCGGTCGGCGATGGGCATGTCGGTGACATGGAATCCTGTACCGAAGACGATCGCGTCGACCTCGGCCTCGCTGCCGTCGGCGGCGACGACGGTGGAGCCGCGGACCTCGCGCAGTCCGCTCGCGACGACGTCCACATTGGGCTTCGCGAGGGCCGGGTAGTACGTGCTGGACAGCAGGATGCGCTTGCAGCCGATGCGGTACGACGGGGTCAGCTTGGCTCGCAGTCCCGGGTCCTTGACGGCCCGGAACATGTTCCGCCTGGCGATCTGCTCGACCAGTCCCAGCTCGTTCGGACGCTTCGTGAACGCCTGGACCTGCAACTCCCGGATGCCCCACAGGAGTCCGCGCCGCAGCCGGGCCGTGACGGGCAGCGTCCGGTGCAGCAGCCGCTCGGCGCCGGTGACGGCCCGGTCCATGCGGGGCATCACCCAGGGCGGGGTGCGCTGGAAGAGGGTGAGTCTCGCGACCTCGGGCTGGATCGCCGGCACGATCTGGATGGCCGAGGCCCCGGTGCCGACCATCGCGACCCGCTTGCCGCGCAGGTCGTAGTCGTGGTCCCAGCGGGCCGAGTGGAAGACCTTGCCGGGGAAGGTGTCGAGCCCCGGGACGTCCGGCGTCTTCGGGTCGGAGAGCGGCCCGGTGGCGGACACGACGAGGTCGGCGGTGAGGGTTCCGCTGCTGGTCTCGATCACCCAGCGCAGCCGCTCGATGTCCCAGGTCATGAGCTTGACCTCGGAGTTCAGGCGCAGATGCGGCCGCAGTCCGAAGGTGTCGGTGACGTGTTCCAGATAGGCGCGGATGTGCTCCTGCCCGGAGAAGGTGCGCGGCCAGTCGGGGTTGGGCGCGAAGGAGAACGAGTAGAGGTGGGACGGTACGTCGCAGGCGCAGCCGGGGTAGCTGTTGTCGCGCCAGGTACCGCCCACGCTGCCGGCCCGTTCGAGGACGACGAAGTCGGTGACGCCCTCGCGGCGCAACCGTACGGCGGCTCCCAGCCCGCCGAAACCGGAGCCGATCACCGCCACCCGTACATGTTCGTGCTCGGTCATCCCGATGCCTCCATGCCGCGTCCTTGCCCCGTACGACCGCGCCAGTGAACACTGGCGCAATGGGGAGACTAGAGCAGCTCCGTACTCATGGGTAGGGGTTGCACGCAGGACGTTGACATCAGTGGCTCCGCCGCGGGTACCGGCGGTACGACATAGGGTGCCGATGTGGTGGACAAGCGGGAGTACCGAATGGAGGAGCTGGCCCAGCAGGCCGGCATCACCGTGCGCACCCTGCGCTTCTACCGTGAGCGGAAGCTGATCCCGCCACCGCGCCGCGAGGGCCGCATCGCCTGGTACGACGAGGACCACCTCGCCCGGCTGCGTACGATCGCCGCCCTCCTGGAGCGCGGCCACACCCTCAACGGCATCGCGGAACTGGCCGAGGCGTTCGACCACGGCCGTGACGTGGGCGAACTGCTGGGGCTCGGCGTACCCACCGAGGAGACCCCGGTCCGCCTCTCCCCCGAGGAACTGGCCGACGTCTTCGCGGGCCAGGCCACCTCGGAGAACCTCGCCGCGTCCCTGGACCTCGGCTACCTCGCCACCGACGGCACGGACATCGTCCACATCAGCCGCCGGCTGCTGGACACCTCGGCGGCGCTCGTCCGCGAGGGCATCCCGCTCGCGGACATCCTCGCGGCCGCCCGCCGCGTACGCGAACACGCCGACGCCCTGGCGGAGTTGTTCACCGACCTGGTCCTCACCGAGGACCGCACCCCGGAGGACCTCCAGCGCCTGCGCCCGCTGGCGAAGAGCGTGGTGGAGGCGGAACTGTCGATGGCACTGGACCGGCGCCTGCAGAAGCGGCCGTGAACCCTGGGAACGGGTCCGGCCAGTCACCGACCACGAACGAGGGTCAGCGGCCGGGGACGACGGTCACCGGCCGCGGATCACTGTCATCGCTCATAGACGACGGTCACCGGCGCGTGGTCGGACCAGCGCTCCTCATGGGTGGCCGCCCGCTCCACGAAGGCCTTGACGGCCCGGGCCGCGAGTCCGGGCGTGGAGACCTGGTAGTCGATCCGCCATCCCGAGTCGTTGTCGAAGGCCCGCCCGCGGTAGGACCACCACGAGTACGGCCCGTCGACGTCCGGGTGCAGCGCGCGGACGACATCCACGTACCCGGCCCCGTCACCGCCACTGTCGCCGCCGCCGTCCCCACCCTCGGCCTTCGCCTCGCCCTCCGCCTCGGCGAAGACCTTGCCCAGCCACTCCCGCTCCTCCGGCAGGAAGCCGGAGTTCTTCTGGTTGGCCCGCCAGTTCTTGAGGTCGGCCGGCCGGTGGGCGATGTTCCAGTCGCCGCACACGACGACCTCGCGCCCCTCGGCGGCGGCCCGCACGCGCAGCCCCTTCAGATGGGCGAGGAACTCGTCCATGAACCGGATCTTCTCGTCCTGCCGCTCGGTCCCGACCTCACCGGAGGGCAGGTACAGGCTGGCGACGGTGACGCCGGGCAGGTCGGCCTCGACATAGCGCCCGCTGCCGTCGAACTCGTCCGATCCGAAGCCGACCTGGACGCGGTCGGGCTCGCGGCGCGTGTAGAGGGAGACGCCGGCCCGCCCCTTCGCGGCGGCGGGCGCGTGCACGACGTGCCAGCCGTCGGGCTGCCGTACGCCCTCGGGGAGCTGCTCGGGCTCGGCCCGTACCTCCTGGAGGCACAGCACGTCGGCGGAGGTCTCCGCCAGCCACTCCACGAAGCCCTTCTTGGCGGCGGCCCGGAGCCCGTTCACATTCACAGAGGTCACAGTGAGCACCCCGGCACGATACCGGCACACTGGACGAGCACAGCGCACCCCACCACTCCCCCCTACTGCATAGAAGTACGATACTCAGCATGGATATACGCCGGGTCTCCTTCGACCACCCCGACGCCGTCAAGCTCAACGACGAGGTGCAGGCCGAGTACGCCGTGCGCTACGGGGACGAGGGCGATGCCACCCCGCTCGACCCGTCGATGTTCGAGCCGCCGCTCGGCCTCTATCTGATCGCGTACGACGCCGGGGACCGGCCCGTGGCCACCGGCGGCTGGCGCACCCAGGACGAGAACGACGAGGGCTACTCGGACGGCGACGCCGAGCTGAAGCGCATGTTCGTGATCGGGGAGGCCCGCGGCAACGGCCTCGCCCGCCGCATCCTCGGCGCCCTGGAGGCGGACGCGCGGGCGGCGGGCCGCACCCGCATGGTCCTGGAGACCGGCAACAAGCAGCCCGAGGCCATCGCCCTGTACGCGTCCAGCGGCTACGAGCCCTGCGTCAAGTTCGGCCACTACCGCTTCCACGAGGACAGCCGCTGCTACGCGAAGCGACTGTGAGGAGCCGTATGTCGCAGGTGACGGGCGAGCGCACCGCCGACCCGTGCCCCCGATGCTCCGTGGAGGCGGTCCGCCGGGGCAGCCCCACGTCCGCCGGGGGACGCGAGGTGGTCGGCTACACCTGCGACCGCTGCGCGCACACGTGGTCCCGCCCGGTGGAGACCGACGTGGACGTCTACGACATCGTCAGAGTGGACCTCCCGGACGTCACGCTCTACGGCACGGTCTGCCAGGTCCGAACGGACCGCATCCAGGTCCGCGGCACGAGCGGCACGGGCGGCGCGTGGCTGCGCTGGGTGGAGCGCTGGAGGGTCATCATCTACTGACCCCACCCGACCCGAGCCATCCCCCGCCCCCGGGACCGCCGCGCACCCCCGACCCACCACGGAACACCAAAGAACCCCCGCCGGATCTCCCCGGCGGGGGTTCTGAGCTGCGGTAGGGTGTTCACGAGTAGGGGTGGCCTGCGGCATCCAGGCCTTGTGGAGATCGCTTCCCAACTCGAAGGTGATCGTTTCCCACCTGTCACGCCTGCGGACACGTCCGTCCAGCCTTGAGCGTGCAGTCAGACGATTCGCCTGGTTCTACAGGTCGGCTACGAGAAGCCGGTGGCCGACATCGAGTGGTTCGCGGTCGAGCAGGTCGGCATGGCGCTGGTGCCACCGGCCGGAGGACAGGTCGTCGGACAGTCGGGTCAAGCCGGGCCGGACGGTAGCACTCAGCTGACCTGCGATGCCATCATTTTCGGCCAAGATTCGGTGCTTACCCCGGGCTTACTAGCCTCGCGCTTTCACGAGGTGGGACGTCCGAGGCTTGATCAAATAAGCGGAGAGTGCTCCTGACCTGCAACGATGGGACTTGTCTAGGGTCC
>NZ_JBVJLW010000025.1:0-86617 GCF_055584525.1 Streptomyces sp. NPDC102514
CTGCGGCTGGCCGACTTGTTGAGCTCGGTGACGTCGAAGAGCCGCCGGTCGAGCTTGCCACCGGCGATCAGCCGTGCCGCGTCGGCCGGCACGACAAGGGTGTGTCCGCCGGCCTTGCGTATCTGGACGGGTATCCCCTCGCGGCTCCTGGCCCGCTCCAGGCCCAGAACACGGCCCTTCGCGTCGACGACGACACGGTCACCGGTGATCAGCGTGACACGGTGCTTGGGCGCGGTCTGCACAGCCTGGTCGGCGGCCGTGCGCTCGGGCTCCGCCGACGCCGGGCTGGTCATGCCCGCCGCCAGAGCCACGGCAGCCGCCGTGGCGATCGTGCCCGCGCACGCTCTTTTCACTTGTCTGCGCAAGTCTCCCCCTGGAGGCTCTCTGAGAAGTTGTTGTCTTCCGGTTGCAATCACTGGGTTTCTGCTGGTCAGGCGTGAATCTGCCGCCGACCGCTTCGCCATCGACGCGGTGTTCCCCATGTCGGCTCGTAACGGCAAGGGTTCACTTTCGTTGCCTTCCAGCAGTGGCGAAGACGTTGCGCCAGCATGCCGGGACCTCGTTGACCGGTTGCTGATCCAACCTGATCGGACGATCAGGAAGGCGGTCCGACGCTGTGCGAGGCTGCACCGCATGCGCATCCTGGTGGTCGAAGACGAGGTTGACCTTGCCCACACCCTGCACACCGGCCTGACCGCCGAGGGCTACAGCGTCGACCTCGCCCATGACGGCCGGCAGGGACTGTGGATGGCCCGGACCGGCGAATACGACCTGGTCGTACTGGACTTGATGCTGCCCGGGCTCAACGGCTACAAGGTCTGCGCCCAGTTGCGCCGGGAGGGCAACGCGACCCCGATCCTGGTCCTCACCGCCAAGGACGGTGAGTGGGATCAAGCGGAGGCCCTGGACACGGGAGCCGACGACTACCTGGCCAAACCCTTCTCCTACGTGGTGCTCGTCGCACGGCTGCGGGCCCTGGTCAGACGAGCCGCCACGGTCGCCCCGCCCGTCCTTGCCGTGGGCGACCTCTCGCTGGACGTCGCCGGCCGGGTCTGCCGCCGGGCCGGGGCCCGGGTGGAGCTCACACCCAGGGAGTTCGCGGTGCTGGAACTGCTGGCCCGCCGGGCGGGCCAGGCAGTCTCCAAATCGGATCTGCTCTATCACGCGTGGCCCGACGAAGCCTGGGATCCCAACCTGGTGGAGGCACGCGTCAGCGCACTGCGAAAGAAAATGGACTCCGCGTTCGGCCGACGGTCCCTGCAGACCGTACGGGGAACCGGCTATCGATTGGTGGACGACCGTGAACGCGACTGAGCCGCGACGGCGCTGGTGGCCGACCGTGAACACGACCGGGCCGCGACAGCGCTGGTGGCCGCGTTCGGTACGAGCCCGCACGGCCCTGGCCGCCGCCTCGGCCACCGCCGTCATCCTGGCCGGCATCGGCTGGTGGGTACACCACGACGTCTACCGCGAGAGCAGGCAGATCGCCGAAGAGCAGGCGCAGGCACAATTCCGGGCTCTCGTCGATCAGGTGAAGGAGGGTGTGGTTCCCGTTCGCCGAAGCACTGTGCCGTACGAGGTCGTCGCGACCGACCGCCGCGGTGCTGTCGCCTACGGCGGAGGCATGGAGGAGTTCGATCCCGGCACCCGCCATGTGCTGCCCGCCCCACCGAAGGCCGAGTTGCCGGCCCCACCGGATGACGAGTCATCAGGCTGGGGCTATACGACCATTCCCACGCGCATACCGGGGCGCCCCGACTCCGAGCCCGGGGACCGGTTCGGCAAGGACGGTGTGACCTACCAGGTCATGTACCACGATGTCAGGGCCGATGAACTGAACAGCGACACGGTCGCCGCTCTGGGTGTCGCGGCCGACGCCCAGCTGCGGGTCTATGCGGTGGTGCTCCCCCACGCAGCCGAGGACATCGCCGGGACGATCACCGAGGCCACCGACCGCCGGCTGCTGCGAGCCGGGCTCGTCAGCCTCATCCTGATCGCCGCCGTCGCCTACTTCGCCGTCCGCATCGCGCTGCGGCCGGTCGAAGCCATCCGCGTCCTCACCGCCTCGGTCACCGCGAGCGACCCCCGCGAACGTGTCACCGTGCCCGCAGCGGGACACGAGATCACCGCCCTGGCCACCACCATCAACACCACACTCCAACGCCTCGACACCGCCGCCGCCCAGCAACGCCGCTTCGTCGCCGACGCCGCCCACGAACTACGCAGCCCCCTCACCACACTGCTGGCCAGCCTGGAAGTCGCCCTCGCCTACCCGGACCGCACCGACTGGCCCGCCGCGGTCACCACCGCCGCACGACAGACCCGCCGCCTCCAGGCCCTCACCGAAGACCTGCTGCTCCTCGCCCGCCTCGACACCCGCGCCCCCACAGCCAACCCCGAAACTGTCGACCTGACAGCCCTCGCCTCCCGGCTGACCGAGCAATACCCCCTCACCGAGAAAGGGTTGACCCTCACCTGCAACAGCACCGCCCCCGCCCGCGCGCACGGAAACCCCGATGAATACGAATGACTGGTGCGCAACCTCATCGACAACGCCGCCCGCCACGCCGCACACCGCATCCACATCACCGTCCGGAACCACGACGGCTGGGTCGACCTCACGGTGCACGACGACGGACCGGGCGTGCCCACCGAAGACGCCGAGCGCATCTTCGAACGCTTCGTACGGCTCGACGACGCCCGCTCCCGCGACCAGGGCGGCACCGGCCTGGGCCTCGCCATCGCCCGCGACCTGGCCCACCGCAACAAAGGCACCCTCACACTCACCCCCCGCACCCTCGGAGCATGCTTCCAACTCCGCCTCCCCCAAGCCCCAACCCCAGCCGAGGACTAGCGCGCTTCACCCAGGCAGCACTGGCCGCCCGAAGTGACACCGGTGGCCGGCCCAGCGCAAAAATTCAACGAACACCGCCTGCTGAGCCTGCTGCCGCCCGCCGAGGCCAAGGCGCTCGAAGGACTGCTCACCAAGTGGGTCTCACACGTGGAAAATCCGCGTCCGTCCGACAGCAAGTGACCCGACCGGCGCCGGGAGGCCGAGCGGGCACGGGTGCCGTCTCGCCTCCAGCCGGTGTGACGGCACCCGTACCTCCGCGAGGCTCTGGTCGGCGCGGATGCATGGAGGACCAGGCCGAGGGCGCCGATCTGGTCCTCCATACCGTCCTGGTGACGCTGGTAGAGCTGCCCCGAGCGGCCGTAAAAGATCTCCCAAGCAAGCGCGTGGCGGCCTTCCTGGAGGTTGGCCTGCGCCTGGATCTGGCGGCGGTAGCCGGGCTCGTAGGCCAGGCGCAGGATGTGCAGGGACTTGGCGATCCGCCCGTAGCGCGCGATCGCGTCCCCCAGCGGAGTCTGCCGCCCGTCCCGCGACAGCATCCGGATCACGCCGTACACGCGGATCGCGCTGGTGTGGATGGACCCGATGATCCGCAGGATGTCCTCCACCTGGCGCTCGATGCGAGCGAGATCGACCCGGCCGCGGGCTGCTTTCTGGAAGGCGCCGTAGTCGGCGGTGCGGTCGATGCGCCACATCTTCTGGTCCGGCAGGTCCGCGAGCTGCGCCGCGTACGCGAACCCGGCGATGGTGAGGACTCCGAAGACGATGCCTGTTCATGTGGACAGTTCAACTTCATCTTTCTCCGAGCTGTCGTCAGGCCGTACGGACATAAGGTGAGACTTTCGACGAGGTGACAGGGGGAAGCGTTGTGGAGGTCACCGTTCAGTGGATACGGACGTCCTGGACGAAGCAGTCTCGTGGAGGGGAGGCCGCGGCTCGCAGGAACGCTGTCCCGGTCGGCTTTCGCGTCCCGCCTATGCCGCCCGCGGTCGCGCACGTAGTTCGTATGCATGAGTGCGACGGCTTCGACCCTTTTGACGGTCAGAAAGACCTGCGCAAGGTCGACGTCCAGCTCCGCGAGGACGACGGTCGGTTGCGAGTCCTTCCTCGGGTCCAGCCTCTCTTTGCCATACCTCCTCGGCCACGACGGCCCCCGGCCGTACGGCTTGTTCCCGGACAGTGGGTCCGCTGGCAGCTCAACTACCGTTTCAGCAGCGCGGCGGGGGTGCGGGCCTGGTCGTACTGGCTCGACACCTTCAACATCGCCTTCGGCCCGGTAGAAGCTGACGTGTTCTTGTCTTTGCCCACGGTGCTTGTCGATGAGCAAGGCCCGGTCCGATAACCCCCAGGTAGCAGTCACGAGCTGGTGTTCTTGGCTTTCTCTTCCCGATGGGCGGGTTGCCCGAGGCCCAAGAGAAGCTTGTCGATGCGGTCTCCCGTGCAGCGGTGTCGTTCGACCTCGCGGTCCCAACCGCGTTGAGCGGCGTCGAGAGCGTAGGTCTGCTCGACTTCGCGTCGGGCCCGCAGGCGCGGTGCGTACTCGGGCGTGGTGACGAACTTCGCGCAGGTCAGGTAGAGGCCACACTCGCAGGGGCCTTCGGCGGGGAGACACAGGCAGCGGCCGAGTTCGAGTTCGGTCTTGAAGAAGTTCGTCGTGAGCCAGTCACGCATAGACCAGGGCCATGCTGACGGAGGTGTGGCCGAGTACCTTCAGGCCTCTGGGAACCCCGCTTCGACGTTGCGGTCGTACGGGATCGACCTGCTGCAGTGGTGGCGGTTCCTGTGGGCTCCGGCCATCGCCTGGGATCGCGCGAGCTGGGAGGGGGGCGGGACTTCGCCCGGTGGATGCAGCCGGCCGACGCTCGGCTACAAGTCGGCCGGCGTCCTGGTACCACCTTTCGCCGAACAGGGACCGCAACTGCACCTCGGTCACATCCCGACCAAGCCCGAGACCGAAGTCGAGCAGACCCCGCCCCGTCCACCTGTCGACCGGAACTCCCGCATCCCGCTGCGCTTTCCCAAGCGGCTCGCGTCCGTCACCAACGAGGACCTGACACAAGTAGTAGCGGCACGTCTGACTGCGCGTGATCAGCGCTATATGCATCATGCAGACCACGTCACACGGCCCTGCTGTATGAGAGAACGCCGATCAGCTTTCCTATCCGCCAAGCATGAGCAGCGGCCGGTCTTTCTTCCCCGGCACCCGTCGGACGGGAAACAGCCCCAGCCGGCCCGCAAGTGTCATCGCTCTCCGGCAGCCCTTCACCGCGCCTCGGGCTGCTGTCCCGCATCGCCAGGTGTCCGGTGGGAAGAACCCGCGCGTCCCGAACCTCCGGTCAGGGTCGGAGGCTGATGTCAGTAGCACCTGTCACGATGCCCGGACATCGTCACCGTCAGGAGAGACACATGGGTACCTGGGACGTCGGCCCCTTCGACAACGACACCGCGGCAGACTGGTGCGGCGACCTCGACGACGCCTCGCCCGACGCGCGTCAGGACCTGGTCCGAGACACGCTCACCCGAGCAGCCGACACCGCCGATTACCTCGACGCGGACGTCGCCGATGAAGCCATCGCCGCAGCCGCCCTGGTCGCCGCGCAATGCCCTGGCGGCGAGCCCGCCCATCCCCACTACGGACCGGACGAGCCTCTCCCCGACCTCACCGATCTACGCGACCTCGCCCTCCACGCCCTCGACCGCGTCATGACCGAGCCGTCCGAACTCCTGGAACTCTGGGCCGAACCAAACGGAGGCCCCTGGAAGGCAACCATCAACCGACTCCGAAGCACGCTCACACCCCAACCTCCGCACGAGCAACCCCACTTGAGCTGACTCCCCCACCTCAACGCAACTGCCTGATCCCTACTTGGAAGGTCCACATGAGCTGGGACGTTCTCCTCCTCCGCCTGCCCGACGACTTCACCTCACTACAGGACATACCCGACGACTACACCCCGCCCTCACTCTGCCAGCGGAAAGAAGTCCTCGCGGCCGTGAGCCAGGCCGCCCCCAAAGCCGACCTCTCGGACCCCACCTGGGGCGAACTCTGCGGACCCACCTGGTCCATCGAACTCAACATCGGCGACGACGACCCCGTGGACTCGATCATGCTCCACATCCGCGGGACCGGCGACGACGTACTCACCCCCGTCTTCCGCCTCGCGGACGCCCTCGAATGCAAGGTGCTGGACTGCTCCACAGGAGACCTGATCACTCCACAAGAACTCTCAGGCTGGCACACCTTCCAAAAGTTCCGTGACCGCGTGATCTACCCCTCTCACTGACTTGCCACAACCCACCCTCGGCCAAAGATGCACAGTCAACCGGCCCAGATTCGGGCCCACCAGACCACATCTTTCTTCACCCCGCAGCTCAGCGCCCGGTCACTATGCATCAGCCACAACGACCGGACCGGTGGTTACGGGCCGCTGTGGCGGACTCATCATTCGAGACGCTCATGGCATGGTGCGCCCTGCCAAACGCGACATCGTGCAGACGGAGCTCCGAGCCGGAGTTGGGCCTGGGGCATGCTCCCGTTGTCGAGCTCAAAGAGGCACACCTCACTGGTCGTGGTCGCCAGAACCAGGACGGCGTCGGTGTCGAAGCTCAAAACGGTCTCCTTGACGGCGTGGCTGACCTCCACCTGCCAGCCGGTCAGACGCTCCCGGCCGCCGTAAGCGAGGATCGCGTCCGTCACCGCGACACCGTGCGGACCGAACCCGGTGCGAACGGCCATCGCTCCAGTGCCGGCCTTCGGACGGGACAGCAGCGCGTTGCCGCCGACCAGAGCCTTCTGCCCCGCCGGGTTCAGGCTCCAAAACGGATGGTCTCCGCCAGCCCCAATTCCGCAAGTTCCGTCATCGTTATGCGCAGGTACCACTGGCCGTAAGGCTGGCCCCTTCTTGTATGTGATCAGCCGGTCCAGGGCTGCCACCGGTCTTCGAGTGCCGCAGTGATGCTGCTGAGCCATACCAGCGCCCCGTCGATCAAGCCCGGCTTGTCCCGCGTCGCCAGGGCCGGGGCTTCAAGCATGTCGGCAGCCTCTTCCAGGTAGGTGACCAGTGTGTCGAGTACGTCGGCGGGGGCTTCAACTTCGCGGGAGAAGAAGCCGAGGTAGCCGGTAGCGGCGTCCAGGTACAGGCCCATGGTGTGGTCGGCCGGCCCCAAGGCGATCACCGGAATCCGAGTCGCCTCCCACACCGTGATCCGCTCCTCCTCGGGACGGCCGGCGTTGAGGACGGCCTGTTCGGTCTGGGCGCCCGTCTTGAGCCGATAGGTGGCGGCCACGGCGTCCAGAGTCATCAGAGCCCTGTTGCCCGGAAGGCATCCCCAGCCATCACCCCCATCGTCACCCGCACTCAGCAGCCACAGAACGTGCAGTTCGGCGGGTATCCGGATGCCGAGGTCCTCCTCAAGGGCGGCGATGGAAGCGGCACTGGTACCGGCACGCAGCGCAGCATAGGAAGCAGGAGCGTGGTGCTGCAGCCAATCGGTAATGCGCCGCCAGGCATCGGCGACCTGCCGTACGACGACCGCGGCAGTGGCAGGGTCGCCCCGCTGGTCCTCAACCCGCTGCTCCTGCGCTTGATCAGCGACGCCCACGGCGGGTGCGATGGAAGAGGCAAGCGCTTTGAGGAGGCGGATCTCGATGCGGTCCGGCTCACGGATATAGCTGACGGACAGATCGGGGCAGTCGTCGAACATGTCGCCGTCGACCCGCACCGTCAAAATGCCGGGCAGCCCCGAGGGCCGGCCCATGTCAGGATCATCGGCCAGCTGACCGGCCAGGGCCTTCAGGGCGTTGGGAACATCTGCTCCGAGCCGGGCAGCGGTCTCGCGTACGTCCGGCTGAATCTCGACCTTCACAGCCTGATGCTCCATAACGGTCCGGGGGAGAGACAGTGTTCCTCGCACAGTAGTCCTCCGCGTACCACGGCGGCCGGTGCGACGGACATCCTGGCGTGCGGGGCAGATCCGTCGGCCGCCCCGTACATTCCGGGGCTCAAGTTCCCACCGCACCCACCCACTTGAGATCTGCCCATCAGCCCGCACCCGACACGGTCGGACGATTCCTCTGCCGGCTCCAGCCCTGCCCTCCCCACCTCTGCGGCCTGCAACCAACCGACCATCCATTCCGGAGTAGACCCTCAGACGCCACCACTGCCAAGCGGGCGGCGCCGAACCGTGCTCGTGGCGGGACGGGCACTGCCGCCGTCGGCCACGATCGCCTGGCCGGTGACGAAGCTCGCGCGCTCGCTCGCCACGAATGCGATGGCCTCGGCGAGTTCCTCGGGTGTGGCGTTGCGCTTGAGCGGGTTGACCTCGGGCCAGGACGTGAACTGGTCGGCGCCAATGAATTCGACCACGTTGTCGCTGGTCACGTTCCCGGGAGCCACCGCGTTGACACGTATGCCGTGCCGGCCCCACTCCGCGGCCCAACTGCGGGTGAGGATTCGACGGCCGCCTTCTGCGCCCCGTACGTCGCCATGTGAGGCATGGCGATCGCAGCGGCGATACTGCTGATGTTGACGATGTTGCCGCCGCCCCGCTCGATCATGCCCGGGACGAGTCGGGTGCTGAGGACGAGCGCTTCGCGGACAAGGCGTCGGCGACCTGATCGAGGCGCTCGGCCTGGACCCCTTCCACCTCGTCGGGCACCACATCGGCGGGGTGGTCGCCGTGGAGGTGGCGGCCCGCTTCCAGGACCGTGTGACCAGCCTGCTGCTTTCGGTGACCTCGTTCGTCGACGACGAGAAGCGCGACGGCGCCTCCGGCAGCGTCGACCATGTCGGCCCCGCGGCCGACGGCACGCATCTGCGAGAGCTGTGGGACAAGCGGCGCCCCTTCTACCGGCCAGGGGAAGAAAAGGCCCTGGGCCGGTACGTCGTCGACGCACTGACCGTCCTCGACCGTGTCGAGGAGGGCCACGAGGCGGAGCGCCGCTATGCCATGGGACCCCGCCTGCCGAGGATCATCGCGCACCCTCGCGGTCTGCGCCCCCGACGACAGCTTCTCCCTGCCGTCCCTGGCGAAGTTCGCGGCGGCGCTGGGCCGTCCGACCAGAGTGCTGTCCGACGGACACGTGGCGGTGCCGGAGCAGGTGCCGCAGGAGTTCGCCGACATCGTCGTGAAATGGGCCGGCCGTGATTGCCGAGCTCGCGCTGTGTCGCCGAGTGAGCGCTGATGACTCGCCTGGCCTTGGCGGGCTCGACGCCTTTCGCCGGGCCCGCCCCGCCGGCTCCGTAGGGGAGCCGGACCCGTGCCAGGTCGTCAGTGCTGCAGTGTCAGCAGACCCGGACGGTAGGGCAGGAGGCCGTAGTCACCACCGGAGTTGGGGCTGCGGCCCTGGTAGAGCAACTGCAGATTGCAGGGATCGACGGTCATGGTCTGATCGGAGCCAGTGCGGATCAGTTCGCCGTGGCTGATGTCGTTGGTCCAGGTGGCTCCGCTGTTGGCCTTGCCGGCAAAGGGGTTGCTCTCGGTCGCGGCTTGGGGTGTCCATGAGCCGTTCAGGCTGGTGGCCGTGAAGGAGCGGAAGTAGCGGCCCTGCGCGCCGATCGCCTCAACAATCATGAGGTAGCGGTTCTGGCCCTGCAGTTTGTAGACCTGAGGGGCCTCGAACAGGTTGTTCGTCGTATCGCTCATGACCACTGTGGAGGTCGTGCCGAAGCTGCCGGGGAAGTTCCCTATCGGCATACCGGCCCGGTAGATCTTGCCGTTGTCGCCGGCGAAGAACAGGTACATGTTGGTCCCGTCGCCGATGAGTGTCTGGTCGATGGGGCCGGTTCCGGAGCCGGAGATGCTTCCGGAGAAGAGCACCTGCGGCGATGACCAGCCATTCGGGTTGGTGGGGTCGCTCGACGTCCGGTAGGAGAAGGCGGTCCCGCCCCACTGGTAGGCGAGTACCCACACGTTCTTCGGCGCGAAGTAGAAGAGCGTGGGCGCGACGGTGGGAGTCGACATCGTGTTCTGGCCTGCCGAGGCCATCTCCGACCAGTTGGTGAACAGGCCGAAGTTCATCGAGCCCCAGCTCGTCCCCGTGTCGTGCGTCGTCGCATAGACGAGTTGCCGCCCGTTGTAGGGGGCGACGGTGAAGTCCTTGAGGGAGACCCAGCCGGACTTGGGCTGCGCCAACGCGGCCGTCGATGTCCAGCGGTATGTCGACGGGAGGTCGCACTGGCCGGGGGTTTCGGCGCCGACCTTGACGAGCTGCCACTGCTGGTTGGTACCGCCCCAGTCGTCGTACTGGACGATGTTCGCGTTGTCGGCGGTGGAGGCACCTTGTACTTCGAGAGCCTTGTTGGTGTGCCGCGAGATGAGCCTCACGTAACCGTCTGAACTGTCGGCCAGTCGCCACTGCTGGTTGGTGCTGTCCAGGTCGGTCCACTGGACGATCGAGCCACCGTTCGCGGTGGACCAGTTGTAGAGGTCCAGCACCTTGCCGGAGTGGCGGGATTTGATGCGGTAGTAGCCGTCTCCGGATTCGACGAACTGCCACTGCTGCTGGTTCTGATCGTTTCTGCTCCACTGGGTGATGCGGGCTCCGTCGGTGGTCGCCATGTTGTAGACGTCCAGAGCCTTACCGCTGTTGCGATTGACCAGCACGTACGAGGCGTTGGGGTCCACGGTTGCCGCGTCGGCGGGCTGGGCACCGAGAAAGGTGGCTACGAGCAGCAGGGGTGAAAGAACGGCGAGCAGGCGTCTGGGACGAACCGGGGACGAGCGTCGGAACCACATCAGAGAGCCTCCTTGAGGGTGGGGCGAGGCGACGCGGACGAGCCGAGGAGCGGCCCGACAAGGGGACCCGGGACGGTGTCGAAACATTCGGGGATTTCCCGGATCCTTCGACGCCACAAGCTAGGAACGTGCGACCTCTCGGTCAAGGCTTGTCACGCACATGTCCGCAATCAGCCCCTCACCTCCAAGGGCTCTGCGAGCGGCCTCGAGGACGAAAAATGCTCCAGCGAGCAGGTCATCCGGCCCGTCTATTCAGCGACTGTCGCGCGGAATTGGGAGGCCGGCGCGAGGGGTCCGCACGCTCGCCCTTGCCTCACCCCGGGCCTTGCAGTGTCCGCCGATGGCGGCGTCGGGCGTTCCCACCCTGCTCGACAACAGATCGAATGTTTCGAAAAATAAGGAGAAACTTTCTTATGGTGAGCGGTGGCCAAAGGGGTTGCGCCGTATGTGGTCGGGCGTGAAAGGAGTTGCCCCTACGCCGGGCCGAGCACAGGTACACCAAGTCGAGCATAGAATGAACCCAGATCCGGTCTGCAGCGGACCGGACACGATGATGCGGTAGCCCCGTGGGCCAGGCCGTCGCTGACGGCTGCTTCCCTCTCCACCACCGCGCCCTCGGTGACCGCCGCGCCGCCGCCTTCTGACACGACCAGGGCGCCGGCCACGTCGGTGACAGCTTTCGGGCCAGCGGAGCGGGAGACCTCCCAGGCGGCCGGGTGAGACACCGTCACGTCGTGTGTGGGGTAGGCGCGTTGCCCCCCCCCGGACGGTGCCCGGCGGGATAAGGGCTCTGCCTCTGCCGCGTCGGGAGGAAGCGGTCTGAAGACCTCGTATCCTTGCCGTGCTGTGCGACCTGCGGCTAACTCGGGATGATCGCGACGCTGCCCTGGCCTGCAAGGTCGGTGACGTCGGGGGAAACGCCTGCGATCCTGCGAAGGAGTTCCAGGTCGTTGAAGAGGTTCTCGGGATCGCTTTCGAATGCTTCCGCGTCGACGATGCCCATCTCCGGAAGCACCTTGGTGATTTCGTCGGGGTGCGTCCCCTCGACGGCACAGAGGGCCGACAGGTGCATAGAGGCCAGCTCCGTACCGTCGCGGCTGACGCTGAAGTGCTCGCTGCTGTGGTTGCGGAAGGCCGAGACGGCGAGCGTGCCCACGGACAGGTCAGGTCGGTGGACGCCTTCGTTGCCGATGTCCTCCACCAGCAGGGCGTGCGGACCAAGGGCGAAAGCCGCGACGACGTGGTTGTGGTGGTCGTCGACTTCTTCGAAGGCGGCGCGATCCCTCAGTTCCCGCCAGGTGGAGGTGCTTATGTCGTCATCCGCTGCGCCGAACCGGCGCAGTGCCTCGTCGGGGGTGACGTTCTGGATCACAGTCACGCAGTAGTGCTCGCCCATGTCGAGGTAGTCCATCCAGGGCTCGGACCCGTCGGAGGACTCATCGGTCGGCTCGGTGTCGACGGGTCGGTGACCGCTCGGGAAGAAGCCCTCGTGGTGCGCCCACACGATTGTCCCCTGCTCGTCCACGAGCACGGGCATCCATCCCGACGACCCGCCGACATCGAGGAAGCGCCAAGTGAGTCTGGTTCCCGGCAGTTCGAGGGCGCGAGCCTCGTCCGCGGACAGGCCCGTCGATCCGGCACCGCCGTCGCGGCGGCAATCGAGCCCTCCGTCCGGGCGTCGGACGATCGAACGTTTCCCGTTGTCGGACAACAGGAAACGACCGTGCGTAATCGCCGACACCGGAGCGCTGTCCCCCAAGGACTCGGACGGGCCGTGCTCACCCCGCATGCAGAACCTCCTGTAGGTCGACCGGCTTTGGCGCACACTGTAATGGTCCGGCGACCGCGTCGAGCAGACCGCCGAGGGAAGTTCGCCGACCAGGCCCTGCCCCTGTCGACCCCGTTCGCCTGACGGTCCACAACGGGTCGTCAGCGCCCGCGCGGTGGCCCCGCATGTCGGGCGAGGCAGATTCCTGTCCGTCAGGCTCCGCCGACGTCATCAAGGGCGAGGTACCCGTCGGCGGCGCCTGAGTGTCGGCCTTCTTGCGGTCCTCGCCCCGTTGGCCATCACCCGGCGTGGGATGCCCTGGCGCCGCAAACGGGTCGGGCACCTGTCGCTCGCCCGACTCCGTGCCTGCCACCTCCGCACGTCGGAGAGCCACGACGTCGAAAGCCTCAATTTCTCTCTGGTGTACGACACCGACACGGTGCTGATCGGCGTCAACCGGCAGTACTACGAAGGCGACGCCCATTGGTTCGCCAAGTACCTCAACGAGGCGATCTGCGAGCGGCTGCCCCTCGTCTTCAAGAACTGGCTGCACATCGCCGGCGCCCAACAAGCCGTCCAGCGCGGCCTGCACATCGTCGGCGTCGACCAGATCGTCGACTGCCACCCCGTCCTCGAACACGCCCTCCACCACTGACCGCCCTGAGGTCCAGTCCGGCACAGGTTACGGCTGCCGTCCGAGAAACCGCTCACGCAACTGAACGCCGGAACACGCGAACCACGCCACGAACGCCTCGTACAGGAGCCCTCAGCAGACTCGTTCAAGAGCAGCGCCGAGATCGGTGAGGCCCGAGACATGGCCCGCGCTGGTGCAGCTGCTTTCGGCACCCTGTGCCCGGACATGAAGGTGACGCTGGAGCGGCCCGCCCCGGACGTAATCACCGCGGTGACCCCGTCGGCGGACCTGCTGCGTGAGGGTCGTGGGCTCCTGCCCGACCTCGTCGACCGGGCGGAGGTCCGCGACGTCGCGGCCTTGTGGACCGGACAGTTGAACGCCGTCACCGCCGTCACCGCCCGCACGGACCGGGTGGACGTCGACGTGTTGCTCATCCGGCCCGACTGCTGTGTCGCCTGGGCCTTGCCTACCGGGCAGGACCTTGACGCCACCACGCTGGTGTGTGCGCTGGGCACCTGGTTCGGCCAACCGGTCTGAGCACCGTATTAACAGTCGTCTCAGGTTCGCTCGGTACGAAGTAGGCATCCCGTTAAGCGATGTAACTCGTATGTAGGAGGCTAGTGATGGCAGTCGACGCAGCGCCGTCCGGGCAAGCGCCGGCCGGTCGGTTGGCAGGCCGGTGGGTGCCATGGTTGGTGATTGGCTTGTGGCTGGTGTTGGCGGCGGGCATGGTGCCGCTGAGCGGAAAGTTGAGCTCGGTCACCACCGACAGCGCAGTGGACACCCTGCCGGCCAGTGCCGAGTCCACCAAGGTGGCGGTGCTGGACGACAGTCTCCCCGGCGGTGACAACAACACGTTTGTCTTCGTGTACCACCGCTCCGGCGGCATGACCGACGCCGACTGCGCGACGGTCGAGCGCCACTACAACACCCTTGCCAAGCGGTACCCGCCGAAGGCGAAGAGCGCGGTCGGCGAGGACGACGAGGGCTCACCGACGAGCCCCTCCACCGACCGCAAGGCGATGATGTTCACCCTTGAGGTGAGCACGGCCTACGGCGCACCGGAGGACATCGTCGGCCCGTTGCGTGACGCCGCGAAGGACCGCCCCTCGGGCCTGGAACTCGACGTGACCGGCCCGGGCGGGATCGACGGCGACATGGATGCCGTCTTCGACGGCATCGACGTGCAGGTCCTCCTCACCACCATCGTCGTCGTCACGCTCCTGCTCATCCTCACCTACCGCAGCCCGGTGTTGTGGATCATCCCGCTGGTGACCGTCGGCGCGGCCGCACTGACCTCGATGGGGACCGTCTACCTGCTCGTCAGGGGCTTCGGCATCGTGGTCAACGACCAGAATTCGGCACTGCTGACGATCCTGGTGTTCGGCGTCGGCACGGACTACGCGCTGTTGCTCATCGCTCGATATCGGGAGGCACTGCACCACCATGAGAACGTCCGGGTCGCGATGGTCCACGCGCTGCGCGGCGCGGCGCCGGCCATCGTCGCGTCCGCAGCCACCGTGGCCGCCGGCCTGCTCTGCCTGCTCGTCGCGGACCTGAACAGCACCAGCGGGTTGGGTCCGATCGGTGCGGCCGGCATCCTGTGCGCGCTGGTGGCCATGCTGACACTGTTCCCGGCGGTGCTCGTGGTGCTCGGCAGGCGGATCTTCTGGCCGGCCATCCCGCGGCTCGGCACGGCCGTGGAGGAGAAGCCGGGGCTGTGGGGACGGCTCGGCACCGCCATCAGCCGCCGCCGGTGGGTGGCGACGCTCGGCTCGCTCGGAGTCCTCGGCGTGCTCGCCCTCGGGCTGGCGGGCAACACCGGCGCCCTGCGGGAGCAGGACCAGTTCCTGTCCGCGCCGGAGTCGGTCACCGGCTTCACCGTTCTGCGCCAGCACTTCCCGGAGCTCGGCGGCCAGCCGATGACGGTCTTCACGCGGCCGGCACACCAGAAGCAGGTGCTCGACATCGTCAAGGGCACCCGCGGTGTGGCCCAGGCCGTCCCGGAGCAGACCAGCCGTGGCTGGGCCAACATCTCCGTGTTCCCGAAGGACGCGCCGGACACCGCCGCGGAGTACGACACGATCAAGCGGGTGCGCACCGCCGTGCACGCGGTGGGCGGGGCGGAGGCAATCGTCGGCGGGCCGAGTGCGGAGAACCTCGACACCGAGGTGACCACCAAGCGCGACGAGAAGCTGGTGATCCCGCTGGTGCTCGCCGTCGTCCTGATCGTCCTCGGGCTGCTGCTGCGCTCGATCGCGGCCCCGCTGGTCCTGATGGCCACCGTGATCGTCTCATTCGCCGCAGCCTTCGGCGGCAGCGTGTTCGTCTTCGACACGATCCTCGGGTTCAAGGGCATCGACTATTCGGTGCCACTGCTGGCATTCCTGTTCCTGGTTGCACTCGGCGTCGACTACAACATCTTCCTGACCAGCCGGGCCCGGGAGGAGACCGTGCGTCTCGGCACCAGAGAGGGCATGCTCAAAGCCCTCTCCGCCACCGGTGGCGTCATCACCTCGGCAGGCCTGGTCCTGGCGGCCACGTTCGCGGTCCTCGCCACACTTCCGCTGGTGATGCTGATCGAGGTCGGGTTCCTGGTCGCCTTCGGTGTGCTGCTCGACGCCCTGCTGGTGCGGTCGGTTCTGGTGCCCGCCCTCACCTTGCTGATCGGCCGCCGGATCTGGTGGCCGAGCCGGCTGTCCCGGCCGGCGGCGGAGCTGCCGACCGGTCAGCAGCCGCTCGCCGACGACGAGGAGCAGGAGCCCGCGCTGCAACGGTGAGCGCGGCGGCACGGACGAGATCCGGGACGGGGCCCCTGGCCCGTCCCGGATTTTTCATGGGCCCGACGGTCGCCGCCCTTTGGTCCTGCGCCACACGCCGGGGTTGGGGTCGGCGCATCGCGGTGTCCTACTCCTACGGTGAGCCGCGCGGGGCGGCCATGCCCGAGGGCCGCCGCCCTTTGCCCCGCGCCGCGCCGCCGGGGATGAGGTCAGCGCATCGCGGTGTCCTCCCCGGCGGCGCGGCGCGCGACCGGGGCGGGCGAGGCGGGCGGGGCCGCGGCCGGAAGGTCGACCCGAAGCAGCGCGCCACCGCGTGCGGAGCGGGCGACGGTGGCCCGGCCGCCGTGCGCGTCGACCACCCGCTGCACGATCGACAGCCCCAGACCGGATCCCGGCAACGCCCGGGCGCTGTCGGCACGGTAGAACCGGTCGAACACCCGCGGTACGTCGACGGCGTCGATACCCGGCCCGGCGTCGTCGACCTCCAGCACCGCCGACGCGCCCTCGGCCCTGAGCCGGACCTGGACCGGCTGGTCCTCGGGGGACCATTTGCCGGCGTTGTCGATGAGGTTGAGCACCGCCCGCTCAAGCGCAGCGGGACGCCCGCTCACCCACACAGACGTCACGTCGAGTGCCATCTCGATGTCGGGCACGCGGGAACCCGCCCGGGTCGCGGCGGCCACCACCACGTCGGCGAGGTCGAGCACCTCGGTGCTCTCGTCGCTGACGTCACCGCGCGCCAGGTCGGTCAGCTCGGCGGCAAGGGTGCTCAACTCGGCCACCTGAGCGCCGAGATCATTGAGCAGCCGGGTCCGGCTCTCCGTCGGCAGCGCGCTGTCCAGGGTGCCGCGCCGATCGAGCCGGATCAGCAGCTCGACGTTGAGGCGCAGGCTGGTGAGCGGGGTCTTGAGCTCGTGGGCGGCGTCCTCGGCGAGCAGCCGCTGGGCCCGCCGGGAGTCCCGGAGCGCGGCGAGCATGTCGTTGATCGACTGGATCAGCCGCCGGATCTCCCCACCGCCCTCATCCGGGATGTCGGCGTCGAGATCCCTGGTGTGCGCGACATGTACCGCGGCGGCGGTCAGCCGGTCGAGCGGTGCCAGCCCGGTCCGCGCCACGGTCCGCCCGACCAGGGCTCCGCCGACCACGCAGAGCAGCCCGATCAGCAGCATGCCGAACCCGAACTGGTTGATCGGGCTGTCGTCGACGACGTGGGCCACCTGGACCGCGCCCTCGGCCGCCCGCAGCGTGTAGATGACGTAGCCGTCCTCGTCGCTGTCGTTCGACTCCATCAGGTCGGCCGACGCACCCTGCGCCACACGCCCGGCGCCCTCGCTGACCGGGGGCAGCGAGGGTTGGCCGGCCGGTGTCCGGATCGAGCCGTCGGACAGGATGACCCGCACCAGCCGACCGGATCCGGGATACGGCGGTAGCTGGACCTGCGCCAGACCGGTACGCTCCGCGTTCGCCGCCAGGACGCGGGAGTCGGCGCGCAGTTGGTTCTCGGCGGTGTCCTTCAGCTCCCAGTCCAGTAGCTGGCTGGCCACCTGGAAGGCCACGAACACGCTGACCGCGATGGCCGTCGCCGCGATCACCGTCAGCCTGGCCCGCAGGGACCACCGGCGCCACCATCGGGTCAGCCGACGCGGTTCCCGGCCGACGTGCCTGCTCACGGAGGTGTCTCCCGCAACGTGTATCCCAGGCCGCGCAGCGTGTAGATCAATCGCGGCTCACCCTCGGCTTCCATCTTGCGGCGCAGGTAACTCACGTACACCTGGAGGTTGTTGGCGGTGGAGCTCATGCCGAAACCCCAGATCGCCCCGAACAGCGCGTCGCGGGTCACGACCCGGGTCGCGTTGCTCACGAGGACCTGCAGCAGGGAGAACTCGGTGCGGGTCAGGCGCAGCGGTCGCGCGCCCCGCCACGCCTCGAACCTGTCGGGATCGAGCCGGACGTCGGCGAACGACAGGATCTGCGACTCGTCGTCGGTCGGCATGCGCCGACGCAGCAGGGCCCGCACCCGGGCCAGTAACTCCTCGGTGGCGAACGGTTTGGGCAGGTAGTCGTCGGCGCCTGCGTCCAGTCCAGCGACCCGGTCGGAGACCTGGTCGCGGGCAGTCAGCATCAGCACCGGCAGATCCCGGCCCGCGGCCCGCAACCGCCGGCAGGTCTCCAACCCGCCGAGGCGGGGCATCATCACGTCGAGGAGCAGCAGATCCGGCGCGTCGCCACCGACCCCGTCGAGCACGGCGAAACCGTTGGCGACGGTGCTGGTGTCATAACCCTCGACCTGAAGCACCCGCTCCAGCGACTCACGGATGGCCACCTCGTCATCCGCGATCATGATCCGCACGCCGGCCCGCCCCCTCTAGTCGATACTTGTTCCGCTCATTGTCCCCGATCAACCTGAGGCCAGGATTAGAGCGTCGCCGCTGTGGTGCCCGCGGGCCGTGCTCTTCCGAATGCCCAAGATCGTGCCCTACGTGATGAGTCGGGCGAGGCACTGGTAGCGGCAGAGGGCGGCGGAAAGTCCGAGAAATGCCAGGTAGTTGAGGGTCATGTCCCCTCACGTTGTTGTGGGCTGACTCCGGTCACTCGTAGGCTCGGAAGACCCGGGGATGCTGGGTGTGGCTGTGTGTCTCCAGCCCAGTGGTGGCTTCCAACGATTGGCCACCCGGCATCCCGCGATGCCCCGCGCGGGATCTGTCGCAGCGTGTGGTCAACGCAGAGAATGCATGGCTCGAACTGCTCAGCCATGTGTGGGTGTTGAGCGGCGGTGAGCCGGTGACGTAGGCGATCGACCTCAACGCCGGCGGGGCTGCCCTGCTGTCAGCGCTGCTGACCGACCACGGGCAGAAGGTCCTCTACATCCCCAACCGCACCGTCCATCACTCCTCCGAATCCTACCGGGGCGATGGGAAGACGGCCTCGAAGGATGCCTTCGTCATTGCGGATCAGGCGCGCAGGCGATGTGCCCTTCAGCCGGTTCACCGCGGCGACGACATTGCGGTCGGCCTGCGGTTTCTGACCTCACGTCGCCTGCACCTGGCTGCGGACTCCTGCTGGACCTCGTCGACCGGGCTGAGGTCCGCGACGCCGCGGCTGCGTGGACCTGACGGGTCAACACCGTCACCGCCCGCACGGACCGGGTGGACGTCGATGCCTTGCTGATCCGGCCCGACGGCTGTGTCGCCTTGCCCGTGCCCACCGGGCAGGTCCTCGACGCCACCACGCCGGTGCGTGCGCTGGGCACCTGGTTCGCCAACCGGCCTGAGCGGCGGCATTAACGTTCGTCTCAGGTTCGCTCGGTAGGAAGTAGGAATCCGGATAAGCGAGGTAACCCGTCGCGGCTTGCAGACGGATGCCGCCCGGATACCGCACTACACAAACACCCGAGGAGAAACTGACATGAAGTCCAACGCAAACCCTGTGAAGCGCCTCACGACGGGACGCCGCGGCTTCCTAGCCGGTACGGCAGCACTTGGCATCGGTGCCGGCTTGTCCACGCATGCCATCGCCTCCCACGTGGCAGCGGACGACGAGACTACGAATTTTTCACAGCGAGACCAGGACCTGCCCTTCATCGGCACGGAAGAGACCTTTTCCACCCATGAATTGATGGTACTGAACGACAGGCTGTTTCTTGAGGATACTGGTCTTGCCGAGCTCGGCCCGCGCCGCATCGGCGCAATGGACAAGGCGGGGCTCAACGTTCAAATCCTCTCCGCACACACGCCAGGCGTGCAGAATGTGAAAGGTCAAAAGGGCATCGATTTTGCGTATCGTCTCAACAAGCTGCTCGTCGATGGACCGATGGCCACCTACCCGGGGCGGTTCAAAGCATTTGCAACCTTGCCTCTGCAGAATCCCGAGGCCTCGGCAGACGAACTGGAACGCACAGTTCGGGAAGATGGCTTCCTGGGATGTCTGACCAATGGGATCATCGGGACGAAATTCCTCGATCATCCCGACTTCGAGCCCCTGCTGGCGCGCGCCGAAACCCTCGATGTGCCGATATACATCCATCCGGGCCTGCCGCCTGAAGAGGTTTTCGACATCTACTACAGCAATATGCGGCCGGAATATCAGAAAGAGTTCCAAGACCAGGTTCTCAGCATCTCTGCATATGGCTGGCATCAGGAAGTCGTCACCCAGTGCCTCCGAATGGTCACCTCAGGAGTATTCGACAGGCATCCCAAGCTCCAGATTATCATCGGCCATATGGGAGAGGGTCTTCCGTTCTTCTACGAACGCGTCGTGGAGAAGATGAGCGAAGTAACCAAGAAGAGCCTGGACAAGCCGTTCGAGCAGTATTTCCACGACAATTTCTGGTTCACGACCAGCGCGTTCCCTCAGACGGAACTGCTCGATCTCCTGCTGAAACACATAAGTGTGGACCGAGTGATGTTCGCAACCGACTACCCGTTCGCGGATATGAAAACTCAAACCGATTGGTTCCGGGGAGTCGCTTTGTCGCGCGATGCCAAGGAAAAAATTGCGTACCGAAATGCAGAAAAACTGTTCGGAATCAAAGTCTGACACGTCCCGACGGGTAGAATGATGCCCCGTGAAGTGACGCGCGGGCATCGGCAGAAGCGGAGACTGCGTTGAGGCGAAAGTACGGCCAAAGTATGCGATGCAAGGGTTTTCGGTGTTCAGGTGCAGTCGGCGGGTGAGTTGGTCGGGGCGGCTGGTCCGGCGGCTTGGGTGATGAGGTGCTGGGTGAGGTGGTCGGCCCAGATGAGGGTGGTGGTGAGGCGGCCGTGACTCAGTGGGCCGGGGGGGTGCGGTGGCCGGTGAGGACACCGGCGGTGATGAGGCCGATTCCCAGCGGAAACGCGAACATCGCGTGCACACCAAGGTCCAGAGCCGGAGGGGGCAGGCCGGGCCAGCGGGCCGAATCGAGGGCGACCAGGTCGGGGACAAGGGCCGCGGCCCCGTGCCGGGCCGCGTCCGGGGCGGGGCCCTGCCCCTGAGTCAGCTGCAGGTCCTCCAGGGCGGCGGTGCGTTCACCGAAGGACTGCACCAGACGACCGGGCCCGCCGACGGGGACCAGCAGGAAGGCCAGCCCGTCCAGGCCTAAGGTCCGGGATGGATCCGCCAGGGGCAGCGGGGGCAGACCGCGGCCGCGGTGCGCGTCCAGAACGCGCAGCAGCGAGGTGACCGTCGAATCCGGTACCGGCAGGTGACCGTCGGATCCGGTACCGGCATCACAACACCCCATTCCCCCATGGCGAGGGTGGCCGGGCGGCACTTCAGTGCTCGGGACCCTCCAGCGCGAGCACGGCGGTGTCGTCCAGGACCTCGCGGGCCACTACGGCGAGTTCGAGTCTGTGCCGGAGGGCGTGGAGACTCACTTTGTCGAACACCGTGTTCATGCTTATGCGGTGACGCTGGGCCAGGTGGCCCGTGGCCTGCTCGATGACGACCCTGGAGTCCACAGCATCCCGGATCTGCGTGAACGTTCGAATGCTCGTATACGGCTCGTTGCTGGTCGATGCCGAGGGCGGCGATGTTCGCCAGCGTCTGCGCCAGACGCAACTGGCCGCCGTCCAGCGCGCCCGAACGGTGCCGGAAAAAGTTGAGAGCTCCGATCACCTGGCCCTGCCATTGCAGCGGAGCGGCGACCACCGAGGTAAAGCCCAACTGCCGGGCGTGCGGCGCGAAGCGCGGCCAGCGCCGGTCGGCGGCTTCGGGCCTTTGTAGCCATCGGTGGCAACAAGCTGCCGTTGCAGGGCCGATACCATGCCGGTTCCCACGATCCCGTCCAGCGCACCCTTGGCTCTTGGTCCACCACTAGAGATCACATGAAGACGCTGCCTGGGGCCACCTAGAACAAGCCCTCCGAGGTGACATGAACCGGTGGCCTCATGGCGATACGGGAGGCCTCGCACCCGCGCCTGAAGAAGTCGGCCCAGCTGTCGCGGCTGCGGGAATCAAGGCGGTTGTGGTAGTGCGAAGTTCGGCGAGTACGTCGGTGGCCAGGGCGGCAACATCTTGATCGTCGGAGCCTTCGATCCAGCGGGTGTAGGTCGCGTGGGAGGCCAGCCCGATCAGGGCGACGACAAGATCCAAGGAAAGGCCGTCCAGGCCCTTCTCGCGCAGGGCCGTGGTGATCGCCTCGTTCTGGGACTGCCGTTTGAGCAGGTCACGCTCCCGTAGTTCGGGGTTGAGGTCGACGATCGCCTGGCGCCGCCCGTACCAGGCGCGCTTGGCCGGGTCAAAGACCTCGATGATCGCCCGCAGGACTTCGTTGACGAGGTCGAAGGCCGTGATTCCAGGCGACAGTCCGGCGATCGCAGCAACGGCTCGGTCGGTGATCTCGCCCGTGCCGGCGAAGAGCACTTCACGTTTGTCAGTGAAGTGGCGGAAAAAGGTGCTCTTCGATGTCCCAGCCCGCTGGGCGATCTGTGCGGCGGTGGTGTTGTCGTAGCCGTACTCGAACAGTTCCAGGGCAGCGTCCTGCAGTCGTTCGCGAGTGCCTGGTTCCCATCTACCCATGGGGCCATCATAAGTGATGGGACCCTGGACCCATCATGCGCTACGATGACGGGACCGGGGTCCCATCATTTAACCGAATGTGAGCCTTCCATGCCTCCTCTTGACATTCCCGCCGCTTGGACGAGGCCGCTGCCAGAGGCGAACCCGCCCGCCAGCATGGGCGTCTATCACCTACCCACTGGTACCTACGAGACTCGGGCCGCGCTCGCCATCCAAGGCGGATCATTCCGAGACAGGCGCCCGTTCGCCGCGTCCGCGATCCTGGTGCGGCACCCGAGCGGCGACCTGCTGATCGACGCGGGCTTCGGCGCCGACCTGGCGCGGCACATCGCGATGCTTCCCTGGTACATGCGCTCTCCCCATGAGGCGGCCCAGACAGCTGCCGAGCAGCTCGACGCAGTCGGCTACGACCGCGGCAGACTGATCGGCGTGGTGCCGACACACACGCACTGGGACCACACGAGTGGCCTCGACAGCCTTCATGGAACGCCGGTCTGGTTGAACGCGGCCGAGCGACGACACGCTGCGGACGAACCGGACAGCAAGGTCTTCCGACACGTGTCCCAGGACCACGAAATCCACTCCTACGGCTTCGCCAGTGGCCCCTACCTCGGCTTCCCGGCCAGCCACGACGTGCACGGCGACGGCTCCGTGGTCATCGTGCTCGCCGCCGGCCACACAGCCGGCTCGGTGATCGTCTTCGTGACCCAGCCCTTCGGCAAACGCCATGCGTTCGTCGGCGATCTGACCTGGCAGCTTGACGGCATCCGCCGCCGGGTCGAACGACCCTGGCTGATGCGGAAGTTCGCCGACCAGGATCACACCTCCGTGCGTGAGGGGCTGCTGCGAATGATCGCCCTCGACGACCTCATACACATAGTCCCGGCTCACGACATCGGCGCCTACAACGGGATCCCGCGCTTGGCTCCGAATGCAAGCGAATGAGGTGCAGACAGCGCCGCCGAGATCGAGATCGGCCTTGATGACACCGGCCTGCTTGCAGACTCCCAAGTCATACCGGCGCCGGCCAGCCGAACACCTCCCGTGGGGAACCGGAAGACGCGGCGGGCCTTGCCGCCGACGGGACGGCAGGGACCTGTGGCAGGGCTTCCACCTGGGAGTTTGGCGAGGCTCGGACGAGCAGCACGCGCCACAAACCAGCCGCCGGGATAGATAGCGACTGAAGAGAGTTGATCCTTGTGTCAGGTATGGCAAGGGCAGCACCAACGACCGGAAGACCCAGCTCGAAGGCGACGAGGCCACCGGCGTGGAAGCCGTCGAGGTGTAGCCCGGCGAGCTGCCCTCAACCTTGGCGCGCTCCGGACCAGACGTACGCCGAACTGGCCGCCGGGCCGCTGGACGGCCTGCTGCTGGACATCCACGGAGGCGGACCGTGGAAGTCGACGACAGCGTGGCCCTGTTCGCCGGACTCGGGCGTTTCCCCGGCTGCGGGTCGTTGTACGATCCGCGCGCCGGCGCACCCCGTTCCGAGACCGGCGTCGTATGCCCCCAGCGCCACGAAACGAGTCCGGTCCCGCCGCGCGGGCGGCGGGACCAGTGCCCAGCGTTTTCATCGGTCTTCCAGGCTACTTCCGGGCTAGAAGCCGACGATCCAGCGTTGCGCGAGGGTCCCGTTGCAGCCCCAGATCTGCATGGCCAGTCCTCGGGTGTTCTGGCTTTCCGGCACGTCGATGCAGAAGCCGGTGTCACGGAAGCCGACCCTGGACTCCAGTGCCACGACGTCAGGCAGTGCCGTGCCGGTGTTGAATTCCTCGTTGCTGATCCGTGCGCAGGTGCCCTGCAGGAGGCGCCCTCCGTCGAAGGCACCGTCGAAGGCGTCGAAGCAGTAGCCGCTGCGCTGGTTCAGGAAGCGGTAGTGGTTGGTGCCGACCTCCGTGGAGCTCCAGCCTTGTGCGGTACTTCCGGACACACAAGTCTCTTGCACGATCGCCGCAAACTCTTGCGTGGAACCGCCCGCGGGCTGGAGGCACAGGCCATTGCCGACGTTCTTGATGGGAGTGAACGCGGACGCAGCCGGCACCGGCTGAGCGTTCGCGCTCGGTGCGGTGGCGGCCAGACCGGCGACGGCCAGAAGTACCGCGGCGGCTGAACCGCCGAGTCTCTTACGCAGAAGAAAACGCATGATCTCAGGACTCTCCTTCGACGAATGTTTCTGCTCGGCTGTGTCCCGGTGGAAGCGGGTCGGTGTTTCTCCGCCGGTCCGGGACGGAAACCGTGCGGACGCCGATGGGTCGGCGGCCGACGGGGATGGTTCCTCGGGAGCTCTTGCTGCCTCGGACCAAGGTGGCAGGCCGGTCAGGGACAAACGTTGGACAAACGTTGTATCGACCATCCGGGCCCGGTAAGAACGGGTGTGCGGTATCCGGCTTCTGAGGGAGTGCGGTCGGGATGACGGTGGAATTCAGGGTGCTGGGCAGCGTCGAGGGCAGCATCGACGGCCGGCCCGTGGGGTTGGGCCATGCCCGCCAGCGGGGTGTACTGGCGGTTCTGCTGGTGGACATCGACCATCCGGTGACGGTCGATCAACTGATCGACCGCGTCTGGGGGGACCATCCTCCGCGGCAGGCTCGCGCTACCTTGCGCGGTTACCTCTCCCGGCTGAGACAGGCCCTGGCCGCCACCGGCGAGGCGGTCATCGCCCGGCAGCCGGGCGGCTACGTGCTGGCCACAGCCGGCACTGTGGCCGTGGACATGCACTCCTTCCGCCGCCTGGCCGCACAGGCCCGCGCCGCCGACGACGACATCCGCGCCGCGGCCCTGTTCGAGCAAGGCCTGCGGCTGTGGCGCGCGGAGCCCTTCGCCGCCCTGGACACTCCCTGGCTGAACGCGCTGCGCGACGCCCTGGTCCAGGAACGGCTGGCGGCCCAACTGGACCTTGGCGACCTGCGATTACGGCTGGGTCAGCACATCGCGCTGCTGCCCGAGCTGTCGGCCCGCGCCGCGGCGCACCCGCTGGACGAACGTCTGGCCGGTCAATTGATGCTCGCGCTGCACCGCAACGGCCGTTCCGCCGAAGCCCTGGACCATTACCACCGCACCCGCGACCGGCTGGCCCGGGAGCTGGGTATCGACCCCGGGCCGGCGCTACAGGAGATCCAGACCGCTGTCCTGCGCCAGGACACCGCCCCCACCGCCGTCCCGCAGCCGGGAGCACCGGCGCAGCCGAGCCCGCCCCCAGCGCAACTGCCGCTGTCCGTCGCGGCCTTCACCGGACGCGACGGCGAACTCGCGCAGCTCGACCATCTCCTGCCCGCCGCGGCCGGGGCCGGTCCAGTGCGGTCTGCCGCAGTGGTCATCTCGGCGGTGTCGGGCACCGCGGGGGTGGGCAAGACCGCCTTGGCCGTGCACTGGGCTCACCGGGTACGGGAAGCCTTCCCCGACGGGCAGCTGTATGTGAACCTGCGCGGATTCGTCCCCGGCAGTTCGATCACGGACCCGGCCGAGGCGGTCCGGGGGTTCCTGGACGCCTTGGGGGTGCCCCCGGCCCGCATCCCGAACGGCCTGGAAGCACAGACGGGCCTGTACCGGAGCCTGCTGGCCGGCCGACGGGTGCTGGTAGTGCTGGACAACGCCCGCGACGCCGAACAGGTCCGCCCGCTGCTGCCCGGCGCCCCCCGGCTGCCTGGCCCTGGTCACAAGCCGCAACCGCCTCACCGGTCTGGCCGCGACCGAGGGCGCCCACCTGCTGTCCGTCGACCTGCTCAACCCCGGCCAGGCCCGGGACCTGCTGGCAGGCCGCCTCGGCCCCCACCGCACGGCCGCCGAACCCGCCGCCGTCGACGAGATCGTCACCCGGTGCGCCGGACTGCCCCTGGCGCTGGCGATCGTCGCCGCCCGCGCCGACGACCAGCTCCATCTGCCGCTCGCCGTGCTCGCAGGAGAGCTACGGGAGGCCGGCACTCGTCTGAACGCCCTGGACGGCGGGGACCCGGCCACCCAGGTACGGGCGGTGTTCACCTGGTCCTACCGAGCGCTGAGCCCCGACGCGGCCCGGCTGTTCCGGCTGCTGGGCCTGCACCCCGGACCGGACACCGCGCTGCCCGCGGTCGCCGCCCTGGCCGGTCTGCCACCCGCCCGCACCAGCACCCTGGTGACCGAGCTGACCCGCGGCAACCTGCTCACCGAGCACACCCCGGGCCGGTACGCCCTCCACGACCTGCTCCGCATCTACGCCACCGAACTGGTCACCACGCAGGACAACGATGCCACCCGGCGTGCGGCGGCCCACCGGATGCTCGACCACTATCTGCACACCGCCCACGCCGCCGACGCGCTGCTGACCCCCCGCAGGCAGATTCCGATCAGCCTGGCCCCAGCTCAACCGAGAGCTGCTCCTGAGGAACTGCGCGATCGCCGGGAGGCGCTGGCCTGGTTCACCGCCGAGAACCCCGTCATCCTCGCCGCCATCGAGCAGGCCCCCGCAGGGTTTGAGACCCACACCTGGCGACTGGCCACGGCCGTCGCCACCTCCCTCAGCAGGCAGGGACGCTGGCCTGCGCTGGCCGCCGCCCACACGACCGCCCTGAACGCCGCACAGCGCGCGAACGACAAGGCCGGGCAGGCCAACTCCCACCACGGTCTCGCGCTTGTCCGGACCCGGCTGGACCATCTCGACGAAGCCCGCGCCCACTACGAGCTCGCGATGGAGCTGTTCAAGGAACTCGGCGACCACAACGGTCAGGCTCGCATCCACAAACATCTCGGCAGGCTGTCCTCGGACCGGGGTCACCACCGGGAAGCACTCGGTCACGCCCACCAGGCATCCACGCACTACAAGGCCGCGCACAACATGCTTGGACAAGCCATCGCCCTGGACGACATCGGCCGATACCACGTCAGGCTCGGGGACCACCGCCAGGCGGCACTCTCCTACGGTTGGCAGGCCCTCGCACTGGTCGAGGAGATCGGAAATATCAACGGCCAGGCCTACACCTGGAGCAGCCTCGGCTACATCCACCACCACCTCGGCCAGTACGGGCACGCCATCGACTCCCACCGGCAGGCCATCGATCTGTACCGCAAGACCGACGACCGTTACCACGAAGCCACCAGCCTCACCGACCTCGGCGACACCCACCACGCCGCAGCCGACCGCGCTGCCGCCCACTACGCCTGGACCCAGGCCCTGGCCATCACCGACGAGATCAGCCTCCCGGGCACAGCCCCACTGCGCGCCAAGATCCTCCACAACCTCAACCGGCACCCCCACCCCACCAGCGAACACCCCGGACCTGTGCAGGCGAGAGCGGTGACGGCCTCCGGGCGGTCGCGGCGCATCGCCGCGCCGTGACTGACGCGTACCTACCGGTCAGCGGCGCGCTCCTGGAACCGGCCGCTGACGATCGAGCTGCGGACGTCACCCGTGACGACAGGGCGAAACGGACACGCCTACGGACCTCAGCTCGCTGTCGCGTACACGATGAGGTTGTCGACAGGGTGCCCCTGCGCGTCGAAGTCGCCGTCGCACGTGATGAGCCGTAGAGCACGTTCCTGGGTCGGCCCGTAGACCTTCTCCGTCGGGAAGGCGTTCTTGGCGACGCTCTCCGTGGCCGTGACGGTGAAGTGGAGGGCTTTTCCCGTCTTGTCGGTGACGGTGATGTCCGCACCCTCCTTGATCTTCTTCAGGTCGTGGAAGACGGCCTCGCCGAAGCGGGTGTCGTTGTGGCCGATGATGACGGCCGCGCCGATCTCACCGGGCACCGCACCGCCCGTGTACCAGCCCGCGGTCATCCCCTCCTCGGCCGGCGGGACCTGGACCGTCCGGTCCGTGTTGAGGCCCAACTCCATCAGCGAACTGGTGATCCCCACGGAGGGGACGGCCACCTCGGCAGGGGCCGCCGGAGCGTCGGCCGCAGGCCGCCCGGACTTCGGAGCACCCGACGCGGCGGGGGCGGTCGGGGCGACCCGGACCGTCGGTTCGGGGCCGGACGAACAGCCGGTGAGCAGGGTGACGAGGGTCAACAGGGTGAGGGTCGCGAGGCGGGCCCGGGACAGGGCCGGACGGTGTGCAGGGGGCAACTCGGGCTCCAGAACAGGGTGCGAGGGTTCGCCGGAACGCACAGGGCGCCGCCTGGTGAAGGGCGGCGCCACCGTTTCGTACGAGAGGTCGTGCTGTCGGGTCAGCCTTCGCGGCGGGCAGTGGTGCGGCGGCGCAGTACGTAGGTGCCGGCGCCCGCGAGCAGCAGCGCGCCGGTGGCCGAACCGATGAGCGTGCCGGTGTTGTCGTCCTGGGCGGGGGCCTCGCCCGCGGCGACACCGCCACGCGGGTAGTCCTTGCCTCCGGCCTTCCGGGCTTCGGCGGCCTTCCGGGCCTCGGCCTCCTTGAGCGTCCTGGCGTCCTCGGCCTTCTTCTTCGCCAGGGCCTCCTTGTCGGCCGGGGTCGAGTCGGTCGCGCCCGGCGTCGGGGTCGGATCGGTGGCGAAGGCCGCGTTGGCCGGGACGAGCAGCGCGCCGGCCGCGACGCCGGTCAGGACAGCGATACGCAGCGGGCGCAGGGTGAGACGGCGGGACATGTGAGGGCTCCAGTTCCAGCCCGGCTTGGTCGTTCCTGGTTGCCGATCCGCACCAGGTTCCGGGCATGGCTTCACCCTGACGGCCGCTTGTGAGGAAACTGTCAGAGCGCTGTCGTCATCCCATCAGGGTCGACCGGTGCCCTCCGGCTTCCGTGACCCGGCTGTCGGCAGCCGCAGGGTGAAGGTGGCCCCCTCCCCCTCCGTGCTCGCCACGTCCACCGTGCCGCCGTGGGCCTCGGCGAGCTTGAGGACGATCGCCAGGCCGAGGCCGCTGCCGCCGGTGCTGCGATTGCGGGACTTCTCCGCCCGCCAGAAACGGTCGAACACGTACGGGAGGTCGCCCGCCGCAATGCCACTGCCGGTGTCGGACACCTCCACGGCGAGCTCGTCCCCCGGGTCGGTGACGTACCGGCGCAGGGTCACCGTGCCGCCGGCCGGGGTGTGGCGCACCGCGTTGGAGAGCAGATTGCTGACGGCCTGCCGCAGCCGTACGGGGTCGGCGTCCAGGAGCGGTGGGTGAGGGGTGCCCAGCGGCGGTGTCAGGACCGTGAGGGTGACGCCCGCCGTCTCGGCCAGCCCCTGGTGCGGGGCGGCGACCTGGCCGAGCAGCTCGTCGATCCGTACCGGTTTCCGGTGCAGCCGCAGGGCGCCCGCGTCGGCCGCACCCAGGTCCTGGAGGTCGTTGATGAGGTGCTGGAGCTGCACCGCCTCCTCCAGGAGCGAGGAGACGAACGCGGGGTCCGGCACGGCCAGTCCGTCGTGGGCCGCCTCCAGCCAGCCCCGGATGTTGCTCAGCGGCGTTCGCAGCTCATGGGCGACATCGCTGACCATCACCTTGCGCTGCTCCTCCAGGCGGGCCCGGTGCGCGGCCATGTCGTTGAAGGCCGCCGTCAGCCGTCCGATCTCGTTGTCGGAGACGACGGGCACGGGCACCGGCGTCGCGTGCAGGCCCTCCCGCATGCGCTGGGCGGCGCCGGTGAGCGCGTGCAACGGGCGTACGAGCCTGGCTCCGGCGAGCACCGAGGCGCCCACTGTGAGGGCGAGGACCAGGGCGGTGACACCGGCGATGCGTGCGGTGTTGGCGCGGGAGAGGTCGAAGCCAGGCACGCCGGCGGCACCCGGGCCGTCGATGAACAGGAGTGCGGGCTCGGCGACATAGCCCGTGAGCTGTTCCCGGCGAGCGCTTTCGACACAGCTGGCCACGGCCCGGTCGTACGCGCTGTCGCGGATCTCGGCGGGGGCGTAGTCGAGTGCGTCGCCGGAAGCCGCTTTGCGTTCGGCCGTCGCGGCGTCCTCCGCCTTCTTGGCGGCCAGGGCCTTCGCCTCCCGATCGCTGAGGCCGTCCTCGGCGCCGGAGACCGCGTCGTCCCGCCCGTATGCGTAACTCCGGTCCCAGGACAGGTCCAGGTTCAGTTTCACGGCGGTGCGACCCTGTCGTTTCAGACAGGCGTCAGCCAGTTGGTTGAGGGCGCTCAGGGCCTTCCGCTCGGTCGCGGTGGGACCGACCGGGTAGGACGCAAAGCACTTGGCCTCCATGTCACGGTCGGTGACGCTGCCGGTCCCCGCCTCGGTCTCGTCGCTCACGAACTGGACGCGGGGCCGTCCGCCCGGGCTCTCGACGACGTCGGCGGCGATACCCATCCGGCTGAGGCACTCCACCCTCCCGGCGGAGGCCTTCCGCAGTGCGTCGTGTTCCTTCGCGGGCAGCCGGAAGGGCCCCACGGCCCGTGGATCGACGCGGTCGGCGCCGGCCCTGGCATCGTCGGGCACCAGCACGGTGTCGACGGAGCGTGGATCCACGACCGCCGAGGCCTGCTGAGCGAGCAGATCGTCGGACGAACCGCCGCCCGCTGAGCGCGAGTCGGCCGAGTCCACGAACGGGCGTCGGCCCGGCGTGGTGAGCACGATCCGGCGCCCGGACTCCACAGCCAGATCTCGCACGGTGGTGTCGACGCCGTCCCAGTCGGGGTGGGTGGCCGCGTAGCCGAGGAGGGTGTCGTAGATCTTCGCGTCGGACTTGAGGTTCTGCCCCTGCTCCTGGCGGATCGCGACGGAGGTCGTCTGCACGGCCAGCCAGGCGGTCGCGGCGACCGAGCACGAGGCCACCAGCGCCGTCACGGTCAACAGCCGCCCCGCCAGGCTCTTGCGCAGCGGCAGCCGGGCGGCCCCCACCGCACCTCCCCTGTCAGGACGACGCATGGCGCACGTTCTTCGCGGGGTCCATGAGTTTGTAGCCGACGCCGAAGACGGTGATGAGGCGGGCCGGCCGTCGTGGGACGCGCTCGATCTTCTTGCGCAGGTTCATGACGTGCATGTCGACGGTCCGGCCGCTGATGTACTTGTCGAAGCCGTGCAGTTCGTCGAGGAGCCGTGCCCTGGTGAAGACCCGGCCGGGCTCGGCCGCCATCGCCGCGAGGAGACGGAACTCACCGGGCGTGCACTCGACGGGCGCCCCCGCGACCGACACCTCGTGCCGCGAGGGATCGACCCTGAGCACGCCGACCGTCAACACCTCGTCGTCCGGGGCCGCTTCGGGCCCCGAGGCGGGAGCGGGGGCGAGCACGGTCGCCGGAGCCGGGTCGGGGCCGCGCCGGTTGCGGCGGAGCAACGTCCTTACCCGGGCGGTGAGTTCACGCGGACTGAACGGCTTGGTCATGTAGTCGTCGGCGCCGAGGTCGAGGCCGAGCAGCAGATCGTCCTCGGTGCTGCGGGCCGTCAGCATCAGCACCGGCACCTCCCGGCGTTCGGCGCGCAGGATCCGTACGACGTCGAGACCGTCGGCCCTTGGCATCATCACGTCGAGGACGACCAGGTCGGGTTCCTGGTGCCGGACCGTCTCGAGAGCCGTCCGGCCGTCCTCGACGACCGTGACGGCGTGCCCCTCGTGCTCCAGGTAGCGGCGCACCAGTTCGGCCTGCTTCGCGTCGTCTTCGGCGACCACAATGTTTGCGCACACGCCGCAGATCGTAGCGACCACCGGCGCCGGGAGGTCGGAAGTGTCCTTACCGTGAAGGCGGTTCGGTGGTGGACGGGCGAGTGTGCAAGGTCCGGGGCGTGACGAGGCCGAACGGGCCGTCGTTCGCCGGTTGTCGCGGGCGCGGACGGCCCCGCGGGTTGCGGTGATGCGGGCTCGGATGACTGAGTTGAACTGAGCTGGTCGGGGTGGCGCCCGATCGCTGGAAAGGCCGACGGCAGCGCCACCGAACGCCTGGCCATGCCCTGCGGTCACCGTACTGACCCTGCAAGAACGCGGCGCGGACACCGGCGTGCCGAGTTCCCCTCCTGCCTACTCCGATCAGCCGCTGGACGCCGCAGCGGCCGCGTCCTGTCGCTGCTGCAGCGACAGGACCACCAAGCCCGCGAAGACCTGAAGAGGGAGCGGCACATCGGTGAGGTCGGCCATCAGCCCGCTGCCGAACCGGCCACGCCGGAATTCGCCGAGGACGCTCTTGCCCCGGACCAGCCGCCGCTTGCCGCGCAGGGCCGACGGGCGGGTCAGCTCGTACTCAGTCTCCCCGTCAGTGATGTACCACCGCCGGCCGGACCGGTGCGCCTCGGCTCGGACCGGTCCTCCCGCTTCGCCCGCGAGCATGTGGAAGGAGCGTCCCCAGTTGGAAGAGCGCAGCTCGAAGACCTCGCCCGCCAGCTCGACGTGACCGCCCGACCTCCAGGCGCGGGCGGACCATCGCGCGACCGGCACACCCTCCGAGAAGACCTGGTAGGTGCGTCCGAAGGCGCGTTCCCGTTTGATCTCAAGCATGAAGCGCTCCCGGCCAACGAATAGGAAAGACCTGAACAGGCATCCACCGCCTTCCCTCCGGAAGCCCGCCGATGCCCGTAAGGGGCCCTTACCCGGGACATGGCGTCACGCAGGTCAGTGCCTCTGGGTAGGCAGCTTCATGACGAAGTCCCCTCACTGCCCCCGTCGAGCCGACCCCGCTCACGCAGCCACACACGTGCCCTTCGCTGCCGCAAGGTCGATACTGCGGATGACAGCACCGCTGCTGCCCCTCGTCCAGCCGCACAGAAGTACCGACGGGCCGTCAGTGCAGTCAGTATTGGGTCAGCGTCAGTACCGTCACAACCCGCTTCCAGCCGCTACGGACCGTCAAGATCGAGAACCCGCATCACGCCCTTTGAACAGCAAGAACGCAGGTCGTACACCCGCCTGCAAGGCTCCCAGGAGGTACCCATGAAAATGCTCATCAACGTCGCGGAGACCGTTGTCGCGGACGCGTTGCGGGGTATGGCCGCCGCGCATCCCGAGCTGACCGTGGATGTCGAGAACCGGGTGATCGTGCGGCGGGACGCGCCGGTGGCCGGGAACGTGGGGCTCGTGTCGGGCGGCGGGTCCGGGCACGAGCCGCTGCACGGCGGATTCGTGGGTCCCGGGATGCTGTCCGCCGCCTGTCCGGGCGAGGTGTTCACCAGTCCGGTTCCGGACCAGATGGTACGGGCCGCTGCGGCCGTGGACAGCGGTGCCGGAGTGCTGTTCATCGTGAAGAACTACACCGGTGACGTCCTCAACTTCGACATGGCCGCGGAGCTGGCCGAGGACGAGGGCATCCAGATCGCCAAGGTGCTCGTCGACGACGACGTGGCGGTCACCGACAGTCTTTACACGGCCGGCCGCCGCGGCACCGGCGCGACCCTGTTCGTGGAGAAGATCGCGGGCGCCGCCGCCGAGGAGGGCCGGCCGCTGGAGCGCGTCGAGGCACTGGCCCGCCAGGTCAACGAGAACTCGCGCAGCTTCGGTGTCGCGCTCAGCGCCTGCTCCACGCCCGCCAAGGGCAGCCCCACCTTCGACCTGCCCCCGGGGGAACTGGAGCTGGGCGTCGGGATCCACGGCGAGCCCGGCCGGGAGCGGCGGGCCATGATGACCTCGCGGGAGATCGCCGACTTCTCGGTGAACGCCATCCTGGAGGACATGAACCCGCGCAACCCCGTCCTGGTCCTGGTGAACGGCATGGGCTCCACCCCTCTGCTGGAGCTGTACGGCTTCAACGCGGAGGTGCAGCGCATCCTGGCCGACCGCGGGGTCCCGGTGGCCCGCATCCTCGTCGGGAACTACGTCACCTCACTCGACATGGCCGGCGCGTCGGTGACCCTGTGCCAGGTCGACGAGGACCTGTTGCGGCTGTGGGACGCGCCGGTGCGTACCGCGGGTCTGCGCTGGGGCATGTGAGGGGCCGCTCCCCCGCCTCGTCCCTCCCGGTGCGACCCGGCAACACCCTTACCACGCAAGGAGATCCAGTGCTCGACGCCGACTTCTTCCGCCGTTGGATGACGGCGACCGCCGTGTCCGTGGAACACGAGGCGGAACGGCTCACCGCCCTCGACTCGCCGATCGGCGACGCCGACCACGGCAGCAATCTGCAGCGCGGTTTCCGCGCCGTGGCGACCGCGCTGGAGAAGGAGGAGCCCGGCACCCCGGGCGCTGTCCTGATCCTCGCCGGACGCACGCTGATCTCGACGGTGGGCGGCGCCTCGGGCCCGTTGTACGGGACTCTGCTGCGGCGGACGGGCAAGGCACTCGGTGAGGCCGCCGAGGTCGACGAGCCGGAGTTCGCGCAGGCGCTGCGCACCGGCGTGGACGCCGTGATGCAGCTCGGTGGCGCGGCGCCCGGCGACAAGACGATGATCGACGCGCTCCTGCCGGCGGTCGACGCGCTGGGGCAGTCCTTCGCCGCGGCACGGTCCGCCGCGGAGGAGGGCGCCCAGGCGACGACGCCGCTGCAGGCGCACAAGGGCAGGGCGAGCTATCTGGGCGAACGCAGCATCGGGCACCAGGACCCGGGTGCCACCTCCTCGGCGATCCTGATCGCGGCACTCGCGGAGACGGCCGGTGAGTGACCTCGTGAACGGCGGGACGGACAGCCGGACGGCCGAAGGTGACAGCGACGGCGACGGCGCGAAGCTCGTGGGCGTCGTGCTCGTGTCGCACAGCGCCGCGGTGGCCACGGCGGTCGCCGAACTGGCGGCGGGGCTCGCGGGCGGCGGCACGCTCGCTCCGGTCGCGGCGGCGGGCGGTGACGGGGACGGCGGCCTGGGCACCAGTTCCGAGCTGATCTCCGCCGCGGCGGCCACCGTGGACCGCGGTGCCGGTGTCGCCGTACTGACCGATCTCGGCAGTGCGGTCCTCACGGTGAAGGCCCTGCTGGCCGAGGGCGACGAGCTGCCGCCGGACACCCGGCTGGTGGACGCGCCGTTCGTCGAGGGCGCGGTGGCGGCGGTCGTCACGGCCTCCGCCGGAGCTGACCTGGCGGCGGTGGAGGCCGCGGCAGCGGAGGCGTACACCTACCGGAAGGTCTGACACCGGCACGTCGACGGGGTGGCTCAGCTGCGGCCGACGAGTTCGCGGGCCAGCCGCTCCCCCTGGGCCGCGGCTGCCCCGGGGTTCTCGATGGGAGAGGCGCCGGAGCCCTTGAACAGGATGTAGGTGACTCCGGACGCCGCTCCGCCGCCCTTCGGGTCGGGGCGGATGCCGAGGTTCCGGGCCAGGGCGTACGAGGCCTCGCCGATGATGTCCGCGGGGCCGATGTCGCCGACGACCGCGTACCGGACACGGTCGCCGTGGATGACCGCGGCGACCGTCCCGCGCCGGACGTCGTGCTCCTTGTGGTTCCAGCGGTGGCTCGGCCCGGGTACGACCACGTACGGCAGTCGCTCGGCGCTCAGCTGGCGTCCGTCGGACTGCTGGAAGGCGGTGGTGTCGCAGAAGAGCGGGTCGGTGCGTTCGTTGCAGTGCTTGCCCGGTCTGCCGTCGCAGTCGATGTCCAGGTCGGCCTTCCAGAAGACGGCTTCCTTCCTGCCGCAGACCTCGATGTCCGCAGGCTCGCCGTCGTCGCTGCTGAAGCGGTCGTCCGAGACGGGGGCGCAGTCGCGTACGGCGGCCAGGAGTTCCGTGGCCCGCACGTTCCCCGGACGCGGCGCCTTCCGACGCGGTGCCTTCCGCGTGTCCGCGGCGCCACCCGCCCGTGGGACGTTCTCCGCGCCCGGGCCGCCGTGTCCGGCGCGCTCGTGCGCGGCGTCGGGCGGCGGGGCGGCGCTGGCGAGCGCCGTGGGGGCGATCAGGGCGGCACCGGCCGCGGCCAGCATCAGTGACCGGACACGCACGATAAAAGACCCTCTCCTGAGCGGGCACTGACGAACACTCAGCCCAATCTGGTGGGGGTCCGCCCGGGCGGCCACCGCTGGGGGGCCGTACGGTGCACGTCCGGTGACACGTCGGGACGTACAGAGGGGTGCACAGGGTGACGTGCCGGGGACGTGCCGAGTGACGTGTCGTCGGGGGCCGGGTGGCCGGATTCGTCGACGACTCCGGCCACCCGGCCGCCCTCGCCGGCGCGGGATCAGCGACGACAGCGTTCCGCACCGTCGGCATGAACTTCCCTGCGACATGGGCGAGTTCAGCCGTTCAGAGGATCAGCATACGTAACGTACGGCCGAAATCGCGAACGGCGGCCCTCTTGTTGTGGCCCCACATGGGACGCCATATTGGTCCGGACCAATCTCGTTGCGGAAACGTCGAGGGAGGGCAGGGCTGTGCGACGCGTACTCCTGCGAGCCGCCGTGGTCTGCGGCGCGCTGCTCACGATGGTGTCCTGCGGTCGGACCGGGCAGGGCTCGGGCGAGGACGACCGGCCTCCGGGCGCTCCGGCCGGGGTCACCGCGGCGGCGGGCAGTGCGACCAGCGTCCATGTCATGTGGAACCGGGCCTCGGGAAAACCGGCGGTAACCCGCTATGAGGTGTATCGCGGCACCACAAAGGTGAAGGAAGTGCCCGGTTCCGAGTACATGGTGGACATCACCATGCTCAAGCCGTCGACCCGGTACGCCTTCTCCGTGCGGGCCCGGGACGCCGACGGCAGGCTGGGGCCGCCGAGCGAGCGGGTCCGGGCCACCACGCCCGCCGCGACCGCCGCCGACGAGCGGGCGCCGAGCCGCCCGGAGCGCCCCGGCGGGAAGGCGGTCGGGAACCGGGCCGCGCAACTCTCCTGGACCCGGTCCACGGACGCCGTGGGCGTGGCCTCGTACGACGTCTATCAGGGCGACACGAAGATCCACAGTGTGGGCGGTGCCCAGACGGCGACCGTGGTCACCGGGCTGCGGCCGGGGACGCGCTACTCCTTCACGGTCCGGGCACGCGACGCGGCGGACAACGTCTCGCCCGCGAGCGAGGCCGTCCGGATCACCACCGCTGCGGGCCCCGACGGCGCGAAGGGCGCGGGCACCGGGACGGGCATGGCGCCCGCCGCGTTCCGTGCCGCCACGCATCGCAAGGACGGGGCGTACTACCTCGACCTGTCATGGACCCAGCCGAAGGTGGACGGGGTGATCACGGAGTACCAGATCCAGCTCGACCGGAAGCCGGTCACCTCGCTCGTCTGGGGCGCGACCCCTCCGCCCGGCAGGGCGACGTACAGCTTCTACGTGGGCCGGGAGGCCGGGCTCACCCAGCGGGTACGGATCCGGGCGAAGCTGCCGGACGGCACGTGGGGCGCCTTCTCGGCTGAGCGGACGGTGACGACCGGGAAGGCGTGAGGAAGAGCCGCACACCACGGCAATTGTTCACCTGTACGGTCCCGGCCCGCATGCGGAAACGGTGGCCGTCGCATTGGCTCGGTCCGAAGGCAGCACGGGCGTTCCCGACCCTCGGCGGCTCATGGGATGTACCGCCACCGTGCCGCTGGAGGGCAGTCCTATGCGTATCACTCAGACACTCGTCCGCTCCGGGCAGGCCGTGGCGGTCGCCGCGTTGCCGCTGGCCCTCACCGCGGGCATGCCCGGCGTGGCCGCCGCGGCGGCCACGGGGATCAACGTGACCACCAGTGGCGGGACGGTGCAGGTCACCACGGCCGCGTGCGTCACCAGGTCCAACGGATCGATGGGGAACGCCTCGCTGCTCTCCAGCGGTCAGGCCAACTTCGCGCAGGGGCGCCAGGTGACCCTGTCCGGGACCAGCGGGAGCCAGTCCGCCGCCTGGTCGAGCGTCACCTCCGGTACGTACACCGTCATCGTGGTGTGCGCCGACGGGTCGACGGCGGGCACGCAGTCCGTCACCGTCTCGCCGGTCTCGACCCCCACGATCTCGGCGACGAGGACGGCAACGGCCACGGCGTCACCGTCGCGCGGGGTGATGGGCGGTATGGGCAGCACAAGTCAGGACTACAGCACCGTCACCTACGCGGCGGGCGGGGTACTGGTGGCCGCCGGGGTCGGGGCCACCGTCTGGGTCCTGCGCCGGCGCTCCAAGCCGAACCGCCTGTGACAGGGGCCCGCCTCCGACCTCGTCGGCTGTGACCGGGCCGGTCAGGGTGTGGAGCCCTCGGCCGGGATGCGGTCGAACTCCTCCAGCGCGTGCGTGAGCCAGCCCGTCCAGAAGGTTTCCAAGTCGATCCCGGCCCGCAGGACGAGATGCTGGAGCCGGTCCGCGGGAGCGTCCTTGCCCGGCGGGAAGTCGCGCTCCTGGATCTCCTCGTACTCCGCCAACTGCCGCCGGTGCAGGTCGAGATGGCGGCGCAGATCCTCCCCGATGCCCGCGGTGCCGACCACCGCCGCCGCGCGCAGCCGCAGCAGCAGTGTGTCGCGCAGCGGCTTGGGGTCCTGGGACACGGCGGTCCAGCGGGCCAGTTCGGCGCGGCCCGCCGGCAGGACCTCGTACCGCTTCTTCTGCCCGCGGGCCGGCTGCTGCGAGGCGAGGGCCCTGATGGAGCCCTCGGCCTCCAGCTTTCCCAACTCGCGATAGATCTGCTGATGCGTCGCCGACCAGAAGTAGCCGATCGACTTGTCGAAGCGGCGGGTCAGCTCCAGCCCCGACGACGGCTTCTCAAGCAGGGCGGTGAGGATCGCGTGCGGGAGTGACATGGGGTCATCCTAGGGACGGGTCCGGGCGGGGTCCGGCGGCCTACAACGCCGCCGCCAGCTCGGTGCCCTGCTTGATGGCCCGCTTGGCGTCCAGTTCGGCCGCCACGTCGGCGCCGCCGATGAGGTGCACGCTGCGACCCGCGACGCGCAGTGCCTCGTACAGGTCGCGGCGTGGTTCCTGGCCCGTGCAGAGCACGATGGTGTCGACCGCCAGGACGGAACTCTCGCCGTCGACGGTGACATGCAGTCCGGCGTCGTCGATACGGTCGTACCGGACGCCGGGGACCATGGTGACTCCGCGGTGCTTGAGCTCCGCGCGGTGGATCCAGCCCGTGGTCTTGCCGAGCCCGGCGCCGACCTTGGACGCCTTGCGCTGCAGGAGGTGGACGCTGCGCGGCGGGGCGGGCCGCTCGGGGGCGCCGAGGCCGCCGGGTGTCTGGTAGTCCATGTCGACGCCCCAGTGCCGGAAGTACGTCGCCGGGTCCTCGCTCGCCTTGTCGCCGCTGTCGGTCAGGTACTCGGCGACGTCGAAGCCGATGCCGCCCGCGCCGAGGATCGCGACCCGGTCGCCGACGGGGGCACCGTCGCGCAGCACGTCGAGGTAACCGACGACGCTGGGGTGGTCCACGCCGGGGATCTCGGGGGTGCGTGGGCCGACGCCCGTGGCGACGACGACCTCCTCGTACGCGGCGAGGTCGCCGTCGGACACCGGGGTGTTCAACCGGACGTCCACGCCGTGCAGTTCGAGCTGCGTGCGGAAGTATCGGATCGTCTCGTCGAACTCCTGCTTGCCGGGGACCTTGCGGGCCACGTTGAGCTGGCCGCCGATCTCGGCCGCGGCGTCGTACAGGGTGACGTCGTGGCCGCGTTCGGCGGCACTGACCGCGCAGGCCAGTCCGGCCGGGCCCGCGCCCACGACGGCGATGCGCTTACGGGTACGGGTCGGGGCCAGGACCAGTTCCGTCTCGTGGCAGGCCCTCGGATTCACCAGACAGGAGGTGATCTTGCCGCCGAAGGTGTGGTCGAGGCAGGCCTGGTTGCAGCCGATGCAGGTGTTGATGGCCTCGGGGCGGCCGGCCTTCGCCTTGCTGACGAAGTCGGGGTCCGCGAGCATCGGGCGAGCCATCGACACCATGTCCGCGTGGCCGTCCGCGAGCAACTGCTCCGCCAGTTCCGGGGTGTTGATGCGGTTCGTCGTCACGAGCGGGATCGACACGGCGCCCATGACCTTCTTGGTGACCCAGGCGTACGCGCCTCGCGGCACCGAGGTCGCGATGGTGGGGATGCGTGCCTCGTGCCAGCCGATGCCGGTGTTGATGATGGTCGCGCCCGCGGCCTCCACGGCCTTGGCGAGGGTGATCACCTCGTCGAGGGAGGAGCCGCCCGTGACCAGGTCCAGCATCGACAGGCGGTAGATGATGATGAAGTCGTCGCCGACGGCTTCGCGGACGCGGCGGACGATTTCGAGGGGGAACCGCGTGCGGTTCTCGTAGCTGCCACCCCAGCGGTCGTCGCGCTTGTTGGTCCGGGCGGCGATGAACTCGTTGATCAGGTAGCCCTCGGAGCCCATGATCTCCACGCCGTCGTAACCCGCGCGCCTGGCGAGGCGGGCCGTCCTGGCGTAGTCGTCGATGGTCTGCTCGACCTCGTCGTCCGTCAGGGCGCGGGGGATGTGGGGGCTGATGGGGGCCTGGAGTGCGCTGGGGGCGACCAGGTCCTGGTGGTAGGCGTAGCGGCCGAAGTGGAGGATCTGCATCGCGATCCTTCCGCCTTCGCGGTGTACCGCGGCGGTGATCTCGGCGTGCTGTTCCGCTTCTGCCTCGGTGGTGAGTTTGGCGCCGCCCTCGTAGGGGCGGCCCGCTTCGTTGGGGGCGATGCCGCCGGTGACGATGAGGCCTACGCCGCCGCGGGCTCTGGCCGCGTAGAACTCGGCCATGCGGGTGAAGCCGTGTTCTGCCTCTTCCAGGCCTATGTGCATGGAGCCCATGAGTACGCGGTTCGGCAGGGTGGTGAAGCCCAGGTTCAGCGGGTTCAGCAGGTGTGGGTAGTGGGTCATTGGCCCCTCCGTGCGCGGCGTCGTCCCCATGGTTGTAGACGACGTCCGGGGGTTTATGCAACTAGTTGCAAAAGGGTGGGGGGTCTTTGTGACGAGAGCCTCTCGGCGGGGCGTGTTGGGGGGTTGCTTGCGGGTGCGGGTGTGTGGGGGCTGGTTGCGCCGTTCCCCGCGCCCCCCTCACGGGGTGGGGGCCGGGTGTGATTTGACCTGCGGGAGCGTTGTGGTTGCTCGCGCCGTTCCCCGCGCCCCTTGGGGGGTGGGGGCCCGGGTGAGATCTGACCTGCGGGAACGTCGTGGTTGCTCGCGCCGTTCCCCGCGCCCCCTCACGGGGCGGGGGCCCGGGTGGGATCTGACCTGCCGGAGCGTCGTGGTTGCTCGCGCCGTTCCCCGCGCCCCCTCACGGGGCGGGGGCACAGGTGCGATCTGACCTGCGGGAACGTCGTGGTTGCTCGCGGCGTTCCTCGCGTCCCTGAGGCGGCGCGGGGGTCAGGGGCAGTGTTGTCTTTTAGGGGCGCGGGGAACTGCGCTGCCAGCCCCCGCCGGACCGCAGCCGACAGACCGCCGGCGCGCCCCCCAGGTTCAGTGGGCGCGGTCAATCCGCGACCCCTCCGTGTGGGCGTTGGCCGACTATGACGTTTGCGCCTCGCTCCTCCGAGGTTTCCACTCGCGGTACCAGGCCCGCCGCCTCGAAGATCTCGACGGCCCGCCCGACCTGCCGCTCGCTCGTCTCCACGAGCAGGCTCCCCCCGGGCGCCAGCCACCCCGGCGCCTCCGCGGCCACGCGGCGCAGGACGTCGAGCCCGTCCCCTCCCCCGTCGAGCGCGACGAGCGGTTCGTGGTCGCGGGCCTCCGGCGGCAGGAGCCCCACCTCGCCCGTGGGCACGTACGGCACGTTCGCGGCCAGGACCCCGACCCGCCCGCGCAGACCGCGCGGCAACGGCCCGAAGAGGTCGCCCTCGTAGACCCGGCCGTGTCCGCCGACGTTGCGGCGCGCGCAGCGTACGGCCACGGGGTCGATGTCGGCGGCGTGCAGTTCCGCGCCGGGAAGCGACGCCACGAGTGCCGCACCCACCGCCCCCGAGCCGCAGCACAGGTCCACGACGACCGGTACCTCGGAGGAAAGAGCGCGGGCGAGCCGGACGGCCTGCCCGACCAGGAACTCCGTACGGCGGCGCGGCACGAAGACGCCGGGTTCCACCGCGATCCGCAGACCGCTGAACTCGGCCCACCCCAGGACGTGTTCAAGAGGCCGGCCCGCCGCACGACGGTCCACCATGGCGGTGAGTTCGGCCGGAGTACGGGCGGCGGAGAGGATGAGTCGTGCCTCGTCCTCCGCGAAGACACAGCCCGCGGAGCGGAGCGCGGTGACGACATGGACGTAAGAAGGTGGCATGGAAGCCGAGGAGCCTTTCGGGAAACCGAAGGGCGCTCTCCGAGGCCGGCAGGGCCTAGGTCACCTGATGCCGATGAGGCCACGAGGCGGGAGCACCCGAGCTGACACAGCAGTAATGGGGCTCACCTCCTTGGTCCGACACGGCCGGGGCAGTTCCCAGCCGGACGGCAACATTACACGCCGGCCTTCTGATTGCCTCATGCAATTGATGGTTGTAGCGTGCAACCATCAGTGAAAGGGCAACCCCCGTGAACGCATCCGTGTCCGCAGCCGACGTCGCCATCGAGACCATCCACCACGAGATGACGGCCTTCGCCCGCCGCGCTCGGGCCTCGGCCGGCCGTCTGCACCCGGAGCTGTCCCTGGTCTCGTACACGCTGCTCGGTCATCTGGAGGAGCGCGACGGCTGCCGTGCCACCGATCTCGCCGCGCACTACGCCCTCGACAAGTCCACGGTCAGCCGCCAGGTGTCGGCCCTCGAAGGTGCCGGGCTGATCGAGCGGCGGTCCGATCCGCAGGACCAGCGCGTCCAGGTGCTGCACCTCACGGCGGCCGGGACGGAGATCCTCGCGCAGGTGACCGCGAGCCGCCGGGTGGCTTTCCGCGAGCGGCTGGCGGGCTGGCCCGAGGAGGATCTGCGACGGTTCGCGGGCTATCTGCTGCGGTACAACGCGGCGGGACCCGGCATCGACCCACCCACAGGCCCAAGCCCAGACTCACGTCCGGGTCCCGGGCCAGGTCCGGGGCCAGGTGTGACCGCGCGTCCGGACGACTCGCCCGCGAGCGGCTGAGCGGCGCCCGAGCACGCGGCACCAGGGCCCCGACCCGGGCGGGCTCCCCAGCCCTCAGCCGGCCGCCACCACCCGCTCGTCCTCCAGCCGGTCCGGCCGCTCCGGTACCCGCGCCGCCAGGAACTTCGTGCTGCGTCGCAGCCGGAAGCCCAGTGACTCGTAGAGGCGGACGGCAGTGGTGTTGTCAGCGCCCGTGTGCAGGAACGGGGTCTCGCCCCGGGCGCGTATGCCGTGCGCGACCGCAAGCGTCAGCCGGGTCGCCAGGCCCTGGCCGCGGACGGCGGCGTCGGTGCAGACCGCGCTGATCTCCGTCCAGCCGGGCGGATGCAGCCGCTCCCCCGCCATGGCGACCAGGGCCCCGTCCCGGCGTATGCCGAGATAGGTGCCGAGTTCGACCGTGCGCGGCAGGAACGGGCCCGGTCTGGTCCGCTCCACGAGCGCCAGCATCTCCGGTACGTCGGCAGGGCCCAGCCGGACGGCCTCGGGGTCCGGCGCGGCGGCCAGGCCGTCGTCGACGAACTGCACGCCCTCCCCGCGGAACGTGATCTCCCAGCCCTCCGGGATCTCCCCGCGGAAGCCGGGCAGCGCGATCTCGTTGCCCGGCCCGGCGAGCGCCGCGACATCGGCCCAGTCGTCGGCGCCGGGGTCGTCGGGCAGCGCCAGCCAGGGCGACACGTCGGCGGGGTAGCGCAGCACCCGGCCACGGCGTTCGGCGAAGTGGGCGTGCGGACCGGTCAGCGAGGCCCGCGCGGGGTTGTCCAGGATGTGGGGCGTGCCGCTCATTCCGCGACCTCGATCACGACCTTGCCGCGGGCGTGGCCCTCCTCGACGGTACGCAGTGCCTCGGCGGCCTCTTCGAGGGGGAACGTCCGTGTCACCAGGGGGTCGAGCCTGCCGTCGACTACGAGCCGGACCACCTCGTCGAGCACCGCGGCGGTACGGGCCCGTACGACGGGTGAGCCGCCCAGGCCCTCCACGATGTCCTTGCCGCCCGCGGTGATCAGCTTGGCGCGGTCCTTCACCAGCTCGGCCGCGGCCTCCAGGACCTCGCCGCCGACCAGGTCGTACACCGCATCCACGCCGTCGGGCGCCAGAGCCCGCACGCCCTCGGCGAAGTCCGGGCCGGACGGCACGTGCGCGGCGCCCAGCGACTCGACCAGGTCCTTCTTGCCGGCGCTCGCCACTCCGATGACGTTCAGTCCGTCGGCGCGGGCGATCTGCGCGACCGCGACACCCACACCGCCGCCCGCGCCCGTGACCAGCAGGGTCGCGCCCGTCGGCAGGGCGAGCTGGCGTACTCCGTCGTAGGCGGTGGCCGCCGCGACGGGCAGGGCGGCCGCGTCCGTGAAGGAGACACCGGCGGGCTTGTGCGCGGTCACGGCCACGGGGAACAGCGCGTACTGGGCGTAGCCGCCGGCCACGGGGTTGCCGAAGACCTCGTCGCCGACCGCGAAGCCCGTGACCGACTCGCCGATCTCCTCGACGACCCCTGCGGCCTCGTTGCCGAGGACTGCGGGCAGCTCACGCCGCTGCTGGCCCGGCCGCTGGTAGCCGGTGCGCTGCTTCCAGTCGACCGGGTTGACGCCCGCCGCCCGGACGGCGACCAGCAACTGGCCGGGTCCGGGGCTCGGCCGGTCCTGTTCGACGAGGGCCTCGGTCTCCGGACCGCCGTACTGGGTGAAGACGTACGCCTTGGGCATCTACTCCGTCACTCTCCTTCACGCCGATGTGGGCACCGGCCGGAAGCCGGCCGGCTACTGGCTGGGCACTATCGGCAAGGAAGATCGCGGGTGCGGCTATTCCCGGAAGCGGCCGGACCCGGCGAGTGTTCATACGGCGGCAATGATCCCCGGTGGGGTGCCCCCGGCGGGCCCGGTACCGTGGAGGGCGTACGCAACGATCAAGGGCCGCCGTCCGGTCGGCCTGGAGGCACCACTCGCATGAACGTGACCCGATGAACGTCACCCGGGGCTTCGCCGGGCGCCCGCGCGTCCGCAACGACGGACTGCCGCCCGGCCAGTACGACGCCCGCGACGACTGGCCCGTCCTGTCCGCGGAGGTCACGCCGGAGCTGGCGACCTCGCAGTGGACGTTCACCGTCGACGGGCTCGTCGCCGAGGAGCGCACCTGGTCCTGGGACGAGGCGCACGCGCTGCCGCCGTCCGCCTACGAGGGCGACATCCACTGCGTGACGAGCTGGTCGAAGTTCGGGGTGCGGTTCGCGGGCGTGTCACTCGACGCGTTCCTCGATCTCGCCCGCCCAGCCGCCGAGGCCACCCACGCGGTCGCCTACTCGCACACGGGCTACACCACGAACCTGCCGCTCGCCGATCTGACCGGCGGACGGGCCTGGATCGTCTGGGAGTACGGGGACCAGCCGCTGCCCGCCGAGCACGGCGGCCCGGCACGGCTGATCGTGCCGCACCTGTACTTCTGGAAGAGCGCCAAGTGGATCGCCGGCATCCGGCTCCTGGACCACGACGAGCCGGGTTTCTGGGAGCAGAACGGCTACCACCACCGCGGCAACCCCTGGGAAGAGCAGCGTTACTCCGGTGACTGAGACAACCTCCATGCCCTCGGCGACTTCCCTGTCCTCGGCGGCCTCCGTGCCCTCGACGCGGTTCGCGGTGCCCGGCCGGATCGCCGTGAGCAACCGCGCCGCGGCCACCTGGCAGCGCGCCACCCTCACCGAGATCCGCCGGGAGACCCCCCACGCGGCGACCTTCCGGTTCGCCGTGCCCGAGTGGACGGGTCATCTGCCCGGCCAGCATCTGATGCTCCGGCTGCGGGCCGAGGACGGTTACGTCGCCCAGCGGCACTACTCCATCGCCTCGCCCCCCGAGGACGACGGACACGTCGAACTCACCCTCGACCACGTCGACGGCGGTGAGGTGTCCGGCTGGTTCCACACGGTTGCCAAGCCCGGCGACGAGGTCGAGCTGCGTGGACCGCTCAGCGGGTTCTTCGCCTGGCCCGGCGACCGGCCCGCCCTGCTGATCGGCGCGGGCTCCGGTGTCGTACCGCTGATGTCGATGCTCCGCCACCACCGTGCGCGGAACCTGACGGTGCCCCTGCGGCTGCTGGTGTCGGCCCGCAGTCCCGAGGAACTGATCTACGCGTCGGAGTACGGCGCCGAGACCACCCCGGTGTTCACGCGCAGCGCCCCTGAGGGTGTGGCCGTGGGCCGTGTGGCGGCCGCACATGTGGCGCGGCTCCTGGCCGACGGGCCCGATGGTGGGTGGGAAGCCTATGTGTGTGGCTCGAACGGGTTCGCCGAGCACGCCTCGCGGCTGCTGGTGGACGCGGGCCAGCCGGTGGAACGTATCCGGATCGAACGCTTCGGCTGACCGCCCCGAATCCCGAGCGCGAGCCCGGCCCAGAGTGCGGGCCTGCCCGTGACCCCACCCCGATCCCGGTGCCGTCAGTCGTGCGGGACCACGGCGACCGGGCACGTGGAGTGGTGGACCAGGGAGTGCGCGGCCCGGCCCAGACCGTCGTCCGCCGCGGAACGGCCGACCACGAGCAGCCCCGCCCTCGTCGACGCCTTCAGGAGATGGTGGCCGACATGCCCGTACACGACCTCCTCCGAGACCTCGGTCTCCGGGAACTTGTGGCGCCACGGTCCCAGGACCGCCGCCAGGGACTGTTCCCTGGCGTCCTGCTCCACGGCCGTTTCGCCGGGCGCTCCCGCACCGCCCGCGCCATCGCGCAGGGGCGACGGCGGCGACAGCGGCGGCAGAGTCCAGGTGTGCACGACGTGCAGGGGCGCGGCCCGGACACCGGCCGCGTCGAAGGCGTAGCCGATGAGTTCGTCGGCCGGTTCTTCCAGGTCGAGTCCCAGGACCACCGGCAGGTACGGGGTCCGGGCGGGCGAGGTGGTGTCGTCGCCCGTGTCGGCCGGTACGCGCTCGTCCAGGGGGAGTTCGCCCGCGCGGACGAGCACCACGGGACACGCGGCGCCCGCGGCGACGGCGAGTGCGACCGAGCCGACCAGGAATCCGCTGAACCCGCCGAAGCCGCGTGAGCCGAGAACCACCGTCTCGGACTCCGTGGCGGCTTCGAGCAGCGCCGGAAGGGCCGGCGTGTCCGTTCGGCGGGCGGCGATCTCCAACGTCGGGTGCGCATAGGAGAGTTGCACGGCGGCCCGGTCGAGGATGCCCCGTTGGAGCTCGCTGTCGGCGGCTGCTGACAGCTCAGGGCCCGGCCGGACGCGTACCCGGGGGCGGCGGGGGCGGGGTACGGATCCGGACGCGGGCGCGGCTCCGGAGGCGGACGCGGCTCCGGAGGCGGACGCGGTGGGTTCGCCGCCCGCGTGCAGCAGCCGCAGGGTGACACGGCGGCGCTCGGCCTCGCGGGCCGCCCAGTCGGCGGCGTCGAGACCGGCGCGGGAGCCGTCGACACCCACGGTGACGGTTCGGATGTCCTTCCTCATGGTGCGGGCCCTTCCCGGTTCATCACGCGCGTCTTTGCGTCTTCTCGTCGTCGTTGGTCGTCGTGGGTCGTCGTCAGCCGGACCAGGTCCACTCGGCGACTTCCGGCAGGTCCGTGCCGTGCTCGCGGATCCAGGTCTCGTGGCGGGTGTGCACGTCGCTCATCCGCTGGCGTACGGCGGCGGCGCGGACGGCGAGGCCCGGGACGCGGTCGATGACGTCCATGACGAGGCGGTACCGGTCGAGGCTGTTGCGGACGACCATGTCGAAGGGGGTCGTGGTGGTGCCCGACTCCTTGTAGCCGCGCACATGGAGGTTGGCGTGGCCGGTGCGCCGGTAGGCCAGCCGGTGGATCAGCCAGGGATAGCCGTGGTAGGCGAAGATCACCGGCTTGTCGGCGGTGAAGAGGGCGTCGTACTCGGAGTCGGCCATGCCGTGCGGGTGTTCGCCCTGCGGCATCAGCCGGGCGATGTCGACGACGTTGACGACACGGACCGCCAGGTCGGGCAGGTGGGTGCGCAACAGCGCGGCGGCGGCGAGGACTTCCTGAGTGGGTACGTCTCCGGCGCAGGCCAGCACCACGTCGGGTTCGCGGTTGCCGTTCTCCGTGCCGGCCCACTCCCAGATGCCCGCGCCCCGGGCGCAGTGGGCGCGGGCCTGGTCCATGGACAGCCAGTCGAAGCAGGGCTGCTTCCCGGCGACGATCACGTTCACGTGGTCGCGGCTGCGCAGGGCGTGGTCCGCCACGGACAGCAGGGTGTTGGCGTCCGGCGGCAGATAGACCCGTACGACCTCGGGGCTCTTGTTGAGGACGTGGTCGACGAAGCCCGGGTCCTGGTGGGAGAAGCCGTTGTGGTCCTGGCGCCAGACGTGCGAGGTCAGCAGGTAGTTGAGGGAGGCGAGCGGTGCCCGCCAGGGCAGCTCCCGCGAGGTCTTGAGCCACTTGATGTGCTGGTTGACCATGGAGTCGACGATGTGCACGAACGCCTCGTACGACGAGAACAGACCGTGCCGGCCGGTGAGGAGATAGCCCTCCAGCCAGCCCTGGCAGAGGTGTTCGGAGAGGACCTCCACCACGCGGCCGTCGCGGGCGAGGTGTTCGTCGGTGTCGAGGGTCTCGGCCTGCCAGGCCTTGCCGGTCGCCTCGTACAGCGCGCCCAGGCGGTTCGACTCGGTCTCGTCGGGGCCCACGACCCGGAAGTTCCGCCGCTCGGACGTGTCGGCCATGATGCGGGCGAGCATGCCGCCGAGGACCCGGGTGGGCTCGTGGGTGCTCGCGCCGGGCTTGTCCACGGGGACGGCGAAGTCGTCCAGGTCCGGCAGGGGCAGTGAACTCAGCAGCAGTCCGCCGTTCGTGTGCGGGTTCGCGCCGAGGCGGCGGGAGCCCTCGGGCACGGCGTCGAGGACGAGGCGGGTGGGCCGTCCCTCGGCGTCGAAGAGTTCCTCGGGGCGGTACGAGCGCAGCCAGGCCTCCAGCTGCCTCAGGTGCTCGGGGTTCTCGCGGACGCCGGCGAGCGGGACCTGGTGGGAGCGCCAGGTGCCCTCGACCGGCTCCCCGTCGACCTCGGCCGGGCCGGTCCAGCCCTTGGGGGTCCGCAGGACGATCATGGGCCAGCGGGGCCGCCCGCCGGCCGGACCCCCGCTCTTCCCGCCGCGGGCCCCCTGCTGGATTTCGGCGATGCGGTCCAGCGCCTGGTCCATCGCCTTCGCGAGCTCCCGGTGGACGCGGCGGGGGTCGTCGCCGGACACGTGGATGGGGTCGTGTCCGTAGCCCCGCATGAGGTCGTCGAGTTCGGCGCGCGGCAGCCGGGCGAGCACGGTGGGGTTGGCGATCTTGTAGCCGTTGAGGTGCAGGACGGGCAGGACGGCGCCGTCGTGCACCGGGTCGAGGAACTTGTTGGAGTGCCAGGAACCGGCGAGGGGTCCCGTCTCGGCCTCGCCGTCCCCGATCACACACGTGACCAGGAGGTCCGGGTTGTCGAAGGCGGCCCCGTAGGCGTGGGTGAGCGAGTAGCCCAGCTCGCCGCCCTCGTGCAGGGAGCCCGGGGTCTCGGGGGCGACATGGCTGGGGACTCCGCCGGGAAAGGAGAACTGCCGGAAGAGGAGTTCCATGCCGGCGGCGTCCCGGGTGACGTCCGGGTACGTCTGGGTGTAGCTGCCTTCGAGCCAGGAGTTGGCGAGGACCGCGGGGCCGCCGTGGCCGGGGCCCCACACACAGATCGCGTCGAGGTCGCGCTCGGCGATGACACGGTTGAGATGGGTGTGCACCAGGTTGAGGCCGGGCGAGGTGCCCCAGTGTCCGAGCAGCCGCGGCTTGATGTGTGCGGCCGTGAGCGGCTCGGTCAGCAGCGGGTTGCCGAGGAGGTAGATCTGACCGACGGCCAGGTAGTTCGCGGCACGCCAGTGCGCGTCGAGCGCCGCCATGCGGTCCTTGGCCATGGTGAGGGACTCCTGTTCCGAGGGCTACGGGGGTAATGGGGGTTACGGGGACTACGGGGGTTCCGGCAGTTGCGATGGTTCGGAGGGGGTGGGACGCGGGTTCCACACGGGGCGCCGATCAGTCGTGGAAGGACGGGTTGTTCGGCCGTTCGTGTCGGTGGCCCCCGCTCCGTGCGGTGGCCGTCGTGTCCGGTGGTGGGCCCTGCTACGAGCACCCTCGTGACGTTCGCACCGACCGGCGAGCGGGCGGGAGTGGCAAACCGGCCCCTGGGAGGGTCCGTTCGGCCTACACGGGGCACACGCACGGTGTACGGCAGTGGCTCGGGCGGCGCGGCACGGTCGCGGGTGCTGAGGAGGCGGGACATGCGGACACGGGAACAGCGGGCGAGCGAGAAGCGGGCGCGGGTGATCGGGCGGCGTTGGCGCCACAATCCGCTGTGCCGTCGTACGGACGTGGTGGAGGCGTGGACCGCGCTGGTCGTCTCCGTCGTGCTGTGGGCCGGCGCGCCGCTGGCCGGGCTGGCGGTGGGCTGGTGGGCGTACGAGGGGGCGCGGTCCACGGCGGTGGAGCAGCGGGCCGAACATCACCGGGTCCTGGCGGAGATCGTCGAGGGGTCGTACGCCTCCGCGCCCACCGGCGAGGGGGACCGGCGGCCGGTCAAACGGGTGAACGTCCGCTGGTCGGAGCCGGGCGAGCGGGCGCGTACGGGTGAGACCCGGGTGCACGCCGGAGCCGGGGTCGGCGACCGCACGTACATCTGGCTGGACCGCCAGGACCGGATCGTCCCGGCGCCGACGAGCGACACGGTGGTCTGGCAGCACACGCTGGCGGTGGGTGCCTGTGCCGCGGGGGTGGCCGCGGCCGGCGTACTGGCCCTGCACGCCCTGGTACGCCGGGTCGCCGCGCGTCGGCGGCTGGCCGAGTGGGAGCGGGAGTGGGCCCGTTTCGGGCCCGAATGGGCGCGGGACCGGACCTGACGGCCGGGGCGGGACGGGCCGAACGGCGACGGAGGCAACTGACCGGGCGCCGGTGAGGACGACGAGTCGGGCGGCGACGAAAGTGGTCCGTCCGTCCATGACGACCGGGCCGACCAGCCCTGGAACGGGACCTAATGGCCCCTGCCGGGACCGGTTGGTCCCTGTCCCCGGAGGGCGGCGCCCGGGACCCTGGAGGTGTCCCGACGCGGTGTTCGCGGCACTCCAGAAAGGGGACCCGCATGCTCTCACCCTCCACTCCCCGACTGTCCGAGGCCCTGCACGCCGAGCAGACGCACCGCCTGATGCGGCTCGCACGGGAGGTGTCGTTCGCACCGGGCACACGCCTCTTCGAGGAAGGAGGGCGGGCCGACCACTTCTGGATCGTGCGCACCGGAACCGTAGCCCTCGACCTGCGCGTTCCCGGCCACAACTCCCCCGTCATCGACACCCTCGGCCACGGTGAACTCGTCGGCTGGTCCTGGCTGTTCCCGCCCTATGTGTGGCAGCTGGGCGCGGAGGCCGTGTCCGCGGTCGAGGCGTACGAGCTGGACGCGTCGACCGTACGTCTGATGTGCCAGTCCGACCCCGCCCTCGGCACGGCGGTCGGGCAGTGGGTGGGACGGGTGCTCTCCCGGCGCCTGCACGCCGCCCGCACCCGGCTGCTCGACCTGTACGCCGCCAACGGCAGCGGTGCTCCCCGCTGAGCCTCCGCAGGGGACCGTTCGGCCCCTGTCGGGTCTCCCGCCCGGTGCGCGACGCTCGATCGGGACACCGCAGCTCTGCTCAGCCCAACCCAACCGCCCTCAGCCCAGCCCAGTCCCAGGAAGTCGTGGTCATGGCCGACCGTCAGAACGCGCCCGGCGGCGCACCGGTCCGGATCTTCCTGCTCGACGACCACGAGGTCGTGCGCCGGGGACTGCACGATCTGCTGGACGCCGAGCCCGACCTGGAGGTCGTCGGGGAGGCCGCCACCGGCGCACAGGCGCTGGTACGCGGACCGGCGCTGCGGCCCGACGTGGCGATCCTGGACGTCCGGCTCCCCGACAGCGACGGCATCACCGTCTGCCGTGAACTGCGTTCGCGGATGCCCGAGTTGGCCTGTCTGATGCTGACGTCCTTCGATGACGACGACGCGTTGCTGGACGCGATCATGGCGGGGGCGGCCGGTTACGTCCTCAAGCAGATCAAGGGCTCCGACCTGATCTCGGCGGTCCGCACGGTCGGGGCGGGGCAGTCGATGCTCGATCCGGCGACCACCGGCCGGCTCATGAACACGCTGCGGGCCCCGGCGGGCGACACCCCGGCCGCCGACGACGCGCGGCCGGCGGGCCTCACGGAGCGCGAGCGCGAATTCCTCGTCCTGATCGGCGAGGGGCTCACCAACCGGCAGATCGGCCAACGGCTCTACCTCTCCGAGAAGACCGTCAAGAACGGCATCTCCCGGCTGCTGGCCAAACTGGGCGTGGAACGGCGCATCCAGGCAGCGGTGCTCGCGGCGCGACTGCCGCCTCCTCGCCGGAAAGGCGAACGGTGAGATCGGAGCGCGTGCGCGCCGAGTGGCGTCGACCGCTCATGACGCACCGATCGCTCATGACGCACTGATCGCTCGCGGCTCGTCGGTCGCTCACAGCGCGTCGGTCACTCACGGCGGGTCGGTCACTCGCGGTGTTTCGGGCGCCCGGTGGGTTTCCAGCGGAACCCGCCACGTCAGCCTCGTACCGCTGCCTCCGCTGTCACTTCTGTCGTCGCTCTCGACACCGCCGTCGACGCGCTCCTCGCGTGTCTGACTGCTCGTCAGCAGCAGGTCGCCGCCCCGGCGTCGGGCCCGTTCCGCGAGGTTGCGCAGGCCGCTGCGGCGGCCGTCGGCGCCGGTCGGCATTCCGGTGCCGTCGTCGGTGACGGTGAGCGTGAGGTGGCCGTCGCGCACGACGAGGGCGACGTCCACCGCGGTGGCCTTCGCGTGCCGGGCGACGTTGGTCAGTGCCTCTCCCACCACGGCCACGACGTCCTCGGCGACATCACCGGGTACGTCGACGTCGAGCAGCCCCTCCATGCGCAGGGACGGGGTGAAGCCCAGGACCGCCGCCGCTTCCTCCAGGGCGCGCACGACCCGGACCCGCAGCCCCTCGGCCGCCGTCTCGTGGGCGCGCAGGCCGAAGATGGTGGACCTGATGATCTTTATGGTGTCGTCGAGGTCGTCGACGGCCCGGCCCAGCCGGTCGGCGGCCTGCGGATGCTGGACGAAGCGCTGCGCGCTCTGCAGGGTCATGCCCGTCGCGAACAGCCGCTGGATCGCGAGGTCGTGCAGGTCACGGGCGATGCGGTCGCGGTCCTCCAGCAGGCTCAGCTGCTCGGCGTCACGCCGCCGGTCCGCCAGCTCCATGACGAGTGCGGCCTGTCCCGCGAAGTTGAGGAGCGACATGGTCTCCCGCTCGTTGAACGGCGGGCGGCCCGCGCCACGGGCCAGCATCAGGACGCCGCGCAGACCGTCGTTCGTCCCCAGGGGCACGGCCACGGCGGGACCGAGTCCGTCCCAGCGGTCGGGTCCGTAGGTGATCCTCGTGTCCTTGCGTACGTCCGTCGTGGTGACGAGTGTGCCCGCCGTGAGCGCGGCGCCCGCGAAGGTCCCCTCCCGGGGCAGCAGCAGGCCCAGATGCATCTCGGCCTGCCGGCCGCGCGCCAGCGCTCCGCGCAGATCGCCGGTGCCCTCCACGATCAGGTCGACGACGCCGAGGTCGGCCGCGGTGATCTCCCGGGCGCGGTCCAGCATCACTTCCAGGACCTGTTCCTGGGGCACGTTCGAGAGAAGTTCGCTGGTGATCTCCGCGCCGGCCGCCAGCCAGCGTTCCCGCAGTCTGACCTGTTCGTAGAGGCGGGCGTTCTCGATGGCCACGCCGGCCGCCACGGCCAGCGTCGACAGGACGGCCTCGTCCTCCGGGTCGAACTCCCCGCCGCCGCGCTTCTCGGTGAGGTAGAGATTGCCGAAGATCGTGTCGCGGACGCTGATCGGTACGCCGAGGAAGGTGTGCATCGGCGGGTGGTGGGGCGGGAAGCCGGCGGACGCCGGGTGGTCGGAGAGTTCGGCGAGGCGCAGCGGCTCGGGGTGCCGGATGAGTTCACCGAGGAGCCCGTGTCCGGCGGGCAGTTCGCCGATCAGCGCCCGTTTCTCGTCGCTGATGCCCACCGGCACGAACTGGTCGAGCTGTCGCTGCTGACCGATGACGCCGAGGGCGCCGTACTCCGCGTCGACCAGCACGATCGCGGACTCGACGATCCGGCGCAGCACCTGCGCGAGGTCCAGTTCGCGGCCCACCGACAGGACGGCCTCCAGGAGTCCCTGGAGCCGGTCCCGGGTGCCGCGGACGGTTTCGATACGCCCCTGGAGCTCGTCGAGCAGTTCGTCGAGCCGCAGCTTCGGCACCTGCTCCCGGGTGCCACGGCCGTCTGCTCCGCGACGGCCCTCGCCACCGCAGCCCTCCCCGCGACCGCCTTCTCCACGGTCCACTTCTCCACGGTCGACTTCACCGTGGCCGCTCTCACCGCTCCCGTATCCGCCCCCGGCCATGGGCCCCTCCACATCGGGAGCCGACGAGACGTCATCCCCCGGTCTCTCACCGTAACCGGTGAACGCGGCGGTGGCATCGCGGAGTCGGGCCACTCGTGCCGGGTCCGACGGCATGGCCTGGCGGCCTTCGGGCACCACCCGTACGGTGTGGATCATCCGCACCCTCATTCGTAGCAAAGGCGGTCCTCCATGGCCTTGTTCGACCTTCCTCTCGATCAGCTGCGGGACTATCGCAGCGCGTCCGTGGAGCCCGAGGACTTCGACGCCTTCTGGGGAAAGACGCTGGCGGAGGCGCGCGAGCACAACCTGGACGCCCGCTTCGAGCCGGTCGAGACGCATCTGCGGAACGTCACGGTGTACGACGTCACGTTCGCCGGGTTCGGCGGTCACCCGGTGCGGGGCTGGCTGATCCTTCCGGCCGGGGCGGACGGGCCGCTGCCCGCGGTCGTGGAGTTCATCGGGTACGGCGGCGGACGCGGTCTCTCGCACACGCATCTGCTGTGGGCCTCGGCCGGGTTCGCGCACTTCGTGATGGACACGCGGGGCCAGGGCGGTGCGTGGGGCGGTGGCGGTGACACGCCCGACCCGGTGGGCAGCGTGCCCGCGTATCCCGGGTTCATGACGCGGGGCATCGACGCTCCGGAGAACTACTACTACCGGCGGGTCTTCACCGACGGGGTACGGGCCGTGGAGGCCGCGCGTTCGCATCCGCTGGTCGATGCCTCACGGACCGCGGTCGTCGGTACGAGTCAGGGGGGCGGTATCTCGATCGCCGTGGGCGGGCTGGTGCCGGACCTTGTGGCGGTCGCGCCCGATGTTCCGTTCCTGTGCGACTACCCGCGCGCGACGAGGCTGACGGATCGGGATCCGTATCGGGAGATCGGGAACTACCTGAAGACGCATCGGGGGCGGACCGAGTCGGTGCTGCGCACGTTGTCGTACTTCGACGGGGTGCACTTCGCTGGGCGGGGGCGGGCGCCTGCGTTGTTCTCCGCGGCGCTGGAGGATCAGACGTGTCCGCCGTCGACTGTGTTCGCCGCGTTCAATGCGTGGGGGCATGTCGACAAGGGGATCGAGGTGTACGACTTCAACGACCACGAGGGTGGGGGGCCGTATCAGGAGGCGGTCAAGTTGGCTTGGCTGCCGGGGTATTTCTGAGCGGGTTGTTGTTGTGGGGGTGTCGGGTGTCGGTGTCGGGTGTCTGCGGGTCGACTGTGGCTGGTCGCGCAGTTCCCCGCGCCCCTTGGGGGGTGGGGGTGAGGGTGGGCTTGTAGGTGCGGGTTCGTCGTGGCTTGGCGCGCCGTTCCCCGCGCCCCTTAGGGGGTGGGGGTGAGGGTGGGCTTGTAGGTGCGGGTTCGTCGTGGCTCGGCGCGCCGTTCCCCGCGCCCCTTAGGGCGGTGCGGGTTCGTTGTGGCTGGGTGTGCCGTTTGCCGTGCCCCCTGCGGGGCTCTGGTTTCGAGGACGGAGGCGTCATGGTTCAGGTCCAGGGGTACTGCGCGGATCGTTTCGTGGGTGTGCGGCGTGCGTTCGAAGAGAACTTTCGTGACCGGGGTGAACTCGGCGCGGCGGTGGCCGTCACCGTGGGTGGTGAGCTCGTCGTGGATCTGTGGGGTGGCTGGGCCGACGCGGCCAGGACGCGGGCCTGGGGGCGGGACACCCTCGTCAACGTGTGGTCCACCTCCAAGGGGCCGACCGCACTGTGCGCACACATCCTGGCCGACCGCGGGCTGCTCGACCTGGACGCCCCCGTGGCCGCGTACTGGCCTGAGTTCGCCGCGGCGGGCAAGGAGTCGGTGCTCGTACGGCATCTGCTGTCCCACCGGGCGGGGCTCGCCGGGCTGCGCGAACCGCACTCGCTGGAGCAGCTCTACGACTGGGAGCTCACCACGAAGCGGCTCGCGGCGACGGAGCCCTGGTGGGAACCCGGCACGGTGTCGGGCTATCACGCGCTGACGTACGGCTTCCTGGTGGGTGAAGTGGTGCGTCGCGTCTCGGGGTTGCTGCCGGGCGCGTTCCTGCGGCGCGAGGTGACCGGCCCCCTCGGCATCGACTTCGGCATCGGGCTGCCGGAGGAGGAGGCCGGGCGCGCGGCCGAACTGGTGCATCCGCCGACCGCCGAGCCCAGCGAGCGGGCGGCGATCTTCAGCCAGTTGGCGCCGGTGGCGCTGGCCACGCTGACGAACCCGGTGGCGGGCGCGCCCGAGGCCAACACGGCGGCGTGGCGGGCCGCCGAACTCCCGGCCGCCAACGGCCACGGCACGGCCCGGGCGATCGCCGCGCTGTACGGGATCTTCGCCGGCCGGGGCTCGTACGGGGCGCACCGAATCCTGTCCCCCGAGGCCGCCGAGCGGGTCCGCGAGGGACAGGGCGCCTGCCGTGACCTGGTGCTGGGCGCCGGTTTCGAGAGCGAGACGGAGATCGGCCTGGGCCTCTGGCTCAGCGGCCCCCACCAGTCCTACGGCCCCAACCCCCGGGCTGTCGGGCACGACGGCTTCGGTGGTTCCTGCGGTCTGGCCGACCCGGAGGCGGGTGTATCCCTGGGGTACGTCATGAACCGGATGGGTCCGCACATCGCCGACGACCCGCGGAAGACGGCGCTCGTCGACGCCCTCTACGGCGCGCTCTGAGAGCAGTGCCGGACGGGCTGAAACCGGCCGATCCGCCGGGACGCACTTCCAGCATGGTTTAGACCAATGCTAGAGATGGTCGCTCACGAGGAACCGCGTCCTCCGGCCCCATGACCAGGGCCGCGGGAGCGCGGGTCCACCGACCGCACGGCTACGTCTTGTCACAAGGGGAGCGCGGACATGGCCCGCAGCACCACGCACGATGACCCTCAGCCGCTGTACTCGCGGATCGCCTCGGAGTTGCTCGGGGCGCTGCGCGACGGATCCGTTCCGCCCGGCGAACGGCTGCCGGGCGAGCGGCAGTTGGCCGCACGGTTCGGAGCGAGCCGGGAGACGGTCCGGCAGGCGCTGGACATCCTTCGCCGGGACGGCCTGGTCTCCACCGACCGGCGCGGCACCCATGCGAAGCTGCCCGGCCTGCCGGTCGGGCACCTCCCGTCGCTCGGCTTTCCGCTCGGCGCCGACACGACTCCGTCCCGCGCCGTCGACCGGGCCACCGTGACCTGGGAGACTCCCCCGCCGGAGCACGCGGCGGCGCTGGGACTGGCCCCGTGGCGGCCGACGCTGGTGCACCGCTACGAGTCCGCCGCACCGGACGGGCACGGGCGGCGGACCGCGGTGACGTCGTTCTCGGCGGTCGCGCTCGCCGAGGTCGAGGAGCTCGCCCGCTACCGCGACCGCGCCGGCGGTACGTCGTCGGCCCAGCTGCGGCGCGTGTACGACTGGATGCGCCGGGCGGGGCTGACCCTGCACCACCGCGACTCCATCACCGGGCCCGGTGACGCCGACTCGGTGCGGGTGACGCGGCAGGTGCACGACCAGTACGCCCGCCCCCTGGAGATCACCGATCTGGTGGTGAACGCCCAGCAGGACGCACTGGTCTACGAGTTCACGCTCCCGGCCGTCGCCGTACCGCACGGGTCGTAGCGGCCGGCCGGACAGCCGTGCGGGGGCTCCGGCCGACGGGTGCCCCGGTCACCGGGTGCGTCCGTCGGCCGGAGCGCCGATCAGCGGGTGCGCCGGTCAGCGTGAGCCGGGAGCGCCCACCGCCTCGCGGTGCTCGTCCTCCTGTCCGGCCGGGGCACGCTGCGGCAGTTTGGCGCCCTCGATGTCCACGTCGGGCGTGACGCGGTCGAGCCAGCCGGGCAGTCCCCAGGCGCGGCGGCCGATGAGGGCCATGGTGGCCGGGACGAGGGTCATCCGGACCACGAACGCGTCGACGAGGACGCCGAAGGACAGGGCGAAACCGATGGACTTGATGATCGGGTCGTGGTTGAAGACGAAGCCGCCGAAGACCGCGACCATGATCAGTGCTGCGGCGCTGACCACCCGGCCGCTGCGCGCCACTCCGTGGACGATGGCCTCGGAGGCGCTGCCCGTCCGCTCGTAGTGCTCGCGCATCCGGCTGACCAGGAAGACCTCGTAGTCCATGGCCAGCCCGAAGAGGACGCCGATGAGCAGGACGGGGAGGAAGCTGGTGACGGGTCCGGCGGACGGGATGTCGAGAATGCCGTTCAGGTGGCCGTTCTGGAAGACCCACACGGTGGCGCCGAGGGACGCGGCGACCGACAGCAGGAATCCGAGGGCGGCCTTGACCGGGACCAGCAGGGACCGGAAGGCGATGGTCAGCAGGATCAGCGCGAGGATCACGATGATGGCGATGAACAGCGGCAGCGCGTCGGACAGTTTGCCCGCGACGTCGATGGCCGCCGCGGTGGCGCCGGCGATGTAGAGGGTGCCGCCCGCCTTGTCGATACTGGGCGCGTTCTCCCGCAGCCGGTGCACCAGGTCGGTGGTGGCCTGGGCGTCCGGGCCGGTCTTCGGCACGACCGCGACGATCGCGAGAGTGGAGTCCTGGTTGGTCACCGGCTTGGCGACGGCGGCGACTCCGGAGTCACCGGCCAGGCTCGTACGCAGCCGGGTGAGTGTCTCGGTGCGGTCGGCGGCCGGGATACCGCCGGTGTCGACGACGGCGGTGACGGTGGCGTTGAAGCCGACTCCGAAGCCCTCGCTCAGCAGGTCGTAGCTCTTGTGCTGGGTGCTCTCGACGGGCTGGGACGCGTATCCGGGCAGGCCGAGGCGGAGATCGCGGGCGGGCAGGGCGAGCGCGAGGAGGCCGACCACACCCACCAGGAGAACGATCACGGGCTTGCCGGTGACCAGGCGGGCCCAGCCCAGGGCCCAGGCGCCGGCGGCGCGCTCGGAGCGGCGCCGGCGCGGGCGCAGGCGCTCGCCGAACATGCCCAGCACCGCGGGCACCAGGCTGATGGCGATGAGCACGGCGAGCAGGACGGTCACGGCGGCGGCCAGGCCCATGATCGTGAGGAACGGGATGCCGGTGACCGCCAGCGCGGAGAGCGCGATGATGACGGTCGCTCCGGCGAAGACGACGGCGCCGCCCGCGGTGGCGACGGCCCGCGCGATGGAGTCGTCGACGTCCATGTCGGGGTCGGCGAGCTGTTCCCGGTGGCGGGAGAGGATGAACAGGGCGTAGTCGATGCCCACCGCCAGGCCGATCATGAGGGCGAGCACGGTGGCGGTGCTGGTCATCTCCACGAAGCGGGAGACGAACTGGACGCCCAGGACGCCGATCGCGACCCCCACGACGGCGGTCAGCAGCGGGAGACCGGCCGCGATCAGTGAGCCGAGCGCGAGGGCCAGGACGGCGAAGGCGATGACGACGCCCACGATCTCCGCCGGGCCGCCGACCTCGGTCTGCGGCTGCATCGCCGAGCCGCCGAACTCGACTTCGAGACCGGCGTCCCGGGCCTGCTCCATCGCGTCCGACAGGGCGTCCTTGGACGTCTGGGGCACGCTGTCGGCCGCCTGGCGGAACATGACGTCGGAGTAGCCGATGCGCCCGTTCTGCGAGACCGTCCCGGTCCCGGCCGGGTCGGAGACGTTCACGACGCCGGGCACCCCGGCGGCCTTCTTCAGGCTCGCGGTGAGGGCCGCGTCGGCCTTGGAGTCACTGAGCGTGTCTCCCTCGGGCGCGGCGAAGACGACTCGGGCGACCCCGCCCGCGGCGGCCGGGAGCTTCTCCTTCAGCAGTTCCTGGGCCTTCTGGGACTCGATCCCCGGCACCGAGAACTCGGTGCTCACCTTGCCGTGCAGGGTGATCCCGAGTCCTCCGACCACGGTGAGCAGCAGCAGCCAGACGGCCAGGACCCTGCCCCGGCGGCGTACCGCCCATCGTCCCCAGGTGTACAGGCGTGACGCCATAACCCGTCTTCCTCCCTCTCCCCGCAGGCCCCGATCGGACCGCGACATCTCTACACCCTAAGGCATTTTTACAGCCTGATGTAAATTAACCATGAGTGGTAAAGTGGTGCCATGATGAGCGACGGCCTACGGGAACGCAGCAAGGCGCGACGCCGGGAGGCGATCGTCCGCGCGGCCTACGAGCTGTTCGCCGACCGCGGGTTCGAGGCGACGACGATCGCCGACATCGCGGCGGCGGCCGAGGTCTCACCTCGTACAGTGACCCTGTATTTCCCTTCGAAACTGGAACTGGCGATGTCGGAGTTCGACTCCGTCACCGACCAGGTCAGGGCCGCCGTGCACGACCGGGAGCCCGGCCTGACGATCCTGGACGCGCTGGAGCGCTGGCTGCGCGCGGAGATCGCCGAGCCCAAGGGCATGGCCGATCTCACCGACCGCGTGCTGGAGCTGAACCCGCAGTTGCGCGCGGTGGCCGAGGCGCGGCTGACGGAGGTCATCAAGTTCGGCGCGAAGATCCTCGCCGAGGAACAGGGCAGTTCTCCCGACGACTTCGGACCGCGCATGGCGTCGGCCGCCGCCGCCGCGGTGATCAGCGAAGTCTGCTATCGGCCCCAGGAGGCCGACATCGACACGGCGATGGCCTTCCTGCGCGCCGGACTCGCGACCCTGCCGTCCGGCCCGGCCTCCTGAGGGACGCGCCCCGCGACCGCCGTCGCAGGGCGGTCACACGGTCACCGCTCTCTTGAAATACAGGCGCACGACCGAGCCCGTGGGATCGAAGGTCTCCGTGAGCAGATCGCTCAACTGACGCACCACCCACATCCCGTGGCCACGCACGGCCCCGCGGTCGGGTGGCAGATGCCCGGGGAAGGGCGGCGCCGGAATCAGCCTCGCCGTACCGATGTCGGAGACCTCGCAGATCACGTACTCGACGTCGTTGCGCAGGCGCAGAACGCCCCGGCCGCCCCCGTGGCGTACGGAGTTGGCCATCACCTCGTGCACCGCGGCGACCATGTCGTGCGTCCGCTGCTCGGGCACCCCCAGGTCACGGGCGTAGCTGCGCAGGGCGTGCCGTGCGTGCGCGGACCGGTCGCGGCCGAAGGGGATGTCGTCATGGCCGGCCGGCAGTGCACCGGACTCCGCCGCGTCGCACTCTGCGCAGAAGTCGGCCGGATCCGTGTAGCGGTCACTGACCGTCGTCTCCCCTGTCCCCAGGGCGAGTTCGGGGTGGGTGCGGGTCGCCGAACGGACCACCGCGGCCGGCAGGACCCGGATGTCGTACGGGCAGAGTATCCAGTGGGCGGTGCCCGCGAAGGCCACGTTGAGCAGGGATTCGTAGCGCATCCACTCGCGTGTCTCGAATTCCGTACGGCCCGGCCAGACGGGCTCGCCGATGATCCGGACCCGGGAAGAGCGGCCCGCCCCGCCCGGGTCGTGCTCCGCGCAGTAGGCGTGGTACCGGCCCAGGGTGCGGGAGGGGCAGCCGTACCAGTCGTCGGCGAGGGCGAACTCCACCTCGCACGAGCGCAGGCCGAGCGCCCGGCCGAGGAGGCCGATGTTCCGGGGCGCCAGGACAGCGAGGACGGTGTCGTCCGCGTACAGGCCGTCGAGGGCGAAGGTGGCCGCGCCGTCGAGAAAGTCCTCGTCCGATCCGTAGCACAGCGCCTGGTGGACGAACCCCGGACGGGTCATGGAATCGCTCCCTCCCTCACGTCCCCCTTGTCCAGGCGCAGACCGGGGATCCTGTCCCAGCCGGTGACACGCATGAGCCGCTGGATGTGCGGGGCGACGCCGTGCAGGACCAGGGTGCCGCCGGAGGTGTGCAGGGACAGGGCCGAGAAGACGAGCAGGCGCAGCGCGCCCACGTCGATGAACGCCAGCTCCCGCAGGTCGAGCCGGATGCTCGTGCCATTGACCGAACGGGCCCTGGCGCGGGTCGTCTCGGCCTGCAGGGCACGGGCCAGGGCCGTCACGTTCGTGTCGTCCACCTCCCCGGCGAGCGCCAGGCCCGGCGGGGCGAAGGTGCGGGTGATGGAGAGCAGTTCGTCGCGCCACACCAGATCGGCGGCGACCCGCCCGTGGTGCAGCCCGTCGAGCGGGGCCAGTTCGACGTCGTCGAAGACCCTGCGGTCGTACTGGCAGATCCCGAGGACCGGCAGGGACGCGAAGACGGGCTCCAGGAGGAGTTCGCTGTCGTGCAGCGTCTTGAGCCCCTTGCCCGCCTGGCCGCGCATGATCTCCATGCTGACGCGCAGGCCGAGATAGCCGTCCCCGACCGCACGGCGTGCCTCGCGGCGGATCACCTCGTCGAGGTCCCACAGCCCTTCGGGCGTCCCCAGGTGCGGGTCCACCGTCAGGCGGCCCGCGGCGAGTTCGTCGTCGACGGCACAGCCGCGGGACTCCAGGAAGGTGAGCGCGAGGTCGGCCGGCAGATCGGCCGGACCCAGCACCAGCCCCCGGTGCCCACTGGCGAGCCCGTCGAGGAGGAACGCGGCGACCACGGTCTCGCGCTCCTCGTCCGCGTCGTAACCGAGCAGCAGATGGTCTCCGGCGCGCATCTCTCCGACCGCTCTGAGCGCGGGCACAACTTCCATTTCCCGCACCTCCCAGATCTCCCGCTCGGTGTGCCGGAACGCCTCCACGCTACGCCCGTCGACACCTCTGCGAGAGGATGAGTACCCGAATTCCGTCACCCGGCCGGGACTCGGACACGGACGTCGCGGAGCGTTAGGGTGACCGCCATCGGCCGGGTGAGGAGGAGCGATGAGCGCCTCGGTACGCAGCGGCAGGAGCGGCAATCTTCCCGCCGAGCCCAACACGTTCGTCGGCCGCGCGGCCGAACTCGCCCGGATCGGCGCACTGTTGGAGTCCACCCGCCTCCTGACCCTCACCGGCCCCGGAGGCGTCGGCAAGTCCCGGCTGGCACTGCGGGCCGCACACACCGCACAGACCAAGTTCCCCGGCGGGGTGTGGCTGGTGGAACTCTCCGATCTGCAGAACGCGGACCTCCTCACGAACGCGGTGGCGGAGGCGACCCGGCTGACGGAACAGACACTGCGCCCGCTGCTGGTGGCGGTCTGCGAGCATCTCGACGACGGGCCGCTGCTGCTCGTCCTGGACACCTGCGAGCACGTGCTCGCCGAGTGCGGCCGTGTCGTCCAGGAACTCCTCGCGCACGTACCGGAGTTACGGGTCCTGGCCACCAGCCGACAGCCGCTGGGCGTGCCCGGTGAGCATCTGCTGTCGCTGGCACCGCTGCCGCTCGGCGAGCACGCCGACGCGGTGGCGCTGTTCACGGCCCGCGCCGCCGCCGCGGTGCCGTCGTTCACTCTGACCGACAGCAACAGGGCCGACGTCGCGGCGGTCTGCGCCCGGCTCGACGGGATTCCCCTCGCCCTGGAACTGGCGGCGGTACGCCTGCGCGGCTTCCCACTCGACCGGCTGCTGCACGGCCTCGACTCCCGCTTCGACCTGCTCGTCTCGCCCGCCAGGCCCCGGCTCGCCCGGCATCAGACGCTGCGCACGGCGATCGGCTGGAGCCATGAGCTGTGCACCCCGCTGGAGCGGCTGCTGTGGGCCCGGCTGTCCGTGTTCGCGGGCGGCTGGGACGTGGAGGCGGCCGAATTCGTCTGCCACGGCGGCCCGTTGGACGCGGAGGAGATCCTCACCCTGCTCGCGTCGCTCACCGAGAAGTCGATCGTCACCCGCGAGAACGACAGCGTGGCAGGCCGCTACCGCATGCTCGACACCCTTCGCACCTTCGGCGCCGACTGGCTGGAAGGCCTCGGCGAACAGGACGCCGTACGCGCCCGTCATCTCGACTACTTCCGCTGGATCGCCCGGCAGGGGGAGGCCGAATGGCTGGGCCCCGGCCAGCGCATGTGGGCCGAACGGCTGAGTGTGGAGCACGCCAATCTGCGGGTCGCGCTGGAGGAGAGCCTGGCGGCGCCGGAGCCCGAGCCGGCGCTCGAACTCACCGGCACGCTCTGGTACTTCTGGTTCGCGTGCGGCTTCGCCGACGAGGGGCGCGGCTATCTGGAGCGGGCGCTGCGCCGGGCACCCGAGGGTGTCCCCGGGCACACCCTGGCGACCTGGACCCACCGGCTGGTCACCGTCGTACCGGACGACGTGGACGCGGCCGAATCCGTGAGCGCGGCATATGTGTGGCTGGCGCAGGAACGTCAACTGCCCATCTCCGCACTGCCATTGACGGGGGCGAGCCTCGCGGTGCGCGGCGAGTCGGCGCGGTCGGCCCTGCTGTACGGCAGCAACACCCAGGGGCCCGGGGCCGGGGGCGGCGCGGAGTTCTTCCAGCTGCTGACGCTGGCCGTACAGGCGTATCTGCTCGCCGGGCAGGGCGCGTTCGAGCGGTGCGCGGTGGTCGCGGAGCGGCTGCGCCTCGACTGTGAGAAGCGGGGGGAGCTGTGGATGCGGGCCTGGGGCGACTTCTTCGTCGCCCTCGCCGGGATCGGGCTCGGGCGGCCGGAGGCGGCGCTCCTCTCCGCCCGCGAGGCGCTGGCGGCCAAGTGGCGCGTCCACGACCGGTTGGGTGCGGCGGCCGTCGCCGACCTCCTGATCGCGGCGGAGACCGCCGCCGGCGAGCCCGAGCGCGCGGCCCGTCTGCTGGGTGTGGGCACCCGGCTCTGGTACTCGGCCGGACTCCCCCAGCTCGCCGACATCGAGGCGACCGTCTTCCGCCGGGAGTACGCCCGCCAGCTCCGGGCCACCCTCGGCGACACCGGTTTCGCCGAAGCCGTGCGCGAGGGCCGCGGGCTGGGCCCGGAGGCGGCGATACGGCTCGCGCTGAACGGCGTACTGGACGAGGCGGATCTCTGACGCCCGGCCGTCCGCTCCGTGAACGCGGCCGGACGACGGATTGCGGAAACGGCTCGCCACCTTAGTGTCGAAAGCATGCCCTCCGGCGAGCACCACGGACCGGGCGGGCGTCGGGCCACTCCTCCAGCCCGAACACGCATGAGCCCCATGAGCCGCATGACCACGCGACGACACGAACAGAGAGGCATCCCCCATGGCAACCTTCACCACCAGCGACGGCACCGGGATCTTCTACAAGGACTGGGGTACCGGTCAGCCGGTCGTCTTCAGCCACGGCTGGCCGCTCAACGCCGACGCCTGGGACGGTCAGGCCCGCCTGGTGGCCGACAACGGCTTCCGTGCCGTCGCCCACGACCGCCGTGGCCACGGCCGCTCCGACCAGCCGTGGCAGGGCAACCACATGGACCGGTACGCGGACGACCTGGCCGAACTCATCGAGGGCCTCAACCTCGACAACGTGATCCTGGTCGGTCACTCGACCGGCGGCGGCGAGGTGACCCGTTACGTCGGCCGCCACGGCACCCGGCGGGTCGCGAAGGTCGTCCTGCTGGGCGCCGTACCGCCGCTGATGCTGAAGACGGCGGACAACCCCGAGGGCACCCCGCGTGAGGTGTTCGACGGCATCCGCGCCGGCGTCGAGGCGGACCGCTCGCAGTTCTACTGGGACCTCAGCGAGTCGTTCTACGGCTTCAACCGGCCCGGTGCCACCGTGTCGGAAGGTCTGCGCCGCTCCTTCTGGCTGTGGAGCATGCAGGTTGGCCTGAAGGCCGCGTACGACTGCGTCGAGCAGTTCTCGGAGCAGGATTTCACCGAGGACCTGCGCAGCATCGACGTCCCCACGCTGGTCGCGCACGGCGAGGACGACCAGATCGTGGCCATCGGGGCCGCCGCCCTCAAGACGGTACAGATCGTCAAGGACGCCACGCTCAAGACGTACCCTGGCGCCCCGCACGGCCTGGTCGGCGAGTTCGAGAAGGCCTTCAACGCCGACCTGCTGGCCTTCATCAAGAGCTGACTGCGACGCACGAGCTGACTCGGACGCACGAGCCGGCATCGACGCCACGAGCCGGCGCCGACGTACGCGCCGACTCCGGCGCACGCGCTGGGCCCGTGCTTCCGCCCCCGCGGGGCCGGGCTCAGAGCCAGCCGTTGCGCCGGAACCCCCGGTGGATGCCCAGGCAGAGGGTGGCGATGACACCGAGGGCCAGCGGATAGCCGTACGTCCAGTGCAGTTCCGGCATGTGGTCGAAGTTCATGCCGTAGATGCCGCAGATCATGGTCGGTACGGCGACGATGGCGGCCCAGGCCGTGATCTTGCGCATGTCCTCGTTCTGGGCGACCGTCACCTGGGCCACATGGGCCTGGAGGATCGAGTCGAGCAGCCCGTCGAAGGCGTTGATCTGCTCGGTGGCGCGGGCCAGGTGGTCGGCCACGTCACGGAAGTACGGCTGGATCTCCGGGGAGAGGGCGACCGGCGGTTCGTGGGCGAGGATCTGCAGGGGCCGGTGCAGGGGCACCACCGCGCGCTTCAGTTCGAGCAGTTCGCGCTTGAGCTGGTAGATCTGGCCGGCGTCGCCGCGGGCGGTGCGCTCGGCGAAGACCGCGGTCTCGACGGCCTCTATGTCGTTCTGTACGGCGTCCGTGACGTCGAGGTAGTCGTCGACCACCTGGTCCGCGATGGCGTGCAGGACCGCCGAGGGCCCTTTCCGCAGCTGTTCGGGCAGGCGCTCCAGGGCCTCCCGCAGCGGGCCGAGGGAGCCGTGGCTGCCGTGCCGGATGGTGATCACGAAGTCCCGGCCCACGAAGACCATCACTTCGCCGGTGTCCACGACCTCGCTGGTCGCGGTGAGCTGCTCGTGCTCGACGTACCGGACGGTCTTGAAGACGGCGAACAGCGTGTCGTCGTACCGCTCGACCTTCGGCCGCTGATGCGCGTGGATCGCGTCCTCGACGGCCAGCGGATGCAGGCCGAACAGCTTGGCGAGGCCGGCGAACTCCTCCTCGGTCGGTTCGTGGAGGCCGATCCAGACGAAGCCGTCCCGGCCCTCGCGGGTCCGGCGGATCGCCTCGCCCGGCGCCCAGTCGCCGGGCTGCCGTCCGCCCTCGCGGTAGACCACGCAGTTCTCCACCGCGCTGCCGAGGGGGGAACGGGCGGGATGGCTGAGGTCCACCGTGCGGCGATAGGCGCGGCGGACCACTCGGCTGAGGTTGCGGATCATGGGCACTGACTGGGCTCCTTCGGTGACCGGGTCAGTGTGCCACCGGTCCGCGACCGCTTCGTGCCACCGCTCTTCGACCGCTTCGACCGCTACGACCGCAGCTGCCCGGCGCGACCGAGGCGGGCGGCCCCACGGGGCCGCCCACTCCGAAGGTCCGTCGCTACTCCTGTGTCTGGCCGATGTTGACCATCCAGGGAATGCCGAACCGGTCCGTACACATCCCGAAGACGTCGCCCCACATCTGTTTCTCCAGCGGGACGGAGACCGTGCCCCCGGCGGACAGCTTCTCCCACCAGCCGCGCAGCTCGCTCTCGTCGTCGCCGCTCAGGCTGACCGAGAAGTTGCCGCCCGGCGAGTACTCCATGCCCGGTGGGGTGTCGGCTCCCATCAGGGTGAAGCCGCTCGGGGTCTCCAGCATGCCGTGCATGATCTGGTCGGCCTCCGGGGTGCCCGGCGCACCGGCCTCCCCGAAGGTGTTCAGCGCCAGCGTGCCGCCGAAGACCTCCTTGTAGAACTCCATCGCCGGCCGGGCGTCGCCGTCGAAGCTGATGTAGGGGTTGAGGCGTGAAGCCATGAAAACCTCCCAGATCGGACAGAACGAGCAGATGTTCGCAGACTAACGCGGGCCACTGACAACGGCCCGGCCCAGCCGATCGGCCCCTCCCGACCGCCTGGGCGGTCCCCGGCGTCAGCCCTTGGTCAGCTCCTTGAGCGCGGTGTTGAGTTCGAGGACGTTCACCCGGGGCTCGCCCATGAAGCCGAGCGTGCGACCGTCGGTGTGCCGGTCCACGAGTTGCTGCACCCGGCCCACGGACAGGCCGTTCCGCTCGGCGACCCGGTGCACCTGGAGGTCGGCGTAGGCCGGGGAGATGTCCGGGTCGAGGCCGGATCCGGAGGACGTCACCGCGTCGGCGGGGACCTGGGACGGCTTGACCTTGTAGTCGGCCGTCGAGTTGTCCTTGACGACCGCGGCCTTGGCCTCCTTCACCCATGCGATCAGTTCGGCGTTGTCCCCGGAGCGGTTGGTGGCACCGGAGAGGATCAGCTTGTACCGGGTGTTGACGGAGTTCTCGCCCAGGCCGTTCGCCGGCCGGGGCTGGAAGTAGTCGAGGCCGTAGCCCTGCTGGCCGATCAGCGAGGAGCCGACGACCTTGCCGCCCGAGGTGATCTCCGACCCGTTCGCCTTCGTGTTGAAGAGCGCCTGGGCGACGCCCGTCACGGCGAGGGGGTAGAGCACTCCGCAGACGACGGTGAGGACCAGGAGCGCCCGCAGCCCCGCGCCCAGCAGGCGGGCGGTGTTCGTGACCGAGTTGTTCATGACGATCAGCACGCTTTCGAGGAAGGTCGGGGAGCTACAGCCCGGGGACGAGGGAGAGGAGCAGATCGATGATCTTGATGCCGATGAAGGGCGCGATCAGTCCGCCCAGGCCGTAGATGCCGAGGTTGCGCCGCAGCAGCCGGTCGGCGCTGACCGGCCGGTACCGCACTCCGCGCAGGGCGAGCGGCACCAGGGCGATGATGACCAGCGCGTTGAAGATCACCGCGGAGAGGATCGCGGAGTCCGGCGACGACAGCCGCATGATGTTGAGCTTGTCCAGGCCCGGGTAGACCGCCGCGAACAGCGCGGGGATGATCGCGAAGTACTTGGCGACGTCGTTGGCGATGGAGAACGTCGTCAGGGCGCCCCGGGTGATGAGGAGCTGCTTGCCGATCTCGACGATCTCGATGAGTTTGGTCGGGTTGGAGTCGAGGTCGACCATGTTCCCGGCCTCCTTGGCGGCCGAGGTGCCCGTGTTCATGGCCACCCCCACGTCCGCCTGGGCCAGCGCCGGAGCGTCGTTCGTACCGTCGCCCGTCATCGCGACGAGCTTGCCGCCCGCCTGCTCCCGCTTGATGAGCGCCATCTTGTCCTCGGGGGTGGCCTCCGCGAGGAAGTCGTCGACGCCCGCCTCCTCGGCGATGGCCCTGGCCGTCAGCGGGTTGTCGCCGGTGATCATGACGGTTCTGATGCCCATGCGGCGCAGTTCGTCGAACCGCTCGCGCATCCCGTCCTTGACGACGTCCTTGAGGTGGATGACACCCAGTACACGGGCGCCCTCGGCGTCGTCGACGGCCACGAGCAGCGGGGTGCCGCCCGCCTCGGAGATCCGGTCGGCCCTGCTCGCCACGTCCTCGGTGACCGTGCCGCCCCGCTCCTTCACCCAGGCGACGACCGAGCCGGCCGCTCCCTTGCGGACCCTGCGTCCGTCCACGTCGACCCCGGACATCCGGGTCTGGGCGGTGAAGGTGATCCATTCGGCGTGCGCCAGCTCGCCCTGGTGGCGCTCGCGCAGCCCGTACCGCTCCTTCGCCAGGATGACGACGGAACGGCCCTCGGGGGTCTCGTCGGCCAGCGAGGAGAGCTGGGCGGCGTCGGCCAGTTCCGCCTCGGTGGTCCCGGCGACGGGCACGAACTCGGCGGCCTGCCGGTTGCCGAGCGTGATGGTGCCGGTCTTGTCGAGCAGCAGCGTGGACACGTCACCGGCGGCCTCGACCGCCCGGCCGGACATGGCCAGGACGTTGCGCTGCACCAGCCGGTCCATGCCCGCGATGCCGATCGCGGAGAGCAGCGCGCCGATCGTGGTCGGGATCAGGCAGACGAGCAGCGCCACCAGCACGACCATCGTGAGGTGCGTGCCCGCGTAGTCCGCGAACGGCGGCAGCGTGGCCACCGCGAGGAGGAAGACGATCGTCAGCGAGGCGAGCAGGATGTTCAGCGCGATCTCGTTGGGCGTCTTCTGCCGGGCGGCGCCCTCGACCAGGTTGATCATGCGGTCGATGAAGGTCTCGCCGGGCTTCGTGGTGATCCTGACGACGATGCGGTCGGACAGCACCTTCGTGCCGCCGGTGACGGCCGAGCGGTCGCCGCCGGACTCCCGGATGACCGGGGCCGACTCCCCCGTGATCGCCGACTCGTCCACGGAGGCCACGCCCTCGACGACGTCACCGTCGCCGGGGATGATGTCGCCGGCCTCGCAGACGACCCGGTCGCCGATGCGCAGCTCGGTGCCCGCCACCGGCTCCTCGGAGCCGCCGTCCGTGGACAGCCTGCGCGCGATCGTGTCGGTCTTCGCCTTGCGCAGGGTGTCGGCCTGCGCCTTGCCACGGCCCTCCGCGACCGCCTCCGCCAGGTTGGCGAAGACGACCGTCAGCCAGAGCCAGGCACTGATCGTCCAGCCGAACCAGTCGCCCGGGTCCTTGAACGAGAAGGCCGTCGTCAGGACCGAGCCGACCAGCACCACGAACATCACGGGGGACTTGACCATCACCCGCGGGTCGAGCTTGCGGAAGGCGTCCGGCAGGGACCTGACCAGCTGCTTCGGGTCGAAGAGACCCACGCCGACGCGGCCTTCGCCGACGGTGCGTCCGGCCGGTGCGCCGGTGTCGGCACCGGTGTCGCTGCCGCTGTCGCTGTTCTTGTCGGGGTGTATGTGTGTCGTCATGATGCCAGCCCCTCCGCCAGCGGACCCAGCGCGAGCGCGGGGAAATACGTGAGACCGGTGATGACGAGGATCGCGCCCACCAGCAGTCCGGTGAACAGCGGTTTGTCGGTGCGCAGGGTGCCCGCCGTCTCCGGTACGGGTTTCTGTCCGGCGAGCGAACCGGCCAGTGCGAGGACGAACACCATGGGCAGGAACCGGCCGAGCAGCATCGCCACGCCCAGGGTGGTGTTGAACCACTGGGTGTCCGCGTTCAGACCCGCGAAGGCCGAGCCGTTGTTGTTGGCGGCGGACGTGTAGGCGTACAGGATCTCGGAGAAGCCGTGTGCCCCGGTGTTGGTCATCGAGTGGCCCGGCGTCGGCAGGGCCATCGCGGCGGCGGTGAGGACGAGTACGAGTGCCGGGGTGATGAGGATGTACAGGGCCGCGAACTTGATCTCGCGGGTGCCGATCTTCTTGCCCAGGTACTCGGGGGTGCGGCCGACCATCAGACCGGCGATGAACACCGCGATGATCGCCATGATCAGCATGCCGTAGAGGCCGGAGCCGGTACCACCGGGCGCGATCTCGCCGAGCTGCATGCCCAGCATGGTGATGCCGCCGCCGAGGCCCGTGAACGAGGAGTGGAAGGAGTCCACCGCGCCGGTCGAGGTCAGGGTCGTGGACACCGCGAAGATCGACGAGGCGCCGACGCCGAAGCGGGTCTCCTTGCCCTCCAGAGCGCCGCCCGCGAGGTCGAAGGCGGGGCCGTGGTGGGCGAACTCGGTCCACATCATCAGGGCGACGAAGCCGACCCAGATGGTGGCCATGGTGGCGAGGATCGCGTAGCCCTGCTTCAGGCTGCCGACCATCCGGCCGAAGGTGCGGGTCAGCGAGAACGGCACCACCAGGAGCAGGAAGATCTCGAAGAGGTTCGAGAAGGGGGTGGGGTTCTCGAAGGGGTGGGCACTGTTGGCGTTGAAGTAGCCGCCGCCGTTGGTGCCGAGTTCCTTGATGGCCTCCTGGGAGGCGACCGCGCCGCCGTTCCACTGCTGCGAGCCGCCCGAGAACTGGCCGACCTCGTGGATGCCGGAGAAGTTCTGGATCACCCCGCAGGCGACCAGGACGATCGCGGCCACCACGGACAGCGGTATCAGGATGCGGACGACCCCGCGGACGAGGTCCGCCCAGAAGTTGCCGAGGTCGCCGTTCCTGGAGCGCGCGAAGCCTCGTACGAGGGCGACGGCGACCGCCATGCCGACGGCCGCGGAGACGAAGTTCTGCACGGCAAGACCGGCGGTCTGCACGACGTGGCCCATGGCCTGTTCGCCGTAGTACGACTGCCAGTTGGTGTTCGTGACGAAGGAGACGGCGGTGTTGAACGCCTGGTCCGGGTCGATCGAGGAGAAGCCGAGCGAACCGGGCAGCACACCCTGCAGACGCTGCAGGAGGTACAGGAAGAGCACCCCGGCGGCGGAGAAGGCGAGGACTCCGCGCAGGTACGCGGGCCAGCGCATCCCGGTGTCCGGGTCGGCGCCGATGCCCTTGTAGATCCACTTCTCGACGCGCAGATGCCGGTCCGAGGAGTAGACCCGGGCCATGTGGTCGCCGAGGGGGCGATAGGCGAGTGCCAGCGCCGCTATGAGTGCCAGCAGCTGAAGGATGCCGGCGAGTACGGGGCTCATGTCGTGCTCAGAACCTCTCGGGGAACACAAGGGCGAGGACGAGATAGCCCAGCAGGGCGACGGCCACGATCAGGCCGATGATGGTCTCGGCGGTCACAGCTTCGTCACCCCCTTGGCGACGAGGGCCACCAGCGCGAAGAGCGCGATCGTGGTGACGACGAAGGCCACATCGGCCATCGTGAGCTCCTGAATGAGGTTCCGGATGCGGTGCCGGTGCCCTGGCGGACCACGCCAGTGCCCCGGCCGAACGCCTTGACCTTCAGAGCAAACATCCGACGGAACCGCTCGCGGCGCACGTTGACGGCTCCCTGACGCCGTTGTGCGCGCTCTTGACGGATCTCATACGCCGGTACGGCGCACCGCGGTGGAACCGGGGGCAGGAGCGGCCCCCGGAGTGCTCCCGGAGCGGTTAAACCGCTGGTCCGGGCCTTGTGGCCACCACCATCCGGCAGCGCGGGCTGCCGTCGTCCCTGCGGCCGAACTCGGGCAGGGCGTGCAGCTCGACCGTGAAGCCGGCGCGGGCCAGTTCCCGCCGCACGTCGCCGAGCCGGAACTCGCGGTAGTACATGACGAACGGCGGACGCCACACCGCGTTGCGCACCTTCATGACCGCGTCGAAGCCGAGCATGGCCCAGTAGCCGGGCGACGCGGGAGGGGCCGGGGCGACGATCGGGAAGGCGAACCGGCCGCCGGGCCTCAGCACCGAGTGGACCTGCTCGAACAGGCCGGGCAGTTCGCGGGGCAGGAAGTGTCCGAACGCCCCGAAGCTCACGACCAGGTCGAAGACCGGGCCGAACGGCAGGGCGAGGGCGTCGCCGCGCACCCAGCCGGCGGGCGGTCCGCCGGGCCGCTCACGCCGACGCGCCTCGGCGAGCATGCCCGCGCTGATGTCGATGCCGGTGACGCTGTCCCGGCACACCGTGCCCAGCACGTCCATGCCCGCGCCGGTGCCGCAGCACAGGTCGAGCCCGCGCCCGAACGGTCCCATGTCCGTCAGGGCCCGCGCGACGGACCGCAGGAACGAGTCCGGCGTACGGAACGGGGTGTGGTCGAACTTCGGTGCGAGGAGGTCGTAGCCGTGCTCGACGGACGACAGCGCCTGCACGGCGAGTTCGCGGAACGTGGGGCCCTGAGGGGTGAACATCGTCGATCAGCTTAGGGCTTCCCGCGGGTTTCCCGAGGGCTTCCGTGGCTTCCCGGGACTTCCCGTCCGGGCTCTGGCCAAGGCGCGGCCTTTCGGACACTGCCGGGCACTGTCACCCTCGACATCGAGGACGTTCCGCCCAGGGAAAGGCTGTACCTGCCCCATGAGCTCCTTCCGCCCCGCACCCGCATGGCTGGCCGACGCGGTCTTCTACCAGATCTACCCGCAGTCGTTCGCGGACTCGAACGGCGACGGGATCGGCGACTTCGACGGCATCTGCGAGCGGCTGGACCATCTGGCCTGGCTCGGGGTGAACACCGTCTGGCTGAACCCGTGTTTCGCCTCGCCGTTCGGGGACGCCGGGTACGACGTCTCCGACTATCTGAACGTGGCGCCGCGCTACGGCTCCAACGACGACCTCGCCAAGCTCGTCGACCGGGCGCGCGGCCACGGAATCCGCGTACTCCTCGATCTGGTCGCGGGGCACACCTCCGACCGGCACCCGTGGTTCACGGCGTCGGCGGACGATCCCGGCGACCATCGCTACATCTGGGCGGCCGAGGGCCGCCCGGACGGTTTCGTGGACTCGCCCGGCAGCCGTCCGGGCGCGTATCTGCCGAACTTCTTCGCCTTCCAGCCCGCCCTCAACTTCGGTTACGCACGCATGAATCCGGCCGAGCCGTGGCGTCAGCCGGTGGACGCGGAGGGCCCGCGCGCCAACCGGGAGGCGCTGCGCACGATCATGGACCACTGGCTGGGCCTCGGCCTGTCGGGCTTCCGCGTCGACATGGCGGCCTCGCTCGTCAAGGACGACCCGGACAAGACGGAGACGAGCAGGATCTGGACGGAGCTGCGTCACTGGCTGGACCGTACGCACCCGGACGCGGTGATCCTCTCGGAGTGGGGCGAGCCGGAGGTGTCCGTCCCGGCGGGGTTCCACACCGACTTCTTCCTCCAGTTCGGCGGTCCCACGGACGGCCTGGCGCTGCGCTCGCTGTGGAGCAACGGCTCCGGGACCGTCAACCTCGACTGGGATCCGCTCGACTGCTTCTTCGACCCGAGCGGCAAGGGCTCGCCGCGGCCCTTCGTCGAGGCCTGGCAGCAGGCGTCGACGGCCCTCGGCGACAGCGGCTTCATCTCGCTGCCGACCGCCAACCACGACTTCTCGCGCCTCAACTGCGGGCCGCGCTCGGCCGAACAGCTCCCGGTCGCCTTCGTCTTCCAGCTCACCTGGCCCACCCTGCCCGCCATCTACTACGGCGACGAGATCGGTATGCGGTACATCCCGGACCTCCCCGACACGGAGGGCAGTGTGCTCGGGCCCGCCTACAATCGCGCCGGTTCCCGTACGCCGATGCAGTGGGACGACGGCCCGAACGCCGGTTTCTCCACGTCCGATCACCCGTACCTCCCGGTCGACCCCGATCCCGGCCGCCCCACCGTCGCCGCCCAGCGCGCCGACGACACGTCCCTCCTCCACCTCGTACGCCGTCTCATCGCCCTGCGCACGTCCACGCCCGAACTCGGCCCGGACGGCTCGGTGGAGGTGGTGCACGCGGGCTACCCCTTCGTGCACGTACGCGGCGGACGGTATCTGGTGGTCGTCAACCCCCGTCAGGAGCCGACGAGTTGCCCGCTCGGGGACCTCCGTCCCGGCCGGGCCCTCGAAGCGTCCGGAGTCGTCGCGGACGGTGGCACGGTCACCGCGGAGGCGTTCGGCTACGGAATCTTCGAGCTGACCCCGTAGCCGCTCGGCCCGGCAGCCTCTCATCCCATCAGCCGGAGGCCCGCGAGCCAGACGGCCGGGCCGTCGATCTCGCCGGGGCCGCCCTTGCCGAGGCCGGCGGCCCGCTTCGGCGCGGGGCGCGCGGCCCGCGGACGGCGCGTCGACAGCAGAGCGAGCAGGCGGCCGGTACGCCAGGTGGGAACGGTGGTGGTCATCGGATCCTCCAGGTCGGTGGGGTACCTACACCCCACCGACGAACGGCCCCCGGCCGGATCGACACCTACCGGCCCGATCGGCACTCCGCGAGCCTCTTTCGCAGGAAGCGCCGCTCGGCGTCGTTCTCCACCAGTTCCAGCGCCCGTCCGTACGCCTCGGCGGCCTCCTCCAGGCGGCCCGTGCGCCGCAGGAGGTCCGCCCGGGTGGCGGGCAGCAGGTGGTAGCCCGCCAGTTCGCCGCCCTCCTCCAGGTCCGCGACGAGGACCAGCCCGGCTTCGGGGCTCTCTGCCATGCCGACGGCCACCGCGCGGTTGAGGCGCACCACGGCCGACGGGACCCGGCGTTCCAGCTCGGCGTACAGTCCGGCGATGTCCGCCCAGTCCGTGTCCTGTGCCGTGGCCGCGGTGGTGTGGCAGGCCGCGACGGCCGCCTGGATCTGGTACGGGCCCGGCCGCCCCCGGCGCAGCGCGGTCTCCAGCAGGGCGGCGCCCTCGTCGATCTCCGCCCGGTCCCATGCCGTGCGGTCCTGGTCCTCCAGCGTGACCAGTTCCCCGGCCGCGTCCACGCGGGTGCCGCGCCGGGCGTCGTGCAGCAGCAGGAGCGCGAGCAGGCCGAGCACCTCGGGCTCGTCCGGCATGAGACGGGCCAGTACCCGGGCCAGCCTGATGGCCTCCGCGCAGAGGTCCGTACGGATCAGGTCCGCGCCGGACGAGGCCGCGTACCCCTCGTTGAACAGCAGGTACAGCACGCCCAGCACCCCCGTCGTGCGTTCGGGGAGCAGATGCGCGGGCGGCACCCGGTACGGGATGCCGGCGTTGCGGATCTTCCGCTTGGCCCGGACGAGGCGTTGCGCCATCGTCGCCTCGGGGACGAGGAAGGCGTGGGCGATCTCGGGTGTGGTGAGCCCCGCGAGGGTACGCAGGGTCAGGGCGACCCTGGCCTCGACGGGCAGCGCGGGATGGCAGCAGGTGAAGATCAGCCGCAGCCGGTCGTCCGTCACCCCGCTGTCGTCGTCGGAGTCCGGGTCCTGCGGGCCGCCGGGTCCCCCGTCCCGTGCCAGCATCGCGACCTCCCGCAGTTTCGCCGCCCCCACCGCCCTGCGGCGCGTCACGTCCATGGCCCGGTTGCGCGCGGTCGTGGTCAGCCAGGCGCCGGGGCGGCGCGGCACCCCGTCGCGCCGCCACCGGTCGAGGGCCTGGGTGAAGGCGTCCTGTGCGCACTCCTCGGCGAGGTCCCAGTCGCCGGTCACCCGGATCAGGGTGGCGACGACCTGGCCCCATTCCTCGCGGAAGGCGGCGGCGACGGCCTCCTCGACGCCGTCCGCCGCCGTGCCCTTCTCCGCCTCTTCGGCGCCGTTCATTCCCAGATCGGCCGTACCTCGACCGATCCACCGCCCAGCGCGGCCGGGTGGCGGGAGGCGAGCGCGATGGCCTCGTCGAGGTCGGCGACCTCGATGATGTCGAAGCCCGCGATGTACTCCTTGGACTCCGCGAACGGGCCGTCGCTGAGCAGTACCTCGTCGCCCTGGACACGGACGGTGGTGGCGTCGGCGGCCGGCCGCAGCCGCGCACCGCCCTTCACCATGCCACCGGCGCGCACATGGTCGATGTACGAGGTGAAACGGGGGTCGTCGGCGATCTCCTCGGGGCTCAGCTCCTCACCGTCGACGGGTGTGCAGATGAACATCACGTACTTCATGGTTCCTCCCGGTGGTGACGCATGGTGGCGATCCCGGTGTGCAGGGGTCCTTGCACCCCACCGACGAACGGGCCCGGGCCGGATCGACACACCCTTCATGATTGCTCCGGCTCTCCATGATTGCTCCGGAAGTCCGGCGTCACACCCGTACGGGGAGTGTCTGGACGCTGTTGCCCACGAAACTGGCGCTGCGGGCGAGGTCCGCCTCGGGCACGGCGAGGTCGAGGCCGGGGAAGCGCGTGAACAGGCGTTCCAGGGCGATGGCGGACTCCATCCGGGCCAGTGGGGCGCCCAGGCAGTAGTGGGCGCCATGGCCGAGGGACAGATGCCGGGCGGCGCCGGGTCCGGCGGGCCTGGTGACGTCGAAGAGGTCGGCGTCGGGGCCGTGCGCGGCCCGGTCGCGGCCCGCGGCCGAGTAGCCGGCGAGGACGGGTGTGCCTCCGGGTATGACGGTGCCGTCGACGGTCAGGTCGCCGACGGGGTAGCGGAAGGGGAAGTAGCTGACCGGCGCGTCCCAGCGCAGGGTCTCCTCGACGACGTCGGCCCAGCCGGCCTCGCCCCGCACGACCCGTGCCAGCTGGTCACGGTGGCCGCACAGGGCGCGTACCGCGTTGGTGATCAGGTTCAGTGTGGTCTCGTGCCCGGCGATGATCATCAGGACCAGGGTGCCGAGGAGTTCCTCGTGGGTGAGCCGGTCGCCGCCCTCGTCGCGCGCGGCGATCAGCGCGCTGGTGAGGTCGTCGCCCGGCCGCTCGGTCCTGGCCTCGACGACCGCGCCGAGGACGGCCATCAGTTCCCGGTTGGCGGCCAGCGCACGCTCGGGGCCGATGTCGGTGGCGACGACCTGGCTGGAGAGGTGGTGGAGCCGCTCGCGGAACTCGGCGTCCACGCCCAGCAGTTCACCGATGACGCCCATCGGCAGCGGCATCGCGAAGTGCGCGCGCAGATCGGCGACTCCCCCGCCGTCGCGGGCGGCCCGCTCCAGGTCGTCGAGCAGTTCCTCGGTCAACTCCTCGACGCGCGGGCGCAGTTCCTCGACCCGGCGGACGGTGAACGCCTTGCTGACCAGGGACCGCAGCCGCCGGTGGTCGTCGCCGTCCGCGGTCGTCATGCCCCGTACCGTCGCGAAGGTGGCAAGGGGCCATCCGGGGGCGATGCGGCCCTCCCGCAGCGCGGTGAAGTGCCCTGCGTTTTTGGCCACTTGGGGGTGGGCGAGGAACTCCTTCAGCGCCTCGTGCCCCAGCACCGCCACGCCGTCCACCCCGCCGGGCAGGACGACCGACGCCACGGCTCCGCGTGCGAGAAGGCGCGCGTTGTCGGCGTGCGGACAGCCGCCGGCCGGGTCGAGGCGGTGCGGCTCGCCGGACGCACGGGACGTACCGGATGTACCTGACGTGTCGTTCGACGGTTCGGCTGCCGTGCTGTCCAACGCGATCTCCTGACTGCGGTCGACGGCAGTCGGAGGCCGTCACAGGAAGGGGGTGCCCGGGTCGACGCCCGAGAGTACGCGGCCGTAGATCTCCAGGTTGGTGGCGGGGTTGACGAAGGAGTGCAACGTCAGGGCGTTGATGTCACGGGCGATGCGCTGCAGCGGCACGGACCGCTGGAGGGAGGAGGCGCCGGCGGCCGAGGCGAGCAGCTCGACGGCCTCCTTGCAGAGCCGGGTGAGATAGCCGCACTCGGCACGGATCCTGGACCGCTCCAGCGGGGTGTACGCGTTGCCGTCGCGCGCCTTGGTCTCGATCTCGGTGATCAGCCGGGCGGCCACCAGTTCGGCGGCGGAGATCCTCAACTGGGCCTCGGCGAAGGTGAGATGGGTGACGGTGGCCTCGTCCTGCCGCTCGTGGAAGGTGTACGTGATGCCGCGCCGGTGGATGCGCTCGTCGAACTCCGTCAGCGCCGCCCGCCCCAGGCCCAGTGCGGCCGCCGCGGTCCAGGCGCAGAAGAGCAGCAGCACGGGCATGCGGTAGAAGGGGTCGTCCGCGTTGGTCTTCGACGGGGTCCGGCCGGCCAGCATCGGCCCGACCGGGAGCACCCGGTGTGCGGGGACGGGAATGTTCCGGGCCACCACCGTGTTGCTGCCAGTACCGGCGAGACCTGTGGTGTCCCAGTCGTCCAGGATCTCCAGCTCGGACATCGGCACCGCGACCCACAGCACCTCCGGCGGCCCTTCCTGGGGCCGTCCGCCGGCGGGGACGACCGCGGCCGTCAGCAGATGCCAGTCCGCGTGATGGCAGCCGGTCGCGAAGCCCGAGGCGCCGTCCACCCGATAGCCCCCGTCGTACGGCACCGCCGTGGCGCCGGGGACGAGCGTGCCGCCGATCCTGACATCGGGGCCGGCCGGTCCGGTGAAGAAGTCGTCCTGCGCCTCGTCGGGAAAGAGCGCCGCGATGTACGAGCCTCCGGCCTGACTGAGTGTCACCCATGCCGTGGAGGCGCATTCGAGGGCGATCTCGGCGAAGACGTCGACCTGGGTGTGCAGCGGGGTCCGGTAACCGCCGTACCGCGCGGGGACGTTCATCCGGTGCACCCCGGTACCGCTCAGCGCGGCGACGACCTCGTCCGGCACCCGTCGGCCGCGTTCGGCCCGCAGCGCGTTCTGCCTGATCAGCGGCCGTAGTTCCCGTACGCGAGCGACGATCCCGGCATCGACCATGCCGACCACCGTGGCGCGCGGCACCACCTGTGTCAACGCCCCGGGTTCCGGCCGCTTCCGGCGCCACCGGACGAGAGGGTGCTACAGTGCTATCAGCACTTGTGTACGCCTGCTTCCAGGCGCCGGTGCAGATTTCCTCTTCTCCCGCTGGTCCGCCCGTCGATTCCGACCGGCGCACAGCATCTTCTTCTCAGCACCTCTCTCCGCGGAGCTCTTTCCGTACCGCGTCCGTCAGCGGTACGCGGTTCGAGAAGTGACGCGTTCCGCCGTGCAGGGCGTGAGATCACCGCTCCTGCTCCGGCCTCTCCCCCAACCGCACGACCCGTCCGAGAACTTCAACCATCCGTCCGCGAAAGGACATCCATCATGACCACCACACTCGAACGCCCGCCCACTCCCGTCACGGACCAGGAGCAGGCCACCGGCGTACTCGACCTCACCTCGAACGGGCAGGGCCACCTGCGCGCCGAGAACCTGCTCCCGGGAGCGGCCGACCTTCAGGTCTCCGCCTCGCTGATCCGCCGGTACGGCCTGCGCAAGGGCGACCGTGTCGAAGGACTGCGCGGCCGGCAGCGCGCCCTCACAGAGATCCAGCGGATCAACGGCCGTCCCGCCGACGAGGCACGCGGCCGTCCGCACTTCCGTGATCTGACCCCGCTGCATCCGCGCGAGCGGCTGCGCCTCGAACACCCCGCGGGCGGTCTCACCACCCGCCTCGTCGATCTGGTCGCGCCGATCGGCAAGGGCCAGCGCGGCCTGATCGTCGCCCCGCCCAAGACCGGCAAGACCGTACTGCTCCAGCAGCTGGCCGCCGCCGTGGCCGGCAACCACCCCGAGGCCCATCTGATGGTGGTGCTCCTCGACGAGCGCCCCGAGGAGGTGACCGACATGCGCCGGTCCGTCCGCGGCGAGGTGTTCGCCTCGACCTTCGACCAGAGCCCCAAGCAGCACATCGCGCTGGCCGAGCTGGCCGTCGAGCGTGCCAAGCGGCTCGTCGAGGCGGGCCAGGACGTCGTGATCCTGCTCGACTCGCTCACCCGGCTGTGCCGGGCCCACAACAACGCGGCCGCCGCGGGCGGCCGCACCCTCAGCGGCGGTGTCGACGCGGGCTCGCTCCAGGGGCCCAAGCGGCTCTTCGGCGCCGCGCGGCTCGCCGAGGAGGGCGGCTCGCTCACCATCATCGCCACGGCCCTCGTGGACACCGGCTCCCGTGCCGACGACTACTACTTCGAGGAGCTCAAGAGCACCGGCAACATGGAACTCCGGCTGGACCGCACCCTCGCGTCCCGCCGTGTCTTCCCCGCCGTCGACATCACCCCGTCCGGCACGCGCCGCGAGGAACTCCTCGTCCCGGCCGCCGAGTTGACGGCCGTACGAGGTCTGCGGCGCGCCCTGCACTCCCGCGGTGACGGCCAGGCAGGTCTGGAGACCCTGGTGGAGCGGATGCGGCAGACCCCGGACAACGCGACCTTCCTCAGGCAGGTCCAGCAGACGGTGCCGGGCAGCCAGTAGGCGGCCGGGAACACCTGCCGCGCATCGGCGTCCGCTGCGGCATCCGGGTGTTCGACAGCCCCGTTCGGCCGAGGCAATTCGCCTTGCGACCTGCGCGTTCCTACGTTTGCGATATGACCATCGGACTCCCTGCCCGCACGGCCGTCTCCTGCTCCGCCCTCTGCGTCGTCGGGGCGCTCGCCCTCGTGCCGGCACCGGTCGCTGCCCTCGGCGGGGCGCACACGGCCGTCGCTCCTCGCGCCGGGACGGGCAGCGCACACACCGGGCCCACTCCGAACACCGCCAATCCCCCGCCCGTGCCCGCCTCGTCGTCCTCGCCGCCCTCGCCGCCTCCGACATTGGACCGTCCCGGGACACAGGTCCGGCTGCGGGCAGGAGCGCCCGGCGTGCCGCAGGAGATGTCCGCCCGGTCCTGGCTGGTGGCCGACGCCGACACCGGCGACGTGCTCGCGGCACACAACGCGCACCTCGCCCTGCCGCCCGCCAGCACGCTGAAGACCCTCTTCGCGGTGACCGTGCTCCCGGTGCTGCCCTCCGCGGTCCGGCACACCGTCACCGAGGCGGACCTGGCGGACATCGGCCCCGGCAGCAGCCTGGTCGGAGTCCGCGCGGGGCACACCTACCGGGCGTCCGACCTGTGGCGGGGCGTCTTCCTCAACTCCGGCAACGACGCCGTCCACGTACTCGCCGAGATGAACGGCGGCTGGCGCGCCACCGCCGCCCAGATGCAGGCCAAGGCCCGCTCCCTGGGCGCCCGTGACACCCGGGTCGTCTCACCCGACGGCTACGACATGCCCGGCCAGGTGTCGTCCGCGTACGACCTGGCCGTCTTCGGGCGCGCGGGGCTCCGCAACACGGACTTCGTCCGCTACTGCGCCACCGTCCGCGCGAAGTTCCCCGGCGACGGCTGGGCGTACGAGATCGAGAACACCAACCGGCTGCTCTCCGGCGCCGACGGGGTCGCGCCCTATCCGGGGCTCATCGGCATCAAGAACGGGTCCACCACCCAGGCGGGCAGCACGCTCGTCGCCGCCGCGCGCCGGGGCGGGCACACCCTCGTCGTCACCGTGATGAACCCTCAGGAGGGCGGCAGGTTCGCCGTGTACGAGGAGGCGCGCTCCTTGCTCGACTGGGGTTTCGGGGCCACCGGCCGGGTCGATCCGGTCGGGTCGCTCCTGCCTCGTCCCGTGTCGCGGGCCACCGCGGGTCCGGCGGCCGGGGCGCGGTCCGGTCCCGGTCCGGCCGCCGTCCCACCGGCCGGTCCCTCGGCGCCCGCGGGCACGGCCGCCGACGACTCCGACGGTCCCGGAGGCGGGCTGGCGACGGCGGGGACGCTCGTGGGGGCCGCCGTGTTCGGCGCGGGTGCCGTGGCACTGGCCCTGCGCCTCCACGGCCGGCGCTCCGCCGCCCGGCGCTGACCGACGGGCAGCCCGAGCAGCAGCCCGAGAGTGATCCACACGTATGCGTTGCTGCCGACGAAGCCGCCGATGCCCGACGCGTCGTCGAACCACAGCCACACGACGCTGCTGCACAGCAGGGCGTACAGGGCCGCGGCGAGCCACAGCAGCCGTGTGCGCCGCCGGCGCAGGCCCGCCTCGGCGAGGATCACCAGCGAGGGCAGCAGCCAGACGAGGTGGTGCACCCAGGTGATGGGGCTGACCAGACAGGCGGCGAGTCCGGTGAGGGCGAAGGCGCCGAGGACGTCCCCGCCGGCGAGGGCCCGGCGCGCCCGCCACATCCACACCCCGAGGACGGCGAGCGCCAGCAGCGCCCAGATGCCACGGCTCGGCTCGGCGGGGTCGGCGAGACGGGCCAGTACGCCTTGCAGCGACTGGTTGGAGACATAGGCCAGGCGGCCGATGCGGGACGTGTCCCAGACCGCGTCGGTCCAGTAGAAGCGGGAGGCGTCCGGTGCGGCCAGGGCCGCGAACGCGGTGGCGGCCGTCGCGACCCCCGTGGCGGTGGCCGCCGCGCGCGGGCGCCGGGCGAGCAGCAGCAGGACGATGAAGATCGCGGGCGTGAGTTTGACGGCCGCGGCGAGACCGATCCCGACGCCCGCCCAGCGGCTCCGCCCGCGCGCGATCAGCCGGGCGTCGGCGAGGACGAGGGCCAGCAGCAGGAGGTTGACCTGGCCGAAGCTGAAGGTGTCGCGGACCGGTTCGAGCAGGGCGAGCAGGCAGAGACCCACGGCGAGCCCGAACAGGCCGTACCGGCGCAGCCGGCGCCCGGTCAGCACGTACAGGGTGTGCAGGACGAAGGCCGTCGCGGCGAGGTTGAGCAGCAGACCGACGGCGATCGCGGTGTGCAGTCCGAGCAGCGCCATCGGCAGCATGCTGACCGCCGCGAACGGCGGATACGTGAAGCCGTACGTCGTGCCCGGCACCCGGTAGTCGTACAGGTGCCCGCCGTGGTGGATCCAGGTGTCGACGGCTCCGTGGTAGACGCGCAGGTCGAACCAGTCCCGCAGCAGGGGCACGGTCGCGGTGAAGACGGTCACGGCGGTGGCCAGGGCGAGGACGAACAGCAGCCGCCCCCGGTCGGTGCGCGGCAGCCTCATGCCGTCCGCCCCAGGACGGTGGCGTTCGACGTCTGGTGCGCCTGCCAGAGGACGACCAGGGCGAGCATCCCGCCCGACACGGCGAGCGCCAGCTGCTCGCTGTCGGGCGGGCCGCCGCTCGGCAGGACGGCGAGGGCGAGCGCTCCGGTCACGGCGGCCACCCGGTGGCGTACGGACGCGCTGGGCGCCGCGGCGGCGATCAGGAACAGGCCCCACAGCGCGTACCAGGGCCGGATGGCCGGGCCGAGCACGGCCACCGTCGCCAGGCTGAGGCCCAGCGCGTAGACGGGGCTCACGCGGGGGCGGCGCAGCCAGATGCCGACGATGACGACGGCGGTGAGTACGAGGCCGAGGGCGTGCCAGGCGGGCAGCGCGTACGGGGCGAGATCGCTGCCGAGACCCCGGAGGATGTCGCCGGTGGCGCGGCCGAGGAGGCTGGTGGGCGACCAGTTGTGCGGGGACACGGGTGTCTTCAGCGCGGCGATCCAGCCGTATCCCGTACCGGCCGCGGCGGTCGCGGCGACGGTGGTGGCGAGGGCGGCGGCCGTGGTCGTGACGACGGACCGCGTCATACCCCGCCCGGCGCGCACCTGGAGCGCCACGACGGCCACGAGCCCCAGGACGGCCGGGGCCTTGACCAGTGCGGCCAGGGTGACGAGGACGGCGCCGAGGACGGGCCAGCGGCCGAGGGCCGCCACCAGTCCCGCGCCGAGGAGGCCGAGCATGATGGCGTCGTTGTGCGCTCCGGCCACCAGGTGCAGCAGCACGAGCGGGTTGAGCGCGCCCAGCCACAGCGCGGCGGCGGGGTCGGCGCCGCTGTGCCGGGCGAGCTTCGGCAGCGCGGCGGCCATCAGGGCCACGCCGAGCAGCGCGACGACCCGCATGCCGAACAGTCCGGCGGGCACCTCGCCCCGCGTGAGCCCGGACAGCGCGGAGGCGACGGCGAGGAAGACGGGCCCGTACGGCGTCGCGGTCCGTCGCCACACGGGCGCCACCTCGTCCGCGAGGGGCCCGCCCAGGATGGCGGGGCCGTGCGTGTAGACGTCGAGGTGCGCGTCGACCATCGCGCCCTGGGCCAGATAGCTGTAGACGTCCCGGCTGAACAGGGGCGGAGCGAGCAGCAGGGGGATCGCCCACACGGCGAGGACGACCAGCAGCGCACGCGGGGTCGGCGGTTCGGGTCCTCGGACCACCCGCCCCAGCAGCGCCCAGGCGGCGATGAGCAGCACGACTCCGAAGTACACGCCGACCAGGCCGAGTGCCGCCCGTCCGGACGCGAGCGACGGCAGTTCCCGTACGGGCAGGGCGCCGGCCGTCTCGCCTCCCGCCGCGAGGACGACCGAGCCCGCGAGCCCGAGCAGCTGACAGCGACGCAGATCGACGGTGAAACCCTTGGCCAACACTCGGTAAGCGTGTCAATGCGGGATGGCCGGAAAGCGACGCGTCCGCCTCGGAGCGGCAGCCGCAGCATGACCGCCGTCTTACCGACCCGGGCGGCCGTCCGGACAGCTGTCCGGGTGGCCGGTCAGAACACCGACAGGCCGGTGATGGTGGTGAAGCGGTCCAGTGCGGCGACTCCCGCGACCGAGTTGCCGTGTCCGTCCAGGCCGGGGCTCCAGACGCAGACCGTGCAGCGGCCGGGGACGACGGCGATGACCCCGCCGCCGACGCCGCTCTTGCCGGGCAGGCCCACGCGGTAGGCGAACTCGCCCGCCGCGTCGTACGTGCCGCAGGTGAGCATGACCGCGTTGACCTCCTTGGCCTGGCTCATCGACAGGAGGCGGGTGCCGTCGGCGCGGATGCCGTGGCGGGCGAGGAAGCCGGTGGCCAGGGCGAGGTCGGCGCAGGACGCCTCGATGGAGCACTGCCGGAAGTACTCGTCGAGCAGGACCGGCACCGGGTTGCCGATGTTCCCGTACGCCGCCATGAAGTGGCCCAGCGCGGCGTTGCGGTCGCCGTGGGCGGACTCGGAGGCGGCGACGCCCTCGTTGATGGCGAGGTGTTCGTTGCCGCTCTCCGCGCGCAGGAAGTCGAGGAGGGTGCCCGCGGCGTCGCCTGTCTGGGTGTGCAGGCGGTCGGTGACGACGAGGGCGCCCGCGTTGATGAAGGGGTTGCGGGGGATGCCGTTCTCGTACTCCAGCTGGACGAGCGAGTTGAAGGGGTTGCCGGAGGGTTCGCGGCCGACGTGTTCCCAGAGCTCGTCGGCCTCGTGGGCCAGGTCCAGGGCGAGGGTGAAGACCTTGGTGATGGACTGGGTCGAGAAGGGCTGGCGCCAGTCGCCGACGCCGTACACCGTGCCGTCCAGCTCGGCGACGGCCATGCCGAAGCTCCGGGGGTCGCAGGCGGCGAGGGCCGGGATGTAGTCGGCGGGTCGGCCGCGGCCGGGGGTCTGCGCGATCTCGGCGGCGATGCGGTCCAGGACGGGCTGGAAGGTCAGAGGCGAGCTCATGATCACATTCTGCCGCCGGGGCACTCCGTGCGCTGCGGTGCGGGTCGGTGGGGGTGAGTGGGGGTCACCCGCGCCGTTCCCCGCGCCCCTGAAAAGCCAAAAGACTGCGCAGTTCCCCGCGCCCCTGGGTACCTAGGGGCGCGGGGAACTGCGCGGGCACCCCCCACCGGCCGACAGCTCACCGCGGACGCGAGCCCCCACCCCCTAAGGGCTCGTAAAGAATCAACACGTTGCTTCACGGTCTCTGCGTCGTTGGTGTGGTATGCGCATACCGAGCGAGGTCCGCAATCAA
>NZ_JBVJLW010000026.1:0-81604 GCF_055584525.1 Streptomyces sp. NPDC102514
CACGCACGGACGACCCGGAGGACACCCCGCCGACCGACACCCCCTGACGACCCGGGGCGCCCGGGGGGGGGGGGGGGGGGGGGGGGGCCGCGGGGGGGGGGGGGGCGGGGGGGCCCCCCCCCCCCCCCCGCCGCTGCGCCTCAGTGCCTCAGTGGTGGAAGCCGGTCGCCGCCTCCTTGTCCCTCGTCAGGGGCCGCGACTGGCAGCGCAGTTCGGGCAGGAGGCGGGCCAGGTCCTCCAGGAACAGCTGGGCGAGGTCGGAGGAGAAGCCGTTGCGGCACACCACCCTCAGCACGGAGAGGTCCTCACGGTGGGCGGGGAAGGTGTACGCGGGCAGCAGCCAGCCCCGCTCCCGCATGCGCCGGGACACGTCGAAGACGTCGAACGCCGTGACGTCCGGGGCCGTGGTGAACGCGAACACCGGCAGCTGATCGCCCCGGGTGAGGAGCCGGAACTCGTCGAGGGCCCCGATCCGTTCCGCGAGCCCCATGGCGACGTCCCGGGTCGTCTGCTGGACGGCCCGGTAGCCCTCCCGGCCCAGCCGCAGGAACGTGTAGTACTGCGCCACCACCTGGGCGCCGGGCCGGGAGAAGTTGAGCGCGAAGGTCGGCATGTCGCCGCCCAGGTAGTTCACCCGGAAGACCAGCTCCTCCGGCAGCTCGGCGGGCGAGCGCCACAGCGCCCAGCCGACACCCGGGTAGACCAGCCCGTACTTGTGCCCCGAGGTGTTGATGGAGGAGACCCGCGGCAGCCGGAAGTCCCAGACCAGGTCCTCGTCCACGAAGGGCGCCACCATCGCGCCGGACGCGCCGTCCACATGGACGGGGATGTCCAGACCCGTGCGCTCCTGCAACTCGTCCAGTACGGCGCAGAGTTCGGCGATCGGCTCGTACGACCCGTCGAAGGTGGAGCCGAGGACGCCGACGACCCCGATGGTGTTCTCGTCGCACAGCTCGGCGGCGGCCCGCGGGTCGAGGTGGAAGCGGTCGCCCTCCATGGGCACCTGGCGGGCCTCGACCTCCCAGAAGTTGCAGAACTTGTCCCAGCAGACCTGCACGTTGACGCCCATGACGAGGTTCGGGCGGGCTCCCGGGTACCGGTCCGCGTTGCGCTTGGCCCAGCGGCGCTTGAGCGCCATGCCGGCGAGCATGCACGCCTCGCTCGACCCGGTCGTCGAACACCCGACGGCGGTGGCCGGATCCGGCGCGTTCCACAGCTCGGCGAGCATCGCCACGCACCGGCGCTCCAGCTCGGCCGTGCGCGGGTACTCATCCTTGTCGATCATGTTCTTGTCGCGGCACTCACCGAGCAGTATGTCGGCCTGTGGCTCCATCCAGGTGGTGACGAAGGTCGCCAGGTTGAGCCGGGAGTTGCCGTCCAGCATCAGCTCGTCGCGCACCAGCTGATAGGCGGTGGAGGGCGTCAGCGGTCCGTCCGGCAGCCGGTGCTGGGGCGGTGCCTCGGTCATGCCGCCGACCGGATTCGCCTCCCCGTAGAAGGGGTTGACGGTCGAGGGGTGCTCGTCGGACTTCGCGGGGCCTTTGTGGAGCGCCATGATGCCTCCGGTCGTCTGGGCGGGGCCCAGGGGGTCGAGAAGGTCCAGGGCTCCATGGTGGGCCACCTCCTCGCCAAAAGCGGGTAAAGCCGACATCGCGCGGGGTGGTTTTCCTGCTTGCACCTCACGTGACGTGAGGCGTCAGCCTGGACCGCGTACCGAAAAGGCCGAAGAAGAGGCCGACGAAAAGGCCGGGGAAAAGGCCGAAAGGCAGGAGGCGGAGGCCATGAGCCACCCCGTGGGACAGGTCGCCGGTCTCGCCGGAGTGACGGTGCGGACGCTGCACCACTACGACGAGATCGGACTGCTCGTGCCGAGCGGTCGCAGCCACGCGGGCCACCGGCGTTACAGCGACGCCGACCTCGACCGGCTGCAGCAGATCCTGTTCTACCGGGAGCTGGGGTTTCCGCTCGACGAGGTCGCGGCCCTGCTCGACGATCCGGCGGCGGACCCGCGCGCGGAACTGCGCCGGCGGCACAGCCTGCTGACCGCCCGGATCGAGAAGCTGCAGAAGATGGCCGCGGCCGTGGAGCACGCCATGGAGGCACGCACGATGGGCATCAACCTCACACCCGAGGAGAAATTCGAGGTCTTCGGCGGCAAGGACCCCGAGGAGCACGCAGAGGAGGCCGAGAGCCGCTGGGGCGGCACGGAGGCGTACGCCGAGTCGCAGCGTCGCGCCGCCCGCTACGGCAAGGACGACTGGAAGCGCATGCAGGCCGAGGTCGCCTCCTGGGGCGGGCGCTACGACACCCTCATGGCGTCCGGCGAACCCGCCACGGGGGAGCCGGCCATGGACATGGCCGAGGAGCACCGGCAGCACATCACCCGCTGGTTCTACGAGTGCACGTACGACATACATCGCGGGCTCGGCGAGATGTACGTGTCCGACGAACGGTTCAAGGAGTTCTACGACTCCATGCGCCCGGGGCTCGCCGAGCACCTCAGGGACGCGATCACGGCGAACGCGGCGCGGCACGAGGCGTAGGGCCCCGCACGGGAACAGCGGCCCGGTAAGGGGCGTCCGCAATGGCGGACGCCCCTTACCGGCCCCTTTCCGAAGGGACGCGCTACTCCTTGACCATCACCACGGCCGTGCCGTACGCGCACACTTCCGTGCCCACGTCCTGCGCGTCCGTCACGTCGAAGCGGAACATCAGCACGCCGTTGGCGCCCCGTGCCCTTGCCTGCTCGACGAGCCGTTCCATGGCCTGGTTGCGGGTCTCCACCAAGGTCTTGGTGAGGCCCTTCAGCTCGCCGCCGATCATCGACTTCAGCCCCGCGCCGATCTGGCTGCCCAGATGCCTGGAGCGGACGGTCAGCCCGAAGACCTCGCCGATGACCTGCTCGACCCGGTAGCCGGGTACGTCGTTCGTCGTCACGACCAGCACGTCGGGCTGGGGGCCCTGACCGCCGCCGTATTCTTCGATACCCATGGCTCACAGCTTTGTCCCAGTCGGGGCACAGTGCATCCTGTAGGAGCCGGTGGAACCTGGTCACATCGTGGCGCGTTGATAACTTTGGTCGGCCACACCTTCGCCCGCCGCCGCATCCACCACCCTCAGGAGCCCGGAAACGTGACGACGCTTGCCCTTGGCCCAAGCTGGTTGGATCCGGACTACCTGCTGGACTCGTTCGGTATCTGGGGCCTGCTCCTGATCGTCTTCGCCGAGTCGGGCCTGCTCATCGGCTTCTTCCTGCCGGGTGACTCGCTGCTGTTCACGGCGGGCATGCTGATCACCGCCGGCACCCTGGACTTCCCGCTGTGGGGCGCCATCGCGCTGATCTGTCTCGCCGCGATCCTCGGCGACCAGGCCGGCTACATGTTCGGCAAGAAGGTCGGCCCGTCGCTCTTCACCCGGCCGGACTCCCGCCTCTTCAAGCAGGAGAACGTCGCCAAGGCGCACGAGTTCTTCGAGAAGTACGGCCCGAAGTCGCTGGTGCTGGCCCGCTTCGTGCCCATCGTGCGTACGTTCACGCCGATCATCGCCGGCGTCAGCGGCATGAAGTACCGCTCGTTCCTGATCTTCAACGTGCTCGGCGGCGTCCTGTGGGGCGCGGGTGTCACGGCGCTCGGTTCCTGGCTCGGCAGCATCGAGTTCGTCCACAAGAACATCGAGCCGATCCTGCTCCTGATCGTCTTCATCTCGGTGGTCCCGATCATCATCGAGTTCCTGCGCGCCCGCGGTAAGTCCAAGAAGAACGCGGCGAACGGCTCGCAGGACGAGCCCCAGGCCGGCCACGCCCAGCAGGCGCCCCCCGTGATGGACGACCGCACGGCCCAGCTCCGCCAGATCCCGCAGCCCCACCAGAACGGCTACGACCAGCAGTACGACCCCCGGCACGGCCAGGACCAGGGCTACGGGGACCAGGGCCAGCAGCAGTACGACCAGTACGGCAACCAGAACCAGGACTACTACCAGCAGCAGCCGTACGGCCAGGACCAGAATTACGGCCAGGACCAGAACTACGGCCGGCAGCAGTACCCGCAGGGCTACGGGCAGAACGACCAGCAGTACCCCGAGGACCAGCAGCAGTACCAGCAGGGCCAGCCGTACCAGCAAGGCCGGCAGCAGTACCCGTACGGCCAGGACTACGGCCGCAACTGATCAGCGCCCCCAGCAGCCCGCGCCCCTCAGGGGCGCGGGGAACTGCGCGCTCAGCCACAGACGGCCGACAGCCGACATTGCGGCCGTCGGCCGAACGGCAGCACAGGGCATCCCACCTAGAACCCTCGGGTCCGCTTCGCAGCCCGCCGCGCACCGGCGGCAGCCCCCGGCAACCGCAGGAACAACCGCGAGATCTCGGACCCCAGGTTCATCCCGATGGCGATGGCCATCGCGAGCGCGGCCGCCTTGGAGAGCTGCACGAGACCTTGGTCGACGTCGTTCTGGGCGATGGCGAGCAGCCCGAAGTACGTCGCGGAACCGGGCAGCAGCGGCCCGATCGCGGCGGTCGTGTACGGCAGCGCGGAGGCGAACCGGTAGCGCGACATGAGCTGCCCGAAGAGCCCCACCAGACCGGCGGCCACCGCCGTCGAGGCGACCGGTGAGATCTCGCCCGCGTAGTGCATCGCGCCGTACACGCTCCACGCGACCCCGCCGTTGAGGGTCACGATCAGCACGGTCGACCGTTCCTGCTGGAGGAGCACGGCGAAGGCGAGCGTCAGGAGCATCGACGCGCCGATCTGCCACAGCGGCCGGTTGGTGGACAGCAGGGCCGCGTCCGGGTTGAGCTGGGCGCCCAGCGTCACGCCGAAGTACAGGATCACCAGGACGCCGATGACGATGCCGACGTAGAAGTACATGACTTCCAGGAGCCGGGCCGACGCGGTGATGTAGTAGCCGGTCAGCCCGTCCTGCACGCCCGCGACGAGCGCCCGTCCGGGCAGCAGCGCGAACAGCCCACCGGTGATCACCGCGGACGCCCGTACGTCGACGTGCGCGATCGTGAGCGCCGCTCCCAGCGCGGCGGCCGGCATCGCGGCCACCGTGAACTGGTAGAACTCCGGCAGCCCGCGCCCGGCGCACAGCCACGCCAGCCGGTCGCCCAGCATCGCGCCGACGACCGCCGCGACGAACACGATGACGTCACCACCGACGAGCACGGAGGCCGCGCCCGCCAGCAGTCCGGTGGCGAGGGTCAGCACCCAGCCGCTGTACGGGTGCCGGTTGCGGCGGATCTCGGCGAGCCGCCGGTAGGCCTCCTCGAGGGAGACCTCGGTCTCGTCGTCGCTGATGTCGTCGACGAGCTGGTACACGGCCGCGAGCCGCGTGTAGTCGGTGCCCCGGCGCCGCACGGTCCGCGACGCGGTCACCGGGTCGTCGACCAGCGACGGCTGGTACGAGATCGACAGCAGGGTGAAGGTGACGTTCGGCTCGCAGCGGTCGAGGCCGTAGGAGCGGCAGACGGCGAACATCGCCGCGTCCACGTCCTCGGCGCCCTCCCCGCCCGCGAGCAGCAGCTCACCGACACGCAGGGTCAGGTCGAGGACGCGCGGCACGGCCGGGCCCTCGTCCTCCGTCTTCTGCACGGTCTCGGGCACGGGCCGGTCGGCGACCGGCATGCGCAGCATCGTGCGCATCCGGTCCTGCCAGGGGGCGTCCTTGATGAGGTCGACCCGCGGTATGCCCGCCGGGGGAGTGAAGGCGGGCGGCGCGTCCCTGGAGCTGTACGTCCTCGGCATGCTGAACGCCGACCCCTCGGGGGGATCGGCGGCGGGTGTCTGCGGAACGCCGTAGCCCTTGGGCAGCGCGAACTCGGACGTCGTCGAGGACTCCTCCTCGACCGGCGGGGCCTGTGTCACCACACCGCTCGGCGCGACGAAGGCGCTGCGGGCCTCGTCCGACTGCGGCTTGCGGTCCTCGGCGTCCGATTCCGTCACGCACTACTCCTGGTTCGCACGTCCAGTACGCCCCAGTATGCGCACTGATACACCAACGGGCCGCGCAACCCGGTCGGGGTCGCGCGGCCCGCAGGACAGAGGGGGATCAGTGACCGCCCGCGTCCTTGGCACGCTTGTACGAACGCTCGATCTCGGCCTCGGCGTCCGTGCGGCCGACCCAGTTGGCACCCTCGACGGACTTGCCCGGCTCCAGGTCCTTGTAGACCTCGAAGAAGTGCTGGATCTCCAGACGGTCGAACTCCGACACGTGGTGGATGTCCCGCAGGTGCTCCACGCGCGGGTCGTGCGCGGGGACGCACAGCAGCTTGTCGTCGCCGCCGGCCTCGTCCGTCATACGGAACATGCCGATCGTGCGGCACTGGATGAGGCAACCGGGGAAGGTCGGCTCGTCCAGGATGACCAGCGCGTCCAGCGGGTCGCCGTCCTCGCCGAGGGTGTTCTCGACGAAGCCGTAGTCGGCCGGGTAGCTGGTCGAGGTGAAGAGGCGACGGTCCAGACGGATCCGACCGGTCTCGTGGTCCACCTCGTACTTGTTCCGTGAACCCTTCGGAATCTCGATCGTGACGTCGAACTCCACCGGTGGCTCCTCCATGATCAACACATAGTTCTGGTGGTTAAGTGTCCCTCACGCAGGTGTGTGATCGCGAAAGGGGCTGGTGGTCGTGCCAGAGCTGAGGGCTTGGCGGGCCGCGAGACCGCATGTGGTGCGGGTCGCGCGATCCGTGGGACCGCAACTCGTACGGGCGGCGGAAGCCGTGAAGCCACCGCTCGTACGGGCGGCGGAAGCTGTGAAACCACCGCTCGCCCGGGCGACAGGAGTCATGAAACCGCTGGTCAGGCGGCCGTCCGCCGTGCAGTTCACGACGGGTGCCGCCGCCCTCGGACTCGTCGTGGCGGCCACCGTGGTCACCGCGGCCGGGCCCTGGGACTCCACCGGTCAGCGTACGGCGGAGCGCGACCGGGCCGCATCGTGGGAGCGCGCAGGTGGCGCAGATCACGGATCGGTGCCCGGTACGTCCGGCAAGGAGCCGGCGCCCGCGCCGAGCGCCGTGTCCGTGCTCGCCGGCGTCGGCGGCTCCGTCGGTTCCGTGCCGTCGCCCACGGAGAAGGCCCTGGGAGGCGTCCTGGGGCCGCTGCTCGACAACCCCTCGCTCGGTTCGAGCCGCGCGGGCGTCGTCGTCGACATGGCCACCGGCAAGCGGCTGTACGGCAAGGGCGCGGACACCGCGCTGACCCCGGCCTCCACCACGAAGATCGCCACGGCCGTCGCGGCGCTCACCGCGGCCGGTCCCGACCACCGCATCGCGACCCGGGCGGTCCTGGAACCCGGCACCGAGGAGGTCGTCCTCGTCGGCGGCGGCGATCCCACGCTGACCGCCCGCAAGGACGCGAACGGCAACGCGAGCCTGCGCGACCTCGCCGACGACACGGCCCGCGCCCTCAAGTCCCGCAAGGCCAAGACCGACAAGGGCGGCAAGGGCGGCAAGGCGGGTGAGGTGACGCTCTCGTACGACACCTCGCTGTACGCGGGCTCCGCCGTGCACCCCATCGGCGCGGGCAACACCAACCTCGCCCCGGTCACCGCCCTGATGGCCGACGAGGGCCGCCTCGACGACTCCTCCAGCGGGCCCGCGGACCGCAGCGACGACCCGGCGGCCGACGCGGCCAAGAAGTTCGCCGACCTCCTGCACGAACGGGGCATCAAGACCACGGTCCCCGGCACCTCCAAGGCGTCGGCCCGTGCCAAGACCCTCGCCACGGTCAAGTCGCCGCCCCTGTCCGCACTCGTCGAACGCATGCTGACCAGCAGCGACAACGACATCGCCGAGGCACTCGCCCGCCAGACCGCCCTCGCCGCGGACGAACCGGCGAGCTTCAAGGGCGGCGGCGCGGCGACCCACGAACAGCTGAAGAAGCTCGGACTGCCGCTCAAGGGGGCGAAGTTCGCGGACGGCAGCGGTCTGGACCGCGCGGACAAACTCACCGCGGACCTGCTCACGGCCCTGCTGGCCGAGGCCGCCGACCCGGACCGCCCGGAACTGCGACCGGTCCTCACGGGCCTGCCCGTCGCGGGCTTCACCGGCACCCTCAGCAAGCGGTACGCGGGCCAGCCCGGCACCGGCCTCGTACGGGCCAAGACCGGCACCCTGACAGGCGTGCACACCCTCGCGGGCACGGTCGTGGACACCGATGGCCGCCTCCTGGCCTTCGCGTTCCTCACCGAGTCCGACCCGCCCACGGACGCGGCAACCACCCAGCAGGGCCTGGACGCCCTGGCCTCGACCCTGGCGACGTGCGGCTGCAACTAACGAGCTCGTGCACGGCCTACCGTGCACGAGCTCGTTAGCTCCGCACCGCGCCTCGGGGGCGCCGCGTCGTCCGCTTGCCTGCGGGCCGGTGGGGGCCGGCCGCGCAGTTCCCCGCGCCCCTGAAAAGCGACAGGCCGCCCTGCAGCCCCGCCCCTCGAGGGGCGCGGGGAACTGCGCGCTCAGCCCCCACCGGCCCGCGGGCGAGCGACCAGGGGTTCGAAGGGGCGCGCGGAACCGAGTGCCAGGCTGCGACGGACCCGCATGGTCCGACAAGGCGCACCCCACGGCCCACCCCTGCCCCCAGCGGCAGCGCTCACGTACGGTTGGCAGCATGACGAGCATCCGTGGTGCCGAGATGGTCGACTGGAATCTCGCGGTGGCGACCGCGACCCGGCTGGTACGGCCGGGCCCAGAGGTGAGCCGCGACGAGGCCAGGGCCGTCGTCGCCGAGCTGCGCCGGCATGCAAAGGCGTCGGAGGAGCACGTCCGCGGCTTCACGCGGATGGGCGGGGACGACCTCCACGACACCCCGGTTCTGGTCGTCGACCGCCCGGGCTGGGTCCGGGCGAACGTCGCCGGGTTCCGCGAGATCCTCAAACCGCTGCTCGACAAGATGCAGGAACGTCGCGGCAGCGGCCCGGGCGGAGCCGTCCTCGGCGCCGTCGGCGGCAAGGTCACCGGCGTCGAGCTGGGCATGCTGCTGTCCTTCCTGTCCTCCAGGGTCCTGGGCCAATACGAGACGTTCGCCCCGGCCACCCGGGAACTGCCCGCCGGGCAGAACGGCGGCGGCAGGCTCCTCCTGGTGGCGCCGAACATCGTGCACGTGGAGCGCGAACTCGACGTCCAGCCCCACGACTTCAGGCTCTGGGTCTGCCTCCACGAGGAGACCCACCGCACGCAGTTCACGGCCGTGCCCTGGCTGCGCGACCACCTTGAGGGTGAAATCCAGTCTTTCTTGGGAGAGACCGAGGTCGACCCCATGACCGTCCTGGAACGCGTCCGCGAAGCCGCCCAGTCCCTCTCCGGCAGCCGCCCCGAGGGCGAGGAGGGCGACGAGGCCCGTTCCATCGTCGAGATCGTGCAGACCCCCGCCCAGCGCGAGATCCTCGGCCGCCTCACCGCGGTGATGTCACTCCTGGAGGGGCACGCCGACTTCGTGATGGACGGCGTCGGCCCCGCCGTGGTCCCGTCCGTCGCCGAGATCCGCGAGAAGTTCCAGCAGCGGCGCGCCCGCGGCGCCTCCCGCCTGGACCTCGCCCTGCGCAAGCTGCTGGGCCTGGACGCGAAGCTGCGCCAGTACCGGGACGGCGAGCGGTTCGTCCGCGCGGTCGTGGACGAGGTGGGCATGGACGGCTTCAACCGTGTGTGGACCTCGCCGAACACACTTCCCACCAAGTCGGAGATCGCCAAACCCGCGGACTGGGTCGCGCGGGTGCACCGTAAGGCAGAGTCGTGAATTGAATTCGGCCGACGGCAGGTGAACGCCCCTCCAATCACCCGTCCGAGGGACCGTGAGGCATGGGTAGGCGTGCAATGCTCGGGGAACGGCCCGGTTCTGTCACCATCGACACACTCTGAGTGACCGAACCCGGGCTCACCCCCCGACAATTTCATGAAGGGAACCGGACATGGGTCCCCATCCTGCGGTCGCGGCGATACGCCTGGCGGTCCGCCGCGTACTCCATGACGTCCTCACCGATCACGCCCCCGCACGCGCCCCCGGCCAGACCCCCGACGCGCCCTCGCGCGCGCCGCTCGTACTGGTCGCGTGCTCCGGCGGCGCCGACTCCATGGCGCTCGCCTCCGCCCTCGCCTTCGAGGCTCCCAAGCTCGGCGTCCGCGCCGGCGGCGTCACCGTCGACCACGGCCTGCAGTCCGGGTCCGACCTGCGCGCCGACGAGGTCGTCCTGCGGCTCACCGAACTCGGACTGGCCCCCGCCGAGTCCGTCGCGGTCACCGTAGGCCGGGAGGGCGGCCCCGAAGCCGCCGCCCGCGACGCGCGGTACGCCGCTCTGGACGCCACCGCCGAGCGGCACGGCGCCACCGCCGTCCTCCTCGGCCACACGCGCGACGACCAGGCCGAAACCGTCCTGCTGGGCCTCGCCCGCGGCTCCGGGACGCGCTCCCTGTCCGGCATGGCCGCCGTCTCCGGAGGACCGGGCGCCGACCGCCGCTACCGCCGTCCCTTCCTGCACCTGGACCGGCAGACTGCCCGCAAGGCCTGCATGGTCCAGTCGCTGCCCGTCTGGGACGACCCGCACAACGCCGATCCGGCGTACACCCGCTCCCGGCTGCGCCACGAGGGGCTGCCCGCCCTGGAGAAGGCGCTCGGCAAGGGCGTCGTCGAAGCACTCGCCCGTACGGCCCAGCTGTCCCGTGACGACGCCGACGCGCTCGACGCGTGGGCCGGCCGGGCCGAGGCCTCCGTACGCGACGCGACGGGCCTCCTGGAGTGCGCCAAGCTCTACGCCCTGCCGCCCGCCGTGCGCCGCCGCATCCTGCGCCGGGCCGCCATCGAGGCCGGGGCGCCCGCCGGTTCGCTGTTCGCCCGGCACATCGAGGAGATCGACCGGCTGATCACCGGCTGGCGCGGCCAGGGAGCCATCAACCTCCCGGGCAAGGTCGTCGCCCAGCGGCAGGGTGGCAGACTGGTGATTCGGCAAGGCTGAAAAAGAGTCGCCCTTCGGGTGGCGACTCCCCCGGAGGGCAACCCCTTCGGGGAGCGGTCCCTCTTCGCCGAGGGACCGGGAAGCAGCCGGTGGGACGACCGAAAGTGATGCGGGTGGACGCGAAAGACCTGGGCACCGACCTCCAGTCGGTGCTCATCACCAAGGAAGAGATCGACGCGAAGCTGGTCGAGCTGGCCGCGAAGATCGACGCGGAGTACGCGGGCAAGGACCTGCTGATCGTCGGTGTCCTCAAGGGCGCCGTGATGGTCATGGCGGACCTGGCCCGGGCCCTGTCCACCCCCGTCACCATGGACTGGATGGCCGTCTCCTCGTACGGCGCGGGCACCCAGTCCTCCGGAGTGGTGCGGATCCTCAAGGACCTCGACACCGACATCAAGGGCAAGCACGTCCTGATCGTCGAGGACATCATCGACTCCGGTCTGACGCTGTCCTGGCTGATCTCCAACCTCGGCTCCCGCGAGCCCGCGTCCCTCAAGGTGTGCACGCTGCTGCGCAAGCCCGAGGCCGCGAAGGTCGCGATCGACGTGGAGTGGGTCGGCTTCGACATCCCGAACGAATTCGTCATCGGGTACGGCCTCGACTACGCGGAGAAGTACCGGAACCTCCCGTTCGTCGGTACGCTCGCGCCTCATGTCTACGGCGGCTGAGGCACCCTGGACGGGTGACGCCCCCTGACGGGGCCCAGCCCCTGCAGTACGGCCGGGAACCCCAGAGGGTTTCGCGCCGTTGGAGCATACGTAGACGGGGCTTGTCAGCCGGACCGAGCAGCTTCCGGTGGCAATGCTGGGGTACCGTCCGAAGAACAGTCTTATCAAACTCACTATGGCAGGAGGGACGGGGCGGCACCGCTCCGTATGGATGGACGTGAAGCGATACTTCCGTGGGCCGGTCATGTGGATCGTGCTGGCCGTCCTTGCCGTGGTCGTGTTGATGCAGGTCGTCGGCTCGTCCGGCGGCTACAAGACGGTGGACACCGGCCAGGTCGTCCAGGCGATCAGTGACAACAAGGTCAAACAAGCCAAGATCACAACCGGCGACGAGCAGGTCATCAAGGCCGAGCTCAAGGACGGCGAAAAGATCGAGGGCAGCTCGAAGATCCAGGCGAGCTACATCGGCGACCAGGGTGTGAACCTGGCCACGACCCTCCAGGACAAGTTCCAGAACAAGCAGATCCCGGACGGCTACACGGTCTCGCCGACCAAGCAGAACGCTTTCGTCGGCATCCTGCTGTCCCTGCTTCCCTTCGTCCTCATCGTCGTCGTCTTCCTGTTCCTGATGAATCAGATGCAGGGCGGCGGCTCCCGCGTCATGCAGTTCGGGAAGTCCAAGGCGAAGCTCATCACCAAGGACACCCCGAAGACGACGTTCGCCGACGTGGCGGGCTCGGACGAGGCGGTCGAGGAACTCCACGAGATCAAGGAGTTCCTCCAGGAGCCGGCGAAGTTCCAGGCCGTCGGCGCCAAGATCCCCAAGGGCGTCCTGCTGTACGGGCCTCCCGGTACGGGCAAGACGCTGCTCGCGCGTGCCGTCGCGGGCGAGGCGGGCGTCCCCTTCTACTCGATCTCCGGTTCCGACTTCGTCGAGATGTTCGTCGGTGTCGGTGCCTCGCGTGTGCGTGACCTGTTCGAGCAGGCCAAGGCGAACGCCCCGGCGATCGTCTTCGTGGACGAGATCGACGCGGTCGGCCGCCATCGCGGCGCCGGCCTCGGCGGTGGCCACGACGAGCGCGAGCAGACGCTGAACCAGCTGCTCGTCGAGATGGACGGCTTCGACGTCAAGGGCGGCGTGATCCTCATCGCCGCGACGAACCGCCCGGACATCCTCGACCCGGCCCTGCTGCGCCCCGGCCGCTTCGACCGCCAGATCGCGGTCGACCGCCCGGACATGCTGGGCCGTCTGGAGATCCTCAAGGTCCACCAGAAGGGCAAGCCGGTCGCGCCGGACGTCGACCTGTCGGCCGTCGCGCGCCGTACGCCGGGCTTCACGGGCGCGGACCTGTCGAACGTGCTGAACGAAGCTGCGCTGCTCACCGCGCGCAGCAACCAGAAGCTGATCGACAACCACATGCTCGACGAGGCGATCGACCGTGTGGTCGCGGGCCCGCAGAAGCGGACCCGGATCATGTCGGACAAGGAGAAGAAGATCACCGCCTACCACGAGGGCGGACACGCCCTGGTCGCGGCGGCCTCACCGAACTCCGACCCGGTGCACAAGATCACGATCCTCTCCAGGGGCCGTGCTCTCGGCTACACGATGGTCCTGCCGGACGAGGACAAGTACTCCACGACCCGCAACGAGATGCTCGACCAGCTGGCATACATGCTGGGCGGGCGCGCGGCCGAGGAGCTCGTCTTCCACGACCCGACCACGGGTGCCGCGAACGACATCGAGAAGGCCACGGCAACGGCCCGCGCGATGGTCACGCAGTACGGCATGACCGAGCGCCTCGGCGCCATCAAGTTCGGCGGCGACAACACCGAGCCCTTCCTGGGCCGGGAGATGTCGCACCCGCGCGACTACTCGGAAGAGGTCGCCGCGCTCGTCGACGAAGAGGTCAAGAAGCTCATCGAGAACGCGCACAACGAGGCCTGGGAGATCCTGGTCGAGAACCGCGACGTGCTCGACGCGCTGGTGCTCCAGCTGCTGGAGAAGGAGACGCTGAGCAAGGAGCAGATCGCCGAGGTCTTCACCCCGCTCATCAAGCGTCCGGCCCGCCCCGCGTGGACCGGCTCCTCCCGCCGCACCCCGTCCACCCGCCCGCCGGTGCTCTCCCCCCGGGAGCTGTCACTGACGAACGGGACGAACGGCTCGGCCCCCGCGATCACCACCTCGAAGGCCAACACGTCCGCCGAGGCCCACCCGGTGACCGAGACGGCCCCCGAGGACCGCACCGAGAGCTGACAGCACCCTGGCTCCCGGCGCCCTCACCAGGCCCGGAATGCATGCCGCGCCCCCCAGGTTCTAGCCTGGGGGGCGCGGCATCTTCGTATGCCCGATGGCGATACGCGTGGTTCGCGCGTGTGAGAGGCACAGGAACGAGGCACGAGATGACCGACCCCGTGAGGCTGGACGGCGAGGGTGTGATCGGCGACTTCGACGAGAAGCGCGCCGAGAACGCCGTACGAGAACTGCTGATCGCGGTCGGCGAGGATCCGGACCGCGAAGGGCTGCGGGAGACGCCGGGGCGGGTCGCCCGGGCGTACCAGGAGATCTTCGCGGGGCTGCGGCAGCGGGCCGAGGACGTCCTGACGACGACGTTCGACCTGGGCCACGACGAGATGGTCCTCGTGAAGGACATCGAGGTGTTCTCGACCTGTGAGCACCATCTGGTGCCGTTCCGGGGTGTGGCGCACGTGGGCTACATCCCGAGCACGTCCGGGAAGATCACGGGCCTGTCGAAGCTCGCCCGGCTCGTGGACGTGTACGCGCGGCGGCCGCAGGTGCAGGAACGGCTCACCACGCAGATCGCCGACTCGCTGATGGAGATCCTTGAGCCGCGTGGGGTGATCGTGGTGGTGGAGTGCGAGCACATGTGCATGTCGATGCGGGGGATTCGTAAGCCGGGGGCCAAGACGATAACGTCCGCGGTTCGGGGGCAGTTGCGGGATGCGGCTACGCGTAACGAGGCGATGAGTCTCATCATGGCTCGTTGAGCGGATCGCTCCTGCGGGGTGGGAGCGGCAGCGGCTTGGAGGAACGTGCGGGTCCGTCGTGGCCGGCCGCGCAGTTCCCCGCGCCCCTCAAGAGGGGCTGCGCCCCGTCTTTGAGCGCGCCCCTGAAGGCAAAAGACTGCGCCGTTCCCCGCGCCCCTGAAGGCTAAAGACAAAGATTGCGCCGTTCCCCGCGCCCCTCGGGGGCGGGCTGTCAGGCCGGGGCCGTGTTGCCGTTCGTGTCGTCGTCTTCCGGGAGTTTGCAGACTCGTTCCAGGAAGAAGGCGGCCGCTATGACGGCCAGGCCCGCCAGGACCGAGAAGCCGGCGTAGATCGCCTGGTCGCGGCGGGCGGGGATGTCCAGCGACTCCAGCAGGAACGCGCCCGTGCCGCCGTACATCCCGGCGACGAGGGCCGCGACCAGCGCGCTGGCCTGGCCGAAGACGACCGCGCGGGCGGCCATCAGGGGGTCGACGCCCTTGGCGCCGGCCACCCGCTCGCGCTGGGCCTTCAGCCGGGACCGCAGGGAGAGCGCCGTGGCCAGCAGGACCACGGCGATCAGAGCCAGGACGATGGGGGCCGCCAGGGGGACCCGGGGCAGCGTGCCCACCGAGTTCCACAGGCGGGCACCTGCCCAGGACAGTACCCCGGCGACGAGGAACACCGCGGCCAGCGTCCTGATGCGCAGCTCTTTCACTCAGTCCCTCTCACGATGGCGTGTCCTGAAGCGTCTTGACCTTAACGACTACTCGGGCAGCTGGAGTTCCAGGTCGGCCCGGGGCGCGACACCGTCCCGGGTGACCGCGGCGAGCAGCTGTGCCACGGGGCCGCGGCCGGGCAGCTGGGCCTCGGGCTCCACGTCGTGCCAGGGGGCCAGGACGAAGGCCCGCTCGTGGGCGCGCGGGTGGGGGAGGGTCAGGGTCGGATCGTCGGAGACGACGTCCGCGTACGCCACGATGTCGACGTCGATCGTGCGGGGGCCCCAGTGCTCGTCCCGTACCCGGTGGAAGGCCTCCTCCACCGCGTGGGCCCGCTCCAGGAGCGAGGACGGGGGAAGAGTCGTCTTGAGGACGATCACCGCGTTGAAGTACGACGGCTGGCTGTCCGTCTCCACGCCCCACGGCTCGGTCTCGTACACCGGGGAGACGGCCTTGACGCGGACGCCGGGGGTGTCCTCCAGGGCGTCGATGGCTCCCTGGAGGGTCTCCAGGCGGTTGCCGAGGTTCGAGCCCAGGGAGATCACGGCCCGCCTGGGGTTGTGCAGGGTCGAGTCGGCGGCGTCCACCTGTTCGACCACGGAGGCGGGCACCGGCTGGACGGTCGGGTCGCTCTGGCCCTCGGTGAACGCTGTCATGCACGGCTCCGGATGATGGTGACGGTCACGTCGTCGAAGGGGACCGTGATCGGGGCGTCCGGCTTGTGGACGCACACCTCGACCTCCTGGACCCCGTCGTGCTTCAGACAGGTGGTGGCGATCTGCTCGGCGAGGGTCTCGATGAGGTTCACCGCGTCGCCCTGGACGACGGCCACGACCTCCTCCGCCACGATGCCGTAGTGCACGGTCTTCGTGAGGTCGTCGTCGGCCGCGGCGGGCCGGGTGTCCAGGCCCAGGACGAGGTCCACGATGAAGGTCTGGCCCTCTTCGCGTTCCTTGGGGAAGACGCCGTGGTGACCACGGGCCCTGAGGCCGCGCAGCGCGACACGATCCACGCGAATCACTCCTGCAATCGTCGGCGGGGACCGGTCACATTCCCCCTGTGCGGGGGCGGTACACCGGCCTCGAAAAAATCTACCCGCGGGCACTGACACGGCCGGTCGGCCGGGCCGCGGACCGGCGCCCCGGGGCCGGCGCCACGATCACCAACGTACTACGACGGTGATCGCCCGCCCGGCCCGCCTCGGCGCTGCGGCGGGCCGCAGCCGTTCTCAGGACGTCGGGTCGTCCGGCTCGTCCTCGTCGGTCTCGGCGAGGACGGGGGAGGCGTGGTGCGACCAGAGCTTCCAGCCGTCCGAGGTGCGGCGGAACACGTTCGTCGCGACGACGAGCTGGCCCACGAGCGGCCCGAGTTCGTCGCTGTCCTCGGGCGGGGGGCCGCCGCTGAGGATGTTCTCCGTGCAGGTCACCAGCGCGGTGTCACCGGTGACCGAGACATGCACGTCGGTCAGGAAGAACTGGATGTACTCGGTGTTCGCCATGATCAGCGCGTACGAGCGCAGGACCTCGCCGCGGCCGTTGAGGACCGGCCAGCCGGGGTGGACGCAGGAGACCTCACCGGCCTGCGCGGGGTCGTGGTACTCCTCGTCCTGGCCCAGGTCGGAGGGCGTCAGCCAGAGCGAGGACAGTTCCTCGAAGTCGCCCTGTTCCAGCGTCTCGTAGAAGGCCGTGTTGGCGAGTTCGACCTGTTCGACGTCCGTGTGCGGGGCGCTCACCGGGCTCCCTCGACGGTCGCGGCTCCCCGGGCGGTCCGCTCACCCTCCGCGGTGCGGGCGCCCTCCACGGCCCGGGCGACGCGGACGGCGTCGGCGGTGGCCCGTACCTCGTGGACGCGGACGGCCCACGCGCCCTGCTGGGCGGCGAGCGCGGAGACCGCGGCGGTGGCCGCGTCCCGCTCCCGGGCGGGCGGCGGGGCACCCTCCGGGCCCGCCAGTACGCGGCCGAGGAACCGCTTGCGGGACGCCGCCACCAGCAAGGGGTGGCCGATCTCCCGGAGACGGTCGAGGTGGGCGAGGAGGACGAGGTCGTGCCCGGCCTCCTTGGAGAAGCCGAGGCCCGGGTCGACGACGATGCGGTCCGGGGCGATGCCGCCCGCCAGAACGGCCTCCACGCGTGCGTGGAGCTCGTCGACGACTTCGGAGACGACGTCCTCGTACGACCCCCGGACGGTGCTGCCCTGGAGGAAGCCGCGCCAGTGCATGACCACGAAGGGGGCGCCCGCGGCGGCGACGGCGGGGATCATCGCCAGGTCGGCGAGGCCGCCGCTGACGTCGTTGACGAGGGCGGCGCCCGCCGCGAGCGAGCGCTCGGCCACGGAGGCGCGCATGGTGTCCACGGAGACCGTGACGCCCTCGGAGGCGAGGCCGCGGACGACCGGTATGACGCGTTTGAGCTCCTCCGCCTCGTCGACGCGGGCGGCGCCGGGGCGGGTGGACTCGCCGCCCACGTCGACCAGGTCCGCGCCCTCCGTGACCAGGTCGAGGCCGTGCTTGACGGCGGCGGTCGTGTCGAAGAAGCGTCCGCCGTCCGAGAAGGAATCGGGGGTCACGTTCACGACGCCCATGACCGCACAGCGGTCCCACGCCGGGAGCCCTGACACTTGCCCTCGCCCACTCATCTTGCTCATACCGTCCAGCCTAGGCCCACGGGGGCGGGTCACCCCTCACTGCCGTGGACCTGCCAGGACCGGCCGCCGCGCGGCACGGGGGTGGGCGTCGCGGGGCGGCCGGGGCTCGACGGGGGCCGGGGCGCTCAGGCCGCCCGTACGTCGTGTTCCGTCAGTGCGTGGGCGCACGGGCGGGGTGCCTTCGGGCGGCCGCGCAGGACGCGCGGGAGGGCGAGGCTCACGAAGCCCTCGGCCTGCAGGGCGGCGAGGCCGATGCGGGGGAGGTCGCGGGAGGTGCGGTAGACGACGAAGCGGGGCTCCCAGCCGGGGCGGAACTTGGCGTTGAACTTGTAGAGCGACTCGATCTGGAACCAGCGGGACAGGAACACCAGCAGACCGCGCCAGACCCGCAGGACCGGGCCCGCGCCGATCTTCTCGCCGCGGGCCAGGGCCGCGCGGAACATCGCGAAGTTCAGCGAGACCCGGGTGATGCCCAGGCGGGGCGCGGCCTGGAGGGCCGCCACGATGAGCAGTTCGTTCATGCCGGGGTCCGCCGAGCGGTCCCGGCGCATGAGGTCCAGGGAGACCCCGTCCACGCCCCAGGGGACGAAGTGGAGTACGGCCTTCAGGTCGCCGTACGGGCCGTGCCCGCCGTCCGCCTTGTGTGCCGTCGCGATGAGACAGTCGCCGTCCGCCGGGTCGCCGATGCGGCCGAGCGCCATGGAGAAGCCGCGCTCGGTGTCCGTGCCGCGCCAGTCCTCCGCGGCCCTGCGGATGCGGTCCAGCTCGCCCTCGCCCAGGTCACGGATGCGCCGTACCCGGGTCTCGTAGCCAGCCCGCTCGATGCGCTTCACCATCTGGCGCACGTTCCGCATCGCGCGCCCGGCCAGGGAGAAATCCGCGACCTCCACCACCGCCTCGTCGCCCAGTTCGAGGGCGTCGAGGCCGGTCTCGCGGGTCCAGACCTCGCCGCCGGTCTCGGAGCAGCCCATGACGGCCGGCGTCCAGGAGTGGGCCGTCGCCTCGTCCATGAAGCGCTCGATGGCGCCGGGCCAGGCCTCGACGTCGCCGATCGGGTCGCCGCTGGCGAGCATCACCCCGGAGACGACGCGGTAGGTCACGGCCGCCTTGCCGCTGGGGGAGAAGACGACTGCCTTGTCGCGGCGGAGCGCGAAGTGGCCGAGCGAGTCGCGCCCGCCGTGCTTGTCCAGGAGGGCGCGCAGGCGTACCTCGTCGTCCTCGGTGAGGCGCGCGGCCGGGTGTTCGGGACGGAAGGCCAGATAGATCGTGGTCACGGCGGTCAGCAGGCCCAGCGCGCCGAGCGAGAAGGCCACCGTCCAGGACGTGGTGCCCGTGTAGTCGAGGGGCCCCTCCAGGCCGAACAGGCCGTACAGCACGTGCTCGATACGGTCCGCGAGGCTCGGGTCGCCGATCATGCGGTGCGGGTGGGCGCTGACGACGACCAGGCCCAGCACGAGCGAACCGGCGCCCATCAGGACGAAGTTGGCGAGCGCCCGCCAGCGGCTGCGCGGGTCGGGCAGCGCCGTGAACTCGTCCCGGTGCCGCAGCAGCGGGACCAGCAGCGCCAGCGAGATGACCACGCCGACGAGCGAGTGACGGTACGTGAACTGGGCGAGGGCGCCCGCCGGGAGCAGGACCACCGCGGCCCGCCACGCCCGCCGTTTGCGCCGGCGCAGTCCGTGGGCCAGGAGGAGCAGCAGCACACCCGTACTGAGCGACAGCGCGGCGGCGAACGGGCCGAGCGCGCCCGGCAGTACCTCCGCGAGCGTGTGCATCCGGCTGTGGCGGAAGCGCGGGAAGACACCCGCGGCGATGTCCAGGACGCCCACGAGCGTGCAGGCCCGGGCGACCCAGGCGGGGACGGCCTCGGGGCGCGGACCGTGCAGGACGCGGCGCGGGACGTGCAGAACACGGCGCGCATCGCGCGGTGCGCCGCCCGGACGGCCGAGTGCGCCCCGCGGCCGGTCCGTTCGTTCCGGAACCTCGCCCGACTTTTCCCCATCTATCCTGACAGACATCGCATCCCGTGGTTCTGCGAGAGACCTTGAATCCGGTGCCAATCCGGCATCCGGCGACATTGCGCCCTCTAGGACGGCGTCTTGAGGAGCCAGGTTCACTCCCTTCCGGAAAACCGCTCCAAAGGGAAAGGAAAGACCGGGGCAAGGCACCGTGAAGGTAGCGGTGCGGCCACCGGTCGGAAAGCGCAGGCAGGAACAGCTCATGGGACTCACGAGCAACAAGGTGCTGGCACTGGTGGTCCTCGTCGCCGTGCTGCTGTTCGTCGGCACGGTGTGGTGCTGGCCGCTGCTCGCGCGCCGCGACTGGCGTGCCGTGTCGGGCCGTGTCGCCGTGCTGACGGCCACTCAGGTCGCGGTCTTCGCGTCGGTCGGCCTCGGCGCCAACCAGGCCTTCGGCTTCTACGCGAGCTGGGCCGACCTCCTCGGCCGGGAGTCCGGACAGGGCGTCGTGGTCGACCACGACCCCGGGGACACGGCCGGGCCGCTCCAGGTGGTCGGCACCCGGCAGGTCAACGTGTCCGGCGGGGCGCGGCCGCAGATCGGCGGCCAGCTCCAGAAGGTCGAACTGGTGGGCAGGCGCACGCACATCGCCAGTCCCGCGTACGTCTATCTGCCGCCGGAGTACTTCCAGCCGCGGTACCGCACCCGTACGTTCCCGGCCGCCGTCGTGCTCACCGGCTATCCCGGCACCGCGGAGGCGCTCGTCAAGGGCCTGCACTATCCGCAGACCGCCCACGCGCTGGCCAAGGACGGCCGCATGCAGCCGATGATCCTGGTCATGATGCGGCCGACCGTGGCGCCGCCGCGCGACACCGAGTGCGTGGACGTGCCCGGCGGGCCGCAGGCCGAGACGTTCTTCGCCCAGGACCTCCCCGACGCCGTGTCACATCACTACAGGGTGGGCGGAAAACCCGGCAGCTGGGGCATCGTCGGGGACTCGACGGGCGGCTACTGCGCGCTGAAACTGGCGATCCACCACCCGGGGACGTACGCCGCGGGGGCGGGCCTGTCCCCGTACTACCGGCCGCCGTCCGACCCCACGACGGGCGATCTCTTCCACGGGGACCAGGAGCTGCGCGACAGCGCCGATCTGGTCTGGTACCTGAAGCACCGGCCCGCGCCCGACACCTCGCTGCTCGTCAGCAGCAGCAGACAGGGCGAGAGCAACTACCGGGAGACGCTGCGGTTCATCGACCTGGTCGAGGCGAGGAAGCCCACCCGGATCTCGTCGATCATCCTCGACAGCGGCGGCCACAACTTCAACACCTGGCGGCGCGAGATCCCGGCGACCCTCCAGTGGCTCAGCGGCCGGCTGAGCGACCGCTGAGGGATCGCCGAGCGACGGCTGAGGGATAGCTGCGCGGCCGTGATCGTCGAGCGACCGCCGAACGAACGCCGGTCGAGGGCTTCCGGCGGCGGTCGTACGCGAATACGCGGCGAAGTCCGCTGAATTCACCGGCCCGAGGATTTCTGCCGATCTCGGGAAGTCCCGTGGCAAGGCCGGTGATCTCGGCCCGGTGGCGAATGCGAGGAGCTTGATCGAGAAGTGGCCCGGCGGCCATGGGGGAGTCCGCGCCGAATAGGCGGACCGCGGACGGACGGCGTGGGACCCGTGCGGCTGCTGGTGGCGGGCCCAAGTCGGTTTCCGGGAGGGGCCGGTGCGGGGATTGTCCGGTGAAGGGGCGGTGAGAAGGTTTCGGTGTGGCTGCGTTTTGCTCTGCGGGGCACCATCATTCGCCTACGCGCGGTAAGTTTCTGGCCATGCCACGAGGACGTCACCGCCATTCCCCACCTCTGCACCGGCTGTTGCCCCCCTCGGCGATCGCAGGCGTATCCGTCGTCTGCGCCGTGGGGCCATGGCTGTTCTCCGAACCGATGGTGCTCCGAGGGCTGGCCGCGGGCGCCGCGCTGACGGCCGTCATGGGTGCGATCGTCATGCGCCGCTGGGACGCCTCGGCGGGCAGGCGCGTCGCGGACCTCGCACGCGGGCGCGCGAGCGACGAGTGGCGTCACGAGGAGCGGGTCGCCGAACTGGAGAGCGATCTCGACGAGTCGCGCGAACTCCGTACGAAGCTGGAACAGCGGCTGCGCGCCAAGCGTGCCGAGCTGGCCGGACTGCGCAACGAGCACGCCGCGCTGCTGAGGCGGTACGCCACGGCGGAGACCGAGCGGGCCACCGCCCTGGAGGGCCGCCGGCTCCTGGAGATAGAGGCCGCGCCGGCCCCGGAGGAACCCGTCACGGACCCGACGGCCGAGGAGACGGCTCCCGAGGGATCCGCCGACGCGGCTCCCGAGGCCGCGCTGCCCGAGGCGACGACGGCGACGGTCCAGGCGGCCCTGGCGGCGTCCTCCGCGGCCTCGGTCCTCTACGTGAAGGCCAACTCGGCGCTGGACCGGCTCCTGGGGGCCCGCAAGGGCGCCGCGGTCGGCGAGGCGGCTCAGTCGGACGACGCGGATGCCTCGAAGGCCGACTCGAAGACTTCGAAGGCTTCGGACACCTCGGACGACGACGGGTCCACGGCCAAGCCCTCCACAAACCAGTCCTCCACGGCCGAGTCCGCGGACGAGACCGCCGTCGAGGCCGTCTCGGAGGAGTCCGGCCCGGTGCGGGCCGACTCGCCGGCGGACGCGTCCATAGCCGCCGACGCAGAAGCCAAGGCTGAAACCGGGACCGAAGCGGAAGCTGAAACCGGGACCGATGCCGAAGCCGGTTCGGCGCAGGCCGACGCCGTCGCGAACACCGCGACCGTCGACGACCCCGCCCCGGAGGACCCCGACACCGACGGTCCCGCGCCGACCACGCCCCCCAAGGGCGGCCCGGCCAAGCGGACTCCCGCGAAGGGCGGTGCCCGGAAGGGTTCGCCGTCGCCGGGCGGCCCCGGCAAGGGCGCGCCCAGGCCGGGTGGTTCCCCGAAGGCCGCCGCCGCTTCCGCCGCGGGCGGCGCCATGACGGGGGCGCCGAAGGGCGACACCCGGCAGGAGGGCGAGGCGCTGGGGAAGCCCGAGGCGGTCGGCGGGCATGAGCGCACGGCCGCCGCGTCCGCCCCGAGGCCCGTACAGGCCACCGCGACCGAGACCGTACGGGCCCACGCACAGCCCGCCGAGACCGCACAGCCCGCCGAGACCGCGCAGCCCGCCGGGACCGCCCGGCCCCGCGCCAGGTCCGGCGCCGTCGGCGTGACGTCCCTGCAGTCCACTGCGACCCGCACCGCGTCCCGGCCCGCGCCGGACACCACGCACGCGCCGGCCCCGGAGTCCTCGCCGGGCGGCGCCCTCGCGCGTCCCACCCCGTCGGAGGTGGCCCGCGTACAGCAGCCGCCCGCGGCCGAGGCCGGTCCGTCGCCGACGAGCGCCGCCGCGCTGACGCCCGCCGCGCGGCCCCCGCGCCCCGCCGGACACTTCACCGTGCCCACGGCCGTGGCGGTCGCACCGGCCACGCCCGTGCGGCGCCCCTCCGTCGAGGGCGGCTTCGACTTCTTCGGTACGCAGAAGGGCGCGGAGACGCTGCAGGCCGTGCAGAACGAGGACCTCGCCGACGTGATCGGGCAGGAGGCGCTCGCGCTCCACAAGGCCGAGGGCGAGTCCGGCTTCAAGCCCGTCAGCGAGGAGTCGCGCGGTGTCGGCCAGGTCATCGACCTGACCGCGCACGACGAGACGGAACGCATCGACCTGACGGAACTGCGGAGCGCGGTCTCCTAGGAGAGGTCCCGACCTCGGGACCCAGGAACGGCGACATGGGTGAGGGCAGTGGCGAACAGCCACTGCCCTCACCCATGTCCGGCCATCAGGCCATCAGGCCATCCAGCGGTCCGGCCTGGCCTCGCGCCGGCCGGTCAGCGCACGGTCCGCCTGCGCGTACAGCAGCTCCGCGGCCTCCGTGGCGTCCCGCAGCCGGGCCGTCACGGTCTTGTTGGCCCCGGTGTCCACCCGGACGTCGGCGAGCCCCTGACGGCGCTGCCACGGCCCTTGTTCGAGGCGCACGCTCTGCACCTTCGCGTGCGGTACGAGCGAGATGCTGCGGCGGAGCAGCCCGTGCCGGGCCACGAAGACGGTGTCGGTGACGGCGATCCCGTACCCCCGCCACCAGAACGGCAGGCACCGGCCGGCCCGGCGCGGGGGCCGTTCGAGGGTGCCCGGCACGGTCACGCCGGGCAGCACGCGCGCGATGACCGATTCCGCGACCTCGCGCGGGGCGACCGGTACGAGGACGGAGTTGGACGAGCCCGCCACGTCCAGCTCGATCCGGACCCAGCCGCGCCGCCGCCACAGGAGCGGCTCGACGATGTGGATGGTCTGGACGCGCCCGGGCGGCACGGTCTCGTGCGTACGGTCGAGCAGCCCGTGGTCGATGCGGAGCCCGTCCGGGGACTCGCCCACGGTCCAGTCGTACTCGGAGACGAAGCGGCCCACGCTGCTCGCGCCCGCCGCGCCGAGCAGCGGCAGTGCCGTCGCGAGCACCGTCCACACGCTGTGGGTGGCGAACCACAGCAGCGGCGGTACGACGAGTGCGGCGGCCAGCGTCCCCCAGGTTGCCCCGGTCAGGACGAGCGAGACGGCGAGCACCTTGGCCGGTACGTGCAGCAGCTGCCGTACCGGCGCCTCGCCCACCTCGTGCACGCTCTCGGGGGCGAAACCGGCGGCCCGGGCGAGCAGTTCGGCCCGTAGTATCCGGGCCTCCTCCTGGCCCAGATAGGCCAGCTCGTCCTTCTTGTCGGTCCCTACGACGTCGAGTTTGAGCTTGGCGACACCGGCCACACGGGCGAGCAGCGGCTGGGTGACGTCGACGGCCTGGATCCGTTCGAGCCGGATGTGCGCGGTACGCCGGAACACCAGGCCCGTACGGATGCGCAGCTCGGTGTCGGTCACCGAGAAGTGCGTGAACCACCAGCTCAGGAAGCCGTAGAGGGCGGCTCCCAGGACGGCGGCGGCGAGGGCGGCCAGCAGGACGGTCGTCGTGAGCCGCATCAGCTGCCGCTGCGCCCCGTCGGGGTCGTGCACGGCCCATCCGGCGATCACGGCGACCGGCGCCCACGCGCGCCGCAGCGGCGTCACGGGATGCAGCCGCCGCTCGCGCGGCACGGATTCCCCCGCCGGCGCGGTCCCGGACACGGCCTCGGCCCCGTTCCCGGCTCCGGCCCCGTTCCCGGTTCCGGTCGCGGTCCCGGTCCGTATGTCCTGTACGTCCCTGGGGGCGTCCGGCGACGTCGTCACAGCCCCGCCGATCGGGCCTCGCCCAGCTCGGTGAGCCGGTCGCGCAGCCGTTCCGCCTCCGCCGGTACGAGCCCGGGGATACGGGCGTCCGTCGCCGCGGCGGCCGTGTGCAGCTGCACGCTCGCCAGCCCGAAGTGCCGCTCCACGGGACCCGAGGTCACCTCGACCAGCTGCATGCGCCCGTACGGCACGACGGTCTCCTCGTGCCAGAGGACGCCGCGGCTGATCAGCAAGTCGTCCGCGCGCTCGGCATAGCGCCAGGAACGCCAGTTGCGCCCCAGCATCGGCCAGCCCCACAGCAGCGCGGCCAGGGGCAGCAGCGCGAACGCCGCCCAGGCGGGACCGGCGAACAGACCGAGCAGCAGGCCCGTGGCGAGGGTCAGCAGCCCCAGCCACACCACCAGCAACAGCCGTCGCATCCTCAGCAGCCCCGGCGGCAGCGCGATCCACACCGGCTCGTCCGCCGGCCGCCCCGCTGCCCGCCCGGGCGGCCGTCCCGCTGTCTGCCCCGCGTTTTCCGAGGTCCCCGTCTCCATGCAGCAAGCGTACGTACGACAGACTGTCCGCATGACTCCTACGACGGAGACCATGGTCGGCATCGGCGGCGCCGCGGAGAGCACCGACATGGTGCTCAACATCGGGCCCCAGCATCCGTCCACCCACGGCGTACTCCGGCTGAAGCTCGTCCTGGACGGGGAGCGGATCCAGCACGCGGAGCCGGTGATCGGCTATATGCACCGCGGCGCGGAGAAGCTCTTCGAGGCGCGCGACTACCGGCAGATCATCATGCTGGCCAACCGCCACGACTGGCTCTCCGCGTTCTCGAACGAGCTGGGCGTCGTCCTCGGTGTGGAGCGGATGCTCGGCATGGAGGTGCCCCCGCGCGCGGTGTGGACCCGCACGCTCCTCGCCGAGCTGAACCGGGTCCTGAACCACCTGATGTTCCTCGGGTCGTACCCCCTGGAACTGGGCGGGATCACCCCGATCTTCTACGCGTTCACCGAGCGCGAGGAACTGCAGCACGTCATGGAGGAGGTCTCCGGCGGGCGCATGCACTACATGTTCAACCGGGTGGGCGGCCTCAAGGAGGACCTGCCGGCCGGCTGGGCCACGCGCGCGCGGGAGGCCGTTTCCGGGGTGCGCTCCCGGATGGACCGCTTCGACGGCCTGGTGCTCGGCAACGAGATCTTCCGGGGGCGTACGCGCGGTGTCGGAGTGCTCTCGCCCGAGGCGGTGCACGCCTACGGAGTGAGCGGGCCGATCGCACGCGCCTCCGGTGTCGACTTCGACCTGCGCCGGGACGAGCCGTACCTCGCGTACGGGGAACTCCAGGACACCCTGAAGGTCGTCACGCGCCAGGAGGGCGACTGTCTGGCCCGTTTCGAGTGCCTTCTGGAGCAGACCCACAACGCGCTCGACCTCGCGGACGCCTGTCTGGACCGGCTCGCGGAGCTGCCGCCCGGCCCGATCAACCAGCGGCTCCCCAAGGTCCTGAAGGCCCCCGAGGGCCACACGTACGCCTGGACCGAGAACCCCCTCGGCATCAACGGCTACTACCTCGTCAGCAAGGGCGAGAAGACCCCGTACCGGCTGAAGCTGCGTTCGGCGTCGTACAACAACATCCAGGCGCTCACCGAGCTGCTGCCGGGCACGCTGGTCGCGGACATGGTGGCGATTTTGGGGTCGCTGTTCTTCGTGGTGGGGGACATCGACAAGTAGGGCTCGTCCGGGAGCGGCGGGGCTCGTCGGCCACAAGTAGGGCCTGTCGACGGGCGGGGCTCTACGGAGAGGGCTGTTTCGTCTCCGGGAGGGGGCCTTGCGGCGAGGCCGGGAGCGGGTTCGGGATGCCGACCGGCTGGGTCAGCCAGCCGAAGTCGCCCAGGCCGCCCCGGGCGGTCAGTTCGGCCGCCTCGCCCGCGCCCGCGAGGGCCCGTACGTAGGCCGCCGGGTCCGTGGAGGCCAGGGTCAGGGACGGCCGTCCGCCGCTCACGCCCAGCGTCCGCAGCGCGTCCCGCTGGCTCAGCAGCCGGCCGCCGGGCAGGGCGCAGGCGTCCAGCGCCACATGGGCGGTGATGTCGCAGGAGCCGTCCGGCACGGGTGCCGTCTCCCGGCCCTCCCTGAAGCCCGTCAGCGTCCCGAAGGGCGGCCGTGCGCCCGCGGCGTGCCCGTAGTCGACGGCGACGGCCAGACCGCGGCCCAGAGCGGCCACGGCGGACGCCCAGGCGGTGTCCCTGGGGAGACCGATCTCGGCCCGCAGCCCCTCCGCGGGGAGCGGGTCGCCGGGAGTGCCCGTGAGCGGCCACCACTTCTCCAGCCAGCGCGCGTCCGCGCCCCCCACCGGCTCCCCGAGGGACTCCGTCCCGGCCGCGTCCACGAGGACGACGCGGGGCACCCTGTGCGCGTCCACCTCGACCACGTCCACCGGCACGTTGTCGAGCCACTCGTTGGCGAACAGGAGGCCCGTGACGCCCGGCGGGGGCTCCGGGAGCCACCCGATCCGGTGGTCGAGTCCGGCGGGACGGGCGGCGCGCTCCACCGCGTACCCACGCGCGCGGGAGGCCACTTCGGCGGGGAGCGCCTTCAGGACGGCATCCACCAGTTCACCGCGGCCCGCGCCCAGGTCGACGAAGGCGAGTTCGGCGGGACGGGCCAGCGCCTCGTCGACGAGCAGCAGCAGCCGGGCCACGGCCCCCGCGAACAGCGGTGACGCGTGCACCGAGGTGCGGAAATGACCCGCGGGACCCTCCGGCCTGCGATAGAAACCGCGGGGCCCGTACAGCGCTTCCTCGGTCGCCGGGCGCCACCCGCGCGTCCCGCCCGCCGCCTCACGCTCCACTGCGCCCACCCCTGTTTCCCCGGCCGTCACCTCGCCAGGCTAAGCGGCAAGTTCAAGGCGGCCTCCACCTTGGGGAGTACAAGCACCGGTTACGGATCGACCCTCCGGTTGACCCCTGCACACAGCACGCTTCCCTACGCTGGGTTACGTGCAGCGCCTCTATGATTTTCTCCGAAGGCACCCGACATGGGTCGACGGCTTCTGGGCCGTCGTCCTGCTCGGGATCTCGGTCGCGAGCGGAACGGCCGGGCAGGAGAATTCCGACTCCGGGACCGACCATCTGGCCGTCACCCTTCCGATCACCCTGCTGCTCTGCCTGGTGATCGCGCTGCGCAGGCGGCTGCCCGAGTCGATGCTGATCCTCGCCGTCTCCATGGGCGGGGCGCAGCTGGTCCTCGACATGCCGTTGGCGCCGGCCGACTTCGCGCTGCTGGTGATCACCTACACGGTCGCCTCGAACGGCACCCGCTGGGCGTCCCGGCTCGCCCTGACGGCCGGCCTGCTCGCGGCCCCGCTGGCGCAGCTGCGCTGGCCGGAGGAGCACCAGAGCGCCGCCGGGCAGGTGGCGATAGTGATCTTCCAGACGGTTCCCTTCGCCCTCGCCTGGGTCCTCGGCGACTCCCTGCGGACCCGCCGCGCCTACTTCGCGCAGCTGGAGGAGCGGGCCGCGCGCCTGGAGAAGGAGCGCGAGGCGCAGGCCAAGGTCGCGGTCGCCGCCGAGCGTGCCCGGATCGCCCGCGAGCTGCACGACGTCGTCGCGCACAACGTCTCCGTGATGGTGGTCCAGGCCGACGGCGCGGCGTACGTACTGGACTCCGCCCCCGACCAGGCCAAGAAGGCCCTGGAGATCATCTCCGGGACGGGACGGCAGGCCCTCGCCGAGATGCGCCGCCTCCTCGGCGTGCTGCGCACCGGCGAGCACCAGGAGTCCGGCGAGTACGTGCCGCAGCCCGACGTGGAACAGCTCGACGACCTGATCGAGCAGTGCCGGGGCTCCGGCCTCCCCGTCGACTTCAAGATCGAGGGCACGCCGCGTCCGCTGCCCAGCGGCGTCGAGCTGACCGCGTACCGCATCGTGCAGGAGGCACTCACCAACACCCGTAAGCACGGGGGGCCGAACGCGGGAGCGAGTGTGCGCCTGGTCTACTTCGACGACGGCCTCGGCCTGCTCGTCGAGGACGACGGCAAGGGCGCCCCGCACGAGCTGTACGAGGAGGGCGGGGTGGACGGCCAGGGCCACGGACTGATCGGTATGCGCGAGCGCATCGGCATGGTCGGCGGCACCCTGGACGCCGGGCCCCGTCCCGGCGGGGGTTTCCGCATCAGCGCCCTGCTTCCGCTCAAGCCCGCTCACTGACACGTGCACGCATGCGAAGACGCGTACGCGCATTCGAACCGACCGGAGGACCTCCCCATGCCGATCCGCGTGATGCTCGTCGACGACCAGGCGCTGCTGCGCACCGGGTTCCGGATGGTGCTCGACGCCCAGCCGGACATGGAGGTCGTGGCGGAGGCGGGCGACGGTGTGGAGGCCTTGCAGGCGCTGCGCGGCAGGGATGTCGACGTGGTCCTGATGGACGTCCGCATGCCGAAGCTGGACGGGGTGGAGACGACCCGGCGCATCTGCTCGGACCCGAACCCGCCGAAGGTGCTGATCCTGACCACCTTCGACCTCGACGAGTACGCCTTCTCGGGGCTGAAGGCGGGTGCCTCCGGCTTCATGCTCAAGGACGTGCCGCCCGGTGAGCTCCTCGCCGCGATCCGCTCCGTGCACAGCGGTGACGCGGTGGTCGCGCCCTCGACGACCAGGCGGCTGCTGGACCGCTTCGCGCCGCTGCTGCCGAGCGCGGGCAAGGATCCCCAGCACAAGGAGCTGGAGCGGCTGACCGGGCGGGAGCGCGAGGTCATGATCCTCGTCGCCCAGGGACTGTCCAACGGTGAGATCGCTGCCCGGCTCGTCCTCTCCGAGGCGACGGTCAAGACGCACGTGGGCCGCATCCTCACGAAGCTGGGCCTGCGCGACCGGGTCCAGGTCGTGGTCCTTGCGTACGAGACGGGCCTTGTACGTGCGGGCGGGCAGGGCTGAGCGCTCCGCGCTCCGGCACGGGCCCAGTCTTCGGCTGCGGGCCGGTGGGGGCGGGCCGCGCAGTTCCGCGCGCCCCTGAGGGCACGGGGTGGCCGGTGTCTCTTGTCGGCTGACGGTCGTGTGTGGCTGGTCGCGCAGTTCCCCGCGCCCCTAAAGGGGCAAAAGCAGGGGCGTAGCCCCGCTTTTGAGGGGCGCGGGGAACTGCGCGGCCAGCCCCCACCGAACCCGCAGCCGACGACAATCGGCAGCCCCCGCGGAGCGGTCAGCGGAGGATGCCCTCCAGGAAGTCGCTGCCCAGGCGCGCCACCATCGTGACGTCCAGCTGGTGCAGGACGTACCGCCCGCGCCGGCGCGTGGTCAGCAGCCCCGCCTTCTTCAGCACGCTCAGATGCCGCGATATCTCCGGCGCAGTCATCCCGTGCGTCTGCGCCAGCTCGCTCGTGGTGAACGCGCTGCGGGCCAGGCTCCGGCACAGCCGCATCCGCATCGGATGGGACAGGGCCGTCATCCGCAGCGTCAGCTGCTCGACGGAGGTCGGGACCGTCAGCTCCGGTGAGCCCACCGGATAGTGGATCACCGGCTGCCACCCGTACCGGTGCAGCACCATGAGATGCGGCCAGCCCAGGCTCGTCGGCACCAGCAGGAGACTGCCCGCCCGGATCGACGTACGGCCGTGGCCCAGCTTGTCCACGACGATCCGGCCGGCGCCCTCGTCGAGCGTCACCGCGGCCGACACGGACGCCAGGGCCTCGCCAAGACCCAGGCGGCCGAGCAGGTCCGTCTTGCGGCGGGCGTCCGCCGCGAGCTGGTGGCGCAGCCGGGACCAGGTGTCGGCGAAGAAGGCCTCGTCGCAGTCTTCGAGGAACTGCCGCAGCCAGGCCCGGATCCGCGGCGGGTCGGCCAGCAGCCGCTCGGTGAAGTCCGCCGGCCGTGGCCCGCGCGCGGCGGCCAGCTCCAGGGCCCGCCGCCGGGACACGGGGTCGGCCAGGGCGCCGGCGCCCTGCATGTCGTACGGGAGCGCGCAGGTGAACTCCAGGGCCGCGTCCACGAACTGTTCGTCCGTGAGCTTGTCGAGCAGGTCCAGTTCCTCGGCGAGGGTGGCGCCGGGGAGCGTGCTGCCGCCCGTCGCTCCCGCGTACGGCAGGAACAGGTCCGAGAACGTCGTCCGCCACAGGAAGTCGGCCTCGCACATCCGGTCGGCCAGATGCGGATCGAGGCGGGCGGTCACACCGGTCGCCCAGCCCTGGAGGCCGGGGTGGTGGCCCGGCTCGGCCAGCGCGTGCAGTGCCATGCACAACTCGGCCAGGGGCGAGGGCACGACGGCCACCCGCTCCCTGCGCAGCCCGGAGATGTCGATGGTCACGCTCATGACCTCATGGTGCACCCCGCCACCGACAACGCGGCCCCCGATTGACGAGCGCCGTCAATCCACGGGACGGCGGGGGCGGACCCGGCGCACGCTGGGTCCACCGGGGCACCGCGGGGCCCACGGAGAACGCCCGGAGCCGGAACCGATGTCGCAAGCGATGCCGGAACCGGCCCTGGCAGACGTCCGTACCCGTCCCGAGAAGGCGATCCGCCATGAGCATCACGCAGCAGTACCTACTGGACACCTATCGCGCCCGGCAGCACGGCGACCCGACCCCGCCCGCGCCCGGCGCCCACGACTGGCAGGTCATGCGCGAACTGCCCGACCACCGGCGGTTCCGCGCGGTCCTGGCGGGCCGCCCCGCCCGGGGGCGGTCCCGGGCACGGGTACGGGCCGCCTGGACGCGCCTGCTCTCCCGCCCGACCGGGAAGGCCCGCCCGAGTGGGAAAGCCGGCACGACCGGGCCGGCCGGCCCGGTGATCAGCGGGGAATGCGCGCCGCGAACTCCCTGACGGCGGCCCGTACGTCGTCCGCCGTCCACTCCAGGCCCGGCGCGCCCACCGTGACCTCGGTGTACGCGAGGCCGGGCCCGCGCCGGTCCCAGACCTGCGGGAAGAGCGACACGCCCGTCTCCTCCGCCTGCAGCGTCCCGGCGTCGGTCAGGTCGTCGGCCTCGTGAGGTAGCCACACCTGGAACTGGTGGGTGTGCGGCTCCTCCGGGTGGACCCGCGCCCAGGGGAGCCCCGCCGCGGCGAACCCCTCCCGCAGCGCCGCGGCGACCACGCGCGCGTGGGCCACGTACTCCGGGAGCCGGGGCAGTTCCCGCTCCAGGCCGATCAGCGCGGACAGGGCGGTGGGGAACTGCTGGAGGATCTGGCCGCCGTACCGGTGGCGCCAGGCCTTCGCCTCGTCGACGAGCGTCCTCGGGCCCGCGAGCGCGGCGCCGCCGAAGCCGCCCAGCGACTTGTAGAAGGACACGTAGACGCTGTCCGCGAGGTCCGCGATCTCGGCCGTGGAGCGGCCGAAGTGGCTGGTGCACTCCCACAGGCGGGCCCCGTCGAAGTGCACCACGGCGTCGCGTTCGCGTGCCGCGTCCGTGACGGCGACCAGCTCCTCCCAGGAGGGCAGCAGGAAACCGGCCTCCCGGAGAGGCAGTTCGAGGAACAGCGCTCCGAAGGGCTCGTCCAGGTCGCGCACCTCGCCGGCGGAGGGCATCCGCGGCTCGCCCGTGGGATGCACGGTCCGCAGGCCGCTGAGGGTGCTGAGGGAATGCCTCTCGTGGACCTCCGGGTGGGACAGGGGATGCATCGCCACCGTCGCGTTGCCCGTACGGCCCGCCCAGCAGCGCAGCGCCACCTGCTGGGCCATGGTCCCCGACGGGAAGAAGGCGGCGGCCTCCTTGCCGAGCAGGGCGGCGACCCGCTCCTCCAGGGTCTCGACGATCCCGTTGCCGTACATGTCCACCGGCAGGTCCAGGTCGTACACGTCCGGCGCCGCGTCCGTCAGCCAGGTCAGCAGCTCACCGACCGTGGCGCGGAAACCGGGCCGCCACAGCGCCCGCCGGGCCCCTCGCCAGGCGACCCTGCGCCGCTCCCGCCGCTGTTCGGGCGTCTGCTCCGCCACTTCCGACCCCTGTGCCGCATCGCTCATGCTCCGGATGATGCAGGACGCCGGGACGAGGAGCACGCGAATTCAACGATGGCCTTCCCGTCGCGGCCTGTGGATTTCCCACAGGCTGTGGACAAGAACCTGTGGACAGAAAAACGGCCTCGGACCGATCGCGTTAACATGACGAGAAAGCGTCCGGTACCCCGAGCGGACTGGAACGGAAGGCCGCCGTCGAGTGAGTACATTCCCCCAGGCAGACCCCAAGGACCGCCCCGCGCGCCTCACCGTCGGCGTCGTCGGCGCCGGGCGGGTGGGCCCCGCGCTGGCCGCGTCGCTGCAGCTCGCCGGGCACCGCCCGGTGGCCGTTTCCGGGGTCTCCGACGCCTCCCGGCGCCGCGCCGCGCAACTGCTGCCCGACGTGCCGCTGGTGACACCCGAGGAGGTCCTGGAGCGGGCCGACCTGGTCCTGCTGACGGTCCCCGACGACGCCCTGCCGGGCCTGGTCGAAGGGCTCGTCGACACCGGTTCCATCCGGCCGGGCCAGCTCCTCGTGCACACCTCGGGACGCTACGGGTCCAGGATCCTCGACCCCGCCCTGCGCGCCGGGGCACTGCCGCTCGCCCTGCACCCCGCGATGACGTTCAGCGGCACCCCCGTGGACGTACAGCGGCTCGCCGGATGCTCCTTCGGGGTCACCGCCCCCGAGGAACTGCGACTGGCCGCCGAGGCCCTGGTCATCGAGATGGGCGGCGAGCCCGAGTGGATCGCCGAGGAGTCCCGGCCGCTCTACCACGCGGCCCTCGCGCTCGGCGCCAACCACCTGGTGACCCTGGTCGCCGAGTCCATGGACCTGCTGCGCACGGCCGGCGTCGACGCCCCGGACCGGATGCTGGGCCCGCTGCTGGGCGCCGCACTGGACAACGCCCTCAGGTCGGGCGACGCGGCCCTCACCGGACCGGTGGCGCGCGGCGACGCGGGCACGGTCGCCGCGCACATCACCGAGCTGCGCGCGCACGCCCCGCAGACCGTCGCCGGCTACCTCGCGATGGCCCGCGCGACGGCCGACCGGGCCCTCGCCCACGGCCTGCTCAAGCCGGAACTCGCCGAGGACCTCCTGGGCGTACTCGCCGACGGCCCCGACGGACCGGACGTCCCCGAAGGAGACGTCCGATGACGCGCGCGGGTTCAGGTGCAGACTCGGGCGCCGAAAGCCCGGGCGCCGGGAACTCGGACACCGGGGCAGGCACGGGGCCGGCCGCCGGGAACGGAGCAGCCCGATGACCGCTGTCCTGCTGAGCACCGCCGACGAGCTCCACGCGCGCGTACGCACGGGCCGCCGCGCCGTCGCCATGACGATGGGCGCCCTGCACGAGGGCCACGCCACCCTGATCCGCACCGCCAGGGAGCTCGCGGGCGGCGACGGCGAGGTCGTCGTCACCGTCTTCGTGAACCCCCTGCAGTTCGGCGCGGGCGAGGACCTCGACCGCTACCCGCGCACCCTGGACGCCGACATCAAGATCGCCGAACAGGCGGGCGCTGACGTCGTGTTCGCCCCTTCCGTGGACGAGGTCTACCCGGGCGGCGAACCCCAGGTCCGGATCAGCGCGGGACCGATGGGGGAGCGCCTGGAGGGCGCGACACGGCCCGGGCACTTCGACGGCATGCTCACCGTCGTCGCCAAGATGCTGCACCTCACCGCGCCCGACGTGGCGCTGTTCGGGCAGAAGGACGCCCAGCAGCTCGCCCTGATCCGCCGCATGGTGCGCGACTTGAACTTCGGCATGGAGATCGTCGGCGTCCCGACGGTGCGCGAGGCGGACGGTCTCGCCCTGTCCAGCCGCAACCGCTACCTGTCGGCCGGTGAGCGCCGTACCGCGCTCGCCCTCTCCCAGGCGCTGTTCGCGGGCAGCGACCGGCATGCCGCCCAGGAGGCCCTGTGCGCGAGGGCCCGCGAGGTGCCCGCCACGCACGCGCGTGCCGAGGCCCTCAGCGCCATCGGCGAGTCCCGCGCCGCCGCCGACACGCACGCCGTCGCCAAGGCGGCCCCGGGAGGCCCCGCCGCGGTCCGCGCCGCCGCCCGGCTGGTCCTCGACGACGCGGCCCGGCTCAGCCCGCCGCTCGCCCTGGACTACCTGGCGCTGGTCGATCCGTCCGACTTCACCGAGATCCCGGACGGCCACACCGGTGAGGCGGTCCTCGCCGTCGCCGCCCGGGTCGGGGCGACCCGGCTGATCGACAACATTCCTCTGACCTTCGGAGCCGCCTCGTGACCAGCACAGGCATACGTCTGCACGCGCCCGCACCAGGCTGGTCCCTCACCGCCGACGTCGTGGTCGTCGGCTCCGGAGTCGCCGGACTCACCACCGCGCTGCGCTGCGACGCCGCCGGTCTGCGGACCGTCGTCGTCACCAAGGCCCGCCTCGACGACGGCTCCACCCGCTGGGCCCAGGGCGGCATAGCCGCGGCCCTGGGAGAGGGCGACACCCCCGAGCAGCACCTCGACGACACCCTGGTGGCCGGCGCCGGCCTGTGCGACGAGGACGCCGTGCGCATCCTCGTCACCGAGGGCCCCGACGCCGTACGCCGGCTGATCGAGACCGGCGCCCACTTCGACGAGTCCGAAGCGGGCGATCTGGAACTGACCCGCGAGGGCGGCCACCACCGCCGCCGTATCGCCCACGCGGGCGGCGACGCGACCGGCGCCGAGATCTCCCGGGCCCTCGTCGAGGCGGTCCGCGCGCGCGGACTGCGCACGGTCGAGAACGCGCTCGTCCTGGACCTCCTCACGGACGACGGCGGACGTACGGCGGGCGTGACCCTGCACGTCATGGGAGAGGGCCAGCACGACGGCGTGGGAGCCGTCCACGCGCCCGCGGTGGTCCTCGCGACCGGCGGCATGGGCCAGGTCTTCTCGGCGACCACCAACCCGTCGGTGTCCACCGGCGACGGCGTGGCGCTGGCCCTGCGGGCGGGCGCCGAGGTCTCCGACCTCGAATTCGTGCAGTTCCACCCCACCGTGCTGTTCCTGGGCGCGGACGCGGAGGGCCAGCAGCCGCTCGTGTCCGAGGCGGTCCGCGGCGAGGGCGCCCACCTCGTCGACGCGCACGGCGAGCGCTTCATGCTGGGGCAGCACGAACTGGCCGAACTGGCGCCCCGGGACATCGTCGCCAAGGGCATCACCCGGCGCATGCAGGAGCAGGACGCCGAGCACATGTACCTGGACGCCCGGCACTTCGGGGCGCACATGTGGGAGCACCGCTTCCCGACGATCCTGGCCGCCTGCCGCGCCCACGGCATCGACCCCGTCACCGGGCCGATCCCGGTCGCCCCGGCCGCGCACTACGCCTCCGGAGGCGTGCGCACCGACTCCCGGGGCCGTACGACGGTGCCCGGCCTGTACGCGTGCGGCGAGGTCGCCTGCACCGGCGTCCACGGCGCCAACCGGCTCGCCTCCAACTCCCTCCTGGAAGGCCTCGTCTACGCCGAGCGCATCGCGGCGGACATCGCGGACGGCCACGACGAGAACCCTCCCGGGGAGGGCCGGCAGGACGGGACCCCTCCGGGAGAGGGCCGGCAGGACGAGGACCGCCCCCACGCGCGCGTGCCCTCGGCCGGCGCCCGGCCGGAGAGGCCCGACCACCCGCTGCTCGCCGCCGAGGCCCGGTTCGCGATCCAGCGGATCATGACCGACGGCGCCGGCGTCCTGCGCTCGGCAGGCTCCCTGGAGACCGCCGCCGACCGCCTCCAGCAACTGCACGCCGACGCCCGCGACGCCCTCGACGAGAACGGCAAGACCGCCGAACCGGGCGTCGACACCTGGGAGGCCACCAACCTCCTGTGCGTGGCCCGCGTCCTGGTGGCCGCCGCCCGCCTCCGCGAGGAGACCCGCGGCTGCCACTGGCGCGAGGACCGGGGCGAACGGGACGACGACAACTGGCGCCGCCACATCGTCGTACGGCTCAATCCCGACAGGACGCTCGCGGTACGCACCACCGACACCGCAGACTTCCCCCCGACACTTCCCCGGGCCCGCGACCTCGCGCGCACCGGGGGAACCCCCACGCCCAGCCCCCAGGAGCAGTGACAGAAGTGAGCACCCCGGACCTTCCCCTCCTCGACGGCGGTGGCTGCGGCGACGGCTGCGGCTGCGGCGAGTACAGCGCCGACGACGCGGAGTACGCCGAGTGCGGGCTCGACCCCGCCCTCGCGCAGCTCCTCGCCGACGCCGGGCTCGACCCCGTAGAGGTTGAGGACATCGCGCATCTGGCCATCGAGGAGGACCTCGACCACGGCGTGGACGTGACCACCGTCGCGACCATCCCCGAGGAGGCCGTCTCCACCGCCGACTTCATCGCCCGCGAGGCCGGAGTCGTGGCGGGTCTGCGGATCGCCGAGGCGGTCGTCTCCGTCGTGTGCACCGACGAGTTCGAGGTCGAGCGGCACGTCCACGACGGCGACCGCGTCGAGGCCGGCCAGCGGCTCCTGAGCGTCACGACCCGCACCCGCGACCTGCTGACGGCCGAACGCAGCGCGCTGAACCTCCTGTGCCGCCTCTCCGGCATCGCGACGGCCACGCGCGCGTGGGCGGACGTCCTGGAGGGCACCGGCGCGCGCGTACGGGACACCCGCAAGACGACGCCCGGGCTGCGCTCCCTGGAGAAGTTCGCGGTCCGCAGCGGCGGCGGAGTCAACCACCGCATGTCCCTCTCGGACGCGGCGCTCGTCAAGGACAACCACGTGGTCGCCGCGGGCGGCGTCGCCCAGGCCTTCAAGGCCGTCCGGGAGACCTTCCCCGAGCTGCCGATCGAGGTCGAGGTCGACACCGTGGACCAGCTGCGCGAGGTCCTGGACGCGGGCGCCGACCTCATCCTCCTGGACAACTTCACGCCCACCGAGTGCGAGGAGGCCGTGGCCCTCGTGGGCGGGCGCGCGCTCCTGGAGGCCTCGGGCCGCCTCACCCTGGACACCGCCGCCGCGTACGCGCGTACGGGCGTCGACTTCCTCGCGGTGGGCGCCCTCACGCACTCCTCGCCCATCCTGGACATCGGCCTCGACCTGCGCGACGCCCCCGAGGCGCCCTTGAGCGAGGCTGAGTAGGCATGCTGCTCACCATCGACGTCGGCAACACGCACACCGTCCTCGGGCTGTTCGACGGCGAGGACATCGTCGAGCACTGGCGCATCTCCACGGACGCGCGCCGTACCGCGGACGAACTGGCCGTCCTCCTCCAGGGCCTGATGGGCATGCACCCGCTCCTCGGCGACGAACTGGGCGACGGCATCGACGGCATCGCGATCTGCTCGACCGTCCCCTCGGTCCTGCACGAGCTGCGCGAGGTGACCCGCCGCTACTACGGCGACGTACCCGCCGTCCTCGTCGAACCGGGCATCAAGACGGGCGTCCCGATCCTGATGGACAACCCCAAGGAGGTCGGCGCCGACCGCATCATCAACGCGGTCGCGGCGGTCGAGCTGTACGGCGGGCCGGCCATCGTCGTCGACTTCGGAACGGCGACGACGTTCGACGCGGTGTCCGCGCGCGGAGAGTACGCCGGCGGTGTCATCGCGCCCGGCATCGAGATCTCCGTCGAGGCGCTCGGCGTCCGGGGCGCGCAGCTCCGCAAGATCGAGATCGCCAGGCCGCGCACCGTCATCGGCAAGAACACCGTCGAGGCCATGCAGTCCGGCATCATCTACGGCTTCGCCGGGCAGGTCGACGGTGTCGTCCACCGCATGGCCCGCGAACTCGCGGAGGACCCGGACGATGTCACCGTCATCGCGACGGGTGGGCTCGCGCCGATGGTGCTCGGTGAGGCGTCGGTGATCGACGAACACGAGCCGTGGCTGACGCTGATCGGTCTGCGACTGGTCTACGAACGAAACGTCTCCCGCACGTAGACGCTCCGCTGGGGGTGCGTGTGTGTAGGTGACCGTTGGTGGATGCGTGCGCCGTTCCCCGCGCCCCTGGGGTGAGTGGGGGTCCGCGTACGTGTGGTGGGTGCGGGCTCGCTGTGGCTGGCCGCGCAGTTCCCCGCGCCCCTGGGTGGGTGGGGGTGGCCGTCCGTGGGGTGTCTGCGGGTCCGTTGTGGCTGGTCGCGCAGTTCCCCGCGCCCCTAGGTGGTGGGGGCGGGGGACGTGCGTCGTCAGCGGTCCGTCCCATGGGGCCGACCACAACAGACCCGCACCCACCGCTTCACCCGCGCCCCCACCTCCCCAGGGGCGCGAGGAACTGCGCGACCAGCCACAACGGACCCGCAGACACCCACCCGCCCCCGGCGGCACCCCCTAGGGGCGCGGGGAACGGCGCGGCCAAGTGCATCGGACCCGCACCCACCCACTCACCTCCGCCCCCACCCACCCAGGGGCGCGGGGAACTGCGCAGTCGGTCCGTAGGCATCCACCTGCCCCCGGCGGCCCCCGGGGCGGAGCCACGCCACAGCGTTAGCTATCTGCGGGTTTTGTCTGATTAGCGCGTATCGTCGTGATCATGCCCACGCCTCACGGATCCCGCGGCGGCATGGCGTTCGGTACGGAGGAGCTGAGTGTGCTCCGACGTGCGCTCGCTCTCGCCCTTCACCCCGGCCCATCCTCGGCCCAGGACGTCCAGGACTGCCTTCGCCTGGCGGAGAGCGTCGACGAGGCGACCCGCGAGGGTGCCCGTCTGCGCACCTTCCTGCTGGCCGACCTCGCCCGCTACCGCGCCGCCCTGCCGGGGACGGCGGCCGGCTATCTGACGCTCATGGAGGAGGCCCTCGGCGCCGGCCACCGTCCGGTCCCCGACGACATGGCCGCCCTGCGCGCCCTGCGCGGCAACCCCGTGGCGGCAGCCCTCCTCGACCGCTGCGAGGCGCTCGTGGAGCAGGACGTGCGCACCCGTCTGGCCCGCCGCTCGGTACCGGCCTCACGCACGGGCACGGGCACCGGCATCAGCACCGGCACCCGTACGCGGCTGACGGCGATCCCCGGCGGGAAGCCCGCCGAGCGGCCCGCCCAGGAACCGCCGCGCCGGGACCGCCCCATCCCGACCCCGGGCGAGGTCTTCCCCCCGAGGCGCAAACCGTCGACTCCGCCTCCGGGCCCCGACACCCCTCCGCGGCAGCTCGCCGCCGTCTAGGGCACGTCCGGGGCGGGTCCGTGACCCCGAGCCCCGCCCGGCCCGGGACTCTGGCTACTCTGGACGGCATGGAATACGTCTCCGCGCTCGTGCCCCCGGTAGTGATGGCCGTGTTCTTCACCGGTCTGATCGTGACGATCGTGAAGACCCAGGGCGGTGCCAACAAGGCCAAGGAGGACGCGGTCGTCGACGCGGTCCTCGCCCGCGCGGAGCACGCCCGTCAGACCCACCGCGACACCGAGGTCTGAGCGCGGCTCCCGGCACACACACACCGCTCACGGCACGGCGTACGACTCATATGTTTTTCGAGTCGTACGCCCTTTTTGTTGCTGTTTGTCGGTCGACGCCACGTCCACCACGTGATCGGTGACATCTCCCCCTATTGTTCTGGCTGTGCCTCGCCCATTGGGAGAACTCGAAGACTCGGTCATGACGCGGGTGTGGAAGTGGAACCGCCCGGTGACCGTACGAGAAGTCCTGGAAGACCTTCAGCAGGAGCGGTCCATCGCCTACACCACGGTGATGACCGTTTTGGACAATCTCCATCAGAAGGGCTGGGTGCGCCGTGAGGCGGAAGGCCGGGCCTATCGATATGAGGCGGTCTCCACCCGTGCCGCCTACTCTGCCGCACTCATGAACGACGCCTGGACGCAGAGCGACAACCCGGCCGCCGCTCTCGTCGCCTTCTTCGGCATGATGTCCCCACAACAGCGCGAAGCACTGCGCGATGCCGTGCGTATCGTCCAAGGGCCGGAAACGCCCGCCGCGGAGAACACGGCCACGGAGAACACGGCGGCGGAGAACACCGTGGCGCAGAACCCGGCCGCCGAGAACCCGGTCACCGAGAACCCCGCCGCCGCAGAGGGCGCGACCGGGGGATAGCGTCCGGTTCATGCCAGCAGAGCAGCCCGAAGTCAGCACTAATGCCCTCACTGTCCGCCGGGCCAGGACCAGCGATGTCCCGGCGGTTCGCGGCCTCCTCGACTCGTACGTCCGCGGGCGCATCCTGCTCGACAAAGCGACGGTCACGCTTTACGAGGACATCCAGGAGTTCTGGGTCGCGGAACGCGGTACCGGTCCGAGTTCGGAGGTCGTGGGCTGCGGCGCTCTCCACGTCATGTGGGAAGACCTCGCGGAAGTGCGCACTCTCGCGGTGAACCCCGTGATGAAGGGCGCCGGCGTGGGTCATCAGTTGCTGGGGAAGTTGCTGGAGACCGCCCGCTGGCTCGGTGTTCGCCGCGTATTCTGCCTGACCTTCGAAGTCGACTTCTTCGCGAAGCACGGCTTCGTCGAGATCGGTGAGACGCCTGTTGACACCGATGTCTACGCCGAGCTGTTGCGTTCCTATGACGAGGGCGTGGCCGAGTTCCTGGGGCTCGAACGAGTGAAACCGAACACCTTGGGCAACAGCCGGATGCTTCTGCATCTGTGATCGCCTCCGCGTAATACTCCGGACATACCTCCGCTCCCGGCCCGTCGGCCCTTGCCCGGTGCCTCTATGTCCGAAACGCGCATGTTTCCGGTCTTCGCGGGTCTCGTCGGTCTCTCCCAGGGGTTTGTGTTTTTCCATCAAAAGCGGTTTGCTTTCCGACGTACTGCAGTAGTGCATATAACAGGGGACACGAAACTGCGGCGGCTGCCGTGGATCCTCGGCCCTGAAGATATCGATGAAAGGAAATCCGGTGGCACAGAAGGTTCAGGTCCTTCTTGTCGATGACCTCGACGGCGGCGAGGCGGACGAGACCGTGACGTTCGCGTTGGACGGCAAGACGTACGAGATCGATCTCACGACTGCCAATGCGGACAAGCTCCGTGGACTTCTTGAGCCGTACGTCAAGGGCGGCCGTCGTACCGGAGGCCGTGCTTCGGGTGGCCGTGGAAAGGCGCGCGCCGCTTCGGGCGGCAGCCAGGACACCGCGCAGATCCGTGCCTGGGCGAAGGAGAACGGTTACGAGGTCAATGACCGTGGCCGCGTTCCGGCGTCCATTCGCGAGGCCTACGAGAAGGCCAACGGCTGAGCACAGCCACGGCGCAGCCGGATGCGATGGCACTCCGAGGCCATCGTCTCCACGAGTCGTACGAGATCGGGGGCGCCCCCACCGCCCCCGCCAAGCGCCGACAGCGTCGGCAGCGACGACTCCACCTCGCAGCCAGGCTCAGGGGGCCGCAGCCACACGGCGGCCCCCTGCGAGCCGGCGGCCCGGCCCTGATCCGCCCCGCCTGGCCCGGCCGCCCCACGAGCAGCAGCACCAGCACTGGTACCAGCACCGGCACCGGCCTCGCCGGGGACGCCGTGCGCGCCGCGGGCCGGGCCCGGCGGCAGAGGCGCCTCCACGCGCCCGCCCGAGCCGGTCGCACCGAGGTCCAGCGCGAGAGAGCCCCACTCCAGCCAGTCCAGGAGTCCCGGCAGTTCCTCCGCGCTCCCCGCGGCGACGAACAGCCGCATCCGGTCCGCCCGTACGGCCACCGGAGAGTCCGGCGCCAGATGCCGCAGCGCCGCGTACCCCGCCTCCGCCGGCGCTTCCAGGACGTCGAAGCGCAGCCCCGTCAGCAGGTCGAGCGGGGTGCCGGGCACCGTCGCCCACCCCAGTTCGTTCTCGTACCAGTGCCGGACCGTGTCGTCCGGACGGACCGCGTCGGGCGGACGACGGGGAAAGGGGACCGTGGAGACCATGCAAGGCCAACCGCCACGGGAGCGCCCGGGTTACGCTGGGTGGTCCGGCATGTGCGAAGGGTGCCCGGAAAGCGGGCGCTCGGAGGCGGTCGGCGACGCAAGGGTGTTCGCCCGTAGCGGAGGGAACCGGTGCACTCGGCATGGAGTGTCGGTGCGTACGGGTAAGACATCCCTAGTGGGAGGGGCGACACGCATGGATCGGGCATCTCGCGTTCGCCATCGGCGTACTGATGGTGGGGGTATCTGTCTGGCCTGCGGGAACATCGTCTCGCACCATCGGGTTGGAGCAGATGTCGGCGTTCGGGGTCAGGAGGCCAAGGACGGTGTCGGCAGTTGGAATGAGCGGTCCCCGCTTGCGGGACTAAGCTGCGGAAGGACAGGGAGGGGAGCGTCCCCTTACTGCCTGACCGCTCTGAGGAGCGATTAACGATGTTCGAGAGGTTCACCGACCGCGCGCGGCGGGTTGTCGTCCTGGCTCAGGAAGAAGCCCGGATGCTCAACCACAACTACATCGGCACCGAGCACATCCTCCTGGGCCTGATCCACGAGGGTGAGGGTGTCGCCGCTAAGGCCCTGGAGAGCCTCGGGATTTCACTTGAGGCGGTCCGTCAGCAGGTGGAGGAGATCATCGGGCAGGGCCAGCAGGCTCCGTCCGGTCACATTCCCTTCACCCCTCGTGCCAAGAAGGTCCTGGAGCTCTCGCTCCGCGAGGCCCTTCAGCTGGGTCACAACTACATCGGCACGGAGCACATCCTGCTCGGCCTGATCCGTGAGGGCGAGGGCGTCGCCGCCCAGGTCCTGGTCAAGCTGGGTGCCGACCTCAACCGGGTGCGGCAGCAGGTCATCCAGCTGCTCTCCGGTTACCAGGGCAAGGAGACCGCCGGCGCCAGTGGCGGTCCTGCCGAGGGCACGCCCTCGACGTCCCTGGTCCTCGACCAGTTCGGCCGGAACCTCACCCAGGCCGCTCGTGAGTCCAAGCTCGACCCGGTCATCGGGCGCGAGAAGGAGATCGAGCGGGTCATGCAGGTGCTGTCCCGCCGTACGAAGAACAACCCGGTGCTCATCGGCGAGCCCGGCGTCGGCAAGACCGCCGTCGTCGAAGGCCTCGCGCAGGCCATCGTCAAGGGCGAGGTGCCCGAGACCCTCAAGGACAAGCACCTCTACACCCTGGACCTCGGCGCGCTGGTCGCCGGCTCCCGCTACCGCGGTGACTTCGAGGAGCGCCTGAAGAAGGTCCTCAAGGAGATCCGCACCCGCGGCGACATCATCCTGTTCATCGACGAGCTGCACACGCTGGTCGGTGCGGGTGCCGCCGAGGGCGCCATCGACGCCGCGAGCATCCTGAAGCCGATGCTGGCCCGTGGTGAGCTGCAGACCATCGGTGCCACGACGCTCGACGAGTACCGCAAGCACCTGGAGAAGGACGCCGCGCTCGAGCGCCGCTTCCAGCCCATCCAGGTCGCGGAGCCGTCGCTGCCGCACACCATCGAGATCCTCAAGGGCCTGCGGGACCGCTACGAGGCGCACCACCGCGTGTCCATCACGGACGAGGCCCTGGTGCAGGCGGCGACGCTCGCCGACCGGTACATCTCGGACCGCTTCCTGCCGGACAAGGCGATCGACCTGATCGACGAGGCCGGTTCCCGGATGCGCATCCGCCGGATGACCGCGCCGCCGGACCTCCGCGAGTTCGACGAGAAGATCGCCGGCGTCCGCCGCGACAAGGAGTCCGCGATCGACTCGCAGGACTTCGAGAAGGCCGCCTCGCTGCGCGACAAGGAGAAGCAGCTCCTGGCCGCCAAGGCCAAGCGCGAGAAGGAGTGGAAGGCCGGCGACATGGACGTCGTCGCGGAGGTCGACGGCGAGCTGATCGCCGAGGTCCTCGCGACCGCCACCGGCATCCCGGTCTTCAAGCTGACCGAGGAGGAGTCCTCGCGTCTGCTGCGCATGGAGGACGAGCTCCACAAGCGGGTCATCGGCCAGGTCGACGCCGTCAAGGCGCTGTCGAAGGCGATCCGCCGTACGCGCGCCGGTCTGAAGGACCCCAAGCGCCCCGGTGGCTCGTTCATCTTCGCCGGCCCGTCCGGTGTCGGTAAGACCGAGCTGTCCAAGGCACTCGCGGAGTTCCTCTTCGGTGACGAGGACGCGCTGATCTCCCTCGACATGTCGGAGTTCAGCGAGAAGCACACGGTCTCGCGTCTCTTCGGTTCGCCTCCCGGTTACGTGGGCTACGAGGAGGGCGGGCAGCTGACCGAGAAGGTCCGCCGCAAGCCGTTCTCCGTGGTCCTCTTCGACGAGGTCGAGAAGGCCCACCCGGACATCTTCAACTCGCTGCTGCAGATCCTGGAGGACGGTCGGCTGACCGACTCCCAGGGCCGGGTCGTGGACTTCAAGAACACGGTCATCATCATGACGACCAACCTCGGCACCCGGGACATCTCCAAGGGCTTCAACCTGGGCTTCGCGGCCTCGGGCGACAAGAAGACCAACTACGAGCGCATGAAGAACAAGGTCTCGGACGAGCTCAAGCAGCACTTCCGGCCCGAGTTCCTCAACCGCGTCGACGACGTGGTCGTCTTCCCGCAGCTCACCCAGGACGACATCCTCACGATCGTCGACCTGATGATCGGCAAGGTCGACGAGCGCCTCAAGGACCGGGACATGGGCATCGAGCTCTCCCAGTCCGCCAAGGAGCTGCTGTCCAAGAAGGGTTACGACCCGGTGCTGGGCGCGCGTCCGCTGCGTCGCACGATCCAGCGCGAGGTCGAGGACACCCTGTCGGAGAAGATCCTCTTCGGCGAGCTGCGCCCCGGTCACATCGTGGTCGTGGACACCGAGGGCGAGGGTGAGAACCAGACCTTCACCTTCCGCGGCGAGGAGAAGTCCGCGTTGCCGGACGTTCCGCCGATCGAGCAGGCGGCCGGTGGGGCAGGCCCCAACCTGAGCAAGGAGGCGTGACCCCCGGGTCCGTCTGAGAACGCCCGATGGGGCCGGTGCTTTCGAGCACCGGCCCCATCGGCGTGTCCGGGACGCCCCGGGCCCCGGCCGCGCCGTGTCCCGTCCGTCAGGACAGCTGGCCGTCGTAGTCCGGCAGCTTGTACGTCTTCTCGGCGTGCCCGCCCGACAGGTCGGTGGCGCTGTTGCCGATGTTCGCGATGATCGTGTAGCCCTTGGCCTCGACCGCCTTGCGCTGCGCGGTCTTGTAGGCGGCCACGTCCTTGAAGAGGTCGATGAAGCTGCGTACGTACAGGCCGGAGACCTGGTAGCCGACGTGCTTGAGGTTGTAGTCCGTCACCGACTTGATGATGTCCGGGCGGGCCGTGACGAAGAACAGGGCGACGCCGTGGTCCTGCGCGTACCTGGCCACGTCGAGGACGGGCGCGTTGGCCGGCGAGGGATAGCTGAAGCCGAAGTCGGTCTCCAGCGTGGTGTTGTCGATGTCGAAGACGATGGCCTGCTTCTCGCCCGCCGCCGCACCGGCGATACGTTCCTTCAGATACGGCAGCGCCTCGGCCATGACGGCCCGGCAGTCGTTCTGCCAGGTGGCGTGGTCGACGTCGGCGGCGGCCGAGGCGGTCACCGCGGTGGTGGCCGTCGCGGCCGGGGTGGCGGCGGCGGCCGGGCTCATCAGGGCCGCGGTGACGGCCGTGGCGGCGACGGTCACGCCGATCAGACGCTGCAGGCTGCTTCCGGTCATGGGTGGGGGGTTCCTCTCGCATGGGAGCGCTGCGGGACATGGCTCGTGGTGCATGCTCACGGGCGTGTGGGGCCGGAGGGGGGCCACGAGATTACTGGGCGGTAACTGTAGGGCGCCGAGCTGGGGTTGGGATAGGCCCGGGGTCTACAGGACGGTGTACGTCTTGGTGACGGTGTGGATGCCCGGGAAGAGCCGAAGGGTGTGTTCGGGCACTGCCGTCGCTTCCGGGGTGAGGACGAATGCGACAGAGGTCAGACCGGGAAACAGAGCCGGAACTGCCGAAAGGTCTTCGAATCCGGTGAATTTCCGGAGATGGAGCCGCTTGATGCCGGGCAGAACAGGACTTTCACCCCATGGAAGGGTGGCCCACTTGATGCTCAATTCCTCAAGTCCGGGCAGCTGCGCGACCTCTTCGTGGTCCTCGGGAGTGAGAGGTTCGACGAGGGTCCCGAAAGCCAGCGCCTTCAACGAGCGCATACGCCGCAGGCCGCGCAGTCCGGTGAAATGGAGGGCGTTCTTGGTGAATCGCAATGAGGTCAGCGGAAGCCGGGGGAGTGCGACATCGAGCGATTCGCCCTGGAGCGGTACGCCCGTGTCGAGTTCGCGCAGAGTGGCCGAGGCCGAAAGCGGTGCCAGCGCTTCCGGCTTTTCCAGGCCCGGCATGTGATCCAGCGACAGTTGTTCCAGCGGCAGACCGGCGAGCGGGGTGAGGTCGTCGACGTGGACGCTGCGGCTGATGTCCAGGCGCAGCAGCCGGCGCAGCGGGGCGAGGGCGGTGAGGCCGGGGAGCCGGCTGTTGTCCCGGATCACGAGCAGCCGTGTGGTGTCCGCCCCGAGGCAGGCCGTCAGCTCCGCCGCCTCGATGTCGCCGATGACCTGGACACGCGGACGCCCTCCGAAGGAACGAAGAGCCCGCAGATGCCCCGCCGAGTGCGCCGTGAAGTACAGGTCCTCCTCCGGCAGGTGTGCGATGACGTCCGCCGCGTACCGCTCCGCGTCGAAGCGGTGCCACGTCCATGTCAGTTGGGAGCGGACCGACAGGGACGGGTGGGTGCGGAAGCGGGCCAGGACCGGGACGGCCGCGTCGGTGCCGATGAGGGACGCGGTGACGACGACCGCCCTGGCCTCCGCCTCGGACAGCCCCTTGGGGCCGGGCAGGAGTTCCAGCACGAGCGGGCCCACCGCGGCCAGCTCGCGGGCCTCCTCCGCCGTACGCGGCGGGATGAGTGTGGCCGCCTGCCCCTCCACGGCGGCCCGGACCTTCGGGTCCAGTTCCGTGGCGTGCTCCAGGCCGGCCAGGGCGAGCAGCCGGATGCGGGTGCCCCCGGCGGGCCCGGCCTGTCCGGCGGCGGCCAGCAACTGGGTCAGGAAGTCGGCGCGTTCGCGGGGCCGGGCGTGGGCGACGGCCATGCGGATCACGTCCGACCACTGGTGGTCGGCGGCGTTGCGGACGAGGAGCCCGAAGTCGCCGTCCTCCACCGCGGCCTTCGCGCCGAGGTAGTCCTGGAAGGTGCGGTGGACGAACTCGACGGTGTCCAGCGAGGGTTCGCGGAGCAGTCCGCTGCGCAGGAGCAGGTGGCGGTAGATCGTGGGGGCGTCCCCCTGGCTCGCGACGGCGGGCAGGGCGGGCAGGGCGTCCGCGATGAGACGCTCGGCCCGTTCGCGGTCCATCTCCAGCCGGCCGTTGCGGATCAGCCAGTAGGCCAGGCGCTGGAGGAGCTGGATCTGGGGCAGTTCGGTGAGCCGGACGGTGTCGTGCGGGAGCATGTCCCGCTCCTGGTCACGGCGCGCGAGGAGCATCGAGAGGGCGGCGTCGTACAACTCCTGTCGTCCGTGCGGCAGATAGCCGCGCCGGTCCCGGTGCAGGGCGCAGATCAGGGCGCACATCAGGGGGTTGGTGGCGAGCCGGCCGAGGTCGGGTTTGGTGCGGACGGCGTCGAGGAGCGAGGTCTCGTACGCGGCGAGGCGTTCGGTGTCGCGGTCGGAGTCCGGGGCGTCGGCGCGGGCCGCGGTGTGCCAGCGCTCGACGAACGCCGTGACGTCGGCGCGGCTCATCGGGGAGAGCGCGAGTTCCGTGAAGCCGTCCGCGGCGAGCCAGTTCTCGCGTACGGCCGAGGGGCGGGAGGTGACCAGCCACTGGTTGCCGGGATAGGCGTCGAGCAGGTCGCGCAGCCAGCGGCGGGTGCGCTCACGGTCGGGTTCCGGGATCTCGTCGATGCCGTCGACGAGCAGCAGCCCGCGGCCCGCCGCCAGCACCCGGTCGGGCCAGCCGTCCGGCGCCGCGCCGTGGAAGGGCACGCGGGCGGCGGCGAGGAAGTCGGCGGGTGCGGGCAGCCCGTCGGGGCGGCGGACGAGCGTGCGCAGCGGCAGGACGAAGGGGACCCGGTCGCCGCGCTCGCCCCGTGCGGCCGTCACGGCGAGCCACTGCACCAGCGTCGTCTTGCCCGACCCGGCCACGCCCCGCAGCAGCACCAGGTCCTGCTCGGCCAGCACCTCTTCGGCGGACAGCGGGAGACCGGGCGCGCCGGCCTCGTCGCCGGGGGCCGGGCGCAGGGCCTGGAGGGTGAGATAGGCGGCGTCCAGCGGCCAGCGGTCGGGCGAGTTCACCAGGTCGATGCCGTAGATGGTGAGCTGGCTGTGCTTCGTCGCCGTGTACGCGAGGAAGCGCCGCTCGAACGCCGCGTCGCCCCCGCCGGGCAGCGGCGTACGGGCGATCAGCTCGTCCACCTTCGCGATCAGTTCGGCCTGCCTGCGCGTCTGCTCGACGAGTGTCCTCGCCACGAACGTCGAGCGCTGGGTGAAGAAGTGCAGGACGTGCAGACAGGCCGTGTCGAGCAGCCGCTCGTAGAACAGCGTGGCGTCGAAGCCGAGGTCCCGGTCGGGGCTCCCCGCGGTGTGGCGCAGATGCAGGGCGAGACCCGCGTGGCCCAGCGCCACGGCCTGTACGTCCGTCATGGTGAGGTCGCCGAGGGCGTGCAGGGTGTCGGCGAGAGCATGGACCACGGGCTGTTCCTCGTCGGCGGGGACGGGCCGTTCCACAGCGTCCTTGAGCGCCTGCGAGACCAGTTCGGCCGCGAGCCGCGCCACGTCCCGCTCGCTCAGCGTGCGCTGCTCGCCCCTGAAGGAGACGCGGGACGAGATGCGTACGGGCTTGTCGACCAGGCCCGCGCCCGGCCCCTCCGTCACGAAGAGTTTCCTGATGAGCGGTGTGGCCACGCTGGACGCCAGCCGCACGCCTACGGTTGCCGGTTCCATGGCGCTCCCCCGAGGGCATGGTGGGTGGTTGGCGGCTGTCAGCGTAACCGCCGGGCGGGCCCTGTCCGTGGGGCTCGGGACCGCTGATCTTGGCGTGACAAAAGCGGTGGCCGTTCCAGGGGGCGGGGCGGGAGGATGCGCGGTGTCCCGAACCGTTCGAGGAGGGAACCGCCATGGATGTCGACCGACCCGAAGTCCGCACGCAGGCCGGGGTGTTGAGGGGCGAGGCCGGGAGGGCGGGTACGGCCGTGTTCCGGGGGATCCCGTTCGCCGAACCGCCCGTCGGCGCACTGCGGTTCGGGGCGCCTCGGCCGCCGCGGGGCTGGGACGGCGTACGGGAGGCGACCGCGTTCGGGACACCGCCCCCGCAGTCCGCGGCGTTCGGCATGGACGCGCTCGCGCCCCCGGACACCGACGACGGCGACTGGCTGACCCTGAACGTGTGGACGCCCGATCCCGGCCCCGGCGCCGGACTGCCGGTGATGGTGTGGCTGCTCGGGGGCGCGTACGTCATCGGGATGTCGGGCCTGCCCGAGTACGACGGCGGGCGGCTGGCGGCGGAGGGCGTCGTGCTGGTGACGCTCAACTACCGCCTCGGTATCGAGGGGTTCGCCCAGATCGAGGGCGCGCCCGCCAACCGCGGGCTGCTCGACCAGGTCGCCGCGCTCGCATGGGTGCGGGACAACATCCGTGCCTTCGGCGGCGACCCGGACCGTGTCACGGTCTTCGGCGAGTCGGCGGGCGCGGGGTCGCTCGCCGCGCTGCTCTCGATGCCGCGTGCGGCCGGGCTCTTCCGGCGGGCCGTCACACAGAGCGTGCCCGGCCCGTTCCTCTCGGCCCCGCTCGCCGAGGACATCGCCGGGGAGTTCGCGGCGGAGCTGGGGCTGCGGCCGACCGTGGACGACCTGGCCACGGTCGCTCCCGGGCTGCTGCCCGCGGCCGCGGACGCGGTCGGGGCGCGGATGGAGCGGTACACGCACCGGTGGGGAGTGCTGGCGCACACGGCGATCCCGCTGGCGCCCGTGGTGGACGGAGAGGTGCTGCCCCGCGCGCCCTGGGAGGCGCTCGCGGCCGGAGCCGCGCGTGACGTCGAGCTGGTGGCCGGGCATACGCGGGACGAGTACCGGCTCTTCATGGCACTCGACGGAACGCTCGGCGAGGGGCTGGCGGAGGACCGGGCGACGGCGGCACTGCGGACGTTCTCGCCCGGAACGGGCGGCTCGGGTGGCGAGGGCGGCTCCGGTGGCTCGGGTGGCGAGGAGGTGTACCGGAAGGCCTTTCCGGGGCTCGACGCGGCGGGGCTGTACGAGCTGGTCCACTCCGACTGGCTGTTCCGGATGCCGACACTGCATCTGGCCGAGGCCCAGCTCGCGGGCGGCGGCCGTGCCCACGTCTACGAGCTGGTCTGGGAGGCGCCGGGCATGGGCGGGCTGCTCGGGGCCTGCCACGGGCTCGATGTGCCGCTGGTCTTCGGGAACCTGCGCGGCGGGCTGCCCGCGGTGCTGTTCGGGGAGGCGCCGCCCGACGCGGCGGAGGAGCTGTCGGCGCTGTTCCGGGCCGCGTGGACGGGCTTCGCGGCGGGGGAGGGGCCCGGGTGGCCGGCGTACGACGTCGATCGGCGGCCGGTACGGCTCTTCGACACGCGGCCGACCGTGGCGGCGTACCCGGAGGAGGTCTCCCGGGAGCTGTGGAGGGAGCACGCCTTCGGGGCGTTGCCGCTGCTCGAACCGGGGGTCTGAGGGGGAGGGGCTGTAGTCGCCGTCACATCCGGGGGCCGCCGGGCGGGGCCGCCCGGTGACATGACGCACAGGCGTTTCGCGCCCTACTAGGGGCGGTAGTCGCGGGTGCGAGGTGGACAAAAAGGACCTTTGACCCTGGGGGTGGGTCCGAGGTCCTTACGGGTGGGCGGTGCGGGCGGCGGGGTGGGGCCGGGGCCGCGAGGGCCGGTCTGAAGTGGGCGTAAATCAGACTTCCGACAGAAAACCGGGAGGTTTTCGTATTCGGCGGTGCTTCTGTCAAGGAGTCGGAAGTTTCCTGGTCAAGTACGACTTGAGGTCGTAGAAGGGGTTTTTGGGGGATCGCGGGAGTACGGGTTACCAAGGGATGACCCCCGCCCGGCGCACCGACAGCGCGCCGGGTGTGTCGTTGCCCGTCCCCCCGGAGGTAGTCCCCATGTCGCAGCGCATCACGTCCCGCATACCCGGCACGTCCCAGCTCCGTACCCGGGCGGCCGTCCTGGCCCTCGGCCTGGGAGTGTCGACCGCCGTCGGAGCAGGGGTCGCGGACGCCAAGCCGAGCGCGGTCTCCCTGTCGAGCGCGGCCGCCGCCTCCGTGCAGGAGCAGGCCGCCGCCCAGGCGAAGGCCGCCCAGACCAAGAGCAAGGCCGCCGCCGAGAAGGCGCAGGCCAAGAAGGCCGCGGCCAAGCCTGCTGCCGCGAAGACGGCCTCCTCCTGGGTCGACCCCGTCAAGAAGTACAAGCTTTCCGCGAGCTTCGCCCAGGCCGGCAACCTGTGGTCGTCCACCCACTCCGGCCAGGACTTCGCCGTCTCCTCCGGCACCCAGGTCGTCGCCGCCCACGGCGGCACCGTCGTGAAGACCGGCGGCAACGGCGCCGGCGACGGGCCCGCGTACGGCAACGCCGTCGTGATCAAGCACGGCAACGGCACGTACTCGCAGTACGCGCACCTGTCCCGTGTGGACGTGAAGCCCGGCCAGGTCGTGAAGACCGGCCAGCGGATCGCGCTGTCCGGCAACACCGGCAACTCCAGCGGGCCGCACCTGCACTTCGAGATCCGTACGACGGCCAACTACGGCTCGGCGGTCGACCCGGTCGCCTTCCTGCGCTCCAAGGGGCTCAGCCTCTGACGGACCTCAGGAGTCGTGCGGGCCCGAGTGTGCCCGCGTGACCAGTTCGATGGCGACCTCCAGGACGGCTTTCCGCTTGTCCTCGGGGTCGCCTTCCATGTCCTTGAGGGCGAACATCCCGGCGTGCATGGTGAACAGCGCGCTCACGCAGCGGACCTGGTCCGTCAGCGGCGCCTCGGGCTCCCTGATGATGTCCAGCATCTTGACCATGCGGTCCTTGAACGACTCGCCGATGCTCAGCTCGCGGACCGTCGCCTGGTTCTCCTGCATGAAGCGGAAGAGGGGGGCCGCGTCGGTCAGGGCCTGGCTGTACCGGCGCAGGAGTTCCTGCTTGGTGTCCAGGGAGCGGGGCTGGCTCTTGCCCCACTCGATCATCTCGTCCATCGGCCTCGTCAGGTCCTCGAAGAGGCTGATGAGGATGTCTTCCTTGGTCTTGAAGTGGTAGTAGAGCGCGGCCTTGGTGACGTCCAGCCGTTCGGCGATCTCGCGCAGGGACGTCTTCTCGTAGCCCTGCTCGGCGAACAGTTCGACAGCCACGTCCTGGATGCGCTGGCGGGTGTCTCCGCGCCGCCGCTGCCTGCTGCCGCCCATCGTGGCCGCCCCTCGTCCTGGTCGCACGCCGCAGCGTGGGTAAAGAAAAACTTACTTGACGCCCGGCTAGTTACGGGTCTACTTTCCCCATTGTAGTCAACTTGCCGGTCGGCAAGTAAGTGGCAATGAAGTGCAGTACCCAGGGGAGTGGGCAGAGTGGCGGACACTAGGACGGTCGGAGCGGCCGGAGCAGCGGATGAGGCGGAGCCGGCGGACGCGGTGCCGGGGTCGGCTCCGGCTTCCGCTCCGGCTCCGAACGGGTCGGAGAGGCCGCGCAGGCCGCGTAGGCCGATCAAACCGATGAAGGCGGCGAAGCCCGCCAAGTCGGCCGGGTCGGCGAAGCCGGCCGAACAGGGGGACGCGCCGGCGAAGTCCGCGGCGGCGTCCCAGGCGTCGGCAGCGACGGCGGACGCCGTGGGCGCCGTGAGCGGCGCGGACGAGGGCAAGCAGCCCAGGAGCGTACGCGTCGTCCTGATGGCGCTGATGATCGCGATGATGCTCGCGATGCTCGACAACATGATCATCGGCACCGCGATGCCGACCATCGTGGGCGAGCTCGGCGGCCTGGAGCACCTCTCCTGGGTCGTCACCGCCTACACGCTCGCGACCGCCGCCTCCACCCCCATCTGGGGCAAGCTCGGCGACATGTACGGGCGCAAGGGCGTCTTCATGACGTCCATCGTGCTCTTCCTGATCGGATCGGCGCTCAGCGGAATGGCCCAGGACATGGGCCAGCTCATCGGGTTCCGCGCGGTCCAGGGACTCGGCGCGGGCGGTCTGATGGTCGGCGTCATGGCGATCATCGGCGACCTGATTCCGCCGCGTGAGCGAGGCAAGTACCAGGGCATGATGGCCGGAGTGATGGCCCTCGCCATGATCGGCGGCCCGCTGATCGGCGGCACCATCACCGACAACTGGGGCTGGCGCTGGTCCTTCTACATCAACCTGCCGCTCGGCGTCATAGCCCTGATCGCCATCAGCGCCGTACTGCATCTGCCCAAGAAGCGGGTGGACGCGCGGATCGACTACCTGGGCGCCGCGCTGCTCACCGTGGGCATCACCTCGATCGTGCTCGTCACCACCTGGGGCGGCACCGAGTACGCCTGGGGCTCCGCGCGGATCATGGAACTGATCGGCATCGGGGTCGCCGCGCTCATCGGCTTCCTCTTCGTGCAGACCAAGGCCGCCGCGCCGATCATGCCGCTGCACATCTTCCGCAGCCGCAACTTCACGCTGATGTCCGTCGTCGGGTTCGTCGCCGGGTTCGTGATGTTCGGCGCCGTGCTGTTCCTGCCGCTGTACCAGCAGTCGGTGCAGGGCGCGTCCGCGACCAACTCCGGACTGCTGCTCCTGCCCATGCTCGGCGCGATGCTCGTGACCTCGATGGTCGCCGGACGGGTGACCACCAGCACCGGGCGGTACAAGGCCTTCCCGATCGTCGGCAGTGCGCTGATGGTGGTCGGCCTCTACCTGCTGTCGCTCATGGACACCGACACGTCGCGGCTGACGTCCGGTGTGTACATGGCCGTGGTCGGTGCGGGCATGGGCTGTCTGATGCAGATCACCATGCTCGTGTCGCAGAACAGCGTCGAGATGAAGGACATGGGCGTCGCGTCGTCCAGCACCACGCTGTTCCGCACGCTCGGCTCGTCCTTCGGCGTCGCCATCATGGGCGCGCTCTTCAACCACCGCGTCCAGGACGTGATGGCCGAGCGGGCCGGGGCGCTCGGGTCCAAGGTGACCGAGCAGTCCGCGCAGCTGGACGCGGCGAGCCTGGCGAAGCTGCCGGTGGCCGCGCGGGAGGCGTACCAGCACGCTGTCGCGTCCGGGACGCATTCCGCGTTCCTGCTCGGGGCGGTCATTGCGGTGGTCGCGCTGGTGGGGGCCGTGTTCGTGAAGGAGGTTCCGCTTCGGGGGGCCGGCGGGGGTGCCTCCGGCGGGGAGAAGTCTGTGGAGACGGTCTGAGTCCGGGGGACTCGACGCCGGCCTGACGGCCCCTGGTTCCGGACGGTGTCCGGGGCTGGGGGCTTTTTCCTTCGCCCCCGCCGCCCCTACCCGTTCCCGTCACGTACTCAGGGGCTCCGCCCCCGAACCCCCACTCCTCAAACGCCGGAGGGGCTGGGGGGTGGGTGCCGGAGGGGCTGGGTGGTGGGTGCCGGATGGACTGGATGGGCGGGGAAGGCCGGATGGGCAGAGGCTGGATGCCAAGACACGCGGCGGGCCTGAAAATCGGGGCGCAGCCCCATTTTCAGGGGCGCGGGGAACTGCGCGGCCAGCCCCCACCGGCCCGCAGCCGAAGGCCGACACCCTGAGCCCGTCCGGCGTTTGAGGACAAGCGCGTCAGCGCAAGGGGCGCGGGGAACTGCGCGATCGGCCCCCACCGGGCCGCAGACGAAACCCGGCCCCGTCTCTCAGCCCGTCCGGCGTGTGAGGACAAAGAGGGGGACGGGCGGCGGCAGCCCCCGGGCAGGTCACTCCGGCAGCATGGGGTAACTGCCCGTGTTCGTCGGGGCGTGTTCCGGGAGCCAGAGCACCGCCACCGCCCCCTCCGCCGGCACCCCCTCAGGCGCCCCCACCGCCCGCACGTTGCGAAACGTGAGCCGCGCCCCCAGCACCCGCGCCTGCCCGGCCGCGATCGTGAGCCCAAGCCCGTGCCCGTGCCCCGCCCGGTCACTGCTGCCGGTGCGGAAGCGGCTGGGGCCGTCGGCCAGGAGCGCGTCGGGGAAGCCGGGCCCGTGGTCGCGGACCCGGATGACCCGGCCCTCGACGGTGACCTCGATGGGCGGCTTGCCGTGTTTGGCGGCGTTGACCAGCAGGTTGATGAGGACCCGTTCCAGGCGGCGCGGGTCGGTCGTCACCGCCGACTCGTGGACCACGCGGACGACGATCTCCGGGTCCCGCGCGATCACCCGCCGGGTCACGAACTCGCCCAGCAGGATGTCCTGCAACTCGGCCCGCTCGGACGCGCTGTCCAGCCGGGCCACCTCCAGCACGTCCTCGACCAGTTGCCGCATGGCCTGCGCCCGGTCCCGTACGAGCTCGGTGGGGCGTCCCGGCGGCAGGAGTTCCGCCGCGGTGAGCAGCCCGGTCACCGGGGTGCGCAGCTCGTGCGCGATGTCCGCGGTCACCCGCCGCTCCGCCTCGATGCGCTGCTGCAACGCGTCCGCCATCGCGTCCACGGCCCGCGCGAGGTCGTCGGTCTCGTCGCGCACGACCCCGCCGATGGAGTCCCGTACGCGCACGTCCGGTTCGCCCTGCGCGACCCGCCGGGCCGCCGTGGCCGCCTTGCGCAGCCGCCGTGAGAGCTGGCCGCCGATGAGGACGCCGAGCGCGCAGCCGCCGAAGACGACCGCGATCGAACCGATGAGCAGGGCCTCGTCGAGGTCCTTCAGGACGGTCGTGCTGCGGTCGGTGAAGTTCGTGTGCAGCGACAGGATGCGGCCGTCCTTGAGCGGTACGGCCGCCCAGATGTCGGGCACGCCGTCGGAGTGCTCCGTCACATAGGTCGCCCGCCGCCCGGCCGTCGCCTTCGCCAGCAGGTCCTTCGGCAGGGCGGGGTCGTCGATCCGGACGCCGGGGAAGTTCGGCCGCCCGGAGGCCTCGTAGTTCCGCTGCGCGATCTGGACGCGTTCGTCGGCGAGGTCGCGCGCGTTGTCGAGCATGGAGACCCGGGCGGCGTTGTGCACGACCAGGCTCAGCGCGACGGCGACCAGTGCTCCGACCGCCGCGATGGCGGCGCTCAGCTTCCAGCGGATCCCCGTACGCGGCATCAGGCGCCCGAGTCTCTCGCGCCGCCCGGCCGCACCGGCCCGCCTGTGCCCTTCCGCGTCCACGCCCCGCCCATCATGCCCGTGCCCGTACCCGTCCTCGCCGAACTCGCCCTGCACGCCGGCCGGGTTGTCGCTCGTCCCCCGCATCGTCCGCTCCGCTCAGGCCTTCAACTTGTAGCCGAAGCCGCGGACCGTCTCGATCCGGTCCTGGCCGATCTTCGTACGCAGCCGCTGCACATGGACGTCGACGACGCGGGTGTCCCCGCCCCAGCCGTAGTCCCACACCCGCTCCAGCAGCTTGTCGCGCGACAGGACCGTACCGGGTGACGACGAGAACTCCAGGAGCAGCCGCATCTCGGTGGGCGTCAGCGACACCGGGGCGCCGCCCCTGCGTACCTCCATGCCCTCCGTGTCGATCTCCAGCTCGCCGGAACCGGAGCCCGCGCCGAAGGTCAGCACACCGCCGCCGTGCTCGGCCGACGCACCGTCGCCGCCGTCGGCGGTGCGCGGCCCGCTCGCGTGTCCGAAGCGCCGCAGCACGGCCCGGATGCGCGCGACCAGCACGGCCCCGTCGAAGGGCTTGGTCACGTAGTCGTCGGCGCCCGCCTCCAGGCCGAGGACGACGTCGATGGAGTCGGCGCGGGCCGACAGCATGATCACGGGGACGGTCGACTCGTCGCGGATCCGGCGGCACAGCGACACCCCGTCGAGGCCCGGCACCATCACGTCGAGGAGCGCGATGTCGGGCCGGTCGGCCCGGAACGCCTCAAGTCCCGACAGCCCGTCGGGCATGGCGGTGACCACGAAGCCGTCGCGTTCCAGCGCGAGTTGGGTGGCCTCGCGGATGACGTCGTCGTCCTCCACGAACAGGACATGGGTCTGCTCTGCCATCCGGGTGCTCTCGTCTTCTCGGTCTGTCGGTCCATTGCGACTTGCTTGTGCGGTTGTGCGGTTGTGCGGTTGTGCGGTGGCACGGTTGCGTGGTCGTGCGATTGCTCGGTGCGGGGCTACTGATCGGTGGGGGCCGCGGACTCGCCGCCCACCACCTTGCTGTAGTCGTTGTGCGTCCTGGCCCGCTCGGTGAACCGGGTCGCCGTCCAGTGGTACGTGATCACTTCCTCGCCGGACGGATACGTCACCGAGTCGTCCTTCTCGTACACCTGCTGGGTGATCACCAGGTCGCCGCGGTCGATCTCCGCGTACACCGGGGGCTCCTCGGCGCGGAAGACGTTCTTGTACCCGTCGCCGTCCTCGCGGTACACGTACGAGCCGACGCCGACCGCGTCCCCGCAGGTCATCACGTTGATCACGACGTCCGCTGCGGAACCGCCGGTGAGGTTGCCGTACGACACGTCGACCGGGTACTCGTCGCCGACGCACGGCTTCAGATCGCGCTTGACGGCCGTACTGACCCCGGGGTCGGCCCTGACCATACGGACCGCGTCCACCCGGTCGGGAGTGGCCGGGGCCGGGGCCGGGAGCGAGGCGGAGGGGGCCGCGTCCCGGGCGCTTCCGGCGGCCGAGTCGGAGAGGGCCGGGCCCTCGTCCCGGGCGCCGGTGCCGCCCGTACCGCAGGCGGACACGGAAAGGCCGAGGGCGGCGAGCACGGCCGCTGCCGTGATCACCGCCTTCCGGACCTCACGGGCCCGCGGAGCCTCAGGGTCTAGGCCGCGCAACGCTCCCGCTCCTCACGCTCCGGCACGCGTACGCCGAGCTCGTTGTTCTCGTCGGACGCCCGGCGCTCCAGCTCCTCGCGGAGCCGGGCCAGCGCCCGGTGCAGGGTGCTCTTGACCGTGCCGGCCGACATGCCGAGGGCGGCGGCCGTCTCCTCCGTGGACATCTGCTCCCAGTGTCGCAGCACGACGACGCTGCGCTGCTTGGGAGCGAGCACCTTCATGATGTCCATCAGGAGCGCGCGGTCCGCGTGCTGCTCGGTGGAGTCGTCCACGCTCGCGTCCGGCAGCTGCTCGGTGGGGACCTCCTCCAGCTTGCGGGCCCGCCACCACTCCGTACGCGTGTTGATCATGACGCGGCGCAGATAGGCGTCGGCGAGGCGCTTGTCCGCGATGCCGTCCCAGCGTCCGTAGGTCCGCACCAGCGCGGTCTGCAGGAGGTCCTGGGCGTCGACGGGGTCGGGGACCAGGCGGCGTGCGCTGCGCAGCAGCGCGTCCTGCCGGGTGCGTACGTACTCTTCGAATTCGAGCACCTCGCCGTGCGCCATTTCAACCGCCTCCGTCCCCGTTCCGACCTGGTTGCTGCCGGGTGTCCGTTGCCTGCCGTACCGCTGGTCCGCGGTACGGCACTGAAGTTACGGAGCTGTTGTCACGGGGTTGTCCGAGCGAGCATGCGACGAGCGCTCGGCTGTCCATAGGTTGTGTAACGGAAGTAGGGCCTGGGTAAGACGGGATGCCGACTGGGGCGGGTACGAGGCGTTTTGCCCGCCGCGGCTCTGTCACCGAGCTCGGTGAAGCCTGTGGGTCAGCTCTGCGGGAGCCGGTACAGACCGCCGGCGAGGGGTTCGACCAGTCCGTCGGAGACCAGGCCGTCCAGGGCGCGGGCCCGCTGCACCGGCTCCTCCCAGACACGGTCGAGGGCCGACTGGGGTACGGGGGTGACCGCCTCGCGCAGTACGGCGAGCAGCCGGCCGCGCACCTGCCGGTCCGTACCCGCGTAGGTCTGGCCGCGCCGCGGCGGTCCGTCGTGCGCGGGCTTCCCGGCCAGCCGCCAGGCGCACAGGGCGGCGATCGGGCAGCGTACGCACGTCTCGTTCTTCGCCGTGCAGACGAGCGCGCCGAGCTCCATGGACGCGGCGGCCCAGAGCGCGGCCGTGCGCTCGTCGTCGGGCAGCAGAGTGCGGGCGAGCTTGCGCTCGGCGGCGGTCGTCGCGTTCGGCGGGTACTGGACCCCGGTGACGGCCCGCGCGAACACCCGCCGCACGTTCGTGTCGAGGACGGCGTGCCGCTGCCCGTACGCGAACGAGGCCACCGCCGCCGCCGTGTACTCGCCGATGCCGGGCAGCGCGAGCAGCTGCGCGTGCTCCGTGGGTACGTCGCCGTCGTGCCGCTCCGTTATGGCGACCGCGGCGCCGTGCAGGCGCAGGGCGCGGCGGGGGTAGCCGAGGCGGCCCCAGGCGCGGACGGCCTCGCCCGGCGCGTCCTCGGCGAGATCGGCGGGGCGCGGCCAGCGGGCCATCCACTGCTCGTACACCGGGAGCACGCGGCTCACCGGTGTCTGCTGCAGCATGAACTCGCTGACCATCACTCCCCACGGACCCGCGTCGGGCCGCCGCCAGGGGAGGTCGCGTGCGTGCTCCTCGAACCAGTCGATGACGGGGGCGTGGAGGTCGTCGCCGGCGGTTTCGTCGCCGACGGGCCCGCGGCTGTCGGCCTGGGCGGGGGGCGTGGGTTTCGTGGGCGCAGTCATGGCACGGCGATTCTTCCATGCGGGGGTGTGCGGGGAGGCTTGGTCGGGGGTGCGTCGTGTGTTGGGTGCGGGTCGGTGGGGGCTTGTCGCGCCGTTCCCCGCGCCCCTGAAAGCTGCCCCCGGGGGCAGCCCCGGAGTGGCCTCGAAGCCGCCCCCGGGCTGATGATCGGAAAAAGTTGGGGCCGTTGACGGCGGGTGAGGCCAGTGAACTCCCCGATCTCTCGTACAGTTTGCGCCGTGGGATCACTGCGCAATCCGGTCGGGCCGCTTCCCTCCTCCATCTACTGGCGACGGAGGGCCATTCTGGCGTCCATGTTCGCCGTGATGGCCCTGTTGGTCACCTGGGTGGTGACCTCCGACGGGGGAGGCGGCGGCAAGAACGACGCCGACGGGTCCAACGGCAAGAACCCCACCGCGTCGATCACTCCCGGCCCCTCGGACTCGGAGTCCGCGATCAGCCAAGCGCCGGGCGGGCGCGACGAGTCGAGCGACGGCGGTTCCGAGGGTTCGGGCGGCTCCGGTGGGTCCGGGGGCTCCGGCGGGTCGGGCGATTCCGGCGCGGGCGGGGCCGGTTCGGGTTCCGGCTCCGGCTCCGGGGGTGGCGGCGCGGACGACGGTGAGGGTGGCGGTGGCTCGGGCGACACGGTTCCGGCCGGGTCGAGCATCCCCAACTGCACGCCCGGTTCGGTGAAGTTGACGCTGCGCAGCGTCCACAACTCGTACACGCCCGACGAGAAGCCCACCTTCGAACTGATCGCGAAGAATTCCTCGGGCAGCGACTGCAAGCTCGATCTCGGTCCGAAGAGCGCGGTGCTGACGATCACTCAGGCGAAGGGTGACGACCAGATCTGGTCCTCGGCGGACTGCCCGACGGGTGCGGCGAGTGTTCTGTTCCGCATCCCGGCGAACGATCAGGTCATCCGCACGGTCGAATGGAACCGCAAGGCGAGTGCGCCGCAGTGTGCGACGCCGCCGGCGCTTTCGGCTGCGCCGGGCACGTACCTGGTCGAAGCGAAGCCGGCGGGCCTGCCGAAGTCGCAGACGTCTTTCGTCCTCAAGAAGGACTAGCGCGGACGCCTGCGGCTGCGGCTCGGATCGGCTGGGCTCGACATTCGAGTGCGGGCCCGGTGGGGGCGTGCCGCGCAGTTCCCCGCGCCCCTAAAACAGCGGGGCGCGCGGCAACGCAGTTCGCCACCCCCCATGCCTTGCGCCTCCAGGGACGCGAGGAACGGCGCAACCGGCACCCAAAATCCGACCCCGGCCCCCGCCTTTCAGGGGCGCGGGGAACTGCGCGACACGCCCCCATCGAGCCGCACCCGAAAGCCGAGCCCAGCCAGGGGGCTACGCCAAACCGCCGGACGGCTACACGTAGCGTTCGAGGATCGAAGACTCAGCCAACCGCGAAAGCCCCTCCCGCACGCTCCGCGCCCGCGCCTCCCCGACCCCGTCCACGGTCTGCAGATCGTCCACGCTCGCGGCGAGAAGCTTCTGCAGCCCGCCGAAGTGCTCGACCAGCCGGTCGATGATCGCGCCGGGCAGCCGCGGCACCTTCGCCAGCAGCCGGAACCCGCGGGGCGACACCGCGGAGTCGAGCGCCTCGGGCGACCCGGTGTACCCCAACGCCCGCGCCACGGTGGGCATTTCGAGCAGCTCGGCATGGCTCAGCGCGTTCAGTTCGAACAGCGCCTCGTCCACGGTGCGGGACCGCTTGGCCGTCGGCTCGGGCACATAGTCCCGTACGACGAGCTCCCGCTCGGGTTCGACCCCGGCGATCAGTTCGTCCAGCTGGAGGGAGAGCAGCCGCCCGTCCGTGCCCAGCTCCACCACGTACTCGGCGATCTCCGTGGCGATCCGGCGCACCATCTCCAGGCGCTGGGCCACCGCCGACACGTCCCGGACGGTGACCAGGTCCTCGATCTCCAGCGCGGACAGCGTGCCCGCGACCTCGTCGAGCCGCAGCTTGTACCGCTCCAGCGTGGCCAGCGCCTGGTTCGCGCGGGACAGGATCGCGGCCGAGTCCTCCAGGACCCGCCGCTGCCCGTCCACGTACAGCGCGATCAGGCGCATGGACTGGGAGACGGAGACGACGGGGAAGCCGACCTGCTTGCTCACCCGGTCCGCGGTGCGGTGCCGCGTGCCCGTCTCCTCGGTGGGAATGGTCGGGTCGGGGACCAGCTGCACGCCGGCCCGCAGGATTTTGGTGATGTCCTTGTCCAGCACGATGCCGCCGTCGAGCTTGCACAGCTCGCGCAGCCGCGTCGCGGTGAACTCGACGTCCAGCACGAATCCGCCGCTGCACATCGCCTCGACGGTCTTGTCCCAGCCGAGCACGATGAGCCCGCCGGTGTTGCCGCGGAGGATGCGCTCCAGGCCGTCGCGCAGCCCGGTGCCGGGTGCCACAGCGCTGAGAGCCGTGCGCATCAGGCCATCGGTGCCGGAACTCCCGCCGGACTTGCCGGGAACTGCTGCCCGGTCGTTGGCTGCCACTGCACTCCTCCGGTCGCAGGCTTTTTGAGGGCGCCCTCGGTTCGTACGGACGGGCGAGACCTGGGCAAAGTCTACCGGCGCTCTTCCTCGTCCCGTGGGGCGTCTCGCCGACGCGACCTCGGGAGGACCCGGAGCGCGTCCCCCATGTCGGCGACTTCCAGGACCTTCATACCGGCAGGGATCTTGCCCGGGTCGCTCGGAACAAGGGCGTGGGTGAAGCCCAGACGGTGTGCTTCGGCGAGTCTGCGCTGGACCCCCGTGACCCGTCTGACCTCGCCCGCGAGCCCCACTTCGCCGATCGCGACGAGGTTCTGCGGGAGCGGGGTGTCGCTCGCCGCGCTGGCCAGCGCGAGCGCGATCGCGAGGTCCGCTGCGGGCTCGGACAGTTTCACGCCACCGACCGTCGCGGTGTAGATGTCCCGCTTCCCGAGGGCGCTGATCCGGCCGCGCTGCTCCAGGACGGCGAGCATCATCTGGACGCGGGAGGTCTCCAGACCGGATGTCGTACGCCGCGGAGTGGGGATCTGGGTGTCGACGGTGAGCGCCTGCACCTCGGCCACCAGCGGGCGGCGGCCTTCGAGGGTGACGGTCAGGCAGGTGCCGGGGACGGGTTCGGCCCGACGGGTGAGGAAGAGACCGGAGGGGTCGGTGAGCCCGGTGATCCCCTCGTCGTGCAGTTCGAAGCAGCCGACCTCGTCCGTGGTCCCGTACCGGTTCTTGACGCCTCGTACGAGACGCAGGCGCGCGTGCCGGTCGCCCTCGAAGCTCAGGACGACGTCCACCAGGTGTTCCAGAAGACGTGGTCCCGCGATGGCGCCGTCCTTGGTGACGTGGCCGACGAGGAGGGTGGCCATGCCGCGCTCCTTGGAGGCGCGGATCAGGGCCCCGGCCACCTCGCGGACCTGGGACATGCCCCCGGGGGCGCCGTCGATCTCCGGAGAGGCCACCGTCTGTACGGAGTCGACGATGAGCAGGGACGGCTTCACCGCGTCCAGGTGGCCGAGGACCGCCGACAGGTCGGTCTCCGCCGCCAGGAACAGATTGTCGTCGATCGCCTTGATGCGGTCGGCGCGCAGCCGGACCTGGCTCGCCGACTCCTCACCCGTGATGTAGAGCGTGCGGTGCTCGTCGCTCGCCGCCTTGGCCGCCACGTCCAGCAGCAGGGTGGACTTGCCGACGCCCGGCTCGCCCGCCACGAGCACCACCGCGCCCGGTACGAGTCCGCCGCCGAGCACGCGGTCCAGTTCGGGCACGCCGGTCGAGCGGGCGGTCGCCTGGCGGCCGTCGACCTGGCCGATGGGCAGCGCGTTCGTGGTGACGCGGCCGGGAGCCGTCGTACGCACCGCGGGCGCGCCGTACTCCTCGACCGTCCCCCAGGCCTGGCACTCGGAGCAGCGGCCGAGCCACTTGGCCGTCTGCCAGCCGCACTCGGTGCAGCGGTAGGACGGCCGGTCCTTCGCGGTCTTCGTACGGGCAGCCATGACACGAACCGTAACCGCCGCCACTGACAGAGCCGTGACGGCCTGTTCGGTGGGCCGTACCGATAACGGGACAGCCTGCGCAAACCGGCCGCTTTTCCGTGTGGATGCGGCAGGGACACGACACGGAATACCGGACCGCTGCCCTCATTTGAGGGATCGTTTCACCCGTATGGATTAAATGTGCTCAAGCAGGGAGAAGGGCCCACCGCAAGGCACCTACGGTCGCACGAGTGATGAGCAGCAGTCCCGAGACCTCGACCCGCACCACCGGCGCACACCGGGCGCACCGCGAGGCGCGCGACCGGGCAGCGGCGCGCACGGTGGCGCAGTGCCCGCCGACCCGTTACGAGCCCTACCTGGACGGCCTGTTCACCTACTGCCTGTCCGTGCTCTGCGACCACGACACGGCGACCGCCGCCCTGGGGGACGTCCTCACCCTCGCCGAGCGCCGCGGCCATCGAGGCCGCGAGACGCCCGACGACCGCAGGGCCTGGCTGTACGCGCTCGCCCGCTGGTCCTGTCTGCGCAAGCTCGCCGAGGCCAGGCAGAAGCGTCACGGCGCCGGCGCCCATGCGTCGGGCCGGTCCGAGGGCGGCGCCGGCGGCTCACATACGGAGGCCCGCTCCGACGACGCCCGAGCCGCCGCCCACATCGCTGAACGGGCCGCCGCCCACGTCGGTGAACGGGATGGCGAGCGAGGCGGCGAGCGCGCCGGAGAGCGGGGTGGCGACCGGACCGCCGAACTCCTCGCCGACGCCGAGAAGGACCGGCGCCGTCGCGAACTCGCCCTGCTGGCCTGGCCGGAGGCCGCCGGTACGACGCCCGAGCAGCGCGAGGCGCTCGAACTCGCCGTGCGCCACCAGCTCGCCGCGCACGAGGTCGCCGCCGTCCTCGGCACCGACCCGGTGGCCGCACGGGAACTCCTCGCGGCGGGCGCCTGCGAGGTCGAGCGCACGCGCGCGGCCCTGGCCGTCGTCGAGACCGGCACCTGTCCGGGCGTGACCCGGCTCACCGGCGACAACCACCTCGTCCTCAGCGCGGCCCTGCGCCGCGAACTGGTCCGGCACGTCGACGACTGCCCGCGCTGCCGCCGGACCGCCGAGCGCGCGGGCCCCGGCTCCTGGCCGGGCACCAGCGTCACGCCCGCCGCGCTGCCCGTGCTCGAAGCCCCGCGCGCGGCCCTCCACAAGGCGATGACGCGCCTCCCGCGCGCGCGGGGCGCCGGTCCGCGCTTCGACCGGCGCGGTTTTCCGATGGACCCCAAGGACCACGCGGCCCGTCGCGACCGGCTGCGCGCGCGTGCCGTCACGACCACGGTCGTCGCCACCGTCGTGGCGGCCCCCGTGCTCGCCCTGTGGGCGGCCTACCGGGGGGCGCCCCTCATCGGCGAGGGCTCCGACGGCCGGCCGGTCACCGCGAACGAGGCGCAGGGCTCCGAGGAACTCGGCGGCGAGGCGTCCGGCTACGAGAACGCGGGCAACGCCAGGACGCGGCCCGGCGCCCGCTTCACCCCGCGCAGCGGCTCGTCCGACGTCTCCGTGGAGGTCGTCAGCGTCGCCCCGGGGCAGCGGAGCGGGCTCTCCGTGGCGGCCCGTTCCGACGGTGGCACGACACTCATCACCCTCACGGCGACCGGCGATTCGGCGGTCCGCTGGTCCGCGCAGGCCGGGGCGTCCTGGCTCTACCTGAGCCAGTCGTCCGGGACGCTTGAACCGGGGGAGTCCCTGACGATCAAGGTGTACGTCGATCATCTGCGGGAGCCCAATGGGGCGTGGAGCGCGCGGGTGGCGGTCGGGCCGGCGGGGGCGGTGGTCACGATCGGCGGGTACGGGACGGCGGGGCCGACGGGGCCGGGGCCCCGGCCGGATCCGCCTTCGCCGAGTGGGCCCGGGCCGTCGGATCCTGGACCTGGTCCCGGTCCCTCGGATCCCGGGCCCGGACCCGAGCCGACGCCGTCCGGGCCCTCGCCGTCCGATCCGGGGCCGTCCGATCCCGGGCCGGAGCCGACGCCGAGTGGGCCGGGGCCGTCGGATCCGGAGCCTGAGCCTCCGCCGGGCTCCTCCGGAGGGGGTGAGCCGACGTCCGGTGGGCCCGGTGGCAGTGGTGAGCCGAGCCCATCGGGGAGTTGACACGCTCCCGCGGGTCGGAGGTCGGCCGCGGGAGCGTCGTGGCCGGTCGCGCAGTTCCCCGCGCCCCTGGGGGGCGGGGGGCCGGTCCGGGAGTTGGGTGCGGGTCCGTCGTGGCTGGTCGCGCAGTTCCCCGCGCCCTTAGCGGGCGCCGGGGTCCGCCGGGTGGGGGGCCAGGAGGGGGAGTTGGGAGGCCAGGCGTTCCTCGCAGAGGTTCACCAGCTGGTCGTAGCCCGACTTGCCCATCAGTTCGATCAGTTCCGGGCGGTACGAGACGTAGACCGGGTCGCCCGCGCCGTGGGCGGACGTCGCCGACGTGCACCACCAGTGCAGGTCGTGCCCGCCAGGACCCCACCCGCGGCGGTCGTACTCGCCGATCGAGACCTGCAGCACCCGCGTGTCGTCGGGCCGGTCGATCCACTCGTACGTCCGCCGGACCGGCAGCTGCCAGCAGACGTCCGGCTTGGTCTCCAAGGGCTCGCGGCCCTCCTTGACGGCCAGGATGTGCAGCGAACAGCCCATCCCGCCGGCGAAACCGGGGCGGTTCTGGAAGATGCAGGACCCCTCGTACGGGCGCGTCTGCCGGTCCCCGTCCTCGTCCTGCGAGACCCAGCCGGTCGCGGTCCCCACGTCGTGGTGCTGCCAGATGTCCGGCGTGAGCCTCGCCACGTGACCGGCCACACGCTTCTCGTCGTCCTCGTCCGAGAAGTGGGCACCCAGCGTGCAGCATCCGTCGTCCGCGCGGCCCGCCTGGATCCCCTGGCAGCCGCTCCCGAAGATGCAGTTCCAGCGAGAGGTCAGCCATGTCAGATCGCAGCGGAAGATCTGCTCGTCGTCGGCCGGATCCGGGAACTCCACCCACGCACGTGCGAAGTCGAGCCCCTTCTCGTCGCCCTTCGGAGCTTTCGGAAGCTTTCCGGGCTTGGACGGCTTCACCCGAAGCTCGTCCTTCGCGGGCCCTGCGGCGGAATCCTTGGCCGATTTGTCGCTCTTCGCCTTTTTCGTCTTTGGCACCAGACCAGAGTAAGTCGCTCACGACCACTCTGGGGACGGCCGAGGGGCCCGGGCGCAGTAGCGTGCCGTACATGAGACTCGGTGTCCTGGACGTGGGTTCGAACACGGTGCACCTGCTGGTGGTGGATGCACACCCCGGCGCGCGCCCGCTGCCCGCGCATTCGCACAAGGCGGAGCTACGGCTCGCCCAACTTCTGGACGACAGCGGCGCGATCGACTCCGTGGGCGTCGACAAACTGATCGCCGTCATCCAGGAGGCGCTGGAGGCCGCCGAGGACAAGGGCGTCGAGGATCTGCTGCCGTTCGCGACCTCCGCGGTGCGTGAGGCCAGCAACGCCGACGAGGTGCTGGCCCGGGTGCGCGAGGAGACCGGCGTGGAGCTCCAGGTCCTCACCGGCGCGGAGGAGGCCCGGCTCACCTTCCTCGCCGCCCGCCGCTGGTTCGGCTGGTCGGCCGGGAAACTGCTCGTGCTGGACATCGGCGGCGGCTCGCTGGAGATCGCGTACGGCATCGACGAGGAGCCCGACGCGGCCGCCTCGCTGCCGCTGGGCGCGGGCCGGCTGACCGCGGGCTGGCTGCCGACCGACCCGGCGGACCCGGCGGACATAAGGGCCCTGCGCCGTCATGTGCGGGCCCAGATCGCCCGTACGGTCGGGGAGTTCAGCCGGTTCGGTGCCCCGGACCACGTGGTCGCCACCTCCAAGACCTTCAAGCAGCTCGCCCGGCTCGCGGGTGCCGCCCGCTCGGTCGACGGCCTGTACGTCCAGCGCGAGCTCAAGCGCCGTTCCCTGGAGGACTGGGTCCCGCGCCTGGCCTCCATGACGACCGCCGAACGCGCGGAACTCCCCGGAGTCTCCGAGGGCCGCGCCGCCCAGCTCCTCGCCGGCGCGGTGGTGGCGGAGGGCGCGATGGACCTCTTCGGAGTGGAAACGGTAGATATCTGCCCCTGGGCACTCCGAGAGGGAGTAATCCTCCGAACCCTGGACCAGATGACCCCCCAATAACCCTCCAAGCCCCCAAAAGGCCGCCCCGAAGGGGCACGAGGAACGTCGCGACCAACCACCGACGACGGCCATCCGACACACAACCCCGCCCCCACCCCCCAAGGGGCGCGAGGAACGTCGCGAGCAACCACCGACGACGGCCAGCCAACACACAACCTCACCCCCACCCCCTAAGGGGCGCGAGGAACGGCGCGAGCAACCACCGACGACGCTCACCCGACACACAGCCCCGCCCCCACCCCCTAAGGGGCGCGGGGAACGGCGCGACAAGCCCCCACCGGACCCGCACCCACCCACCAAGCCCAAGCCCACGCACCGAACCTGCCCACCCCCCCCGGTGAGGGGTCGGCCCCCGGCCAAACAACCCCACCCCGCCACACCCGACGAACCCACCCCGTAACCTGTCCCCGTGGCAGAACCAGTCGTGCGCATCCCGGATGCGAAGGTCGCCCTGTCCACGGCCTCCGTCTATCCGGAGTCGACAGCGACGGCCTTCGAGATCGCCGCACGCCTCGGCTACGACGGCGTAGAGGTCATGGTGTGGACCGACCCGGTCAGCCAGGACATCGAAGCCCTGCGCCGCCTCAGCGACTACCACCGGATGCCGATCCTCGCCGTACACGCCCCCTGCCTGCTCATCACCCAGCGCGTCTGGTCCACCGACCCGTGGATCAAACTCCAGCGCGCCCGGGCGGCGGCCGAGAAACTCGGCGCGAGCACGGTGGTCGTACACCCCCCGTTCCGCTGGCAGCGCCAGTACTCCCGTGACTTCGTCACCGGAATCTGGCAGATGGCCAACGAGACGGACGTACGATTCGCCGTCGAAAACATGTACCCCTGGCGCTACCGCGATCGCGAGATGCTCGCGTACGCACCCGACTGGGACGTGACGAAGGACGACTACCGGCACTTCACGATCGATCTGAGCCACACCGCGACGGCCCGCACGGACGCGCTCCAGATGATCGACCGCATGAGCGACCGCCTCGGTCACGTCCACCTCGCCGACGGCAGCGGCTCCATCAAGGACGAGCACCTGGTCCCCGGCCGCGGCACCCAGCCCTGCGCCGAACTGCTCGAACGGCTCGCCCTGTCCGGCTACGACGGCCACGTCGTCATCGAGGTCAACACCCGCCGCGCCATGTCGAGCGCCGAGCGCGAGGCCGATCTCGCGGAAGCCCTCGCCTTCACCCGCCTCCACCTGGCCTCGGCGGTCCGGGTCCCGCGTACATGACCGCCGCCACCCCGCGCCGCCGGGGACGCCCCTCCCGTACGGACTCGCAGGACACCCCCGCGGCCCGCGACCGCATCCTGTCGGCGGCCCGCGAGGAGTTCGCGGAACGGGGCTTCGAGAAGACCTCCATGCGTGCCATCGCGAAGGCGGCGGACGTGGACTCGGCACTCGTACATCACTACTTCGGTACGAAGGAGCAGGTTTTCGAGGCGTCCATCGAGGTCGCCATCGGCCCCCTGCTGAGCGCGCCCGGCTCGGTCGGCGAGGGTCCCCTCGACGGCGTGGGCGAACGGCTGGCCCGCTTCTTCTTCGGCGTCTGGGAGAACCCGGCCACCCGCAAGGCCCTCCTCGCCATCGTCCGATCGGCCGTGAACAACGAGACCGCGGCCGGTGTCTTCCGCCGCCTGATCTCCACCCAGCTGCTGCGCCGCGTCGCCCTCCAGCTGGACCTCCCGGACGCCGAACTGCGCGCGGAACTGGCCGCCGCGCAGCTCGTGGGCATCGCGATGCTGCGTTACGTGATCAAGGTCGAGCCGCTGGCCTCGGCGGACCCGGAACAGATCATCAACCGCGTCGCCCCAGTGATCCAGTCCCATCTGACAGCCCCCTGAGCAGGGGCGCAGCCCCGCTCCGAGGGGCGCGGGGAACCGCGCGCCCAGCCCCCCGGCCGGCACCCGGCACCTGACATCCGGCACCCGACATCCGGCACCCGACCCCAAGCACCCCATCCGCTCAGAGTCCCGCACACATGCCGCCCCACCCTCAAAACCCGAGACAACAATCCCGCATACCGGACACCACGTCCAAACCCTGGATACCGGGCGTACGCTCGACAGCAGTCAACACTCTCCGAAGGAGCGACCGGCCATGCCCGAGCTGAGGTCCCGCACAGTCACCCACGGACGCAACATGGCGGGCGCCCGCGCCCTTATGCGCGCCTCCGGTGTACCGGGCGCGGACATCGGCCGCAAGCCGATCATCGCGGTCGCCAACTCCTTCACGGAGTTCGTGCCCGGCCACACCCACCTCCAGCCGGTCGGCCGCATCGTGAGCGAGGCCATCACCGCCGCCGGAGGCATCCCGCGCGAGTTCAACACGATCGCCGTCGACGACGGCATCGCGATGGGCCACGGAGGCATGCTCTACAGCCTCCCCTCCCGCGACCTGATCGCGGACAGCGTGGAGTACATGGTGGAGGCCCACTGCGCCGACGCCCTGATCTGCATCTCGAACTGCGACAAGATCACGCCCGGCATGCTGATGGCGGCCCTGCGCCTCAACATCCCGACGGTCTTCGTCTCCGGCGGCCCCATGGAGTCCGGCCGCGCCACGCTGGTCGACGGCTCGGTCCGCACGCTCGACCTGGTCGACGCGATCTCCGACGCCGTGAACGACAAGATCTCGGACGAGGACATCCTCCGTATCGAGGAGAACGCCTGTCCGACCTGCGGTTCGTGTTCCGGCATGTTCACGGCCAACTCCATGAACTGCCTGACCGAGGCCATCGGCCTCTCCCTCCCCGGCAACGGCTCGGTCCTCGCCACGCACACGGCCCGCAAAGGCCTGTACGAGGACGCGGCGCGCACGGTCATGGACGTCACCCGGCGCTACTACGAGCAGGACGACGAGTCGGTCCTGCCCCGCAACGTCGCCACGATCGCCGCCTTCGAGAACGCCATGGCCCTCGACATCGCCATGGGCGGCTCCACCAACACGATCCTGCACCTGCTGGCCGCCGCCGAGGAGGCGGGCGTCCCGTTCGGCCTGGACGAGATCAACGCGGTCTCGCGCCGCGTGCCGTGCCTCGCCAAGGTCGCCCCGAACGTGGCGAAGGACCGCACGTACTACATGGAGGACGTGCACCGGGCCGGCGGCATCCCCGCCCTGCTCGGCGAACTCCACCGCGCCGGCCTCCTGAACGAGGACGTCCACTCGGTGCACAGCCCGTCCCTCGCGGACTGGCTCAAGACCTGGGACGTCCGCGGCGGCTCCCCCTCCCCGGAGGCACTGGAACTGTGGTTCGCGGCGCCCGGCGGCGTCCGCTCGTCCACGGCCTTCTCCCAGTCCGAGCGCTGGGCGGCCCTCGACGAGGACGCGGAGGGCGGCTGCATCCGCTCCGCTGAGCACGCGTACTCCAAGGACGGCGGCCTCGCGGTCCTCAAGGGCAACCTCGCCGTCGACGGCTGTGTCGTGAAGACGGCCGGCGTGGACGAGTCGATCTGGACCTTCGAGGGCCCGGCGGTCGTCTGCGAGTCGCAGGAGGAGGCCGTCGACAAGATCCTCAAGAAGGAGATCACGCACGGCGACGTCGTGGTCATCCGCTACGAGGGCCCCAAGGGCGGCCCCGGCATGCAGGAGATGCTCTACCCGACGTCGTTCCTGAAGGGCCGCGGCCTCGGCAAGACCTGCGCCCTGATCACCGACGGCCGCTTCTCCGGCGGCACCTCGGGCCTGTCCATCGGCCACGCCTCGCCCGAGGCGGCGTCCGGCGGCACGATCGCCCTCGTCCGCGACGGCGACCGCATCCGCATCGACATCCCGAACCGCAGCATCGAACTCCTGGTCCCCGACGAGGAGTTGGCCGAGCGCCGCGAGGCACTCAAGGGCGTGTACGCCCCGGTCGCCCGCGAGCGCAAGGTCTCGGCCGCCCTGCGCGCGTACGCCGCGATGGCGACCAGCGCGGACAGGGGCGCCGTCCGGGACGTCACGCTGCTCGGCTAGGGCCTGTCCGACGCCGTCTCCGGTTCTCCGTCTCCGGACGCACCCGAACCCGCCCGGTCCTCATGACCGGGCGGGTTCGCCGTTCACCGGGCTGGGCCCTCGTCCCTGGGACTCACCAGCCGGCGGGCTCGCGGGCGTCCACGCCGAAGACACTGCCGTCGGGCGCGCTCGCGTAGACCCGGTCGCCCACGACCATGGGCGGCAGCACCTCGGCCACGACCCGTTCGCCGTCCTCGCCGAGCCGCGTGGGCGTCTGGCCCACGAGCTCGCCGGTGCGGACGTCGGCCGCGAGCAGCCGGCCGTCGGGTGCGCTGACGTACACGTACCGGTCGTCGGCGGTCGGCGCCGAGGCCCTGCTGACCGAGGTCTCACGATGCCAGCGCTGCTTGCCGGCCTCGATGTCGACGGCCACCAGCGCACCTCCCACGGCCAGTAAATAGACCGCGTCGCCGTGCAGGGCGGCCGTGGCGGACGGCAGCGGGAGGTCGAGCGCGATCCGCTGCTCCTTGCCCCCGTCCGACGCACTGCCGGATGCGCTGCCCGATGCACGGCCGGACGCACCGCCCGGCGTGTAGCCGACGATGCTCCGGGTCTCCTGGGACGCGTTCTCGGCGGTGAGCCAGAGAGTGCCCTTCCGGGTGCCGACCGGAGTGAGCAGCCCGTCGAGGCGGTGCCGCCAGCGCACGTCCCCGGTCCGCGGGTCCACCGCGATCACCTGCGTGCCCGTACCGTCCGACGTCAGCGTCGTCGCGTACGCGAGTTCGCCGCCGAAGTACGCGAAAGCCGGCTGGGCCCCGCCGGCCGGGCGGCCCTGCCAGAGCCGCTTCCCGGTCCTCCCGTCGATGCCGGTGACCGTGCCGTCGCCCGAGGTCAGCAGAACGGTGTCGCCCGCGTACCGCGCACCGCCCCCGTACACCGAGGTGTCCAGCTTCCAGCGGGTCCTGCCCGTGTCCGGGTCGAGTGCGACCAGCTGCCCGCCGGCCGCGGTGACCGTGTGCACCAGGCCCCCGGACAGGACGGGCGCGGAGACCGAACCGTCCTCCCCGCTCTTCGCCGAGCGCGTCCACCGCACCTTTCCGTCGCGCGGGCCGAGGGCGCCGGCGAGCACACCGGGACCGGCACAGAGCAGGGCTCCACCGCCGTACGTGCACTTGGCCATGCCCTCCCCGCCCGTGCCCACCTTCGTGACCCACGGCCGGAACATCTCACCGGCGGACCCGCGTGCGCCACCCGATCCTGAGCCCGGCCGCCGTCCGGAACCGTCGTCACCCGGCAGCCCGGCCAGCAGCGCACCGCCGACCGCGAGCACGGCCACGCCACCGAGCGCGACGCTGAGCAGCCCCCGGCGCCGCGAACGCACGGAGGAAGAACCCGCACCCGCACCCGCACCAGCACCCGCAACTACATCTGCATCTGCGCCTATCTCTGCACCTGCACCTGCGCCTGATGCCGAGTCGTGGGATCCGGCATAGCCGTCGGACCCCGGGGGCGTACGCCGCTTGCCGCGCACGTGAGTCGTACGGTCGCGCGAGTCGGCCACGGCTCCCGCCGATCCCGTCGGTGCTCCCGCCGACGGCTCCGCCGTCTCCGCCGCGCGCTGCGCCGGTATGAACAGCTGCGTGTCGTAGAGGGACGAGACATGCCGCAGCTCGGCCATCAGCTCGTCGGGTGTGGGCCGTTCGCCGGGTTCCTTGGCGAGGCAGCGGGCGATCAGCGGAGCCAGGTCGTCGGGTACGTCCGTCAGATCGGGTTCGTCATGCACGACCTGGTAGGCCACGACGTAGGGGCTGTCGGAGTCGAAGGGGCCACGCCCGGTCGCGGCGTGCACCAGCACGGACCCGAGCGCGAAGATGTCGGCGGCCGGTCCCACCTCGCGCGGGCGGCGGAACTGCTCGGGGGCCATGAAGGGCGGCGTGCCGATCAATTTGCCCGTCTCCGTGCGCAGTTCGCTGTCCGACGGCCGCGAGATACCGAAGTCGATGACCTTGGGGCCGTCCTCGGCGAGCAGGACGTTGCTGGGCTTGAGGTCGCGGTGCACCACACCGGCACGGTGGATGTCGCGCAACGCCTCGGCGAGACCTGCCATCACCTGACGCAACTGCGCGGACGACAGCGAACCGTTCCGCTTCACATGCTCCGCGAGCGTCGGCCCCGGGATGAACAGGGTGGCCATCCAGGGCCGGTCCGCCTCGGGGTCGGCGTCCACCACCGGCGCGGTGAACGCACCGCTGACCCGCCGTGCGGCCGCCACCTCCTGCTTGAAACGCCCCCTGAACTCGGGGTCCCTGGCGAACTCGACGTTGATGACCTTCACCGCGAGCCGCAGCCCCGACGTCGAGCGGGCCAGATGGACCACGCCCATGCCACCGGAGCCGAGACGTGACTCAAGGCGGTACTGCCCTGCGTACTCGGGAAGTTCCGCTTCGGCATCCGATCCGGCGATGCGTCTTGGCGGCATCGTCCACCCCCGTGAATTGCGTACGCACGCGCGACGCACGGAGCCTAGTCGATGGTTCGTGCGAGTCCCACGCGGCTTGCTAGCCTCCGCGTGCACAAAACAAAGACAGCGTTTCGAGACACCACATTCGAGACAACGCATGCACCACATCCAACGGGGAGACACACATGGCTGTTGAAGAGGTCAGAGAAACCGAAGCGGTCGAAACGGCTGAGGTGGCCGAAGTGGCTGACGGGGCCGCGGTGACCGCGAGCGCGTCGGCCAGCGCCGAGGCAGCGGCGGCGGTCGCCGCACAGACCCTCTACTCCATCGCACCCGGCTACACCCTGAACGTCCGCAGCGGCCCCGGCACCCAGTACCGCCTGATCCGCACGCTGGCGCCGGGCTCCAGGGTCCCGATCTTCTGCCAGCGCCCGGGGGAGACGATCAGCGGCCCCTACGGGACGACGAAGATCTGGGACAACATCGAGGTCGGGGAGTACGTCTCCGACGCGTACGTGCACACGGGGAGCGACGGGTACGTGGCATCGCGCTGCGCCTGACGCCTTCGCCGCCGAGTACCGCCTCGGCCCGCCGACCCACCGACAGGCCGGCCGAGGCGATAATCGACCCGTGAGCGACAAACCAGGCACGACTTCCGCAGGCCGCGCAGGCCCCCGCCCCGAACCGATCCGCTTCTTCGGGGTGACCTGGGTGGACCACGACGGCGGTTACGCGCTCCGCCGCGCGGCCGTGACCGTCGGCTCGCTCGTCGCGATCGCGGTCAGCTGCCTGGTCCTGCGGTTCGCGTACGAGGGGCTGGAGATCGCGGCCGTGGGCGGCTTCGTCACCGGCCTGGTCGTGGTGATGTTCGCCGTCTGCAGCGCGCTGGCGTTCCGCCACGCCTGGGCGGGCTATACGGAACGTCCGGCCCCGGACAGCCAGTCCGCGCTGCGGGGCCTGCTGACGATCGGCTTCGTCGGCACGCTCGCCGCGTACTTCTTCCGCTCCCTGACGGAAGCCCCGGGCGAAACCCTCCACCGCACGGAGTACGAAACAACACCCCCCAACAACCGCAACTAGCACCACGCCCGCCTGCGACCCCGGCGGGGCCGTTCGCGCAGTTCCCCGCGCCCCTAAAAACGGGGCTACGCCCCAGCTTCTGCCCGGTCAGGGGCGCGCGAACGAGTGTCGAGCCGGGGCGCAGCCCCGCTCTTTGGGGGCGCGGGGAACTGCGCGGCCAACCCCCACCGGGCCCGCGGACGAGTGTCGGGCTGGGGCGCAGCCCCGTCTGTCAGGGGCGCGAGGAACTGCGCGGCCAACCCCCACCGAACCCGCAGACGGGCAACGGGCTGGGGCGCAGCCCCGCCTGCCAGGGGCGCGGGGAACTGCGCGAACGGCCCCCACCGAACCCGCACCCGACAACCGAACCGACCCGGCGGCGCACAACCCCACCCACGATGTACCCATGACCCCCAACTACGCCCTCTCCTTCAACACCGCCGCACCCCAGTACGCAGCGAACCGCCCCTCCTATCCCCCCACCGTCCTCGACACGATCGAGCAGACAGCCGCCCGCCCGCTCAAGGGCGCCCGCATCGCGGACGTGGGCGCAGGCACGGGCATAGCCACCGCCCTCCTACGAGCCCGCGGCGCCGACGTGATCGCGGTCGAACCGGGCGACGGCATGGCGTCCCAGTTCCGCCGCTCCCTCCCCGACACCCCCGTCGTCCGGGGTGACGGCGACGCCCTGCCCCTGGCCACCGCCTCCGTCGACTTCGTCACCTACGCCCAGTCCTGGCACTGGACGAACCCCGCCCGCTCCCTCCCCGAAGCCATGCGCGTCCTGCGCCCGTCCGGCGCACTGGCCCTCTGGTGGAACAACCCCGCCCTCGACATCCCCTGGCAGGCGGAGCAGAACCGGCGCGTGGAGGAGTTCATCGGCGGTGACGTCGCCGAGAAGCGCGGCTCCGGCCGCCGGGCCCGCACGGAGGACGTCTTCGCCCGCGCCCCGTACCTCCCCGCCTGCACCCGCCATGAAATCCGCTGGAGCCGAACCGTCCCCCTGGACACCCACCTGGCCAACATCAGCAGCCATTCGGTCTTCCTGGTGCTGAGGGAGGAGGAGAAGGCCGCTTTCCTGACCGAAGAGCGCGCGCACGTCCTTGGGACCTTCCCCGGCGGCCAGGTGGAGGAGAGCTACGAGGTCGTCCTGATCGTCGCCCCGGCTGCTTGACGAGGTCCCCACCCAGGCGCATTATTCATCGCATGATGAATAACGCGTCCGACACCCCTGCCCCCACGCCACCACCCCCCGACCACCCCGCGGTCCACGCCGCCGGCCTCACCGTCGTCCGAGGCCCCCGCCAGGTCCTGCGCGGACTCGACTTCGACGTCCCCCGCGGCCGCATCACCGGTCTGCTCGGCCCGTCAGGGTGCGGCAAGTCCACCCTGATGAGGTCGATCGCCGGCACCCAGGCCAAGGTCACCGGCACCCTGGACGTCCTCGGCCTCCCCGCGGGCCACGCCGCCCTCCGCTCCCGTATCGGTTATGTCACCCAAGCCCCCTCCGTCTACGACGACCTGTCGGTCCGCCAGAACCTGGACTACTTCGCCGCGATCCTCGACCCCGGCCGCGCCGCCGCCGACCGCCGCCGCGAGAACGTCGAGCACGCCATCGCCGACGTGGACCTCGCCTCCCACGCCGACGCCCTCGCGGGCAACCTCTCCGGCGGCCAGCGCAGCCGCGTCTCCCTCGCCGTGGCCCTCCTCGGCACCCCGGAACTCCTCGTCCTCGACGAACCCACGGTCGGACTCGACCCCGTACTCCGCCGCGACCTGTGGCAGCTCTTCCACACCATCGCCGCCGACCGGGGCGCCACCCTCCTCGTCTCCTCCCACGTCATGGACGAGGCGGAGCGCTGCCACCGCCTGCTCCTGATGCGCGAGGGCGAGATCCTCGCCGACGACACCCCGGACGCCCTGCGCACCCAGACCGGCACCGACACCGTCGAGGAGGCCTTCCTCCACCTGGTCGACGAAGCGATCGCCGCCGCCGGCAACCAGCCCCGCCAGCCCGGCCAGCCCCGCAAGGAGTCCGTCCGATGACCACGACCGCCACCCCGCGCACGAGCCCGACCGCGCTCCCCGAGCCGCGCGCGATCAACCTCGCCCGCACCACCGCCACCGCGACCCGGGTCCTGCGCCAGCTCCGCCACGACCCGCGCACGATCGCGCTGATGATCCTCATCCCGTGCCTGATGCTTCTGCTGCTCCGCTATGTCTTCGACGGCAGTCCGCGCACCTTCGACTCCATCGGCGCCTCACTGCTCGGCATCTTCCCCCTCATCACGATGTTCCTGGTGACCTCCATCGCCACCCTCCGCGAACGCACCTCCGGCACCCTCGAACGCCTCCTCGCGATGCCCCTCGGCAAAGGCGACCTCATCGCCGGCTACGCCCTCGCTTTCGGGGCGGTCGCCGTCGTCCAGTCCGTCCTCGCCACCGGTCTCGCCGTGTGGGCCCTCGGTCTCGACGTCACCGGCTCGGCCTGGCTGCTTCTCCTGGTCGCCCTCCTCGACGCGCTGCTCGGTACCGCTCTCGGCCTCTTCGTCTCGGCGTTCGCGTCCTCCGAGTTCCAGGCCGTCCAGTTCATGCCGGCCGTGATCTTCCCCCAGCTCCTCCTCTGCGGCCTGTTCACCCCGCGCTCCGACATGCACCCCGTACTGGAAGGAATCTCCGACGTCCTCCCCATGTCCTACGCGGTCGACGGCATGAACGAAGTCCTGAAGCACACCGACGTCACCGCCGCCTTCGTCCGTGACGCGCTGATCGTCGCGGCCTGCGCCCTCCTCGTACTGACACTCGGCGCGGCGACCCTCCGCCGCCGCACCCCCTGACCGCGTCCCGCCCAGCGGACGGCGCGGCCCGCACCCGGGCCCCCGGTGCGAGGATGGGCCCCGGACGACGCACCCCCGGAGGGCAACCGAACATGACCCAGAAAGTCGCAGTGCTCGGCACCGGCAAGATCGGCGAGGCCCTGCTCAGCGGAATGATCCGAGCCGGCTGGGCCCCCGCCGACCTCCTGGTCACGGCCCGCCGCCCCGAGCGCGCCCAGGAACTCCAGGAACGCCACGGCGTCACCCCGGTCACCAACCAGGAGGCCGCCAAGACGGCGGACACGCTGATCCTCACGGTCAAGCCCCAGGACATGGGCACCCTCCTCGACGAACTCGCCCCGCACGTCCCCGCCGACCGCCTGGTCATCAGCGGCGCCGCGGGCATCCCCACCTCCTTCTTCGAGGAGCGCCTGGCCCAGCGCACCCCCGTCGTCCGTGTCATGACGAACACCCCCGCCCTCGTCGACGAGGCCATGTCCGTCATCTCCGCCGGCAGCCACGCCACCGCCGCTCACCTCGCGCACGCCGAGGAGATCTTCGGCGCCGTCGGCAAGACGCTCCGCGTCCCCGAGTCCCAGCAGGACGCCTGCACCGCCCTCTCCGGCTCGGGCCCGGCGTACTTCTTCTACCTGGTCGAGGCCATGACGGACGCCGGCATCCTGCTCGGTCTGCCCCGCGACAAGGCGCACGACCTCATCGTCCAGTCCGCGATCGGCGCCGCCGTGATGCTCCGCGACAGCGGCGAGCACCCCGTGAAGCTCCGTGAGAACGTCACGTCCCCCGCGGGCACCACGATCAACGCCATCCGCGAGCTGGAGAACCACGGTGTACGGGCCGCCCTCATCGCGGCCCTCGAAGCAGCCCGCGACCGCAGCCGCGCACTGGCCTCCGGCAACAGCTAGGACCTGTCCGGTCGATCACGGCGAAGACGCGGGGTGTGGCACGCACATCTGCGGCGTTGTCGTCGGTTGCCGACGCTCCGCGTCGACGCCCTCCTCCGCCTTGCAGTTGCACGCACCACACCCCGCTCACCGGCGCCCACAAGGCACCGCAGCTTTCCTTCGCCGTGATCGACCGGACAGGTCCTAGCCGCACCCCGCAGGAACCCCGGGGCCGGTCCCACCACCGGCCCCTCGGCTCCTCTACCGCTACGAGTCACCCGGCAGGCAGCAGCCCGATCGCCCGGTACGCCGCGTCCACCCTCGGCTGCGCCATCTCCCTGGCCTTCTCCGCACCCTCACGCAACACCCCTTCCACGTACGCAGGATCGGCGCACAACTCCTTGTGCTTCTGCTGTACGGGCCTGAGGAGTTCGACCACTGCCTCGGCGGTGTCCTTCTTCAAAGATCCGTACGTCTCATATACACCGGCCAGGTCCTTCGGGTTCCCACCTTCACAGGCCGCGAGGATCTCCAGCAGATTCGAGACGCCGGGCCGGGCCTCCCGGTCGTGGACGACCTCGCTCCCGCTGTCCGTCACGGCCCGCATGATCTTCTTCCGCACGGCCTCGGGCTCGTCGAGCAGATAGACGACCCCCGGCCCCACGTCGTCGGACTTCCCCATCTTCGACGTGGGGTCCTGCAGGTTCATGACCCGGGCCGCCACCTCCGGATGCGTGGTCCGCGGTACGACGAACGTCCGCCCGTACCGCTGGTTGAACCGCACCGCGACATCCCGCGTCAGCTCCACGTGCTGGGTCTGGTCGTCCCCCACCGGCACCTCGTCGGTCCCGTACGCCAGGATGTCCGCCGCCATCAGCACGGGATACGTGAGCAGCGACAGCCGCACACTCCCGCCCCGCGCCCGCTCGGCCGCCGCCTTCTCCTTGTACTGGATCATCCGGCGCATCTCGCCGTCCGTGGCCACGCACTCCAGCAGATACGACAGCCGCGCGTGCTCATCCACATGACTCTGTACGAAGACGGTGCACAGCCGGGGATCGAGCCCCGCGGCCAGCAGCAGGGTGGCCGCCTGCCGACTCAGCCTGCGCACCCGCCCCGGATCGTGGTCCACGGTCAGCGCGTGCAGGTCGACGACACAGAACAACGCGTCGGCCTCGTGCTGGTCGACCTCGCTCCAGCGCCGCATCGCACCCAGGTAGTTGCCCAACGTCAGATGCCCGGTCGGCTTGATCCCGCTGAAGACCCGCTTCATCCCGCTACCTCCTGGTGGAGGCCGCCACCACCGCCGGCCGGCGCTCCAGGAAGGAGACACAAAAACGGCCGCCGAGGAGGCGGCCGTTGAGTACACGCGTATGTACGGCCGCCGTCAGGCGGCCCACCACAGCTGGGTGCACGCGTGCGTAGTCATGGGACCGAGGGTACGCCTCAGGGGTGGTCCCCGTACCCGAGTTGACACGCCCCTGCCCGCTCCGTAGTGTTCTCCGAGTTGTCCGACGTGAGCGCCGACCTCGGTTGGTCCCCGGACAGCCATTCCGCAACAAGCACACAGTGATCGACGATCCGTCGTCGGCTCGTTTTCATGCGTGTTTGCGAAATGAGGAATCCGCGTTCGAGAGAGCGCAACCCCGATTAGCTCGGGGGCCGGGATTCCGCTAAAGTCTCACTCGTCGGAACGGCCCAACAGCCGGGAAGACAACCCCCACTTCGACTGGGAATCGGGCCTGAAAGGGTCTGGTAGAGTCGGAATCGCCGGAAAGGGAAACGCGAAAGCGAAAACCTGGAAAGCACCGAGGAAATCGGAACCGGAAACGGTCTGATAGAGTCGGAAACGCA
>NZ_JBVJLW010000027.1:0-80162 GCF_055584525.1 Streptomyces sp. NPDC102514
ACCAGCGTGCTCTTCGCGATGCTCCGCGACGGCACCTTCTACGAACACCGACCCCCACGCCTCGCTTGGCCAAAGACATAGAGGCACCCCCCCCGGCAGGGGCGAGCGCACGCTAAGACTCCGGCGGCCGCCACCCGCGCAGAACCGTGTCGAACTGCGACCGGGCAGTCTCCCAGTCCTCCGCGGGCGCGGACATGTAGATCACGTACTCCACCCCGTCCCGGCCGAGATACGCCTGTTCGATGGCCCGCCGCGGCCCGGGAAACTCCGTGTCCTTGCCCAGCGCGGTCCAGGTGAATTCCCACAGCGCTCCAGGACGGTCGCGGAAGGTGTTGGACTCCAGCCCGACCTGCTGGTACTCGCTCAGCCGCCCCGATATCTGCTGTTCCAGATCGACGAGATGCCGGTACGGATTGTCGAAGTCCGGCGAGTCGTCCACGGCGATGCGGACGAAGTGCTCGCCGGCGTCGGGCGTGTAGTCGACCTGTGTGCCCTCGACCTGCCGCTTCCAGCCCTCGGGCAGGACGAGGCTGAAACCCCCGGGGTCGTCGACCCGCTCCCACCCGGCGGGTACGTCACCGGTCTGGGCCGCCTCGGTCTGCTTTCCGTCGCCCTCACCGCCCGAGCCCGAGGGGGACGGCGTCCTGGGAGACGAGGAGTGGTTGGAGGACTTCGACGCGTCGTCGTCCCCCCAGCCGTCCGCGAGCAGCATCGCCGCGACGCCACCGCCGCCGACGAGCGCCGCCGCCAGCACGACCGCGGCGACGGTACGGAACCGTCGCCGGCCGGGCCCGCCGGCCACCGCCGGCTGGTTCGCGGTGGCGACGGCCGGATCGGGAGCGGGCCGGCCGTGGCTGCCGTACGTGTCGCGGCCGTCCGGGCCGCCGTAGGGGCCCGGCGGATACCGGCCGTCCTGGGACCCGTTGAAGCCGTGCGACCCGTGGGCGACGGCGTGGGTGGCGTCCTCGGACCCGGGAGCGGCGGCGGCGGCGTGCCCGGGCCCGTACGCGCCCGGCAGTCCGTGGCCGTACGTTCCCCGGGGGTCCCGTGCGCCGTCCCCGTGCTGCGTCGGCACGTAGGCCTGCGCCGCGTCGGGTGCCCGCCCCTCCGCGGCCTCGGCGAGCATCTGCTCGGCCTCTTCGGGACCGGGCCGCTCGGCGGGGTCCTTGCGCAGCAGGGCGGTGATGACGGAGGTGAGCGGGCCCGCGTTCTCCGGGGCCTCGGGCTCCTCGCCGACGACGGCCTGCATGGTCGTCAGGGGTGTCGTCCGCCGGAACGGCGACCTGCCCTCGACGGCCGTGTAGAGCGTCGCGCCGAGCGCCCACAGGTCGGCGGACGGGCCCGGGTCCTGGCCGCGGATGCGTTCCGGCGCCAGGTAGTCGACCGACCCGACGATCTCGCCGGTACGGGTGATCGTCGTGTCGCCCTCGACCTGGGCGATCCCGAAGTCGGTGAGCAGCACGCGCCGGTCGTGGGAGAGCAGTACGTTGCCGGGTTTGACGTCGCGGTGCAGTACGCCGGCGGAGTGCGCGGCCCGCAGAGCGCGCAGGACCCACAGCCCGACCCGGGCCGCCTCCCTGGGCTCGATGCGTCCCGCGTCCTTGACGGCGTCGGCGAGCGAGCCGCCCTCGACCAGTTCCATGACGATCCACGGGCGGCCGTCGTGTTCCAGTACGTCGTGCACGGTGACGACGGCCGAGTGGTTGATGCGCGCGGCGGCCCTGGCCTCGGCCCGGGTTCTGGCGAGGAGGACGGCCTGCTCGCTCTCGGACACGTAGAGCGCGGCCGTCAGCTCCTTGATGGCTACGGAGCGGTGCAGCACTTCGTCGCGCGCACGCCATACCCGGCCCATGCCGCCACTGCCGATGGAGTCGGCGAGCCGGTAGCGGCCTGCGAGAAGCAGGCCCTGCATCTGATTCACGTTTCCCCGCAATGCTCTTGACAGGGTCAGACTAAGGACCGACACGCAGCCAGGGAACCGGCGGGGTCCTACGGAGACAGCACTGTGACGGTTCCCACGGGTATGAACGAACGGTTGCCGCCCGGTGATGGGGCGTTGGCGGCGAACCGATGTCACGGCCCCACAAGGCCCCTGACTGCACGGTGTGATGACGCCACATCAACCGGTGACCCGGTACGGCATCAACCAGTGATCTGGTACGTCGACGACGCCTGCTCGTAGAGCCGCGTCACCTCGTCCCGCTCGGCCTCCGGACCGCGCAGCTGCACCACGTGGTACTTCCCGCCGGCGATGATCACGAGGTTCCGTACGTAGACCTCGCTCCCCGTGGAGTCCTGCCAGGTGAACTGCCCCTCGGCCATGGCCCGTCCGCCCACGTCGATCCGCCGCATCCCGCTGGACGTGGCCCAGGTCGAGTCGCGGAACGGCTGCAACTCCCGCTCGTCCTCACGCTGGTAGGACATCGGGTCGCTGCCGAACTCCTCGGTCGTGTCGCGTCCGGGCACGACCAGCAGCTCGAACTTGCCGTGCGAGTAGACGACCTGACCGCGTCCGTTCTTGCCGGTCCGCTCCCAGCCGTTGGCGACCGCCACCCGGAACCCCGCCGAGTCCTTGCGCAGGGTGAAGCCCTGTGGAAGGTCGGGGCCGGTGGTCTGGGTCGTCGAACTGGACGAGCGCGTCGGACTCGGACTGCTCTTGCCGCTCGACGTCTTCTCGCCCTGCGGATCGGAGCTCGCGTTCCCGTCCGACCCCGCGCCGGTGTCCCCGGAGTGCCCGGGGGTGGGGGCGACGACGTCCCCCGCGGACCCGGTGCGCTCACCGCCGGACCCGGACTTGGGCATGAACGCCATGGCGTACGCGACGGCCGCGGCCATGACGAGCAGGATCAGCAGCAGCAGGGTCCGGCCGAGCCTGCGCGGCTTGGCCTCCTTGCCCTGCTTGCCCCGCTTGTGGCGGCCGTGCGGGGTGGTCGCGGGCAGACCCGCCCGACGCCTGCGGACCAGCTCGCCCCGACGGCGTACGACAGGGAGCCGGGTGGGGTCCACCGGCGGCGCCGCTATGACGAACGTGCCCGCCTCCGGCTCGGGCGCCGACCGCACCAGCGAGCGCAGCCAGCCCCGCAGTTCCTCGAAGTCCAGTCGCTCGGTGGGGTCCTGGCGCAGCAGCGACTCCACGACCGGCCGCAGCGGACCGCACTCCTCCGCGAACGCGGGCGGCTCCGCGCACACCAGTTGCACCAGCTCGGCGGTGCTCTCCTCGGGGTAGGGCGCATGGCCCTGTACGGCGCGGAAGAGCAGCGCGCCCAGCGCCCACAGGTCGGTGGCGGGCCCGATCGGCGCCGCCAGCTGCCAGTTCTCGTGCACGGGTCCGGCCTGCTCGGGCGCCCAGCGCTCGGTGACGGGTCCCACGACGGCCATCCGCGCCTGGCGGGCCCGTTCCGCCGCCAGCGCGGTCGCCGGGCCCCGCCGGGCGGCGGAGTTGGAGGCGAGCTGGCTCCACTGCGTGGGAGCCCCGCCCGTGCCGGGGTCCGCGCCCGCGTCCGTACCGGGGGCCGCGGAGGTGTGGTCGGCCGACGGCGCGTACCCGGCGCCGTACGCAGCGACCTCCGTCGCGCGGCCGTCGCCGGTCCCGGCGGCTCCGCCGGTCCCACCGTTGTTGCCATGGCCGCCGATGCGGCCGTCGGGGAGCGCGGGAGGCCGGACCTGTCCGGGGCTTCCGACGGCCGGGGCCCCGCTGCGCGGCGCCGCGCCGTGCCACGCGCCCGGCATCCCCGCTCCGCCCACCCCGTAAGGGTCGGCGATCTGTCCCGGCGGTGAGGTGTGCTCCGTCCCTTGGCCTGCTATCCGGCCCGAGATCGGCCCCGAGGCCTGACCGGCCTCCGTGTCGCTCCCACCGGGCAGCGACCGCGCGGCGGGCAACGCCGCGTTCCCGCCGCCCCGCTGCTCCTCCTGCACCCGGGCCGCCGCTCGCGCACCCGCGCGGTAGGCCGCGATGGCACCGGCCCGCGCGGCCCGTACGTCTCCGCCGGCCTCCAGCGCCCGCTGCGCCATCTCGGAGGCGTGCGCCTGCGACTGTGACTGCGTCCGGCTCTGTGCCTGGGTCTGGGACTGGGCATGCGCCTGCGGGACGGGCAGCGCGCCTGTGCCGCCGCCTCCGCGCACGGCCTCGACCGCTCCGCGACCGCCGTCCAGCCCGCGCGCTCCGGGCACCGCCTGTCCCACGGCGCGGCCAGGAGTACCGGACTGACCGAGCTGCCCGACCGTACCCCCGGCCCGGCCCACCTGCCCGGACGAACCGCCCGCACCCGCCTGACCGGCCTGACCCGCATGTCCTGCCTGGCCCACCTGGCCTGTCGGCCCGCCCGCCGTTCCGGGCGCACCCTGCCGGCCCGTGCCGCCTTCACCTTCGGCGGGCGGCACCGGGTCGTACCCGCACAGCGCCTCTTCCGCGGCCCCCGCGGCAAGGCCCGTGAGCATCACCCGGCCGTCGTCGCAGACGAGCACCGTGCGCTCGGTGATGTTCCGGTGCACCCATCCGTGCGCGTGCAGCACCCGCAGGGCGGTCAGCACGTCGGAGGCCACCTCGGCGGCCCGGTACGGGCTCAGCGGCCCGTCGGCGAGCAGCGCCGAGAGCTGCCGCGCGGGCACCAGCTCGCTCACTATCCACAGCGAGCCGCCCTCGGCGAACACGTCGAAGACCTGGTCGAGGCGGGGGTGGTCGGGTATCTGCGCCGCGGCCTGGGCGGCCTCGATCGCCCGTCGCACGGCGGGCTCGGTGGGCCGCCGTGTGGTCCGCGCGGACGACCGCCGCACCCCGCCGCCGCGCGTCCCGGCGTCCCGCGCCACGAACCCGTCGGGCAGCCCGTCCGCGTCGAGCACCTCCGCCTCGACGACCTCGGGCAACGGCACCTGCCGGACCAGGACTTCCTGTCCGCTGTAGGTGTCCCAGGCCCGGAACGACTCGGTCGGCTCGTACTCGTCCGTCGGCGGGAGCGGCAAGCGGTAGCGGTCGGCGAGCACCCGTCCCGCATAGTCCTCCACGATGCCTCCCCCGGCCGCCCGGTTGGTCAAATCCGTTCGCCATGCGTCCCGTTGTGGCTGCAGTTGTGCCTGCGTACGGTCCGCAACCACTCACGATACGTGCCGGAGGCAACCCATCATGAGGAGATACGAGATCTCAATTGACCCGTGACCCTCAGGACTTCGGTTCGAACGACTTTGTCAGCGTGCGCCACGTGTCCTTGCGAAGCCCGGTGTCCCACTTCGAGTCCTTCGCGGTGTACATGAGCGCATATCCCTGACTGTCATTGACGACGAAGCCGCGGTCTATGGACCGGTATTTCGTGCCGCCGTCCACGTAGGTGAATTCCCAGTCGGCCGTGTTCCAGCCGCGGTAGTCCACCTTCTCTATTCGGATCCGCTGATACTGCGACCGCTGCATGAACTGCTCTTGGTTCTTCCAGTCCGCCACCGGGTCGTCCTTGGGCGTCGTGGTCCAGCCGACCAGCAGCTTCTGTCCGTCGGGACCCGCGAACCGGGCGCCGGCCGCACTCGTGGACTGGTATTTCCAGCCCTTGGGCAGGCCGATCTCGAAGCCCTGTCCGTCCTTGTGCGTCGACTCGACCCCGCTGCCCGAACCGCTCTCGGAGTCGTCTTCCGACCCACCCGATCCGCCCGACTCCTCGGAAGCGCTCGCGCTCGGCGAACTCTCCTTCGTCGCGCCCCCGCCGGAGGAGTCCGTCTTGTCGTCGTCGTCCGAATCGGTGCCGCTGTTCTCGTCCTGTTTGGTGTCGCTTCCCGCGTTCGCGCCACTGGACGTCGACTTGTCGTCGCCGCCCTTGTTCCCCTTGGCGCCCGAACTGTCGTCGCCACCCAGCGTGACGGCGAGGATCGTGCCGAGCACGGCCAGCGCCACGACGACCGCGATGATCACCAGCGTCCGCCGGGACACCACATCGGTGAGCGGCGCCCTGGACGTGGTGCCCCGCGAGTACGCGGGCCCGGAATCGCCCGGACTTCCGCCCACCGCACTGGAGTTCAGTCCTGAAGCGGCAGCGTCCCGGTTCTTCGCGGAAGCGGGCACACCGGTACCCGCGGCGCCACCGGCGGCGGAACCGGACCGCGCGCCGGAAGCAGCACCTGCTCCGGAGGGCGGGGCGGCAGACGCGGGCGCGGCGGCCGACGCGACCCCCGCGGAAGCCAGGGCCGCCGCGGCGGCGGCCTTCTTCTTGCCGCCGCCCGAAGTCCCCTTCTTCGAGGGGCCCGAGGGCTTGTCCGAGGGCAGGTCCGGCAGCGGCACGACCTTCGTCGCGTCCACCGGCTCCGGCTCGTCCTTGGGCTCGGGCGTGTTGATGATGTCGGTGAGCAGCGCCCGTGCCCCGGCGTCGTCGAGCCGCTGTTCGGGGTCCTTGACGAGGAGCCCGTAGATGACGTTCTCCAGCGGGCCCGCGTTCTTCGGCTGCTCCACCGGCTCGGTCATCACCGCGGTGAGCGTCGCGATGGCGGATCCCTTGTCGTACGGGGGCACGCCCTCCACCGCCGCGTACAACAGGCCGCCCAGCGACCAGAGGTCGGCCGCGGGGCCCGGCTTGTGCCCGCGCGCCCGCTCCGGCGAGATGTACGAGGGCGCGCCGACGAGCATGCCGGTCGAGGTGATGGACGGGTCGCCCTCGACCTGGGCGATGCCGAAGTCCGTGAGCACGACCCGGCCGTCCTTGCCGATGAGCACGTTCGACGGCTTCACGTCGCGGTGCAGGATGCCCTCGCGGTGCGCCGAGCGCAGCACGTCGAGGATGGCGAGGCCCACCTCGGCCGCGCGCCTGGACGTGAGCAGCCCGTCCTCACGGATCACCTCGGCGAGGGACTTGCCCTCGACCAGTTCCATCACGATCCACGGCCGGTCGTCCTCGTCGACCACGTCGTAGACGGTCACCGCGCTGTTGTTCCGGATCCGCGCGATCGCCTTGGCCTCGCGGAAGGTCCGGGTGATCAGCCGGCGCTTCTCGTCCTCGTCGATGCGCGGCGGCAGCCGCAGTTCCTTCACGGCGACCGTGCGCCCGAGCGTCTCGTCCTCCGCCCGCCACACGGTGCCCATGCCGCCGCGGCCGAGGACCCCTCCCAGCCGGTACCGCCCGGCGAGGAGACGTCCATCATCGTCCTGACGGGATGCTCCCGACTGCTCCGCCTCCGACATGCGTCCCCTCATGCAACCCGCCCTGACAGAGCCTCCATTGTCACCCACCCGGACACCGTCCGATGCCCCGGGTGCCCCTCCTGGAGGCAACGCTTCCCCGAACCGCCCCTCATCCGTTCCCCACCTGCCCCTCGGCCGGGCTTCTCCCCCGTCATGAGCTGCGACAAGGAAGGATTTCGCTGCCACCGCCGGGGGTTCCGCCTCCTTCGACACCTTGAGGCCGGGTACCCACTTCGCCCGGGCGGAAGCCACCACGAAAGGCCCGGTCACGGACACGGCCGTGCACAAGGCCGCATACACGGCCGCTTCCGGCGGCGGGCACCTGCGGGACACCGGCCCCTGCCCGCCGCCGAGTTGGACCCCTGCGGCGGCTACTGCGGCTACAGCGGCACGATGTCCGGCGCTCCCAGCCGCGCCGCGTCGGCCGTCAGGTCGTCCGGCTGGCGCTGCGACTCCCGTTCCGCCTCGACGCGCTTCTGGTAGTGCTCGACCTCGCGCTCGATCTGGTCCTTGTCCCAGCCGAGCACCGGCGCCATCAGTTCGGCGGCCTCCCGGGCGCTGCGCGTGCCCCGGTCGAAGGTCTCGATCGAGATGCGCGTGCGCCGCGTGAGGACGTCGTCCAGATGCCGTGCGCCCTCGTGGGAGGCGGCGTAGACGATCTCGGCGCGCAGGTAGTCGTCGGCCGCCGGCAGCGGATCGCCCAGGGTCTGGTCGGCGGCGATGAGGTCGAGGACCTCCTCGGCGAGTGACCCGTACCGGTTCAGCAGGTGCTCCACGCGCACCACGTGCAGGCCGGTCCTGGCGGCGATCCGCGCTCGCGCGTTCCACAGGGCCCGGTAGCCCTCGGCGCCGACCAGCGGGATGTCCTCGGTGACGCACTCGGCGACCCGCTGGTCGAGGCCGTGCACCGCCTCGTCCACCGCGTCCTTGGCCATCACCCGGTACGTCGTGTACTTGCCGCCCGCCACGACCACGAGCCCGGGCGCCGGGTGGGCCACGGTGTGCTCGCGCGACAGCTTGCTCGTGGCCTCCGACTCACCGGCGAGCAGCGGCCGCAGTCCCGCGTACACGCCCTGTACGTCGTCGCGGGTCAGCGGGACCGCCAGTACCGCGTTCACATGCTCCAGGACGTAGTCGATGTCGGCGCTGGACGCCGCCGGGTGCGCCTTGTCGAGGTCCCACTCGGTGTCCGTGGTGCCCACGATCCAGTGCCGGCCCCAGGGGATCACGAACAGCACGGACTTCTCGGTGCGCAGGATCAGTCCGCTCGACGAGGTGATCCTGTCCTTCGGTACGACCAGATGGATGCCTTTGGAGGCCCGGACGTGGAACTGGCCCCGCTCCCCGACCATCGCCTGGGTGTCGTCCGTCCACACGCCGGTGGCGTTCACGATCTGTTTGGCGCGGATCTCGTACTCCCCGCCGCCCTCGACGTCCTGCACCTTGGCACCGACGACCCGTTCGCCCTCGCGCAGGAAGCCGGTCACCCGCGCGCGGTTGGCGACCTTCGCGCCGTACGCGGCCGAGGTGCGCACCAGGGTCGCCACATAGCGGGCGTCGTCCATCTGCGCGTCGTAGTACTGCAGCGCCCCGACCAGGGCGTCCTTCTTCAGCGCGGGGGCCACGCGCAGCGCGTGCCGCCGTGAGAGGTGCCGGTGCACGGGCAGTCCGCGGCCGTGGCCGCGCGCCATCGACATCGCGTCGTAGAGCGCGACGCCCGATCCGGCGTAGAGCCGCTCCCAGCCCTTGTGCTGCAAGGGGTACAGGAACGGCACGGGCTTCACGAGATGCGGTGCGAGCCGCTCAAGGAGCAGCCCGCGCTCCTTCAGCGCCTCCCGTACGAGCGCGAAGTCGAGCATCTCCAGATAGCGCAGGCCGCCGTGGATCAGCTTGCTCGACCGGCTCGATGTGCCCGACGCCCAGTCACGCGCCTCGACCAGTCCGGTGGACAGGCCGCGGGTCACGGCGTCCAACGCGGTGCCCGCGCCCACCACGCCCGCTCCTACGACGAGCACGTCCAGTTCGTGCTCGGCCATCGCCGCGAGTGACCCGGCGCGCTCCGCCGGTCCCAGTGTCGCTGTCCGCACAGTTGCCTCCAGCTGTCTGTCGCGCCGGGCTCACCCGTACGGCGAGGCCCTGCTCACATCCCCCATGCCCAAATTCTGACCGTGATGCCCGCCATCGGCCACTACCGGCGGTCCGCCTGTGGACAACTCTCGGTGCCCGGCCCGGCGACTTCCGGAAAAACACAACCGAGCAATCCCGCAAATCGGTCATATTTACTCCTAGTCTGACATTGCGCTCGCCCGTTCTGTCCACAGGGCTTGCGCCCTCACCCCACTCCGGCTACTGCCACTCCGGCTACAGGGAAGGACGGCCCACCGCCATGCCCGCAGACCTCGCCGTCATCGGCCTCGGCCAGCTCGGCCTGCCCCTGGCCCGGGCCGCCGCCACCACCGGTATCCCCACCCTCGGCTACGAGTGCGGCGACCCGGCGCCGCTGGCCGCGGCCGACCTGCGCCGGATGCTGTCCACGGGATTCCGGCGGGCCACGGACCCGGCCGAGCTGGGCCGCGTACGCACCGCCGTCATCTGCGCTCCGACCCCGCGCGGCGCGGACGGGACGCTCGACCTGGGACAGGTGGCCTCCGCCGCCCGCACCCTGGCCGCGCATCTGCGCCCGCACACCACGGTGATCCTGGAGTCCCCCGTGTACCCGGGGACGACCGAGGAATTCCTCCGGCCGCTCCTGGAGGAGGGCTCGGGGCTGCGGGCGGGCCGCGACTTCCACCTCGCGTACTCACCCAGTCGGGTGGACCCGGGCAACCGCGACCACGGCCCCGCCAACACCCCGAAGGTCATCGGCGGACTCACCCCGGCCTGCACGGAGTCGGCCGCCGCGTTCTACGGCCGGCTCACCGACAAGGTCGTACGCGCGCGCGGACCCCGCGAGGCGGAGACCGTGCAGCTCCTGGAGACCAACTACCGGCACGTCAACATCGCCCTGGTCAACGAGATGGCCGTCCTCTGCCACGACCTCGGCGTCGACCTGTGGGACGTCATCCGCTGCGCCGAGACCAAGCCGTTCGGCTTCCAGGCCTTCCGCCCGGGCCCCGGAGTGGGCGGCCACGCCGTCCCGCGCGACCTGGCGGGCCCGCGGACCCGCTCCCTGCGCATGGTCGAACTGGCCCAGCAGGTCAACGACCACATGCCCCGGTACGTCATCCAGCGCGCGGCCACGCTCCTCAACGAACACGGCAAGTCGGCCCGCGGCGCGCGCGTGCTGCTCCTCGGCGTCACCTACAAGGCCGACCACGCCGACCAGCAGGGCTCACCCGCCCAGGAGATCGCGACCCGCCTGATGGAACTGGGCGCCGCCGTCAGCTACCACGACCCGCACGTCCCGTCCTGGTCCATCCTCGACCGCCCGGTCCCCCGGGTGGACTCCCTGTACGAGGCGGCAGCCGACGCGGACCTGACGATCCTGCTCCAGCAACACCGCACCTACGACCTGCAAGGCCTCTCGGTGAAGGCCCAGCTCCTCCTGGACACCCGGGGAGCGACTCCTACGGGGGCGGCGCACAGGTTGTGAAAGGGGGCGCGGGACACCTCCGAAGCCCCGGCCGCTGGTGGCGAACGACACCCACCGCCGGTACCGTACGGAAATGGGTGGAGCCCACCGCAGGGGTCACTGCGGCAGGCTCCTAGATGGGTTACGGAGTGTCCGCCCCTAGTTGTGCTGGGGGCGACCGCTCACCATCCTGGAATCCACAGGATCCACCTCCCGCGGTGCCGTGCCGTTCGTCGGCCGTATCCGGTACCGTGCAAAATAAGGTGGAGCCCACCGCAGGGGGTAACTGCGGCAGGCTCCTAGATGGGTTACGGAGTGTCCGCCCCTAGTTGTTGTGGGGGCGGCCGCTCACCATCCGAAAATCCGCAGAATCCACCTCCTCCGGCACTTCACCGTCCACAGACGGATCCGGTCCCAGCGGGTGGGCTTGCGGTGGCGGCCCATGGGCGGCCCCCTTCCACGACGCCACCCAGAGACCCGGTAGGCGGCTCGGCTGGAACTCGGGCCGGGCCCCGAGGGCCGGGGTCCGGAACGATGTCCTTGGAAGGGGGCGCCCACACAACTGGAGCGCCGAACACGGACGTTATCGCCTCGACACGGCCGTTTCCCGCCCATTCGGCGCAAAGGCAACCGTGCGCCCCCTGAACGCGAAACGCGCCCCACCAGGGCCGTTCGGATGCGCGGGCACGCGAAAGGGCCCGGTCACTCACCCTTGTGAGTGACCGGGCCCCTCGTCGTTCGTCGGCTCAGGCCGAGCGCGGCGTCGCGTCAGCGCTTGTGCTGCGAGTCCGCCACCGTGACCTCGACGCGCTGGAACTCCTTCAGTTCGCTGTAGCCGGTCGTGGCCATCGCGCGGCGCAGGGCGCCGAAGAAGTTCATGGAGCCGTCGGGGGTGTGCGAGGGGCCCAGCAGGACCTCCTCGATGGTGCCGACGGTGCCGAGGTCGACCTTCTTGCCGCGCGGCAGCTCCTCGTTGACGGCCTCCATGCCCCAGTGGTGGCCGCGGCCGGGCGCGTCCGTCGCGCGGGCGAGCGGGGAGCCCATCATCACCGAGTCGGCGCCGCAGGCGATCGCCTTGGGCAGGTCGCCGGACCAGCCGACCCCGCCGTCCGCGATCACGTGCACGTACCGGCCGCCGGACTCGTCCATGTAGTCGCGGCGGGCGGCGGCCACATCCGCGACGGCGGTGGCCATCGGGACCTGGATGCCGAGCACGTTGCGCGTGGTGTGCGCGGCGCCGCCGCCGAAGCCCACCAGGACACCGGCCGCGCCGGTACGCATCAGGTGCAGCGCCGCCGTGTACGTGGCGCAGCCGCCGACGATGACCGGGACGTCCAGCTCGTAGATGAACTGCTTCAGGTTCAGCGGCTCGGAGGCGCCGGAGACGTGCTCCGCCGAGACCGTCGTACCGCGGATGACGAAGATGTCGACGCCCGCGTCCACCACGGCCTTGGAGAACTGCGCGGTGCGCTGCGGCGAGAGCGCGGCGGCGGTGACCACGCCCGAGTCGCGCACCTCCTTGATGCGCAGCCCGATCAGCTCCTCCTTGATGGGAGCCGCGTAGATCTCCTGGAGGCGGCGGGTGGCGGTCTCCGCGTCCAGCTCCACGATCTCGTCGAGGAGCGACTGCGGGTCCTCGTGCCGCGTCCACAGGCCTTCGAGGTTGAGGACGCCGAGACCGCCCAGCTCCCCGATGCGGATGGCGGTCGCCGGGGAGACCACCGAGTCCATGGGAGCCGCCAGGAACGGCAGCTCGAAGCGGTAGGCGTCGATCTGCCAGGCGATCGAGACCTCCTTCGGGTCGCGCGTACGGCGGCTCGGGACGACGGCGATGTCGTCGAAGGCGTACGCCCGGCGGCCGCGCTTGCCGCGCCCGATCTCGATCTCAGTCACGTGTGTGGCCTTTCCCTCTTCGGTTCTGCGCGTTCCAGTATCCCCGACACATACGGCGAGGGCGGTCCCGGAGTCTCCGAGACCGCCCTCGAACGGGTTGCTGCTACTGGCCGCGGCTGTAGTTCGGTGCCTCGACCGTCATCTGGATGTCGTGCGGGTGGCTCTCCTTGAGGCCCGCCGACGTGATCCGTACGAAGCGGCCCTTGGTCTCCATCTCGTCGATGGACGCGGCGCCGACGTAGCCCATGGTCTGGCGCAGCCCGCCGACGAGCTGGTGCAGCACGTTCCCGAGGGGGCCGCGGTAGGGCACCTGGCCCTCGATGCCCTCGGGGACGAGCTTGTCGTCGGAGGCCACCTCCGCCTGGAAGTAGCGGTCCTTCGAGTACGACTTGCCCTGGCCGCGGGACTGCATGGCACCGAGCGAGCCCATGCCGCGGTACGACTTGAACTGCTTGCCGTTGATGAAGAGCAGTTCGCCGGGCGACTCCTCGCAGCCGGCGAGGAGGCTGCCGAGCATCACCGTGTCGGCACCGGCGGCCAGCGCCTTTCCGATGTCTCCGGAGTACTGCAGTCCGCCGTCCCCGATCACCGGGACACCGGCGGCGCGGGCCGCGAGGGCCGCTTCGTAGATGGCGGTGACCTGCGGTACGCCGATACCGGCGACCACGCGGGTCGTACAGATGGAGCCGGGGCCCACACCCACCTTGACGCCGTCGACACCGGCGTCGATCAGCGCCTGGGCGCCGTCGCGGGTGGCCACGTTGCCGCCGATCACGTCGACGCCGACGCTCGACTTGATCTTCGCCATCCAGTTGAGGGCGTTGCTGTTGTGCCCGTGCGAGGTGTCGACGATCAGGAAGTCCACCCCGGCCTCGGCGAGTGCCTGGGCCCGCTCAAGTGCCTCGGGGCTCGCGCCCACGGCGGCGCCCACGAGGAGGCGGCCCTCGGCGTCCTTCGCCGCGTTCGGGTACTTCTCCGCCTTGACGAAGTCCTTGACCGTGATGAGGCCCTTGAGGATGCCCGCGTCGTCGACCAGCGGAAGCTTCTCGATCTTGTGGCGGCGCAGCAGCTCCATGGCGTCGGTCCCGGAGATGCCGACCTTGCCGGTGACGAGCGGCATCGGGGTCATGACCTCGCGCACCTGACGGGAGCGGTCGGTCTCGAAGGCCATGTCGCGGTTGGTGACGATGCCGAGCAGCTTGCCGTTGCCGTCGGTGACGGGGACACCGCTGATGCGGAACTTGGCGCACAGCGCGTCGGCCTCGCCCAGCGTCGCGTCCGGGTGCACCGTGATCGGGTCGGTGACCATGCCGGACTCGGAGCGCTTCACGAGGTCGACCTGGTTGACCTGGTCCTCGATGGAGAGGTTCCGGTGCAGTACGCCGACGCCGCCCTGGCGGGCCATGGCGATCGCCATCCGGGACTCGGTGACCTTGTCCATGGCCGCCGAGAGCAGCGGGATGTTCACGCGTACGTTGCGGGAGATGCGGGACGAGGTGTCGACCGCGTTGGGCAGCACTTCCGATGCGCCCGGCAGCAGCAGCACGTCGTCGTAGGTCAGCCCGAGCGTCGCGAATTTCTCGGGCACTCCGTCGACGTTTGCAGTCATGACACCTTCCCCAAATGGCCTTGATCGGTGCGGATGTCCATGCTAACGGGAAGCATGGCTCTCTCATTCCACGGTTGCGGCCGCCCCCGGGCCTCGTAGGTTCCTACGGGCCGGGCGACCACCCCGTTCAGCGCGGTGCCGCACACCGGTGCCGGCCGGCGCACGTGAACACGTACCGCCGGGGAATCCGCCCCCGCTTCAAGCCGCACGCCCCGGATCCGCGACGCGGACCGCCGGCCGCCGACCGTGGGGCGAGCCGCGCCCGGAGGAAGAACGCCTACTGCTCGGCGAGGGCCCGCAGGCGGCTGAGCGCCCGGTGCTGGGCGACCCGGACCGCGCCGGGTGACATTCCCAACATCTGTCCGGTCTCCTCGGCCGTGAGGCCCACCGCGATGCGCAGCAGGAGAAGTTCCCGCTGGTTCTCGGGGAGGTTGGCCATGAGCTTCTTCGCCCACTCGGCGTCGCTGCTGAGGAGGGCTCGCTCCTCGGGGCCGAGCGAGTCGTCCGGCCGCTCGGGCATCTCGTCCGACGGCACGGCCGTCGAACCGGGATGCCGCATCGCGGCCCGCTGCAGGTCGGCCACCTTGTGACCGGCGATGGCGAAGACGAAGGCTTCGAAGGGGCGCCCGGTGTCCTTGTAGCGCGGCAGTGCGAGCAGCACCGCCACGCAGACCTCCTGCGCCAGGTCCTCCACGAAGTGCCGCGCGTCGCCCGGAAGTCGGGACAGCCGCGTACGGCAGTAGCGGATGGCGAGCGGGTGGACATGGGCGAGGAGGTCGTGCGTGGCCTGCTCGTCGCCGTCGACCGCACGATGGACGAGCGCACCAATCACCCCATGGGCATTAGCCGCCTCGTCGTCACGCATCGGTCCATGGTGCCTTGGCGTCGTTCGTTCCGTGGCACCGCGTCCGTAGTTGTGCACCGAAGCGTTATGAGCAGGTGCGCCGGAACTCATCTCCTGCGCCCTCCCCTCCCGCTCGACCGACTTGTTCCCGAGGAACTCCACACCTCAAGGATGCGGCATCCGCCGGGAAACGGGGATCGGGTGCCCGAACGGCGTCATTCGATCCCCTGTCGGGCCCGGCCCCGCCCGCCTTTCGGCAGGCGGGGAAACCCGTACCCCCGCGGCGGTCCACCTAACGGACCAGGCCCCATCGGAATCCGAGCGCCACCGCGTGCGCGCGGTCCGAGGCGCCGAGCTTCTTGAAGAGCCGGCGGGCGTGCGTCTTGACCGTGTCCTCGGAGAGGAACAGCTCACGGCCGATCTCCGCGTTCGACCGGCCGTGGCTCATGCCCTCCAGGACCTGGATCTCACGCGCGGTGAGCGTCGGCGCCGCACCCATCTCGGCCGACCGCAGTCTGCGCGGCGCGAGCCGCCAGGTCGGGTCGGCGAGGGCCTGGGTGACGGTCGCCCGCAGCTCCGCGCGGGAGGCGTCCTTGTGGAGATAGCCGCGGGCACCGGCGGCGACCGCGAGTGCGACACCGTCCAGGTCCTCGGCCACGGTGAGCATGATGATGCGCGCACCGGGGTCGGCGGACAGCAGCCGCCGGACCGTCTCCACGCCGCCCAGACCGGGCATGCGTACGTCCATCAGAATCAGGTCCGAACGGTCGGCACCCCAGCGGCGGAGGACTTCCTCGCCGTTGGCCGCCGTGGTCACGCGCTCTACGCCGGGCACGGTCGCCACCGCACGGCGGAGCGCCTCTCGGGCAAGCGGGGAGTCGTCGCAGACGAGGACGGATGTCATGGCCGTCCTCCGCAGCTGATGCGCGTCACCTTGGGCCTCCAGGCTGGTACGAAATCGTCACCTGTGCGGTCGACCGACTCGGACGCTTGCCCGAGCGTTTGTTCCTTCAACCGCCTCGCACACTCAACGACGGTCACTCGAAAGAGTTACGGGGCGGTGAGCCACGTTCGGCACTCTACGTGAGGGCGCGGACACGGTGCAGACACGTGCGGCAGACCCTCAAGGTTTCATCACAAGCTATGCCCCATTCAGCCGCTTTTCGTTCCATTTACTGGTGTCTGGGGCTAGATTCGCAATGAGTCATATTTTCATCTCCTTAGATCGTAGATGTACGGTGATGGGCACGTAACCGACCAAAACGGCTACAAGGGGACAAAGCAATGGCAGATTTCTCCCGCCTTCCCGGACCGAACGCGGATCTGTGGGACTGGCAGCTCCTCGCGGCATGCCGCGGGGTCGACAGCTCGCTCTTCTTCCACCCCGAGGGCGAGCGCGGTGCGGCACGGAGCGCCCGTGAGAACTCGGCCAAAGAGGTCTGCATGCGGTGCCCGGTGCGAGCGGAGTGCGCTGCGCACGCGCTGGCGGTGCGCGAGCCGTACGGCGTGTGGGGCGGCCTGACCGAGGACGAGCGCGAGGAACTCATGGGACGGGCGCGCAACCGCCTGGTCTCGGCGTCGAGCGGGGGCGACCCGTCACACCACTGAAGGAACGTTTTTCCGAACCGACACGCGCGCGTGTGCCCCTTCTTCACGTCCCCCGGGGCATACCCCGCGCCTCCTAGGACGAGGACCCCGCGAGACCGGACCCCGTGGAGCCCGGTTCAGCGGGCGGCGGCCCTGGCCAACTGGTCCAGGGTGGCCGCCACGGCGGGCACCTGGGCCAGATCCGGCAGCGTGAGCGCGACGATCTCCCGTCGCACCGCGGGCTCCACCGTCACTGTGCGTGCACCTTTGGGGCGTACGGATTCGATGGCCAGTTCGGGCAGGACCGCGACCCCGAGCCCCGCCCCGACCAGACCGACCACCGCCGGATAGTCGTCGGTCGCGAAGTCGATGCGCGGGGTGAAGCCCGCGCTCTCACAGACCTCGACCAGCTGGGCCCGGCAGCGCGGGCAGCCGGCGATCCACGGCTCGTCGGCGAGGTCGCCTATGGCGACCGTGCCCGCCCGGGCCAGGCGGTGCCCCTCGGGGACCAGACCGACGAGCCGGTCCGTGAGCAGCGGCCGGATCACCAGGTCGTCCCACTCGTCCGGGCCCGCCGCGCCCACCCCTCCCGGGGCGCCCGCCGCGCCCTCGTAACGGAAGGCGAGTGTCACGTCGCAGTCGCCCTCGCGCAGCATCTCCACGGAGCGCGGCGGTTCGGCCTCCTCCAGGGAGACCCGGGTGCCGGGGTGGGCGGCACGCAGGGCGGCAAGCGCGGTCGGTACGAGCGTGGAACTTCCGCTGGGGAACGAGACCAGGCGCACCCGGCCCGCGCGCAGCCCCGCGATCGCGGCGACCTCCTCCTCGGCGGCCGTCAGACCGGCGATGATGCCCGCCGCGTGCCGCACGAGGGCCTCGCCGGCCTGGGTCAGCCGCATCTCACGGCCGGTGCGGATGAGCAGCGGTGTGCCGACGGAGGCTTCGAGTGCCTTCATCTGCTGGCTGACGGCGGGCTGGGTGCAGCCCAGTTCGCGCCCCGCCGCCGAGAAGGAGCCGGTGGCGGAGACGGCACGCAGGACACGCAGATGACGGGCCTCGATCACCCTTCGAGCATAAGCGAATCTTGGATACGGCGAGGAATATCGCGTCGACGCTTTTGGCCCGGATCGCCTAGCGTGCCTTCATGAAGCTTCTGTCTCTGAATCTGGGGCGGCCCGAGGCCGTCGACTACACGGACCAGGCCGAGGGCGTGACCGGGATCGACAAGCGGCCGGTGGACGGGCCGGTCCGGGTCGCCGCGCCCGGGCCGAAGGGCGTCGGCGGGAGCGGTCTCGCCGGGGACGCGGTGTGCGAGCTGCGGCACCACGGCGGCGACGACCAGGCGGTGTACGCCTTCGCGCGCGAGGACCTCGACGACTGGGAACGCGAGCTGGGGCGCCCGCTGTCCAGCGGGATGTTCGGGGAGAACCTCACGACGGAGGGTCTCGACGTGTCCGGGGCGAAGATCGGGGAGCGCTGGCGCATCGGCTCCGAGGTCGTGCTCGAAGTGACGTCCGGGCGCGTCCCCTGCCTCACCTTCCAGGGCCACCTGGGCGAGAAGGGCTGGGTCAGGCGGTTCACGCAGAAGGGGGTGTCCGGCGCATATCTGCGGGTGATCGAGCCCGGGGAGATACGGGCGGGCGATCCGATCGAGATCGTGCACCGGCCGGACCACGAGGTCACCGCCGCCCTCCAGTTCCGCGCGGTCACCCTCGAACGGACGTTGCTGCCGCGGGTGCTGGCGGCGGGCGACGCCCTGCACCCGGAGGCACGGGAGAAGGCGCTGAGGTACGTCGAGAAGTACGGCGGTCACTAACCTTGGGCCATGACAACGGCTTTGATTACGGGATCGACAGCGGGCATCGGTGCCGCCTTCGCACGGCGGCTGGCCGCCGACGGGCACAACCTCGTGCTGGTGGCGCGTGACACCAAGCGGCTCGGCGAGCAGGCGACGGAACTGCACGACCGGCACGGCATCGAGGCGGAGGTGCTGGCGGCCGACCTGGCGACGGACGAGGGCATCGAGGCGGTGGCCGCCCGTGTCTCGGACCGCAAACACGCGGTCGACCTGCTCGTCAACAACGCGGGCTTCGGCAACAAGGGCCTCTATCTGGACGTACCGATGGCGGACGAGCTGAAAATGCTCAAGGTGCACTGCGAGGCGGTGCTCCGGCTCACCTCGGCGGCGGCCGAGGCCATGCGGGAGCGCGGGCGCGGCGGAGTCGTCAACGTGGCGTCGACGGCCGCGTTCTTCCCGCGCGGCACGTACGGGGCGTCGAAGGCGTGGGTCGTGCAGTTCACCCAGGGCGTGGCGAAGGACCTGGCGGGCAGCGGCGTCCGGCTGATGGCACTGTGCCCCGGCTTCGTACGGACCGAGTTCCACGAGCGGGCCGGGATGGGCACGGACAACATCCCCAACTGGATGTGGCTGGACGCCGACAAGGTGGTCACGGCCGCGCTGGCGGACCTGGCCCGGGACAAGTCCCTGTCCATCCCGGACCCGCGCTACAAGGCCCTGATGGGCGTGGCGAAGGTGACCCCGCGGGGCCTGCTCAGCGGCATCAGCTCGAAGACGGGCCGCAAGTACGGCCCGAAGTGAGCGCGTTGCTGCCGTTAGGCCCTGACATCGATGAAGTCCCCTCCACCTAGAGGTGGAGGGGACTTTTGCTGTGCCATACCACGACCGCTGTCATCACGCGCTCCGGGGCTACATGATCAGCGAAGGAGGAGACGGAAGGCTCCCACCGAATGATGGGGGCCCATCACACCTCGCTCGACTGTCTACTGCCTGCTCGCTCACCCCGCAGGAGGCCACTCCCACTGGATGGCGCCCCAGCCGGCTACTGCCGCGATCAGCCAGAGCAGCAGAGCCAGGGAAACGTGAAGTTGCAGATGCCGTCCCGCCTTGACGAGCAGTCCGGAGCGGTCGAGCCGGAAGTCCCAGGCCGGGGGCACACCACCGGGCCCCATGTCGGGTCCACTCGCATCGTTCTCGCTCAGCCCCTGCGAAGTCATACCGATGTTCCTCTCACTCTGCGCTCGCACCGCAGGCTACACCTCTACTCAAGTCGAGAACAACCTAAGTAGAGATAGGCTCAAAATGTACCGACTGTAGAACTAGGTAGGTGCTTGACGAGTTAGGTAGAGTTAGCTGTATGAGCGGACTCCGAATGACCATGCAGACTCAGCTGGTCCTCAAGGAACTGCTTCAGAACCCGACACAGCCCCAGTACGGGCTGACGGTCGGCCAGGCGGTGGGCCTACAGAGTGGAACCATCCATCCCATCCTGGCCCGGCTGGAGCGAGCGGGAATACTGGAGAGTTCCTGGGAAGACCCCGACGCCCACACCGCTGCAACCCCCCCACGCCCAAGGCGCCGGTACTACTCGTTCACCACCGACGGAGCAGAGCAAGCGCGACTGGCTCTGGCCGGCGCCTACAAGAGAAGGCCGTCACCGACAACCACATCTGCGGCCACCCCCGTCACGGACTGATCGGACCCCATACCCATGGTCACCGTTCTCGCCGCCGTCGCCCTTTCTGCCTCGGCGGCACTTCTCCTGCTGCTGGCGTTGCTGCTGTTCCTAAAGTGGAGACGCGCGACTGAGACAGACATGGGGAACACCCTGGTGGGCCTACTGCCCCCGGCCTTGAGCACCTTCTTCACCCGTGTGGGAAGGGTGGCCATCGGTCTCTCGAAGTCGCGCAGCGACGTCTCCTCGGATCGCAGGCAGACAAGGGTGGGGATCAGACTGCTCGTCATCGGGGCACTGCTGCCCAAAGGTGACGAGTGGCGCGTCGAGGAAATGATGAACCACCGCAACGAACTGCGCCTGCAGGAAGGGCGCATTCCGCGATTTCACTACCTGCGCGTCTTCCTGGGAGTGTGCTCAATCCGCTGGGAGACGTGGAGTAATCCACAGCGCCGGGTCGACTGAGGCCGACGAGGACGGCAGAGCGCTCGACATCGCAGGGCCCCCACCGGAGTGGGGGCCCTCACGCGTTTCGACTTCACCTCACGGTCCGGACATGACCATGCAATGCCCGGTGCCACACGGCCGGATTCGACTCCGGCCGTGCGGTCGGCCTCCGTGCGGGTCCGCCGCTCGCACACTGTCACGCCAGAGCGCCGATACCGGGTCGCTCGCTTCTCCAGAACCAGCCCGCAGCATGAACAAGCCAATCAGCTAGTAGCCGATTGACCATCGCTTAAGGGATAGAGTTGAAAGCCACAGGCATTCATGGCATGGCGGATGAAGTGCAGGGTACGTGCACGACGGAAGGAGCGGTGATGGCACCCTCTGTTGATCCAAGTCTCAATCGACGCAAGCTGCGTATCGCGCTGCGCAGGGCGCGGGAGGACGCGGGCTGCACGCAGCGCGAGGCGGCCGAGCGTGTGGAGTGGTCGCAATCGAAACTGATCCGGGTAGAGACCGGCGCGGTCAGCATTTCCGTCAGTGACCTGCGAGCGCTGGCACACGTCTACGGGATCACCGACCCCGCCGTAGTGGCGGAGCTGGAGGAAGCTGCCCGGGGAAGCAAGGGTCCCAGCTGGTGGTCGGGCTACCACGAGGTTCTCAGTCCCCAGTTCGCTCAGTACCTGGGGTACGAAACCGCAGCCGCCCGTCTGCACACGTACCACCCCATCGTGGTACCGGGTCATCTGCAGACCCGCGCCTACGCGGAGGCGCTTCTCGCTCCCCGCGGTCTCGATGACGAGCGGGTCAACCGTGTGGTCGACCTCAGGATGGAGCGCCAGTCTCGAATGTTCGAGGCCGCGGAGCGACTCAGCTCCGTATTCATCCTCGACGAAGCAGCCGTACGACGCGAGATCGGCGGGAAAGAAGTCTTGGCCGGGCAGCTGCAGCAACTGCTGGACTTCGGCACCCGGAGCGATGTGACCATCCTGGTGCTTCCCTTTGCGGCCGGCGCCCACTACAGCACCCTGGGCAGCTTCGTCCTGCTCGGCTTCACCGACGACAAGGACCTCCTGTACCTGGAGCATGCTGCTGGCAGCATGACGGGTGGCGAAGACGTCGAACTGTTGAAGCGCTATCAGAAGTGCTACCGGGACATCACGGAGATGGCGCTCGACGAGTCCGAGTCACTCGGCCTGATCGACCGCATCAAGCAGGACCTCGGCGTGGGTTGAGCCCGCATCACCAACCGCCAGCGGTGGAACCAGGGGGAGGATCGACGTGACCAGGTCAGCATGGCAGCGCCTGCGCAAGCTGACGCACACTCACGAGCAAGGGGCGGGCCCGACCGGTTTCACCGAAGACGAAGCCACCGGGGAACTTCCCAACGGTATCGAGCCGATAGAAAACCCTGCCGCGCAGGAAGACGCCCCACATACGCCACAGGAGCCCAATGACGCGACCCTCGTCGGAGTCGGAGTCGGAGTCACGCTCCTACTCCTCCTCATATCGAGCTCGCTGGCCCTTGTGGCTCGGTACGCGTCCGGAGAACTCGAACTCCCCTGGGGGAACATCGCCACCCTGGCTCTCGGCCTGGTGGGCGCAATATGTCTGGCCGCCCTCACATGGTGGGCCCGGGGAGCCTTGCGACGACGGAAGAACCGTCTCACCGAGGGGAACCCGCGCGCGGGACGTACGGAAGACGATCAGAATTCGGTGGGGATGCAGTGACAGCCTGATTTCCGCGCCACAATCCTGCGCTGACCGAGATAGCCACGAGCACTACTCCCCACAGGACCCGCTTGGCTACCACGCTGTCCACCAAGAGCGACGTCGCGGCAGCTGTCGTGGTGGCCACCGTCCCGACGGCGAGCAGGAAGACAGCGACACCTCCGACGCCGGTGGACCGGGAACGGCCCCTGCGCTCCCCGTGCACTGCAGACTTCTCAGTGTCCATGGCTGCCTCAGACCTCCTGCCGACGCCCAGTAAGAAAGTCATGAGTCTCGCAACTCCCCCTGTGACAGAGCCCGGAGAAAGCTCGACCATGTGACGGCGGTGAAGTACAGCACGGCCATAACGGGTGTTTTGGAGTCACGAGCAAGAACGCATTCGGCCCGCACCGCTATCTCCACACACTCCGTCTCATTGCCACAAGCGCTGCTCCTGCGCCATAAGGGTTCCCCCTCATGAACCACCGCAGTCCCCCTAGATTCCCCGAGCTGCCCAAATGGTGCTCTTCGAGCGTAGTGGACGGTTGTGCACTGTGGCAGGCGGTCCCCGAAATCATCGGGTAAACATTCGCACAGAGTGCCCAAAACACTACGAAGGGCTACAACCTCTCCAGGTTAGGTGAAGCTCACCCTTATTCGCCATACGAGATCTGGCCCAATCACCCCGGCCACGGGGAGTCACGGCGTCGACAACGGACGAACTATCAGATTCGCGGACCCAGACCATCCCGGCAGCATGAAGGCCCGGCCCCCGCCGAGACGGGAAGCCGGGCCTTCATGCTGCGCCCCGAAGGGGCGCGGGGCCGTATCCATGTGCGGCTCCGCCGCGTGGGCGCGCTCAGCGCCCACCGAGCCCGCGGTCAACTCACCGCGCGCTCGGGGAAGCGCCTAGTGCGAGTGCCCGTGGCCACCGTGGCCGGCCTCGGCCTCTTCCTCCGCCGGCTTCTCGACGACCAGGGTCTCGGTCGTGAGGAGCAGGGAGGCGATGGACGCGGCGTTCTCCAGGGCGGAGCGCGTGACCTTGACCGGGTCGATGACGCCGGCCTTGACCAGGTCGCCGTACTCGCCGGTCGCGGCGTTGAAGCCCTGGCCCTTGTCGAGGTCGGCGACCTTGGAGGTGATGACGTAACCCTCCAGGCCGGCGTTCTCGGCGATCCAGCGCAGCGGCTCGACGGCGGCCTTGCGGACGACGGCGACACCGGTCGCCTCGTCGCCGGTCTTGCCGAGGTTGCCTTCGAGGACCTTCACGGCGTGGACGAGCGCGGAGCCACCACCGGAGACGATGCCCTCCTCGACCGCGGCGCGGGTCGCGGAGATGGCGTCCTCCAGACGGTGCTTCTTCTCCTTGAGCTCCACCTCGGTGGCGGCGCCGACCTTGATCACGCACACGCCGCCGGCCAGCTTCGCGAGGCGCTCCTGGAGCTTCTCGCGGTCCCAGTCGGAGTCCGTGGAGTCGATCTCGGCCTTGATCTGGTTGACACGGCCGGCCACGTCGGCGCTGTTGCCGCCGCCGTCGACGATGGTCGTGTCGTCCTTGGTGACGGTCACGCGGCGGGCGGTGCCCAGCACGTCCAGGCCGACCTGGTCGAGCTTGAGGCCGACCTCCTCGGCGATGACCGTGGCGCCGGTGAGCGTCGCGATGTCACCGAGCATGGCCTTGCGGCGGTCGCCGAAGCCGGGGGCCTTGACGGCCACCGCGTTGAAGGTGCCGCGGATCTTGTTCACGACCAGGGTCGACAGGGCTTCGCCCTCGACGTCCTCGGCGATGATCAGCAGCGGCTTCGACGCGTTGGTCTGGATGACCTTCTCAAGCAGGGGAAGCAGGTCCTGGATGGAGGAGACCTTGCCCTGGTGGATCAGGATGTACGGGTCGTCGAGGACGGCCTCCATACGCTCCTGGTCGGACACCATGTACGGGGACAGGTAGCCCTTGTCGAAGGCCATGCCCTCGGTGAAGTCCAGCTCCAGACCGAAGGTGTTGGACTCCTCGACGGTGATGACACCGTCCTTGCCGACCTTGTCCATCGCCTCGGCGATGAGCTCGCCGACCTGGCTGTCCTGCGCGGACAGACCGGCGACGGCCGCGATGTCGGACTTCTCGTCGATCGGGCGCGCGGTCGCGAGGAGCTCCTCGGAGACCGCGGCGACGGCCGCGTCGATGCCCTTCTTGAGGAGGGCGGGGGACGCGCCGGCGGCGACGTTCTTCAGGCCCTCGCGGACGAGCGCCTGGGCCAGCACGGTGGCGGTGGTCGTACCGTCACCCGCGATGTCGTTGGTCTTGGTCGCCACCTCCTTCACCAGCTGGGCGCCGAGGTTCTCGTACGGGTCGTCGAGCTCGACCTCGCGGGCGATGGTGACGCCGTCGTTGGTGATGGTGGGGGCGCCGAACTTCTTGTCGATGACGACGTTGCGGCCCTTGGGGCCGATCGTCACCTTCACGGTGTCGGCAAGCTTGTTGACGCCGCGCTCAAGGGCGCGACGGGCGTCCTCGTCGAACTTCAGGATCTTCGCCATGGAGCTGATTCAGTCCTCTCAAAAAACGAACGGCGCCCCGGGCACCCGGCGCTTTTTAGTACTCGTGTGGAGTACTCGCTGGGGCCAGGGGCGCAGTTCAAAGCAAACCTGGGTGAATTACTTCTCGATGATCGCGAGTACGTCGCGAGCCGAGAGGACGAGGTACTCCTCGCCGTTGTACTTCACTTCGGTGCCGCCGTACTTGCTGTAAAGCACGATGTCGCCGGTCTTCACGTCGAGCGGAAGCCGCTCGCCGTTCTCGAAGCGGCCCGGACCAACGGCCAGGACGACGCCCTCCTGGGGCTTCTCCTTCGCCGTGTCCGGAATGACCAGGCCAGAGGCGGTGGTCTGCTCGGCGTCGAGCGGCTGGACCACAATGCGGTCCTCGAGCGGCTTGATGGCAACCTTGGAGCTGGTGGTCGTCACGATCCGACCTCCCCCTTCGGAGATCTCACGGGGTTAACTGTCTGAGGTGGCGACCAGGTGGATCCGTCGTCGCGGGTGCCGGACCTGCCCGTCGCTATTGGCACTCTCCTGCGGTGAGTGCCAGAGCCGAGACTATGACTGCGATTAGCACTCGGTCAAGCGGAGTGCCAGTTGCCTCCGGCGGTTGGCGGCATCCGGGCGGGTCGGAATCGGGCTTGCCGCCCCTGGGCCTGCGCCCCCGGCCCCCCGTTGTCCTCAAGCGCCGGACGGGCTGGGGCGTGGTCGGCTGCGGCCCGGTGGGGGCGGACCCAAAAGATTGCGCAGTTCCCCGCGCCCCTGAAAAACACCCGCGCCCGCCCTTCCCCCCGCCCACCTTCCGCACTCTCCCCTCTACCCCCACCCCCACCCCCCCAGGGGCGCGGGGAACTGCGCAAAGGGGGGCGAGGGGGCGCAGCCCCCATGCGTGGACGGGACGGGTAGGGGCGGCGGGGGCGAGGAAAAGCCGGGCCCCCTACAGGTAGTCCTCCAGGCGCCCCACAGCGAACCCCTGCTCCTGGACGCGGCGCAGCATCCCGACGGTCGCCCCCGTCAACGCCCCACCCCCCTCAGGACAGTGAAGAATGTCCCCCGCCCGCAACCGCGCTGGATCCCGCCAGAGAACAACCGCAGCGATCCCACAATCCCCCGCGGCCCGCAACGTGTCGCCGTTGTAATCGCCGTACGGCGGCCGGAACAGCCGAGGCCGAATCCCGAACCGCCGCTTCAGCTTCTCCTGCTGCCCGCAGATCTCCGCCCGCTGCCCCTCGTACGGCAGCCCCGGCAGATACGGATGATCGAGCGTGTGGTTCTGCACGCTCGCACCGACCGCCCGCAGCCGGCCGAAGTGCGCGTACCCCGGCCCCACGACGCTGTCCGTGAGGAACACGCTCACCGGCAGCCGCAGCTCCCGCACCATGTCGACGAACCGCGGATCCCTCTCCGCGCCGTCGTCGAAGGTCAGGAAGACGACCTTGTCGCGGGTCGGGACGCGGTCCACCACGGGCGGCAGGCCGGGCCCCGCGGCCCGTAAGGCGGGCCGCGGGACGGAGGGGCCCGGCGCACGGGCGAGCGGGGCGCTCAGCCCCCAGCGGCGGTACGCGTCCACGGGGGGCCCGTGTGTGCGTACCTTCTCCGCCGCCTTCTTGCCCAGCCGTTCGATGGGGTCGACGGACTGGGCGCAGCCGGCGAGGCAGAGCACGCCTGCCAGAAGTGCGGCGGTGGCCCCCCGGCGCCTCACAGGTAGTCCTCCAGGCGGGCCACCGCGTACCCCTTGTCGGTGATCAGCTTCAGGAAGCGGCGGACCATGTCGGGCATCGTGCCCTGCCAGTCCTCCTTGCCGCGGAAGTGGCTGAGAACGATGTCTCCGGGGCGCAGGTCGCGGTCCCACTCCCGGTACTCCCAGTGGTCGACGAAGACCTCCTCGTTCCAGAGGGGCGCCGCCTTGATGCCGCAGGCCTTGGCGGCCCGCAGGGTGTCCTCGTTGTAGTTGCCGAAAGGCGGGCGGAAGAGCGTCGGCCGCTTTCCGTACCGCTTCTCGATCACGTCCTGCATCCCGCAGATCTCACGCTTCTGCGCGGCGTACGACAGGCCGGGCATATAGCGGTGGTGGAGGGTGTGGTTGTTCAGGGAGACGCCCGTGGCCTGCATCTTCTTGAAGTACCCGTAGTCCTCCTTGACCAGGTAGTCACTGAGGAAGGCGGTGTACGGGATCTTCAGCTCGCTCATCATCCGCAGGAACGCCGGGTCCTTCTCGGCGCCGTCGTCGATGGTGAGGAAGACGACCTTGTCCTTGGTGGGGATCGTCGTGAAGACGGGCGGCAGTCCTTCGTGGTCGTCCACCTCGAAGCCGTCACGGGTGTCGATGTGCGGCTTCTTCGCCGGGGCGGGCGGGGCGGGCAGGGGGGCCTTGTGGAGGCCCCATCTCTTCACCGCCGCGGCGTGGGCGCGTTGTTCCTGACGGAGTTTGGCCGCTGCCTGTTGGCCTGCGGCCGGCTTGACGTCTTTGGGGGGCTGGGCCGGGGCCGAGCAGGCGGTTGCCAGTGCGGTGGCTGCCAGCAGGGCCAGGGCCGTGCGTGCCGCTGCCCGGGACGGGTGGACGGTCGACCGCGGGCCGGTGGGGGCGGGTCGCGCAGTTCCCCGCGCCCCTTTCGGGGCGCTGGCGGTGGCTGCCAGCAGGGTCAAGATCGCGCGTGCCGCCGCGCGGGACCGACGGACAGTCGTCTGCGGGCCGGTGGGGGCGGGCCGCGCAGTTCCCCGCGCCCCTTTCGGGGCGCTGTCAGCTTGTCTTACAAGTCGCATGGGGTCGGATACTCCCAGGTCAAGGGGCCTTCTCCGGGGCGACACCGCCGTCGCGCGCGTGCCGTCCACCGACTGGCCCACAATGGGGCGGTGAACGACCTCGATCCGCCGGACTCCCCGCTCGCCTCCTTCGCCGCTCTGCGTACGTCCGAGGGGCGTGCCCTGCTCGACGAGGTGCGCGGTACCGAACCGGCCCAGGAACTGGCCGTGGCGACGCGGCTGCGGCGTGACCATCCCGTCGGGCTCGTGTCGGCCGCGCTCGGGCAGGCGCGGCTGCGGCAGCGGGCCGTAGCGAAGTTCGGGGCGGCGGACGCGGCGGCGATGTTCTTCACGCCGAACGGGGTCGAGCAGTCGACCCGGGCGAGCGTCGCCGCGTACCGTGCCGCGCGCTTCCAGGCACTGGGGGTGCGGTCCGTGGCCGACCTGTGCTGCGGCATCGGCGGTGACGCGATCGCGCTCGCCCGTGCCGGGATCCGGGTCCTCGCCGTCGACCGGGACCCGCTGACCGCGGCCGTGGCCAGCGCGAACGCCGAGGCGCTCGGGCTGGCGGAGCTGATCGAGGTACGCGAGGCCGATGTCACCGAGGTCGACACCGCCGGGTACGACGCCGTGTTCGTGGATCCGGGGCGCCGGGGCGGGCGCGGGCGGATCTTCGACCCCGAGGCCTACTCACCGCCCCTGTCGTGGGCCGTCCGGGCTGCCCTCAAGGCACCTCTCGCCGCGCTGAAGATCGCCCCCGGCATTCCGCACGAGGCCGTGCCCGCCGAGGCCGGGGCCGAGTGGATCTCGGACGCCGGGGACGTGAAGGAGGCCGTGCTGTGGTTCGGCACCGGGGAGGCGGGCTCGGTCCGCGCGACCCTGCTGCCCGCCGCGCGGACCCTCCTCGGCCGCGGACTGCCCGATCCCGCGGTGCGGCCCGTGGGACGTTTCCTGTACGAGCCCGACGGCGCCGTCATCCGCGCGCATCTGGTCGCCGAGGTGGCCGCGGAGCTGGACGGCGGAGGGCTGGTCGACGAGACCATCGCCTACGTCACCGCGGACTCCGCGACGGCCACCCCGTACGCGACCGCCTACGAGATCACCGACCAGCTGCCCTTCGGCGTCAAGAAGCTCAAGGCGCTGCTGCGGCAGCGCGAGGTGGGCGTCCTGACCGTGAAGAAGCGCGGGTCGGCCGTCGAGCCGGAGGAGCTGCGGCGCAAGGTGAAGCCGCAGGGGCCGCACTCCGCGACCGTGTTCCTGACGCGGGTGCAGGGCGCCCCGGCCATGCTCCTGGGGCACCCCGTCACCACACCCGGAAACTAACCGTCCAGCTGCTCCAGGGTCGCGTTCGACGGGCCCCTGCGGGACTGCTCGTCGCGCGCCACGTCCTCGGCGGCGGCCAGCACCCGTACCGAGTTCTGCCAGGTCAGCTTGGCGAGGTCCGGCTTCGACCAGCCGCGGTCCAGGAGCTCCGCGATCAGGTTCGGGTAGCCGGAGACGTCACCGAGGCCGTCCGGGGTGAACGCCGTGCCGTCGTAGTCGCCGCCGATGCCCAGGTGGTCGACGCCCGCCACCTCACGCATGTGGTCGAGGTGGTCGGCGACCGTCGAGACGGTCGCGACCGGGCGGGGGGTGGACTCCTCGAAGGCCTGGTGGACCTTCATCGCCTCGGCGGTCGAGTCGAGGTGGTGGAAGCCCTTCTCGCGCATGTTCTCGTCCGCGGCCTCCGTCCAGTCGACGGCGGCCTGGAGGACGAACTTCGGCACGAACGTCACCATCGCCACACCGCCGTTGGCGGGCAGGCGCTCCAGGACGTCGTCCGGGATGTTGCGCGGGTGGTCGCAGATCGCGCGCGAGGACGAGTGGGAGAAGATCACCGGCGCGGTGGACGTGTCCAGCGCGTCCCGCATGGTCGTGGCGGCCACATGGGAGAGGTCCACCAGCATGCCCAGGCGGTTCATCTCGCGTACGACCTCGTGGCCGAACGGCGACAGGCCGTCGACGACCGGCTCGTCGGTCGCCGAGTCCGCCCACGCGATGTTGTCGTTGTGGGTGAGGGTCATGTAGCGGACCCCCAGCTCGAACAGGCCGCGCAGGGTGGCGAGGGAGTTGTCGATGGAGTGGCCGCCCTCGGCTCCCATCAGCGAGGCGATCCGGCCCTCGGCGCGCGCCGCCTCCATGTCGGCGGCGGTCAGGGCCGCGCGCAGATCGGCGGGGTAGCGCGCGATCAGCTGCCGTACGCAGTCGATCTGTTCGAGGGTCGCCGTGACCGCGCCGGGCAGGTCCGAGCGCACGTACACCGACCAGTACTGCGCGCCGACGCCGCCCGCGCGCAGCCGCGCCAGGTCGGTGTGCAGGTGCGCGCTCTGGTCGGCGGCGATGTCGCGGGCGCCGATGTCGTAGCGGACCTGTTCGCGCAGCGCCCAGGGCAGGTCGTTGTGGCCGTCGACCACGGGGAAGTCGGCCAGGAACGCGCGGGCTTCTTCGAGAGAAGGCATGGTGGTCACGTCCGTCACTTTCCGAAGCCGAAGCCGCTGCCCGTGCCCGCGCCGCTCTCGACCTTGGAGCGCAGCCGCTTGCCCTTCTCGGTGGCCTGGTCGTTCAGCTCCTGCTGGAAGTCACGCATCCGGGCGAGGAGTTCCTCGTCGTGCGTGGCCAGGATGCGGGCGGCGAGCAGGCCCGCGTTGCGCGCGCCGCCCACCGAGACCGTGGCGACCGGGACACCGGCCGGCATCTGGACGATCGACAGCAGCGAGTCCATGCCGTCGAGGTACTTCAGCGGCACCGGTACGCCGATCACGGGCAGCGGGCTGACCGAGGCGAGCATGCCGGGCAGATGGGCCGCGCCGCCCGCGCCCGCGATGATCGCTTTCAGGCCGCGGCCGGCCGCCTCCTCGCCGTACGTGATCATCTCGCGGGGCATCCGGTGGGCGGAGACCACGTCGACCTCGTACGCGATCTCGAACTCGTCGAGGGCCTTCGCGGCGGCCTCCATGACGGGCCAGTCGGAGTCCGACCCCATGACAATGCCTACGACAGGACTCATTCGGTGATCGTTCCTCTGAGGTAGCCGGCTGCGTGACGGGCGCGCTCCAGCACGTCGTCGAGGTCGTCGCCGTAGGTGTTGACGTGGCCCACCTTGCGGCCGGGCTTCACGTCCTTTCCGTACATGTGGATCTTGAGCTGGGGGTCGCGTGCCATGCAGTGCAGGTACGCGGAGTACATGTCGGGGTAGTCGCCGCCCAGGACGTTCACCATGACCGTCCACTTCGCGCGCGGGCGCGGGTCGCCCAGGGGCAGGTCCAGGACCGCGCGGACGTGGTTGGCGAACTGGGAGGTGATCGCGCCGTCCTGCGTCCAGTGGCCGGAGTTGTGCGGGCGCATGGCCAGTTCGTTGACGAGGATGCGGCCGTCATGGGTCTCGAACAGCTCGACGGCGAGGTGGCCGACGACGCCGAGTTCCTTCGCGATGCGCAGGGCCAGTTCCTCGGCCTTCAGCGCCAGCTCCTCGGAGATGCCGGGCGCGGGCGCGATCACCGTGTCGCAGACCCCGTCGACCTGCTGGGACTCGACCACCGGGTACGCCACGGCCTGGCCGTGCGGCGACCGTACGACGTTGGCGGCCAGCTCGCGGACGAAGTCGACCTTCTCCTCCGCGAGGACCGGGACGCCGGCCCGGAAGGGGTCCTCGGCGTCGGCCGCGGACCGCACGACCCACACGCCCTTGCCGTCGTACCCGCCGCGGACGGTCTTGAGGACGACCGGGAAGCCGTCCCCCTCGGCCCCTTCGGGGAGCCCTTCCGCCGCGAACGCGGCCACGTCGGCCGGATCGCTCACGATCCGGTGCCGTGGGCACGGCACCCCGATCTCGACGAGCTTCGCGCGCATCACGCCCTTGTCCTGGGCGTGCACGAGCGCGTCGGGGCCGGGGCGCACGGGGATGCCGTCCGCCTCCAGTGCCCGCAGATGCTCGGTGGGTACATGTTCGTGATCGAACGTGATCACGTCGCAGCCCCGCGCGAAGGCCCGCAGCGTGCCGAGGTCGCGATGGTCGCCTACGACGACCTCGCTGACCACCTGCGCCGCAGAGTCCTGGGGGGTGTCACTGAGGAGCTTGAACCTGATGCCGAGCGGGATGCCAGCCTCGTGCGTCATACGAGCGAGCTGACCGCCGCCGACCATGCCGACTACCGGGAACGTCACACCCCCAGGGTATCGGCCGTTTCGAGCCACCCCGTCGCGCGCCCGTTCATCGGAAATTGTGCGGGTTCATCACATCCGGGCCACATCTTCGAGTCCGGGCCGGGCACCCGGGGGAACCGCTGGTTAGCATGGCTGAGTCGACGAAGGTTGACGAAAATGACGGATCCGACGAGACGGGGGCTGGGCGACACCATGGGCACAGCTGGTAAACGCGGGGCTCATGCCGGGCAGGCCAGCGTTGTGCGCCTCCGGATCGAGCGCCTGACCAGGGAGATCGCCAAGTTCGGCGCGGTCGGCGGAGCCGGTCTTCTCGTCAACCTGATCGTCTTCAACCTGGTGCGCCACACGACCGACCTGCAGGTCGTACGGGCCAGTGTGATCGCCACGGTCGTCGCCATCGTCTCGAACTACATCGGTTTCCGCTACTTCACGTACCGCGATCGCGACAAGAGCGGCCGTACGAAGGAACTGACGCTGTTCGTCCTGTTCAGCGCGGTCGGGCTCGTCATCGAGAACGGGTTCCTCTTCGCCGCGACGTACGGCCTGGGCTTCGACAGCCCGCTGGCGAGCAACGTCTTCAAGTTCGTCGGCATCGGCATCGCGACCCTCTTCCGCTTCTGGTCGTACCGCACATGGGTCTTCCGGGTCGCCCCGACCCACGCCCCGGCACCCGACACGGCCCCGTTCCCGGAGCCCCCGACCCCGTACCTGGCAGAAGACCACCCGCCCCGACCCGTCCGCCAGGTCCAAAGGGTCCGCTGACCCCCATGAGCCCCTAAGGCGCGCGGGGAACGGCGGAGTCTTTTGGTTTTTCGCCCTTCAGGGGCGCGGGGAACTGCGCAGTCTTTCGCTTTTAGCTTTTTAGGGGCGCGGGGAACGGCGCAATCCTTTGCCTTTAGGGGCGCGGGGAACTGCGCGACCGGCCCCCACGGCGCCGCACCTCTCCAGCACGCGACGCCACCCGAACACAAGCCGAACCGAAGGCCCCCTAACGGACCGTGGGCTCGTCACCGTCCCGCCGTTTCAACGGCGTACGAGACAAGAACAACCCGAACACCGGCGGCTGAGCCTGAAGCATCTCCAGCCGCCCCCCGTCCGCCTCCGCGAGGTCACGGGCGACAGCGAGCCCGATCCCCGTGGAGTTGCGCCCACTGATCGCCCGCTCGAAGATCCGCGCACCCAGATCGGCCGGCACCCCCGCCCCCTCGTCGGTGACCTCGATCACGGCCTGGTTGCCGGTGACCCGTGTCCGCAGCGCGACCGTCCCACCGCCGTGCATCAGCGAGTTCTCGATCAGCGCGGCGAGGACCTGCGCCACGGCCCCCGGCGTCCCGACGGCCTGCAGATGGTGCTTGCCCGAGCTGACGATCGCGCGGCCCGCGTTGCGGTAGGCCGGGCGCCACTCGGCGAGCTGCTGCTTGATGACCTCGTCGAGGTCGAACGTGACGGCGGACCCGGTACGCGGGTCGCGGGCGTTGGTCAGCAGCCGCTCCACCACGTCGGTGAGCCGCTCGACCTGCGCCAGCGCGATGGTCGCCTCCTCCTTGACCGTGCTCGGGTCGTCGGTGAGGGTGATCTCCTCCAGCCGCATGGACAGCGCGGTCAGCGGCGTACGCAGCTGGTGCGAGGCGTCGGCCGCGAGGCGCCGCTCGGCCGTCAGCATGCGGGCGATGCGCTCGGCCGAGCCGTCCAGCACATCGGCGACCCGGTCCAGCTCCGGCACCCCGTACCGCTTGTGGCGCGGGCGCGGGTCCCCCGAGCCGAGCCGTTCCGCGGTCTCCGCGAGGTCGGTCAGCGGGGAGGTGAGCCGGTTGGCCTGGCGTACCGCGAGGAGGACGGCGGCGATCACCGCGAGCAGGGCCACCGCGGCGATGATCAGCAGCGTCCGGCCGACCTCACGGGTGACCGCCGAGCGCGCCTCCTCCACCGTGACGGTCTCGCCCTCCTCGCCCTCGCGGGTGGAGGTGATGACGTCACCGGTGGGCGGCGTGCCGATGTGGATGGAGTCGCGGCCCGGGATCTCGATGCGCGCGTACCGGTCGCCCGTGACCTGGTCCTTGAGGACCCGGGCGTTGACCTGCTCGTCGCCGAGGATGCGGCTGTCGACGATGCTGACCAGCCGTACCGCCTCGGAGTCCACCCGTTCCTGGGCGCTGTTGCTGATCGTGCGGGTCTCGACGATGACGAGCGAGACCCCGAACACGGCGATCACCACCAGCACGACGGCCAGCGTGGAATTGATGAGACGGCGACGCACAGGTCCCTCCGGGCTACTGATGATCCGGGCTGGGCCCACGCCCCGTCAGGGGCGCGGGGAACTGCGCGACCAGCCACGCACGGCCCGCTGCCGCGCACCCACCGACGACACGACGGCGAGGGGGCGCGGCCGACAGCAACGGGTCAACTCTTCTCGAAGCGGAAGCCCACTCCTCGTACCGTCGCGATGTACCGCGGATTCGCCGCGTCGTCGCCCAGTTTCTTCCGCAGCCAGGAGATGTGCATGTCGAGCGTCTTGGTGGACGACCACCACGTGGTGTCCCAGACCTCGCGCATCAGCTGGTCGCGCGTGACGACCCGGCCGGCGTCCCTGACGAGTACCCGGAGCAGGTCGAACTCCTTGGCCGTCAGCTGCAGCTCCTCGTCGCCCATCCACGCCCGGTGCGACTCGACGTCGATCCGCACCCCGTGGGTGGCGGGCGGCTGCTGGGGCTCGGCCGCGCCGCGCCGCAGCAGGGCCCGTACGCGGGCCAGCAGTTCGGCGAGACGGAAGGGCTTGGTCACGTAGTCGTCGGCGCCCGCGTCCAGGCCCACGACGGTGTCCACCTCGTCGGCGCGCGCGGTCAGGATGAGGACCGGCACGGTCATCCCCTCGGCGCGCAGCCGCCGGGCCACCTCCAGGCCGTCCATTCCGGGCAGCCCGAGGTCGAGCACGACCAGATCGATACCGCCCTGGATGCCCGCGTCGAGCGCGGTGGGTCCGTCCTCGCGTACCTCAACCTCGTACCCCTCGCGGCGCAGGGCGCGAGCCAGGGGTTCCGAGATGGACGCGTCGTCCTCGGCGAGCAGTACTCGGGTCATGAACTGATGGTAGTCCGCCATGGAGCGGCGCAGTGAGGGTGATCGACATCCGTGTTGGCCGGGCCCCCTCCGCACCGTGCGACCCTGGGGTTCAGGATGTAAATCTGTGAACGGCCTTCGAATCAGGCGCATGGTTCCATCCACGCCTGTGATCCATCTCTCAAGTCATGCCATATGCGGCATTGCTATGGCGTAGGGCCTTATGGTGACCAGACGCCTGTAGCAGCACACAGGGACCTTTGGCGAAAGCTTCACGCTGAAGGTCTCTTTTGTGTGCGGGCTGGTGTCTACCAGCCTTGGAAGGAATGACCTGTGGCCGGGCCCGGCGCGTGAGAACGCGCGACGGGCGTGGATCCCGGTGGTCGTCGTCCACCGCTCCGACCTCGTCGACCGAGGACGGAACGGACTCCCCGTGGGCGTGGGGCGGGACGGCCGACCCGCCGGTGCCGGCCGCCTCCCCCACCGGGCGCGCAACCCCATTCCGCTCGAAACGGCCTCCGCTGCGGCGGTGTCCGCCTCGGCGGCGCGTCCCGACCAGCAAGGAACGACCATGGCGTCCAGCCTGACGAAGGACTCGGTCTCTCCGGGCACCCCCGGTTCCGGACACGAGAAGACCTTCTTCGGCCACCCCCGCGGACTGGCCACACTCTTCATGACCGAGATGTGGGAGAGGTTCTCCTACTACGGCATGAGGGCACTGCTCCCGCTCTACCTGGTCGCACCCGGCGGCCTGCACCTGAGCGCGACCACCGCGACCGCGATCTACTCGGTGTACCTGTCGCTCGTGTACCTGCTCGCCCTCCCCGGCGGCTGGTTCGCGGACCGGGTGCTCGGCCCCCGCAAGACCGTCGCCGTCGCGGGACTGGTCATCATGCTGGGCCATCTGACGCTGGCGCTGCCCTCGTCCGGCACCTTCTTCGCCGGCCTCGGCCTCGTCGCGATCGGCTCCGGTCTGCTGAAGGCCAACATCTCGACGATGGTCGGCCACCTCTACAAGGGCCCGGACGACCCGCGCCGCGACGGCGGCTTCACCGTCTTCTACATCGGCATCAACCTGGGCGCCTTCGCCGCTCCGCTGGTGATCGGCACCATCGGCGAGAAGGTGAACTGGCACCTGGGCTTCGCGCTCGCCGCGCTCGGCATGGCACTGGGCCTGGCGCAGTTCCTGATGGGCCGCCGCCACCTCGACGCGCGGTCCGACGTCGTCCCGACGCCGATGTCCGCCGAGGAGAAGTCCTCGACCCTGCGCAAGGGTCTGCTGTGGCTGGCCGTCGCCGCGGTCTTCTACGCCGCCGTCGGCCTCTCCGGCCACTACACGCTGAACTGGATCATGGTCCCGCTCGCGCTCATCGGCCTGATCATCCCGGTCTGGGTGATCGCCAGGATCAAGCGCGACAAGTCGCTCGACCGGGTCGAGCAGTCGCGGATGTCCGCGTACATCTGGTTCTTCGTCGCCGCGGCCGTCTTCTGGATGATCTACGACCAGGGCGGCTCGACGCTGTCGATCTTCGCCGAGTCGTCGGCCGAGAACAGCGTCTTCGGCTGGGGCTTCCCGGTGTCCTGGTACCAGTCGGTCAACCCGGTCATGATCATGGCGCTCGCCCCGGTCTTCGCCTGGGCGTGGCTGGCGCTGAACCGGGCCGGCCGCGAGCCGAGCACGATCGTCAAGTTCGCGTCCGGTCTGGTCCTGGTCGGCGCCTCGTTCTTCCTCTTCCTGGCCCCGCTGACGATCGCCGACGGCGGTCACAAGGCCGCCGCGATGTGGCTGGTCGCCATCTACTTCGTACAGACCGTCGGTGAACTGGCCGTCTCCCCGGTCGGCCTCTCCGTCACCACGAAGATGGCCCCCGCGAAGTACGCCTCGCAGATGATGGGCGTCTGGTTCCTGGCGGTCACCGCCGGCGACGCCACCACCGCGCTGCTCTCCATCGCGGGCGTCGGCCTGAACGGGATGGGGATCGTGGCGTTGGAGGCGACCCTCGCGGTCGTGGCGGGCGTGGCGATCTTCATGTACCGCAACAAGGTCAAGTCCTTGATGGGCAACGTCAACTAGTCGCCCGCCGAAGACAAAAAGATTGCGCAGTTCCCCGCGCCCCCAGGTATCTGAGGGCGCGGGGAACTGCGCAATCTTTTAGGGGCGCGGGGAACTGCGCGGCCAGCCACAGCGGACCGTCAGATGCCCACGCACCTCACCCCCGCCGCCCCCGGGGCATAAAGGTGAACACCGCTCCACCCAGCAGCACCGCCGTCCCCGCCACAAACCCGAGCGCCCGCAACCCCCCACCGTCATCACTACCGGTGTCAGCGAGCCCGCCCCCGGAACCAGAGGCGCTCCCCCCGGAACCGGAAGCACTGCCCCCGGCGGAGCCACTCCCCCCGGCCGCCCCACCCGGCTGGGCAGAGGTGTCGAGCGTCAGGGACACCGCGGACTTCGTCGGCGTACACGTGGTCGTCGTCCCTAGCGCCTTCACCGTCAGCACGCCCGGCGACAGCGTCGACTCCCCGTCCGCGCCCGGCTTGTACGTACCGGTCATGTCGGAGATCACCATGGGATCCCCGGACTTGATGGCTTCGGAGTTGGTCGGCCCTTCTACCGCCACCGTTCCCTTGTCCGCGCCGCCCAGCACGACCTCCATCGACGGCTTGACCGAGTCGGCCGGGATATCGGCGGGGCTGTCCATCACGGACCCCTTGAACTGGACGGTGAGGTCGTAACTCCCGCCGTTCTTCTTGGCGTTGATCTGCACCGGCGAGGTGGCGTTCTTGTCCCCGATCGGCGTCTTGCACGCGTAGGGGATGTCGACCGCCTTGCCGGTGAAGTCGGTCTGTTCCCCGTCGCCGCCGGTGCTGCCGCCCGTGTCACTGCCCCCGGTGTCACCGCCGGTGTCTCCACCGGTCTCGCCCCCGGTGGTGCCCCCTGTCGGCGTGGGCGTCGGACTCGTCGGATCGGGCGACTCGGGAGGCGGATCCCCGTCCCCCGCCGTGACCTTGATCGTCGCGGCGGGCTTCACCGTCTCCGTGGGCGCGCACTTGGTGTCCGTGGACATGACGTTGATGGCGTACGCGTCCGGTGTCAGCGTCACCTCACCGGCCGTCGTCAGTTTCAGCTTGCCCTTCATGTCGGACAGGATCATCGCCCCGCCCTTGGGGATCGCCGGGTTCTCGCGCGGCCCCTGCATCGCGACGGACGCGGTCTGCGCACCGGCCGCCTTGAGGGTGCCGGACGGCTGCACGGAGTTGGCGGGCAGGTCGATGAGGTCGGGGTTCTTGGACGCGGCCTGCGTGAACTTCCACACCACCTCGACCTCGTCACCGACCTTCGCCGTGGCGGGTGCGGTGACCTCGACCTTGGTGGTGCCCTTGACCGTCGGCAGCCCGGAGATCGGAGGGGGTACGCAGTCGGTCGCGTAGGACACCTCGGCGGCCTGGGCGGGCGCCGCCGCCACCGCCAGCAGGACTCCCGCACCGCCGAGCATCATCGCGACTCCGGCCGCGCTCGCTCTCCGGCCGCCTCCGGGCTTCTTCGGTCTCGGCCGGACTCTCCGTTGCGTGCTCACGTGTTTCCCTTCCTGGTGGGGGTCGTCGGGGTGTTCTCGTGCGGTGCGGAGAGCTGATCGGCCTCGGTGGCCCCGGGATCGGTGTCCGGGGTGAACCAGGGCAGAGCGGACTGCGTACGCGTACGGGCCCCCGTCGGCGTACCTGTGCCGGAAACGGAGCCGGAGCCCGAGCCCGAGCCCGCAGAGTCGTGGGCGTCGTCGGAGTCCCTGGAGGCAGGCGAGAGGTTCAGCTTCGGCATCCGCAGGGTGACGTCGGGCAGCCGCAGCCCCCCGCGCCGCACGCCGTGCGCGCCCCGGCCGGGCCGCACGCTCCGTCCGCCCCCGCCCCCGCCGCCCCTGCCGCTTCCGAACCGTCCGGCGCGCTGGTTGGGTCCACCCGGCCGCACCCGGTCCACCACGGCCATCCCGGTCCGGAACAGCGCGGCCGGCACGACGACGCAGACCAGGATCCAGAAGAGGGTCACGCCCCAGGGGCGGCCCACGCCCCACGGCTGTTCGGCGAGCACCTTGCCGCCGAACTTCAGGGCGACCGTGTAGTCGCCGTGCGCACCGGCGGTCAGTTCCACCGGCAGGGTGATCCGCGCCTTCTTGCCGGGGCCGATCGTGCCGCGCCACTGGTGTTCCTCCCACTGCGGGGCGAACACGCCGTGCGAGGTGCCGACCTGGAAGACCGGGTTCTTCACGGGGGTGGTACCGACGTTGCCGACGGTGAAGACGAGCTTGCGGGACGGCGGAGCGCCGAACCAGGTGAGCAGACCGCTCGACCCGTCGAGCTGCGTGTCGGTGAGCACCGAGAGCCGCCCCGCGGTGTCCTCCTTGGGCAGCGGCTCGACCTCGTGTCCCGCGACCAGGAAGGAGGCGTCGGCCTCCGCCTTCGCGCCGGTGACGGTCGCGACATGGACCACGCAGGGGCACGGTACGGGCGGTTCGGTGACCGGCAGTTTCTTGCTGAACCGGCCCTTCGCGTCGGTGGTGACGGCCCGTCCGTCCGCGTTGGCGCAGGAGTTGGTTCCGCCGATCACGCCCCGGTCGACCGAGGACCGCCCGCAGATGAGCACCATCAGCAGGGCGTTCGCCCGCCAGCCGCTGCCGCTCACCGTGAGGGAACCACCCGTCCCCGCCTGCGACTTGGAGAGTTTCACCTGCGGTTTCTCCGCCGCGGAGGCGGTACCCGCCACCAGTGGGAACAGCACCATCCCGAGCGCCACGACCACCGCCGCCACGGCCGCCCGCCACCGACACACCCCTTCAGCCGTGCCGCTCACATCACCGCTCCCGTCGACTCGACTTCCGTACGCGCCTGTCCGCCGGCCGCGGTCGGCCCCGGCTGCCCCCGACGCCGTACGAGCCGCATACGCCGTACGAACCAGAGGGCACCGCCCGCGCACACCGCGAGGCCGGCCGACGCGCCCGCCATCGCCGCCGTCTTCGGCACGAACCACGTTTCCGCGGCGGCCTCCGCACGGGCCCCGCCCTCCGCCGTGACCGTCAGCTCGACGTCGACGCCGTCGAGGGCGGGCGGATCGGGCCAGGGTTCGTCGAGGCGTACGCGGCGGCCGGGAAGCAGTTCGACGGGCAGGGTGCGCGGGGCCCGGTCGAGCACCTCGCCGAACAGCCCCTCGGCCCGTACGGCGAGTTTCGGGGTCAGCACGGTGGTGCCGCGGTTGACCAGCTCGTAGGAGATGTGGCCGCCGTGGATCCGCACGTGTTCGACCGTGAGCGCCGAGAGGGTCGGGCCGCCGACGCGCAGCTGGACCCGTACGGCCGCGGTCCGGCCCCCGGCGCTCGCGAGGATCGCGCCGGGGTGGTCGCCGGGCGCGGTGTCCGCCGGGACGCTCACGGTGAAGGGCACGTCGGCGCGGGTGCGCGGGGGGATGCGTACCGTCCGCTCGGCGAAGTTGATCCAGGCTCCGGTGTCCTTCGCCCGTGCCCGTACGGAGAGCGTTCCGTCGCCGTCGTTGTCGGCGTCGGCGCCCCGGAGCCGTACCGTCAGCGGCTTTCCGCCGGGGTTGCGCACGGACACCGTGTCCTGGAGGACCGTGCCGGGCGCGCCCTCGGCGTAGAAGTACGGCCGGCCGTCCCGGCCCCCGCCCGCCGAGGGCACGACGGACCAGTCGGCGTCGGCCGCGGAGACCGGGGCGACACCGAGCACGGTCACGGAGGCGAGGCAGAGGGCACGGACGGCGAACGGCATCGGCGGCTCCGTAGCAGAAGGGCTGGTGCGGGGTGGTTCAGCCGCGGGCCTGGTGGCGCCGGGTCAGCCACAGCACGCCGGCCGCGCCTGCCAGCAGGACGGTGCCGCCGAGCGTGCCGAGGGCGATCGCGGAGTCCTCGGGGCCGGTCTGCGGCAGATCCTCACCGCCGGCCGGGGCGTCCTGCGAGGAACCGGTGGTGCCCGAGCCGCCCGTGGAGCCGCCGCCCGCCGCCGCGACGGTCAGGGTCAGCGAGGGCTTCGGGCTGTTGCCGGGGGTGCACGTGGTCGTCGTACCGAGGGCCTTGATGGTCAGCACACCCGCGGTGAAGGTGACCTTTCCGCTGCCCTTCGGGGTGTACGTGCCGGTCAGATCGGTGATCTTGATGGGGGTGTTGGCGGGGATCGCGGCCGGGTTCGGTGGGCCCTTGACCGCCACGGTGCCGCTGTCGGCGCCGCCGAGTTTGATGACCGCGCTCGGGTTCATCGCGCCCTTGCCCAGTTCGACGGGGCTGGACGAGACGCCTTTCTCGAAGGTCATCGTGAGCCGGTAGCCGCTGCCGCTCTTGACGCTCTTGATGTCGATGGGCGAGACGGCCGACTTGTCACCGATCGGGGTCTTGCACTGGTAGTTGACGTCCACCACGTCGGCCCGGGCTGCGGGGGCGGCCATCAGCACCGCCGAGCCGGCCAGGGCCGCGGCGGACGCGATCGCTGCGGTTCGTTTCTGGTACGTCCGGTATGACACGGTCCCCTCATTCCCGAAGGCGTTCCTGACACCATTCCTGAGTCAGTTCCTGACGGAACATCAGATCGGCCGTCAAGGTACGCCCGGCCCCTTGCCGAGGGAAGACAAAATGCGCACCGGATCCGTGAGGATCCAATGCGCATGGACCAGACGACGAGGGAACGCCTGCCGGGGGTCGACTCCCGGGAGTCGTCACGGGGCGACCAACGCCCCGGAGGCGACGCGACGCGGGCAACGCGACGCGGGCAACGCGACGCGGGCAACGCGACGCGGGCAACGCGACGCGGGCAACGCGACGCGGGCAACGCGACGCGGGGCAGGCCCGAAGGGCCGCCCCGATAAGGGGCGCGGGGAACTGCGCGACCAGCCCCCACCGAACCCGCGGACGAAGACCAAACAGCCAGCGCACCCCACACAGCGCAACGCAGCGCGGGCCAGGTCCGAAGGACCGCCCCCATCAGGGGCGCGAGGAACTGCGCGACCAGCCCCCACCGGACCCGCACCCGAAAACCAAACAGCCAGCGCACCCCACACAGCGCAACGCAGCGCGGGCCAGGTCCAAAGGACCGCCCCCATCAGGGGCGCGAGGAACTGCGCGACCAGCCCCCACCGGACCCGCACCCGAAAACCAAACAGCCAGCGCACCCCACACAGGGCAACGCCAACCACAGCGGAGCGCTACGCGGGGGCGCCCAACTCCGCCCAGACCGTCTTCCCGGCAACCCCCTCCGCCCGGATCACACCCCAGTCCAGACACAGCCGCTGCACGATGAACATCCCGTGCCCACCGGGCCGCCCGGCCCGGTGCGGCGTCCGCGGCGCGGGCTGACCGGCCCCACGGTCGGACACCTCGATCCGCAGCACCTTGTTCTCGCAGGAGATCCAGAGCTCGTCGGGACCCTCGGCGTGCAGACAGGCGTTGGTGACGAGTTCGGAGACGACCAGCAGCACATCCTCCGCCGCGGCCCGCCGATCGGCGGTGGCCGCGGGCAGCCACCCCCACTCGTACAGCGCCTGCCGTGCGAAGTCGCGGGCGAGCGGAACGACCCCGCTCTCGCCGTCGAAGTTCAGCCGGCGGGCGTGACGCCCGGGGGGCGTACCGCCCGGAGACGCCCCGGAAGCGCCGCCGTCGCCCGATTCAGGGCCGCGGTCGCCCGGCGAGTAAGGCCGGGTGGTGCTCATCAGCGCTTCACCTCACCGATTCACCAGTTCACGATTCAAGACTCAGTTCTCAGCACATTCAGCACATGCGGCGCACTCGGAAAGCTCAGGACACTCGGGCTCCGGGAGTGGTCCGGGACTGCCGCGCACTTGCCGTTGGGTCCGTTGACATATTCAGGATGTCTCCTGCCCGACCGAACCGTCGGAACACCCACTTGTTCGGTACGGATGACGAGACTCCGTTATCGCGTGGATCACATTGATCACGTCGATCACATCGGTCACGTCGAAGCCGGCCTGGACACAACTGTGCCGCAGGACAGCGCCTCGGGGCGACTAGTCACCCCGATCGCCCGCGGGCCGGTCGGTACCGGCCTCGCCCGCCGCCGCGGAGCCGTCCGCCACCGCGGAGTCACCTGCCCCGCTCTTGTCGTCCAATGCCGCTTCCAGCGTGTCGTGCACGGTGAAGACGGCCTCCGCCCCGGTGATCTCGAAGACCCGGGCCACCACCGGCAGCATTCCTGCCAGGTGGACCCCGCCTCCGGCGGCTTCGGCACGCAGCCGAGCACCGAGAAGGACGTTCAACCCGGTGGAGTCGCAGAACTCCAACCGTGAGCAGTCCACGACGAGACGCACGAACCCGCGGTCGAGGCAGTCCTCGACCGGTTCGCGCAGAAGATCCGCCGTATGGTGATCCAGCTCACCCGCCGGGGTGACGACGGCACTAGTGCCCTCTTCTCGCACCTCGACCAAAAGCCGGCCCGACTGTGCGCTGCCGACCGTCCCGCGGTCCATGCCGTCTCTCTCTTCCGGCCGATGTGGTTGTTCGTTGACGCACTCGAACCCTACGCCTTCCCTGCACACTCTGACACCCGAACAACCGCCAAGAATCGGACATTTCACCGCAAAACTCACTTGCGGGAGGGTCACGAAAGCGGGTAGGGCTAGTAGAGACAGTTTTCGACACGGCCGGCTTTGGAGGCGCCGCACACCGCAGTGCACGTATTGGCATCGGCAGCCATATGCCGAGAACGATGGAGGACATCATGTCACCCCGGCTCGACGCATCGCAGGCCCAGAGGGCGACGTCGACACGCCCTCTGGACGAACTGGAAGAAGAGTCCGCCGACGAGAATGCCGGCCTCGCCGGGCTTCCCGAGATCCCCCCGTTCGCGGAGGTGGGCCCGGTCGACGCGCGAGCACTCTCCAAGACCCTCTTCGGGCGGCTCGAATCGCTGGAGGAAGGCACCTCCGAGTACTCGTACGTCCGTAACACTCTGGTCGAACTCAACCTCGCCCTGGTCAAGTTCGCCGCCTCCCGGTTCCGTTCCCGCAGCGAGCCGATGGAAGACATCATCCAGGTCGGCACGATAGGCCTGATCAAGGCGATCGACCGTTTCGAACTCAGCCGTGGCGTCGAGTTCCCCACTTTCGCGATGCCGACCATCGTCGGCGAGATCAAGCGCTTCTTCCGTGACACGTCATGGTCCGTGCGCGTACCGCGAAGGCTGCAGGAGCTCCGCCTCGACCTGGCCAAGGCCGGCGACGAACTCGCACAGCAACTGGACCGCGCTCCGACGGTGGGAGAGCTGGCGGAGCGTCTGGGACTGTCGAACGACGAGGTCGTCGAGGGCATGGCGGCGTCCAACGCCTACACGGCCAGTTCGCTGGACGCCCAGCCCGAGGAGGACGACTCCGAGGGCGCGCTGGCGGACCGGATCGGCTACGAGGACCACGGGCTCGAAGGCATCGAGTACGTGGAGTCGCTGAAGCCGCTGATCGCCGAACTTCCGCACCGCGACCGGCAGATCCTGTCGCTGCGCTTCGTCGCCAATCTGACCCAGTCGGAGATCGGCGAGGAGCTGGGCATCTCGCAGATGCACGTGTCGCGACTGCTGTCGCGGACGCTGGTGCGACTGCGCAGGGGCCTGACCGTCGAGGAGTGACCTTCAAGGAGTGACCGTCGAGGAGTGACACCTTCGCCGTGACGGGACGTGTGCGGGGCCGAGCCGGACTGACCGGCTCGGCCCCGCGCTTTCTGTCCACGGGCGGTTCTCCATCCCCCATTCGACGCACCCGAGTTACCCACGGAAACCCCTTTCCCCTCCGATCCCCTTCCCTCACTATGGTCACCCGACAAACTGGCTGGTACGTCAGCAGTCGAGCGAGTGACGGTACGGGCGCAGGGGAGGCGGACGCATGGCTCGGGGCGAAGGCGACGACGACCGGCCGGGCGGGGGTGTGCACACGGGAGCGTCCGACGCACAGCTCACGGAACTGCTGCGCGCCGACGCCGCGACCGGGGACGCGGCGCTGGAGGAACTGCGCGCCCGCCACCGGCCCGCGGTCCTCGCGTACGCCCGGCTGTGCACCACCGGCGAGTACGCGGCCAGGGATCTGACGGCCCACGCGTTCACGCTCGCCGCGCGGGAGACCGAGCGCGGCACGGACCCGCGCGGACCGTGGCGGCACCAACTCCTGCTCCTGGCCTGGCGGCTGGCCGCCGCATGGGCCGGGGACCAGCGCTCGCGCCGCCTCGACCCCGGCCTGCTCGCGCGGCTGCACGAGGCGGGCCCCGGCGGCCCGACCCCGCCGATGCTGGACGCGTTCCGCTCGCTCCCCACGCGGGTCCAGGGCCTCATCTGGTACGGGCTGGTCGAGCGGGAGCCCGAGGACGAGACGGCGGGACTGCTGGGCGTCACGCGCCAGGACGTGACGTACGGGCTGGAGTCCTCGCTCCAGGCACTGCGCGCGACGTTCCTGAAGTCCCACCTCGCCGCGTCCGGGGACCCGCGCTGCCAGGACTTCCGCCGGCTGATCGAGGAGTCGGTACGCCCCGACCACCCTCGTCACAGCGCGGACCTGCGGGCCCACATGGCCGAGTGCGGTCACTGCGCGACGGCGTACGCGGTGCTGTCCGCGCTACGGGACGACCGGCGCACGGCGCTGGCGGAGAGCCTGCTCCCCTGGGGAGGCACGGCGTACGCGGCGGCGCTCGGCCCCGGAACGCACGCCCACGCCGACGCCCACGAGCGGACTCATCCGGGCCCCTGGCCGCCCTCCCGCCGCTTCGTCCTCACCTCGGCGGCGCTCGGGGTGGCCCTGGCCCCGCTGCTCCTGTTCCTCGTCCCCTCACAGGAGGCGGGCGATACGGCGACTCCGCCCCGCCCACCGGTGACGGTGACGGCCACGGTTCCGACGAGCCCGCTGCCCTCCTCCCCCACAGGCACCCCCAGCTCCCCGCAACCGACGTACAGCCCGAGCCCCAGCGCCAGCCCCACGAAGTCGCCACCCCCACCCGCGCGCCCTCCCGGGGGCGACTACACGCAGGTGGTGAACCGCGCCTCGGGCCGCTGCCTGGACATCCGGAACGGCGACCTGGAGAAGGGCACGGACGTCATCACGGCTCCCTGCACCTCGTCCCGCACGCAACGCTGGCGCGTCGACACCGACGAGGGCGCGCTGCGGTCGTACGCCGATCCCGACTTCTGCCTGGACAGCCGGGGCGCGACCGACGACGGCGTGGGCATCTGGGAATGCGCCTCGCTCGACGGCCACAACGGCCCGAACCTACGCTTCGCGGTGACCACAACGGGCGCACTCCGCCCGGCGATAGCCCCGGACCACGCACTGACCCCGACGGGCAACAACACCTTGGACCTGTCCCCGGACACGGGCGCGACGACGCAACGCTGGCGAGCGGGCAAGGCATGACGAACGCGCACTGAGCCCTGGTCAACGGGCTACACGGCGGCCAGGTCACACCACACGTACTTGCCTTGGTTGCCGTATCTGAACAGGGGGTGCCAGCCCCAAGCGTCGGAGCATGCGTGGACCAGAGCGAGACCTCTGCCGCCCTCGGCGTCGGTGAGCGCCGTCAACTCCCCGGGCGGCTCGGGCGGTTCGGGGTCCGTGTCCCACGCGCCGATCCGCAGGACCCCGACCGACCAGCAGACCCGGAGGGTCGCGGGCCCCTTCGTGTGCAGCACGGCGTTGGCGACCAGCTCGGTGGCGAGGAGTTCGGCGACATCGACGAGGCGGATCAGCCCATGCATGGTGAGGATGAGCCGCAGGGTGCGGCGACAGATGGTGACGCCGCGGGGGTCGTTGGGGATGGAGAGGGAGTACTCCCAGGGTCCGTTCTCGTTTTCGGGCATGCGTCAGCTCCGGGTGTGGGGCGCGGGGTGGATGCACGGGCGGTGGCAGAGCCGCAGCCGTCATGGCAGGACGGAGTGGTGCGCTTCCGCAACGTGACTCTTACGTCACTGACGGTATTTCCTAACATTAGGAAGGCGCAAGCGGCTGGCGTATTCTGACCCTCGAACGAGCTACAACCACCGCACAGTTGAGACGAGGAGGCGCCGGTTGCCACCGAAGAGGCACCTCACGGCCCGCAGGCTGCGACTAGGTGCTGAACTGCGGAAACTGCGCGAGGCGACGGGCATGAAGGCCCGGGAGGCCGCCACCCTGCTCGGGGCCGACGCGGTCCAGATGAGCCAGATCGAGTCCGGCGTCGCAGGTGTGAGCGCCGAACGCGTACGACGCCTCGCCGGCCACTACGCCTGCACGGACGAGGCGTTGATCGAAGCCCTCACCGCGATGGCGACCGACCGGACACGGGGCTGGTGGGAGGAGTACCGAGGGCCGCTGCCTCCGGTGTTCGCGGACGTCGCCGAGGTCGAGCACCACGCGACGTTCCTCCGCGAGGTGGTGATCACGCACGTGCCGGGACTGCTACAGACAGCCGACTACGCTCGCGCGGTCTACACGTACATGGTCCCCGGCCTGCCCGAGCGAGATCTGACCCCTCGGGTCGAGCACCGGATGAAACGGCGCGCCGTCCTCGAGGGCGCCAAACCCACGCCGTACGAGACGCTGATCCACGAGTTCGCCCTGCGCATCCGCGTGGCCGACCGCCGGGCGTCCCGCGCACAACTCCAGCAGATCCTCGACAAGATCGAGCAGGGCCACGCCACCGTCCGCATCATCCCGACCGACCAGGACGGTTTCGCCGGCGCCGAGGCTTCCATGATGCATTTGGGCGGTCCGCTGCCCCAACTGGACACTGTCCTGCGCGACTTCCCCACCGGAACCATGTTCATCGATGCGGAAGCACAGCTGAGACAGCTCCGAACACTCTTCCGTAGAGTCGAGAAGATGTCGCTGGACCCCTCGGCGTCACGGGACTTCATCCACCGTATGACCAAGGAGTTGTGAGCCGCACATGAAGCACGCACTGCGCTGGCAGAAGTCCACGTTCTCCGGCGGCGGAGACGGCAACACCTGCGTCGAAGTCGCCACCCACGCAGATCACGTCCGCCTCCGCGAGAGTGACGCCCCGTCCACCGAACTCACGATTTCCGCGACCTCGTTGACGCATCTCATACGCGGAGTGAAGTCAGGCCTGTTCCGCGCAACCGCCTGACAAGGGAGCGGTGAGGCACCCCATGAGCCACACCCTGCACTGGCAGAAGTCCACCTTCTCGGACGGCGGCGAGGGCAACACCTGCGTCGAAATCGCCACCTCCCCCGGAACCCTCCACCTCCGCGAGAGCGACACCCCAGACATCGCACTCAACACCACCACCGGCCCGTTGGCCCACCTGATACTCGGGGTGAAAGCAGGCACCGCCTGATCACACCCGTACTCCCCGGCGCCACACCTCCCGTACCAGCGGCACCCCCGGCCGGTACGCCAAGTGCACGTGGCTCGGGGCGTTGAGGAACGTCAGGTCGGCGTACGCGCCCGGGGCCACGCGGCCGATGTCCGTGCGGCGGAGCGCCGCCGCACCGCCCGCCGTCGCCGACCACAGCGCCTCGTCCGGCGTCATGCCCATGTCCCGTACCGCCAGCGCGATGCAGAACGGTACGGACGACGTGAAGGACGAGCCCGGGTTGCAGTCCGTCGACAGGGCGACCGTGACGCCCGCGTCGAGCAGGCGACGGGCGTCCGGCCACTCGGCGCGGGTGGAGAACTCGGCGCCCGGGAGCAGCGTCGCCACCGTGGTGCCGTTCGCGAGGGCGTCGACGTCCGCGTCGGTGAGGTGCGTGCAGTGGTCCGCGCTGGCCGCGTCCAGTTCGACGGCCAGCTGCACGCCGGGGCCGTACGAGAGCTGGTTGGCGTGGATGCGCGGGTGCAGCCCCTTCGCCCTGCCGGCCGTGAGGATCGCGCGGGCCTGGTCCCCGTCGAAGGCGCCCTTCTCGCAGAAGACGTCGATCCAACGCGCGTACGGGGCACACGCGTCCAGCATCTCGCCGGTGACGAGCGCGACGTACGCGGCGGGGTCGTCCGCGTAGTCCGGCGAGACGATGTGCGCGCCGAGGAACGTGACCTCGTCGGTGTGCGCGGACGCGATCCGCAGGGCCCGCGCCTCGTCCTCGACCGTCAACCCGTAGCCGGACTTGGTCTCGAACGTGGTCGTGCCCTGGCGCAGAGCCTCGTCGAGGTAGTGGACGACGTTGCGCTCAAGCTCCGCGTCGCTCGCGGCGCGCGTGGCCGCGACGGTCGTGCGGATGCCGCCGGCGCTGTAGGCCCGGCCGGACATCCGGGCGTTGAACTCCTGCGTGCGGTCGCCCGCGAAGACCAGGTGCGAGTGGGAGTCCACGAAGCCCGGGATCACCGCTCGGCCACCGGCGTCGACCCGATTGTCAGTGGCGGGTGCTTTTCTTGAATCACCGGTCCACGCGATGCGGTCGCCGTCGATGACGACGGCCGCGTCCTGGATCAGACCGAGCGGAGAACCGTCACCGAGAGAGGAGTCGTTGGTGACCAGACTGGCGATGTTGGTGATGAGGGTCGTGCTGCCGGTCTTGCCACCGCTGGTGCTGCTGGGGCTGGTGCTGCTCATGGCGTCCTCGGGGGCTGTCGGGGCGGAGAGGGCCCGGTCGGGGCCGGAGTTCAGGCGCGCAGCGCTTCGACGGCGTCCGCCAGGGCCCGCGGCACGTCCGGGACGAGGGTGTGCGCCCCGTCGCGTACGACGTGTCGGCCGCCCACGACTGTGTGCCGCACGTCCGCCGCTGTCGCGGCGAATACGGCCGTCTCGGCCCCGAGCCGCGGCAGCGTCCCCGCTGTCCTGACGGAGTCGAGCGCGACCGTCGTGAAGTCGGCGAGCGCACCCGCTTCGAGCGTGCCCGCGTCGGCCCAGCCGAGGGCCGCGTGACCGTCCGCGGAGGCGGCACGAAGGAGCGCCGCCGCGGTCCAGTGACCCCGCGTACGGCTGCGCAGACGCTCGTTCAGCTCCATCGCGCGCGCCTCTTCGAGCAGGTCGATCACGGCGTGGCTGTCGGAGCCGAGGGACAGCGGGGAGCCCGCCTGCTGGAGGGCGACGGCCGGTCCGATGCCGTCGGCGAGGTCGCGCTCGGTGGTCGGACACATGCACGTGCCGGTGCCGGAGCGGCCGAGCAGCGCGATGTCCTCGTCGGTGAGGTGGGTGTTGTGCACGCCCGTGGTGCGCGGGCCCAGCACCCCGTGGTCGGCGAGCAGTTGCGTGGGCGTGCGGCCGTGGGCAGCCAGGCAGGCGTCGTTCTCCGCCGTCTGCTCGGACAGGTGCACATGGAGCGGGGCCCGCCGCTCCTCGGCCCACCGCGCCACCGTCGCCAACTGCCCCGCGGGCACCGCCCGTACGGAGTGGACGGCGGCCCCGATCCGCGCGTGATCCCGGTCCTTGAGAACTGAACAGCGTGTTGCCCAGGCTTCCGCGGTGCCGTCGGAGAAGCGGAGCTGGTGCCGGTTCGGCGGCTGTCCCCTGCGCGCGTCGACCAGGCCGGCGGCGAGGTAGACGGTGTCGAGGAGGGTGATGCGGATGCCCGCCTCGGCGGCGGCCTCGACGAGCGCCTCACCCATGGCGTTCGGGTCGGCGTACGGGGTGCCGCCCGGCGCGTGGTGCACGTAGTGGAACTCGCCGACGGCCGTGATCCCGGCGAGCGCCATCTCCGCGTACACCGCGCGGGCGAGCGCGTGGTACGTGTCCGGGGTGAGCCGGTCCGCGACGGAGTACATGATCTCGCGCCAGGTCCAGAAGGTCCCGGAGCCGACCTGGACGGTGCCGCGCAGGGCCCGGTGGAAGGCGTGGCTGTGGGTGTTGGCGAGGCCGGGGAAGGTCAGGCCGCGCAGGATCTCCGCCCCGGGCGGTGGACCGTCGACGCCCGTGCGGACGGCGGCGATCCGGCCGTCCGTCCCCACGTCGAGGGCCACGCCCGGCTCCACGTAGGAGTCGAGCCAGGCGTGCTCCAGCCAGTACGTCGTGCCTCGCGCGCTCACGTGCGGCTCACTCACTTGCAGGCCAGCCCTTCCAGTACGTCGGCGAGTGCGGTCACCCCGGCCACGCAGTCGTCCTCGGCGGCGTACTCGGCCGGCGAGTGCGAGATCCCCGTGGGGTTGCGTACGAACAGCATGGCGGTCGGGATCGAACCGGAGAGGATCCCGGCGTCGTGTCCCGCACCGGTTCCCAGGACGGGCACGTTCAGGTGCGCGCTCTTCCCCCCGTCCTCCTTGCCGAGGAGGCGGGCGATCTCGTCCCGCAGGGCGTGCTCGAACTCGACGACCGGGGTGAACGACTCCCGGACGACGTCGAGGTGGATGCCGTGCGCGTCGGCGTACTCGCGGGCCGCCTTCTCGATGCCGTGGACGACCGTGTCGAGGGTCGCCTGGTCGGCGGCGCGGGAGTCGAGCCAGCCGCGTACGAGGGAGGGGATGGCGTTGACGCCGTTCGGCTCGACGGAGATCTTGCCGAAGGTGGCCACCGCGCCGGCGAGCTGGGCCTCCCGGCGGGCCGCGAGCACGGTCTCCGCGTACGACAGCATGGGGTCGCGGCGGTCCACGAGGCGGGTGGTGCCCGCGTGGTTGGCCTCGCCCCGGAAGTCGAACCGCCATCGCCCGTGCGGCCAGATGGCGCTGGCGACACCGACCCGGTCACCGGTCAGGTCCAGGGCGCGTCCCTGCTCGACGTGCAGCTCCACGAACGCGCCGATACGGCCCAGGCGTTCGGGGTCCGCGCCGATGGCGTCCGGGTCGTGGCCCGCGGCCTCCATCGCCTGCGGGAGGGTGATCCCGTCGGCGTCGGTGAGCCGGTGAGCCTGCTCGACGGTGAGTTCCCCGGCGGTGAGCCGCGAGCCCACGCAGGCGAGCCCGAAGCGGGCGCCTTCCTCGTCGCCGAAGTTCACGATGGCGAGAGGCTTGGTGAACCGCGCGTTCCGGCCGCGCAGTTCGTCCAGCGCGGCGAAGGAGGACACGACGCCGAGGGGCCCGTCGAAGGCACCGCCGTCGGGTACGGAGTCGAGGTGGGACCCGGTGACGACGGCGTCTCCCGCGGAGGGGTCACCGAGCCAGGCCCACTGGTTCCCGTTCCGGTCCAGTTCGAGGGTGAGCCCACGCGCCTCGGCCTGCGCCCGGAACCAGGCCCGGCAGTCGGTATCGGCCCCGGTCCAGGCGAACCGCCGATACCCCCCGGACCCGGCATGCCGCCCGATGGACTCCAACTCCCCCCACATCTCAAGAAAGGAGGACCCCTTCACCCCGTCCGGCACCCCCAGCCCGTCCGACGCCTGCCGACGAGACCGCTCGGACACCCCCAGCCCGTCCGGCGTTTGAGGACGAGGCCGTTCAGGCCGATCGGGGGCCTGGGGGCGGAGCCCCCAGCGGGGCCCGGGGGCGGAGCCCCCGCCGGACAACGACCCGCTCACTCGCCCTCCCGCATGGGAACCCGCACGCCACGCTCATCGGCAACCGTCTCAGCGATGTCGTACCCGGCATCGACATGCCGGATGACACCCATCCCGGGGTCGTTCGTCAGCACACGCCGGATCTTCTCCCCGGCCAGCTTCGTGCCGTCGGCCACCGACACCTGCCCCGCGTGGATGGAACGCCCCATGCCCACACCGCCACCGTGGTGGATGGACACCCAGGACGCGCCGGAGGCCACGTTCACCATGGCGTTCAGCAGCGGCCAGTCGGCGATCGCGTCCGAGCCGTCGAGCATGGCCTCGGTCTCGCGGTACGGGGAGGCGACGGAACCGCAGTCGAGGTGGTCGCGGCCGATGGCCAGGGGGGCGGCCAGTTCGCCCGAGGCGACCATGTCGTTGAAGCGCTCGCCCGCCTTGTCCCGCTCGCCGTAGCCGAGCCAGCAGATCCGGGCGGGCAGGCCCTGGAAGTGGACGCGTTCGCCGGCCAGCTTGATCCAGCGGTGGAGGGACTCGTTCTCCGGGAAGAGGTCGAGGATCGCCTTGTCGGTCTTGTGGATGTCGGACGCCTCACCGGACAGGGCGGCCCAGCGGAAGGGGCCCTTGCCCTCGGAGAACAGCGGCCGGATGTAGGCGGGCACGAAGCCGGGGAAGGCGAACGCCCGCTCGTATCCGGCGAGCTGGGCCTCGCCCCGGATGGAGTTGCCGTAGTCGAAGACCTCGGCGCCGGCGTCCATGAAGCCCACCATGGCCTCCACGTGCCGTGCCATGGACTCACGGGCCCGGGTGGTGAAACCGGCCGGGTCCTTCGCGGCGTACGCGGCCATGTCGTCGAGTTCGACGCCCACGGGCAGGTAGGCCAGCGGGTCGTGGGCCGAGGTCTGGTCGGTCACGATGTCGATCGGGGCGCCCTCGGCGAGCATCCGCGGCAGCAGTTCGGCGGCGTTGCCGAGCAGGCCGATGGAGAGCGGGCGGCGGGCGTCCCGGGCCTCCACGGCGAGTTGGAGGGCGTGCTCCAGGGAGTCGGCGCGTACGTCCAGGTACCGGTGCTCGATGCGGCGCTCGATGGCGCGCGGGTCGACGTCGATACAGATCGCGACGCCGTCGTTCATCGTCACGGCGAGCGGCTGGGCGCCGCCCATGCCGCCGAGGCCGGCCGTCAGGGTGATGGTCCCGGCGAGCGTCCCGCCGAACTTCTTCGCGGCGACGGCGGAGAAGGTCTCGTAGGTGCCCTGGAGGATGCCCTGCGTGCCGATGTAGATCCACGATCCGGCGGTCATCTGGCCGTACATGGTGAGGCCGAGGGCTTCGAGGCGCCGGAACTCCTCCCAGTTCGCCCAGTCGCCGACGAGGTTGGAGTTGGCGATGAGGACGCGCGGCGCCCACTCGTGGGTCTGCATGACGCCGACGGGGCGGCCGGACTGGACCAGCATCGTCTCGTCCTGCTTCAGCGTCCGCAGCGTACGGACCATGGCGTCGTAGGAGCGCCAGTCGCGGGCGGCCTTGCCGGTGCCGCCGTAGACGACGAGCTTGTCGGGGTGCTCGGCGACCTCGGGGTCGAGGTTGTTCTGCAGCATCCGCAGAGCGGCTTCCTGCTGCCATCCCAGGGCGCTCAGTTCCGTTCCGCGCGGTGCTCGGACGGGGCGGGGTCCTGACATGGTCTGCCTCCTGGCGACGGTGAGTGCTCCGGGTGGTGCCGTTCGTACAGCGGTGCGGCGATACAGCGGTGGGGCAATACAGCGATACAGCAGATATTCACATCCTGAACTTCTGAATAGAACTAGTCAATACCCTCGCGGGCCAGCACGGGCGCCGTACGGGTGTTTGGCTGGATGTATGGCTGCATACACAGGCTCAGGGGACGCGGACAGTGATACGGAAACGAACACCGGCCCGGACCCGGCCGGCGGACCGCCGGAGGGGGCCGCGCGGCGCCACGAAGCCGTTCGCGCCGCCGTGGAGCAAGGGCTCGTGAGTCCCTCCACCCCTCTCGTCGCACTCCTCGACACCACCGGAATCCGGTCCTCCGTCATGGCCCTGCGGGCGGCCTTCGACGCGGTGACCGCACCGGGTACGCCCGTGCTGCACGCGTTCGCGGTGAAGGCGACCCCGCTCGTCCCCGTGCTGCGCCTGCTGCACCGGGAGGGCATCGGCATGGAGGTCGCGAGTCCGGGCGAACTGGCCCTCGCCCGCGCGGCCGGGGTGCCCCCGTCCCGTACGGTCCTCGACTCGCCCGCGAAGACCCCTTCGGAGCTGCGGGAGGCACTGGCGCTGGGCATCGCGGTCAACGCGGACAACCCCCAGGAGCTGGCGCGGATCGACGCGCTGGTGGGGTCGGCGTCGACCCGCTCACCTCTGGGGCTGCGGGTGAACCCGCAGGTCGGCGGGGGTTCGATCGGGGCGTTGTCCACGGCGACGGCGACCTCGAAGTTCGGTGTGGCGCTGCGGGACGAAGGGGCGCGCGAGTGGGTCGTGCGGGCGTACCTGGACCGGCCGTGGCTGACCCGGCTGCACACGCACTCGGGTTCGCAGGGGATGCCGCTGGAGCTGATGGCACGCGGGGTGGCAGAGGCGTACGGGCTCGCGGAGGAGATCAACGGGCGGGCCGGACGGCGGCAGGTCGACACGCTCGACATCGGCGGCGGGCTGCCGGTGAACTTCGGCTCGGACGTCCACGCCCCGACGTACGAGGAGTACGCACGGCTCCTCGCGTCGACCGTGCCGGGGCTGTTCGACGGGCGGTACGGGCTGGTCACCGAGTTCGGGCGGTCGCTGCTCGCCAAGCACGGCGTGGTGCTGGCGCGCGTCGAGTACGCGAAGTCGGCGGGCGGGCGGGCCATCGCGGTGACGCACGCGGGGGTCCAGGTGGCGGCCCGCACGGTGTACGCGCCCGAGTCCTGGCCGCTGCGGGTGGCCGCGTACGACGCCAAGGGGCGGCCGAAGACGGGGCCCGAGGTGGTGCAGGACGTGGCGGGGCCGGCCTGTTTCGCGGGCGACCTGCTGGCGGAGGGCCGGTCGATGCCGCTGCTCGAACAGGGCGACTACGCGGCCGCGCTGGACACGGGGGCGTACTACTTCGCGCACCACTACGGGTACAACTCGCTCGCGCGGCCCGCCGTGCACGGCTTCGGTCCTGACGGGGCGGGCGGGGTGCGGTTCGCGACGGTCCGCACGGCGCAGACGATCGACGAACTCGTGGCGGAGTCGGGAGGGGCGCACGCGGACGCGTTGACGGGCGAACCCCCGGCCTGACCCGTACGGCGCGGGCGGGACCGGCTCGAACCAGGCGCGGCTCGAACCAGGCGTGACCGGAATGCACCTACGAACCGGGCAAAGCCTGAAGGTCTGATTATCTTCAGGGCAATCGACCCACACTAGCCAGCAACTGGCATGTTCCACGGGAAAATGCACTATCTCTCACCCGTCACGCACACGTTGCGTAGCTTCTGCGTCACTCAGCTGAACCGACGGGCGGGAGGGAAGCACCGTGCCCGGAATCGACGAGTGCCTGCTGGAGGCCATGAGGCTGCCCGGAGCCCGGGGAGCCTCGGTGGTCGACTGGACCAGCGGACTGGCTCTGGGCACGGTCGGGGACTCACCGAACGGGGATCACGAGGCCACCGCGGCCGAGGCGGCGGAACTCGCCCGCCTCGCCGCGGAGCACAAGGCGTTCGCACCCGAGGAAGGAGCCGACTGGTCCGGCGGGCAGCCGCCGGTGGAGGACCTCATCGTCAGCAACAGGGACAGCTATCACGTCCTGCGTTTCGTCCGGACGACCTTCGACAGCAGTGTGTTCCTGCATCTGTGGCTGGGGCGTTCGGACGGCAATCTCGCCCTGGCCCGAATACGCCTCGGTGAGATGGCGGAACGGCTGGTGGTGGGGTGACCACGATGGAAGCAGGCCCCCTGCCGGGACTGGGCAGACCCGACCCCGACCCACCCGTCGGCCCACCCGTCGACCCGGCCGTCGACCTGGACGGCGCGGACCGGCCGGCCGGTGTCCCGCCCGTGCTCAGTCCCATGCTCAGCCGGCTCGCGGAGGAGCGCGCCACCGGCGTACTGACACGGGACCGCGGAGTGCTGTACCTGGTCGAGGGCCAGGTGGTGCACGCCGAGAGCCCCGCGACCCCCGGGCTGGACATCCTGCTCACCAGCCGCGGGGCACTGGGTTCCGACGGCTGGTGGGAGGCGGTCTCGGAGGCGGGCGCCGAACGCCGCGTCGGACGGTTCCTGGTGGACAGCGGGCGGCTGGCCGCGGGCGCCCTGGAGCTGTGCCACCTGGGGGCGCTGTACGACGCCGCGTTCTTCACGCTCGGCGCGAGCAGCGGCCCGGCGCGGTTCAGGTACGGGGTCGCGCACTGGATAGGCCCCGTACGGCCGGTGACCGTGGACGCGGTGGAGCGCGAGACGCTGCGGCGCCGCGCGCTGCTGCACCGCATCTGGCCGGATCCGGACACGGACACCGCGGAACTCGTCCGGACCGCCCGTGCCGTCGACGTGGTCCTTCCGCCGCGTCAGCGCACGGTTCTCGACCAGGTCGACGGGGCGCGCACGGTCTCGGACATCTCGCGGGTCCTCGGCAGGCCGGGATTCCACACGCTGGTCGACGTCCGCCGGCTGGCGGCGGCCGGGATCGTGACGACCCGCGCGCGAACGGTCGAGTGCCGGGCACCGGAAACCGCCGCACCCCCCGTGTCCCCCATGTCCCCCGTCTCCACTGCGACCGCCCAGGCGGCGCAGGCCGCGCAGGCGTCGGCGGATCCCGACGTGGCCCTGCTGCGCCGGCTCAGAGACGCATTGGAGGCCTTGTGATCCGCGCGCTCCGACAGCGTGCCGAGAGGAGACAACTGATGGCGGCGGAGGCCGAAGTCCTCGACGAACTGCACCGGTTACGGGCCCGGGTGCCCCAGCTGACGGGCGCGCTCGCGGCCAGCGTCGACGGCCTGGTACTGGCCCAGGACACTCCGGGCGTGGAGCCGGAGGGGCTGGCCGCCCTCACCGCCGCCGCACTGGGGGTCGCCCTCCGCGTGGCCGACGCGACCGGCCGGGGCGACTTCCGCGAACTTCTGCTGCGCGGCGAGCACGGCTATGTGGCGACCTACGCGGCGGGACCCTCCGCCGTACTGACGCTGCTGGCGGGCGACCGGACGAACGTCGGCCGGCTGCACCTCGAAGGGCGCCGCTCCGGCACCCGGATCGGCGAACTCGTCGAGGCCGCCGTCGAGGCCCAGCCGGCCCCGGCGGCACGGCCCACCCCGAAGGCCGCCCTCACGCCCCGCACCAGAACCGCGCGCACCGCGCGGACGATCCCCGGGCCGACCGGTGAGAGCCGTTGAATCCGGCCGCACCGACCCAGCCCGGACCGATCCGAACCAACACGAACTGAACCGAACCGAAAGGACCGCACCACCATGACCAACACCGAGACCGCGTTGAAAGAGACCCTGGCCTCCATCGAGGGCGCGACCGGAGCCGCTCTCGTCGACTACACCACCGGTATGGCACTGGGCACGATCGGCGGCAGCAAGAGCTTCGACCTCACGGTCGCCGCGGCCGGGAACACCGACGTCGTCCGCGCCAAGATCCGCACCATGGAGCACCTGGGTCTGAAGGGCGAGATCGAGGACATCCTGATCACGCTGTCCGACCAGTACCACCTGATCCGGCTGATCAAGGGCCGCGGCGGCAACGGACTCTTCCTCTACCTGGTGCTCGACGCCAAACGCGCCAACCTGGCCATGGCCAGGCACCAGTTGAAGAAGATCGAGAGCGACCTGGAGGTCTGAGGGATCAGACCAGTACCCCGGCCCGACGCCGCGCCCCACCGGGCGCGGCGTCGCCCGCGGCGATCCCGGTGGCCCGGTAGCCCTTGACGCGCCTGCCCGCCGGAACGCCCGCACCGCGGCCGAGCCAGTCGACCCGCACCCACAGGAGCGACTCGGCCGCCCGTTCGAGCCGGCCGATCCGGGCCGCCTTGAGACGAAGGCCCACTCCGGCGCCGGCGAGCAGCATCCCGCCGGCGGCCGGCACGGCGAACGCGGAGCCCAGTGCCGCGGCGAAGGCGAGGAGCACCCACCAGCGGTGCCCCCGGCGCCAGTTCCGTACGGTCACCGCCCGGTCCTGCAGCACATCGTGCTTGCTCGCCCGGTCGGCGCCGCGGGCGAGTGCCACGTACCGTTTCCGGCGCGTCAGCAGGACGGCGACCGCCGTGATCAGGAAGAGCGCGGCTCCCGCCAGCACCCCGATCCGCCGTCCCGTCACTCCGGGCACCAGTACGCCCACTCCCGCCGCGACGATCCCGAGCCAGCCCAGCGGTGCCGCTCCGGCCCGTACGACGACGGCCACCCGAGCAAGTCCCTGCCCTCCGCGCGCCACCATCCGCCTCCTCACCAGACGCCTGTATGTGGCGGGCAGGTTAGCGGCCGAACGTGAGACACATCTGAGAGAGCCCAGAATTCCGGCCGGTCGGCGGCACTCCGTCTCCGGGATGCCGCTACTCGACGAACAGGCCCCGTGCCGCGGCCCGCGCGTCGAACTCCTCCAGGCGTGCCTGGGCGTCCGGCAGTCCGTCGCACATCGCCTCCAGCAGGACCCGGCCGAGCAGCATCGGCGCGCAGGCCGTGTCGAAGGCGAGGCCTGTCCCGACGGCGGCGGGCAGCAGCAGGTCGGACACCTTGGCGACCGGCGCGAACGCGGAGTCCGCGACGGTGACGACGGTCAGCCCGGCCTCCTTCGCGTAGGCGAGGGTGTCGACGACCTCGCGCGGGTGGCGGGGCAGCGCGAAGCACAGCAGGGTGCTGGCCCCGGCCCGGACGGCCGCGTCGATGCGGTCGTGGACCATCGTGCCGCCCTCGTGGAGCAGCCGGACGTCCGGGTGGACCTTGGCCGCGAAGTACGCGAAGCCGTACGCCTGGGACGCGGCGGCCCGCAGCCCGAGCACCGGCAGCGGGCGGGAGGCGGCGAGGAGCCGGCCGGCCCGTTCGACGGGACGCGGGTCGGCCAGCACGGAGGCGAGATGGCGGAGGTTCTCGATCTCGGCCTCGACGGCCTGCTGGTACTCGTTGTACGAGCCGGTGTCGGGGGCGGGTTCGGCCGGTGCGACCTCCCGCAGGTGTTTGCGCAGCGCCGGGTAGCCGTCGAAGCCGAGGGCCACGGCGAAGCGGGTGACGGAGGGCTGGCTGACCCCGGCGAGTTCGGCCAGTTCCACGCTCGACAGGAACGGCACGTCGGCGGCCCGGCGGACCATGCTGTGCGCGATGCGCCGCTGGGTGGGCGTCAGCCGGTGCCCCTCGAAGAGGGCCTGCAACCGCCCGGCGGGAGCGTCGGTCACGCCCGCGCCTGCGCCGTCCCCGCCTCTGCCCCCGCCCGCACTCCGGTCATCCGTCCTCGCGCCGCCCGCATCGCCGGCGCCACTCGTATCGCCGGCGCCGCTCGCCCCGCTCGTCTCACCGCTGTCCGGGCCCGTTTCCATGTCCCTGTCCATGCCCCTATTCACGCTCGTGTCCCCGTCCACGCTCATGCCGTGCCCCCACTCCAGATGTCCGTGAACCGGTCGAGCAGCGCTGCCGCCGCCGTCACATCGTCCGTGAGCGGCCGGTCGGTCGCGTCCGCGTCGAGCACCGACTCGGCGATCTCCAGCGCCCTGCCCACCGGCAGCTCCGGGTCGGGACGCAGGCCGCGCTGACGCAACGCCCGTACGGCGGCCACGAGTTCGCAGCCGACCACGAGACGGTACGCACTGCACGCGCGCAGGGTCTGGCGAGCGGCGAGCGAGGCGAAACTCGCCTGTTCCTCGACGCCCCGGGAGAGTACAGCGTGGCCGAGCGAGGCGGGTGCGGAGAAGGCCCGCAGGTCACCGAGGGCGGCCCCGGCGGCGTACTCCAGGATCATCACGCCGGAGGAGGCGGGCTCGTGGTCGGCGAGGAAGGGGCGCAGCCGGGTGTAGGAGGGTTCGTTGAGGGTCGACAGGCGTGAGGTCGACAGCCGGGCGACCTGGGTGAGGGAGAGCCTGAAGTGGTCCAGGGAGAGGGCGAGCTGGGCCTGGTAGAAGCCGCCGTGGTGGTAGGCGGCCATGTCCTCGGCGCAGATCAGCGGGTTCTCGGCGGCCGCGTTGATCTCGACGGCGAGGACCTCCTCCAGCGCGTCGGCCGCGTCGTGCGCGGGGCCGTGGATCTGGGGCACGCACCGGAAGCCGTACGGGTCCTGGATCCGTCCGAGCGGCGGGGTCGGCCGGTCGGGGGCGCCGATCATCTCCCGCATCCGGCGGGCCACTTCGGTCGATCCGCGGTGCGGCCGGGCGGCGTGGACGGGCGCCGCGTAGGCCTCGTACGAGCCGTCCACCGCGACCAGGGACAGCGCGGCGACGACCTGTGTGGCCCCGATGAGTCCGCGCAGTTCGTGCAGGGCGAGCGCCGCCTGGCCGAGGGCGAGGGCGTTGCTGCTGATGAGCGCGAGGGCGTCGTTGTTGTCGAGCGGCTGCGGTTCGGGGGCGCGCACCTGCTCGACGGCGTCCGCGCCCGCCCTCGCCGACAGGCCGGCCCCCTGCCCGTCGCGCCAGGGATGCTCCCCCGCCAGCGCGAGGCCCACCTGGGCCAGGGCCGCGATGTCGCCGGTGCCCACCGAGCCGAACTCGTTCACGACGGGGTACGCGCCGCTCTCCAGCGCCTCGCACAGCGCGGTGACGACGGTGGGGCGCAGGCCGGCGCCGCCCGCGAGGAGCTGGTTGGCCCGCACGGCGAGCATCGCCCGGACCTCGCGGGCGGGCAGCTCGGCCCCGATGGCCCCCGCGTGGCTGCGCAGCAGGCGCAGACCGTGTTCGGCGGCGGCCTCGGTGGGCACGTCCTCGTTCCGGTTCGCGCCGACTCCGGTGGAGCGGCCGTACACGCGGCCGGTGGCGGCGATGCGCCGGGCCGCGTCCCAGGACTCCTCGACACGCTTCATCGCGTCGGTGCCGGGGACGGGCCGCGCGGACCCGTCGGCGAGGCGTACGACGTCGGCGACACCTGTGCTGTAACCGTCCAGCACCACGAGGCCGTACGTCCCCGCACTCGGCGTGTCCACATCCCGAGACGACATAGAGCGCAAACTCCCCTCAAACCGGGCATTCGGTCTTGCCTGTCGATCACAAGAAACCAGCGATCAACACCACACCGTTGACAAGCTATTCAAGTAGAGAGAACTCTGCATGACTATATGCAGCCGGGCAAGGGACACCTCATGATCCAGTTCGACGCGGTCCACAAGCGTTTCCCGAATGGCACCACCGCGGTCCACGACCTCTCCCTGGAGATGCCGGAAGGGGGCGTGACCGTCCTCGTGGGGTCTTCCGGTTGCGGCAAGACGACCACCCTGCGAATGATCAACCGGATGGTCGACCCCACCTCGGGCACCATCCGGGTCGGCGGCCGTGACGTGCTGGAACAGGACGCCGCCGACCTCCGCCGCTCCATCGGGTACGTCATCCAGCAGTCGGGGCTCTTCCCGCACCGCACGGTCCTCGACAACATCGCGACCGTGCCGCTCCTCCTCGGCTGGGGCCGCCGCAAGGCACGGTCACGGGCCGCGGAACTCCTGGAGACGGTCGGCCTGACCGCCGAGGCCGGCAAGCGCTACCCGCACCAGCTCTCCGGCGGCCAGCAGCAGCGCGTCGGCGTGGCCCGCGCGCTCGCCGCCGACCCGCCGGTGCTCCTGATGGACGAGCCGTTCGGCGCGGTCGACCCGGTCGTGCGCACCCAGCTCCAGGACGAGCTGCTCCGGCTCCAGAAGGAGCTGAACAAGACGATCGTCTTCGTCACGCACGACATCGACGAGGCGGTACGCCTCGGCGACCGGATCGCCGTCTTCCGCACCGGCGGCCATCTCGTCCAGTGCGCCACCCCGGCCGAACTGCTGGCCCGCCCGGCGGACGACTTCGTCGCGGACTTCCTGGGCGCCGAACGCGGCCTGAAACTGCTGTCCCTGACCTCGCTCAAGGGCATCCCGCAGGCCCCGGCCCCCGAGGGCGGCACCTGGGAACTGGTCCTGGACGGGGCCCGCAAACCCCTGCACTGGCGCCCCGCACCCGCCAAGGCCGGCGACGAGCAGGGCGACAGCGGCACCACCGAACTCCCCGTACGCCCCCTGCGCGACACGGACTCCCTGCTCGCCGCCCTCAACGAGTCCATCGCCTCCCCTGCCGGACTCGTGGCCCGGGTCGACGCCGACGGCACCCTCACCGGCGTGACCTCGCGCGACGAGATCCACCGGCACGCGGGCCAGGCCCACGCGGAAGCCCGGGTGGCCTGATGACCATCGACTGGTCGTGGATCGGCGACCACACCGACGATCTCACCACTCTCACGCTCTCCCATCTCCAGGCGGCCCTGTCCGCCGTCCTCCTCGGCCTGCTGATCTCCCTGCCGCTGGCCGTGGTCGCCCACCGGATCCGCCCCCTGCGCGGGGTGCTCCTGGGCCTGTCGAACGTCCTCTTCACGATCCCGTCGATCGCGGTCTTCGTCCTGCTCCTGCCGGTCTCGGGACTGACCCGCACCACCACGGTCGTCGGGCTGACGATCTACACCCTCGTCGTCCTCCTCCGGAACACGGTCGAGGGCCTCGACTCGGTCCCCGCGAAGACGAAGGAGGCCGCGAAGGCCATGGGCACGCGCCCCCTGCGCGCCCTGCTGACCGTCGAACTCCCCCTCGCGCTCCCGGTGATCATGGCGGGCGTCCGGATCGCCACGGTCATGTCGATCTCGCTGGTCTCCGTCGCCACGTACATCGGCGACGGCGGTCTCGGCCAGCTCTTCACGGACGGCTTCCAGCGCAACTTCCCGACGCCGGTGATCGTGGGGGTCGTCCTGACGCTCCTGCTGGCGCTGGTCGCGGACGCCCTGCTGGTCGCCCTCCAGTACGTACTCACCCCGTGGAAGAGGCGGCGAGCCTGACATGTACGAACTCTTCAAGAACCTCGGCGCCTGGCTGGTCGGCAGCGAGCAGTGGACCGGGCCCGACGGCATCGGTCACCGCCTCGCCGAGCACCTGCAGTACTCGCTGCTCGCCACCCTCGTGGCGACCGCGATCGCCCTGCCGCTGGGCCTGCTGATCGGGCACACCGGCCGGGGCGCGTTCCTCGCCATCAACCTCGCGTCCTTCGGGCGCGCCCTGCCGACCGTCGGCCTGGTCGTGCTCGTCTTCCTCGCCAGCGGCCTGTCGATGTGGCCGGTGTACGTGGCGCTGGTCGCGCTCGCGGTGCCGTCGATCGTGACCAACACGTACGCGGGGATGACGGCCGTCGATCCGGACGTGAAGGACGCGGCGCGGGGGCAGGGGATGCGCTGGCACCAGGTCCTCTTCCAGGTCGAGCTGCCGCTCGCGCTGCCGCTGATCATGACGGGGCTGCGGCTGGCGCTGATCCAGGTGGTGGCCACGGCGACGATCGCGGCGTACGTGTCCTTCGGGGGGCTGGGGCGGTACGTGTTCGACGGGCTCGCCCAGCGGGATCTTGTGCAGGTGCTGGGTGGGGCCGTTCTTGTCGCCCTTGTCGCTGTCGTGCTCGATCTCGCGCTGAGTGGGGTGCAGCGGGTGTTGTTCCGGCATCGGCCTGCGTAGGGCGTTGCCTCTGGCTGCCTTTGGCTGCCTTTTGGCTGCCGCCGGTCGTCGCACTGGATCTGCGGGTCCGTCGTGGCTGGTCGCGCCGTTCCCCGCGCCCCTGAAGGGCTGACCGTCGTACTGAGTCTGCGGGCCGCATGTGGCTGGTCGCGCAGTTCCTCGCGCCCCTTGAAAGAACCGGGCGCGCCCCCGATCTCCGTAACTCCCCCAGGAGCTTTTCCCATGACCTCCATGAACCGTCGCACCCTTCTCGGTGGGCTTTTTGCCGCCGCTTCCGTTCCCGTTCTTGCCGCTTGTGGCAGTGGGATCACGTCCCTCGACGGTGACGGGGGTGGTGGCGGTGGGGGCGGGTCCAGCAAGGACGGGATCACCATCGGGACCGCCAACTTCACCGAGAACCAGGTGCTCGGCTACCTCTACGCGGCCGTGCTGGAGGCGGCCGGTGTGAAGACGAAGGTCCGCCCGAACCTCGGCACCCGCGAGATCCTCATCCCCGCACTCAAGGGCGGCGACATCGACCTGCTCCCCGAGTACCAGGGCGCCCTCCTGCACTACCTCTCCCCCAAATCCAGGGCCACGGAGGAGGGCGAGATGCAGAACGCCCTCGCGGCGGCCCTGCCCGCCGGGCTCCAGGTGCTGCCGTACGGCAGGGCCGAGGACTCGGACGCGTTCGTCGTCACCCGGGAGACCGCCGACAAGTACGGCCTGTCCTCCCTCGCGGACCTGAAGAAGCAGAACGGCAAGCTCGTCATCGGCGCCGCGCCCGAGGTGAAGAAGCGCGAGGTGGGCGTGGTGGGCCTGAAGAGCCGCTACGGGGTCGAGTTCAAGGAGTTCAAGTCCCTGGACTCCTCGGGACCGCTGGTGAAGGGCGCCCTGAAGAAGGGCGACGTGGACGTGGCGAACCTCTTCACCACCGACACCGACATCGTGGCCAACGACTGGGTCGTCCTCACAGACCCGGAGAACCTGATCCCCGGCCAGCACATCGTCCCCCTGATCGCCGACCGCAGGGCCGACTCGACGGTCCGCAAGGCCCTCGCCGAACTCGGCAACATCCTCACCACGGCCGATCTGACCGAGCTGAACCGCAAGGTCGACAAGGACAAGAAGGACCCGGAGGACGTGGCGAACGCGTACGCGAAGGACAAGGGGCTGACCGACTAGAGCCGGTGGCGGGGACGGTGGGGGCGGGCCCAGCGCGGACAGGGGGGCTAACCCCCGTGCCAAGCCGGCGCCGGCTCCCTACCGTGGAACGCATGACCGGAATGGAAGCCCGCGACGCCGAACTCAAGAAGGAACTCGACGCCACCTTGCACGCACGCAAGGAACTGGGCGCCGAATACGAGTCCGCGCTGGTCGACTCGTTCCTGGAGAAGGTCGAACAGCGCCTGGACGGCGCGGTCGACCGCCGGGTACGTCGCCAGCTCGCGGAACAGCAGATGGTGGTGGCCCGGGACGCGCGTTCCCCGCAGGGGTCCTCGGACTCCTGGGGCGAGCGCTTCGGATTCGGGATCGTCTCCCTCGTCCTCGCGGTCCCCCTGTCCGCCATCGGCGGCGGCGTCGCCCATCTGCCCGGCCTGCTGGTCGCCTGGGCGGGCATCGTCGGCGTCAACGTGGTCCAGGCCGCGCGCTTCTCACCGAATTTCTTCGGGCGGCGCAGGGCCAAGGCGGACTCGGACTGGGACGGGTGACGGACGGACACGGGGAGAGGGACACCACGGGGAACAGCGCGACACGAGCAGCACGAGCAGCACGAGCAGCAGAGGGGCAGGGGAACGCCGAAGGGCCCGGTACCTGAACAGGTACCGGGCCCTTCGTGAAGCTTGCGCGGGGGCCGCCGCACCCCCGTTGCCGGGGGGCGGGACGACGGCGGTCCCCGCGAGGGACGCGAGCCGGGTCAGGGCCGAGCTGCGCGTCCGTGGCGTCCATGGAGGTCCGGGAGCCGCTCCGGAGGTCCTTGGCGCCGTTTTGGTGCCGGCCGGGGCGGGGAGCCGCTCCCGCCCTTGCCGACATCCACCAATGTGCCGTACCCGTGTTAAGCGAGTGCTGCGTGGACGTGACGCGCTCGTACCACTTCCACGAAGTTCCGCCGTGACCGCTCACACCGGAAGTCCCGCTCCCGCGTGCGCGGTTCACCGCAGGTTCTACTGCCGGCCACCCTTGGCGAGGAAAGACAGCAGGTCCTGCCGGCTGACGACCCCGGTGGGCTTGCCCTCGACCAGGACGATCGCGGCGTCGGCCGCGCCGAGCACGGTCATCAGGTCGCCCACCGGCTCGCCGGAGCCGACCTGCGGCAGCGGCGCCGACATGTGCTTCTCCAGCGGGTCGGTGAGGGAGGCCCGCTGGGTGAACAGCGCGTCGAGCAGTTCCCGTTCGACGACGGAGCCCACGACCTCGGCGGCCATCACGTCCGGGTGTCCGGCGCCCGGCTTCACGATCGGCATCTGCGAGACGCCGTACTCGCGCAGCACCTCGATCGCCTCGCCGACCGTCTCGTCGGGGTGCATGTGGACGAGCTGCGGGATCGCCCCGTGCACCTTGTCGCTGAGGACGTCGGCGACGCGGGCGCTGGGGCCCTCGTCCTCCAGGAAGCCGTAGTCGGCCATCCACTCGTCGTTGAAGATCTTGCTGAGGTAGCCGCGTCCGCTGTCCGGCAGCAGGACGACCACGACATCGTCGGGGCCGAGCCTTTCAGCGACCCGCAGCGCGGCCACGACGGCCATGCCGCAGGAGCCGCCGACGAGCAGGCCCTCCTCCTTGGCGAGGCGCCGGGTCATCTGGAAGGAGTCCTTGTCGGACACGGCGACGATCTCGTCGGCGACGGTCCGGTCGTACGCGGTCGGCCAGAAGTCCTCGCCGACGCCCTCGACGAGATACGGGCGCCCGGAGCCGCCGGAGTAGACCGACCCCTCGGGGTCGGCGCCGACGACCTGGACCTTGCCGTCGCTGGCGTCCTTCAGGTAGCGGCCGGTGCCGGAGATGGTGCCGCCGGTGCCCACGCCCGTGACGAAGTGGGTGATCCGCCCCTCCGTCTGCGTCCACAGCTCAGGGCCGGTGGAGTGATAGTGCGAGGCGGGATTGTCGGCGTTCGAGTACTGGTCGGGCTTCCAGGCTCCGGGCGTCTCCCGCACCAGCCGGTCGGAGACGTTGTAGTACGAGTCGGGGTGCTCGGGGTCGACCGCGGTCGGGCAGACGACGACCTCGGCCCCGTACGCGCGCAGCACGTTGATCTTGTCGGTGCTCACCTTGTCGGGGCACACGAAGATGCACTTGTAGCCCTTCGTCTGGGCCACGATGGCAAGGCCCACACCCGTGTTGCCGCTGGTCGGCTCGACGATCGTGCCGCCCGGCTGCAGTGCGCCGCTCTTCTCCGCGGCCTCGATCATGCGCAGGGCGATGCGGTCCTTCACGGAGCCGCCGGGGTTGAAGTACTCGACCTTCGCGAGGACGGTCGCCTGGATGCCGGCGGTCACGCTGTTGAGCCTCACCAGCGGGGTGTTGCCGACGAGACTGATCATCGAGTCGTGGAATTGCACCGTTGTCTCCGGAGCTGAAAAAGAAATGGTCGGGGTGGTTCCGTCAGCCTAAGCCCCTCCTGGGCGTTCACACCGCGTTGAGATTGACCGACGGTCTGTACGGGGCAAGGAGTGGGTGTACGGCTAAGAGGAGGTGGCGGCTTCGCATGTCGAGCTTGTCGAGGGCGAGGGTGGCACGGCGGATCGCGGCGGGCGCGGCGTACGGCGGCGGCGGGATCGGGCTGCTGGGCGCGGCGACGGTCGGAGTGGTGCTGGCCGAGGTGCAGCTGGCGAAACGGCAGGTGGGGCACGGGCGCAGTCCGCACCCACCGAGCGCGGACGGCCTGTACGGGTACGTGTACGCCGGTGGGGAGGAACCGCTGCGCCTGACGATGCTCGGCGACTCGACCGCGGCGGGGCAGGGAGTGCACCGGGCCCGGCAGACACCGGGCGCGCTGCTGGCGTCCGGCCTCGCGGCGGTGGCGGAACGGCCGGTGCGGTTGCGGAACGTGGCCCTGCCCGGCGCCCAGTCCGACGACCTGGACCGCCAGGTCCGGCTGGTCCTCTCGGATCCGGACGGGCTGCCCGAGGTGTGCGTGATCATGGTCGGCGCGAACGACGTGACGCACCGGATGCCGGCGACCCGGTCGGTCCGTCACCTGTCGGCCGCGGTACGCCGGCTGCGTACGGCCGGCGCGGAGGTGATCGTCGGCACCTGTCCCGACCTGGGCACGATCGAGCCGGTCCACCGGCCGCTGCGGTGGTTCGCGCGGCGGGCCTCGCGTCAGCTGGCGGCGGCGCAGACGATCGGCACGGTCGAGCAGGGCGGACGGACGGTGTCGCTGGGCGACCTGCTCGGACCGGAGTTCGCGGAGAATCCGCGCGAGCTGTTCGGGCCCGACAGCTACCACCCCTCGGCGGAGGGGTACGCGACGGCGGCGATGGCCGTGCTGCCGACGGTGTGCGCGGCGCTGGGGCTGTGGCCGGCGGAGGAGGAACGTCCTGACGTGTCCCGCCGGGAGGGGTTCCTTCCCGTGGCGCGGGCGGCGGCGGAGGCGGCATCGGAGCCGGGTACGGAGGTGGCCGCGGCCATGCCGACGGGGCCGCGCGGGCCCTGGGCGCTCCTCAAGCGCCGCCGCCGCCGACGCGTCCCGGCGTCCGACCCGGCCCCGACGTCCCCCTGACCCTCACCGCCTGGGGGCTGCGCCCCCTCGCCCCCATTGCGCAGTTCCCATGCGTGGACGGGAATGGGTAGGGGCGGCGGGGGCGAGAAAAGCAAGCGCTTGGAAAGTGCGGCCGGAGTCACACCGTGACACCCGTGACCTGACCCGTACGGACGGGTAGCTTCCCAACCAGGTCCGCCCATCCCCCCGCGACGTCAATGGAGCCGTAGATGCCCGAAGCCGTGATCGTCTCGACCGCCCGCTCCCCCATCGGCCGCGCATTCAAGGGCTCCCTCAAGGACCTGCGCCCCGACGACCTCACCGCCACCATCATCCAGGCGGCCCTCGCCAAGGTCCCGGAGCTCGATCCGAAGGACATCGAGGACCTGATGCTCGGCTGCGGCCTCCCCGGCGGCGAGCAGGGCAGCAACCTCGGCCGCATCGTGGCCGTGCAGATGGGCATGGACCACCTCCCCGGCTGCACGATCACCCGTTACTGTTCCTCCTCGCTCCAGACGACCCGCATGGCCCTGCACGCCATCAAGGCGGGCGAGGGCGACGTCTTCATCTCGGCGGGCGTCGAGCTGGTGTCGCGCTTCACGAAGGGCAACTCCGACAGCCTGCCGGACACCCACAACCCGCTCTTCGCGGACGCGGAGGCCCGCACCGCCGAGGTCGCCGCGAGCGAGGGCGCGTCCTGGCACGACCCGCGCGAGGACGGCCTCGTCCCGGACGCGTACATCGCGATGGGTCAGACCGCGGAGAACCTCGCCCGGATCAAGGGCGTCACCCGCCAGGACATGGACGAGTTCGGTGTCCGCTCGCAGAACCTCGCCGAGGAAGCCATCAAGAACGGTTTCTGGGAGCGCGAGATCACCCCGGTGACCACCCCGGACGGCACGGTCGTGAGCAAGGACGACGGCCCCCGCGCCGGCGTCACGCTGGACGGCGTCGCGGGTCTCAAGCCCGTCTTCCGTCCCGACGGCCTGGTCACGGCGGCCAACTGCTGCCCGCTGAACGACGGCGCCGCCGCCCTGGTGATCATGTCGGACACGAAGGCCCGCGAGCTGGGCCTGACCCCGCTGGCCCGGATCGTCTCGACCGGCGTCACCGGCCTCTCCCCCGAGATCATGGGCCTCGGCCCGGTGGAGGCGTCGAAGCAGGCCCTCTCCCGCGCCGGCCTGACCGTCGACGACATCGACCTGTTCGAGATCAACGAGGCGTTCGCCGCCCAGGTGATCCCGTCGTACCGCGACCTGGAGATCCCGCTGGAGAAGCTGAACGTGAACGGCGGCGCGATCGCGGTCGGCCACCCCTTCGGCATGACCGGCGCCCGTATCACCGGCACGCTCATCAATTCCCTCCAGTTCCACGACAAGCAGTTCGGCCTGGAGACGATGTGCGTGGGCGGTGGCCAGGGCATGGCGATGGTCATCGAGCGCCTGAGCTGACGCGTAAGCACGCTCGGGGTAACCGCAGTTGAACGCAGGGTGAACGAAACGACCCCGAATCCCGCATCCGCCGGGACTCTGGGTCGTTTTGTGATCGAATCTCCCCCAGGATGTGACCTAACTCCCTTCGGGGAGGGATTCATGCAGGTCAGAGCTGGTCCGCAAGTAAACGTCAGGGCTAAAGTCCTGTCCCTTTCGTGACGTTGTGCACTGACAGCTGGTTAGTCCACCCTTCAAGCTGATGTAGGAAGTCGGGGGTCGACTTTGAACCGGGAGTACGTCAGTGAGCACCACGTTTCTCGCTCTGCTGCTCGCCACAGCCACCACCACGGCCGTGGGCGTCGCCGTTCTGCGCACCCTGCTGGCCCTGCGCCGGCAGGTGGCGGCCCTGCACACCGAACTCGCCAGAAGCCGCTCCGCGGCCCTCAGCGGCCTCGTACCGGCCGCCCGGGGAGCCGCCGACGCGGAGGAGATACGCGCCGCCGTGGCCGAGGCCCTCGCCGAGGAGCGCGAGCGTGAGCTCGCCGAGGCGCGCGCCTTCTGGGCCGCCCAGGAGGCCCGTGACGCAGGTGACGCGCCGACGCTGCTGGGCCTGCCCGACAGCGAGCTGTTCCTGCCGCGCCAGTCGGACTTCATCGGCCTCGAACACCTGGAGCCGGTGACCGAACCGGCCGCCGACGCCGACGAGTTCTCCGGCGACTCCGCCGAGCTGGCCGCGGCCCGCCGCCGCCACCCCTCGCACCCGGACTTCGTCCCGGTCCAGTCGCCGATGGTGAACGACCACGAACGCACGGTGTCCTGCCTCGAGGAACTGGCCGACTCCCGTACGGAGCTGGCGGACGTCCGCCCCGGCCCCCTCGGCACGCTCGACGTGTACGTCTTCGCCGACGGCACCACCCTCTGCATGACGCCGGGCCACCGTGAGACCGCCGAACGCCTCGCGGAGTCCCTGCGCACCGGTCACCCGCCGGTCCTGCTCGGCGGCTCGGGCGTCTCGGGCGCCTACGCGCTCACCTTCGAGTGCGGCCAGGAGAACGTCTACGTGCTCGCGGACCGCGTCATAGCGTCGCTGTAACTCTGCGCACAGCCCTCCGGCCAGCCCCTCGCGTCGGACGCCCGTCCGACGCGTCAGACACCCGCCCTCTTCTGTGCCTCCTCCACGAGCACCAGCGCCTCCGCCAGTTCCGCCTCGGTCCTCAGTACGAGCGCGAGGTCGTGCACGGCCACCGTGATCTGGTCCGCCGACGCGAACATGCCCGCGTCCGGCATCTCCCGGGGAGCCTGCTCGGGGTCCTCAAGCCGCTGGGCGCGCAGCGCCAACTCCCTGGCCAGGCCCAGTGCCTCGGCGGCGGCCCCCCGTTGCAGCCGGCTCTGCGGCGCGGCCCGCAACCGGTCGGCGAAGTGATCCACGGCACGGGTCAGCGGCGTCGTATCAAGCACGTCGCGAGACTACGCGTCGCAACCGGACTGTTGCCAACGACCGAACCCTCAGGCACGGTGGCGTGAAGGACCGGCTTACATCCCCTTTGCGTCCGGAGGCGCCGATGTCCCAAGTCTTCTCCGCGGAGACCCATCGCAATCTGCTCGCCCGCATCCCCCACTGCACCGGTCGTGAGATCTCCGACTGGCTGCGCACCGTCGACGAAGGCCCCGCACTCCACCGCTTCGAGGAGAAGGTCAGCTGGCTGCGTGCCGAGCACGACCTCGCGTACGGCCACGCCAAGGCGATCATCCACGAGTACGACCTGAGGAGGGCCGCGCGCAACCTGCGCTGAGCGCGCCCTCGCTGCTCCGGCACCGAAAAAGAACGAAGGGCCCCGCGAACCGAGGTTCGCGGGGCCCTTCGTCGTGCCCTCAGGACAAGGGGCGCGGGTTGCCCCTCAAGGAAGAGCTAGTCGTTGCCGCTGAAGATCGCGACCAGTCGCAGCATCTCCAGGTAGATCCAGACGAGACTCATGGTCAGACCGAACGCGGCGAGCCAGGACTCGTCACGCGGCGCGCCGTAGGCGATACCGTCCTCGATCTGCTTGAAGTCGAGCGTCAGGAAGAACGCACCCAGGACGATCGCCAGGATGCCGACGATCGCGCCGAGCGGGCCCATGCTGCGCAGCCCGCCGTCGTCGGCGACACCGAAGACGACCAGCAGCAGGTTGACCGCCATGACCAGCACGAAGGCGATCGCGATGGCCATACCGATGCGCGCGTACCTCGCGGTGACGCGGATCCAGCCCGCCCTGTAGATCAGCAGGGTGGCGCCGGACACGGCCAGCGTGCCGAGCACGGCCTGGAAGGGCGCGCCGGACCACCGGCTGTTGTACATCTCGCTGATCACGCCGAGGAACACGCCCTCGAACGCGGCGTACGCCAGGATCAGCGGGGGTGAGGCCTTGCGCTTGAAGGCCTGGACCAGCGCGAAGACCATCGCAATGAGCGCCGAGCCGATGGCCAGGCCGAAGCTGGTCGACGTGACCGGCAGCAGGACCCAGGCGAGAACGGCACCGACGGTGACGGTACCGAGGGTCAGGGCCGTCCGCGCGACGACGTCGTCCATCGTCATGCGGCCGGCGGCGGGCGGGGCCTGCGGCGGTGCGCCGTGCTGCAGGTCCTGCTGTGCGTAAGGATTCTGCGCGTACGGGTTGCCGCTCTGCGAGGCGCCGGGGGCACCCTGTGCGTACGGGTTCCCCTGCGTACCGACAGCGGGGCCCCCGGCCTGCGGCGCCGCGTTGAAGCCCGCGTAGCCGTTGTCGCGGCTGAACCCCCGTCGCGAGAAGACCGGGTTGCTGCTCCTCATTTCACTCCTCCATGGCCACCTTGCGCGGCCTTGGCTCAAGAGTAATGGGTAGGCAAAAGAATGCATCCAGTGCCTGAGAGGATCTTTCCCCTCTTGTGACCGGGAACACCGGGTCTCACCCCGGCATTCCCCGCACCCCTATAACGCCGGTGCGTACTGATCCGGTTCCCCCGCCGGTGGCCGTTCACTCCAGGGCGAAGCCCGTGTACCCCTCGGCGAGGTCCTGCTCGGCGGCGCGCGCGGAGGCGAGCCGTTCCAGCCGGGCCAGCTGGATCCGGTCCTCGAAGGGCGTCGCCCCGGGCGGGCGGTGCAGCAGCGTCGTCATCTCGTACGAGAACCGCTCGGCCTGCCACACGCGCCGCAGGCAGGTCTGCGAATAGGCGTCGAGCAGTGCGTCGGATCCGGTCTCCTCGTGGTGGGCCAGTGCCCGCGCGAAGGTCACCACGTCACCGACAGCGAGGTTCAGGCCCTTGGCGCCGGTCGGCGGCACGATGTGGGCGGCGTCCCCGGCCAGGAAGAGCCGCCCGTGGCGCATCGGCTCGTGGACATGGCTGCGCATGGGGGTGACGGACTTGGCGGTGACGGGCCCCCGCGCCAGCCGCCAGTCGTCGTCCGTCTCGAATCGGCGCTCCAGCTCGTCCCAGATCTCCTCGTCGCTCCACGACTCGGCGTCCGTGCCCTCCGGCACCTGGAGGTAGAGCCGGGAGACGACGGGCGAGCGCATGGAGAGCAGGGCGAAACCGCGGTCGTGCCGGGCGTAGACGAGCTCGTCGTGCGACGGGGGCACGTCGGCGAGGATCCCCAGCCACCCGAAGGGGTACGTCCGCTCGAAGACCTGGGTGAGCTCCTCGGGGATCGCCTTGCGGGCCACACCCCAGAAGCCGTCGCACCCGACGACGTACGCGCACTCCAGGACGTCCTCACGCCCCTCGTGCCGGAAGCGCACCCGGGGGCTGTCGGTGTCGGCCCCCTCCACGGCCAGCGCCTCCGCCTCGAAGAGCAGCGGGCCGCCCTCCTTGAGCTGCAGCGCGATGAGGTCCTTGCACACCTCGGTCTGGGCGTAGACCATCACGGACCGCCCGCCGGTGAGGGCGGGGAAGTCGATCCGGTGGCGTCTGCGCGCGAACCGCAGCTCGATGCCGTCGTGGCGCAGCCCCTCACGGTCCATACGGGCGCCGGCGCCCGCGGCCCGCAGGACGTCCACCGTTCCCTGCTCCAGGATTCCGGCGCGCTGGCGCTGCTCCACGTAACCGCGGTCGCGGCTCTCCAGTACCACGGAGTCGATCCCCGCGTTGTGCAGCAGCCTCGCCAGCAGCAGGCCGGCCGGTCCGGCCCCGATGATCCCGACGGTGGTACGCATCGACACGCCCCTTCGCGCTCCGACGACTCCCGTGAGCGCCGTCAGCGTAGTTCGCCGCCGCCCGCCGTCGTGAGCCCTTGTTCGCTGGGTGAAGTTTTATTCACCACTTTCGTTCACGTGAGTCTCCGACGGGCGCAACCCGCTGTCAACGGTCGAGTGGTGAAGTCTTCAATGAAGGATGCACCCTTCGCCGGAATACGCCGGGAAGGGCGGGGAAGGCCGAGGAAGGGTGAAAGTGTCGGTGGTGCCCGGAACCGGACTTGAACCGGTACGCCCGTTAAGGGCAGCGAGGTTTAAGCTCGCCGTGTCTGCATTCCACCATCCGGGCAGGCCATGGACTCCGCTTCGAGTGTCCCGAGCCTATCGGGACAGATCCCCCGAACAGCGGTGGGGCGACCCGATGTTGTCTTATTTTATTGGCGTCTGAGGGTGCATCAGCCCACGGTATGCGCCATCCGCACATGCCACGTGCCTTTCGACCTACGCGGGACGCCGCCCGGGGAATGACGTGATTTCACCGCCCGAACGAGCGGAACCTGACGAACCGTCGCCATTTTGCTCCCGCGCCGCTCCCGGCCCGCTCCCGGGTTCGTCCCGCGTCCCTCTCGCGTCCGTCTCAGGGGCGGGTGTCATCCCCAGGTATGACCCGGGGCCCCGGGGTCCGTCCCCAGGCCCCCCTCGGAACCGGAACAGGGGGTGACTACATGACGGCCGCCGGCGCCGACGATGGAACGGTCGTCCACTCGTCGTCGTACCGACAAGGAGCACCCTTCCGTGACCACCACTCCCCTCGCCGAACGGTCCACCGCGGTGGCCGCCCGCGCCACGGAACTGTCGAAGGTCTACGGACAGGGGGAGACCCAGGTGGTCGCTCTGGACCGGGTCTCCGTCGACTTCCGGCAGGCCGAGTTCACCGCGATCATGGGTCCCTCCGGCTCCGGCAAGTCCACGCTGATGCACTGCGTGGCGGGCCTGGACAGTTTCTCCTCCGGCTCGGTCCGCATCGGTGAGACCGAACTGGGCTCCCTCAAGGACAAGCAGCTGACGAAGTTGCGCCGGGACAAGATCGGCTTCATCTTCCAGGCGTTCAACCTGCTGCCGACGCTGACCGCGCTGGAGAACATCACGCTCCCGATGGACATCGCCGGCCGCAAGCCGGACAAGGAGTGGCTGCACAAGGTGATCGAGATGATCGGTCTGGCCGACCGGCTCTCGCACCGCCCGTCCGAACTGTCCGGCGGGCAGCAGCAGCGGGTGGCCGTGGCGCGTGCGCTGGCGTCCCGCCCGGACATCATCTTCGGCGACGAGCCGACCGGGAACCTGGACTCGCGCGCGGGTGCGGAGGTACTGGGCTTCCTGCGCAACTCCGTGCGGGAGCTGGGGCAGACGGTCGTGATGGTCACCCATGACCCGGTGGCGGCGGCGTACGCGGACCGGGTGCTCTTCCTCGCCGACGGGCGTGTGGTGGACGAGGTGCACGCGCCCACGGCTGACGCGGTGCTGGACCGGATGAAGCGATTCGACGCGAAGGGCCGCACCAGTTGACTGGGGCGCCCCCTGTAGACCCCGTGCCTGAGGTCGTCGTTCACCCGCGCCCCGGTGGGGGCCGGCCGCGCAGTTCCCCGCGCCCCTAAAGGGCCCCGCCCCACCGAACCCGCGCCACAAGGGCCACCCGCAACCCCCGACAATCCGCTTTCAGGGCGCGGGGAACGACGCACCAAGCACCCCACCGGCCCGCTTTAGGGGCGCGGGGAACGACGCACCAAGCACCCCACCGGCCCGCTTTAGGGGCGCGGGGAACTGCGCGACAAGCCCCCACCGGCCCGCACCCAACACACCACCCCCACCCACCACTTCCAAGGGGCGCGGGGAACTGCGCAACAGGGCCCACCGGCCCGCACCCGACACGCCAACCCGGCCGGCCGGCAGCCAACACCGCCCGCCCATCCATCCCACCTGGACTGAGAAGACATGCTCCGTACCGCCCTGCGCAACGTGCTAGCGCACAAGGCCAGGCTCCTGATGACCGTGCTCGCCGTGATGCTGGGCGTGGCGTTCGTCTCCGGCACCCTGGTCTTCACCAACACCATCTCGGACGCGTACCAGAAGAGTTCGGCGAAGGGCTTCGACCAGGTCGACGTGGCCGTCGAGCCGGACTACCCGGACGACGGGAGCGACGACCTCGGCAAGGAGCCCGAGCTGTCCCAGGCGCTGCTGGACAAGGCCGCCAAGGCCCCCGGCGCCGAGTCCGCGACAGGCGTGGTCACCGGCTTCACCGCCATCGCCGACAAGGACGGCAAGCTCATCGGCGGCGGCTTCCAGTCGCAGGGCGGCAACTACTGGGGCGACAAGGACCCCCGCTACCCCCTGAAGAGCGGCAAGGCCCCGTCCGGCAAGGACGAGGTGGCCATCGACGCCGAGACGGCGAAGCGCGCCGGCTACAAGGTCGGCGACACCGTGCGGCTCTCGGTGGACGGCCCGGTCCTCACCCCCACCGTCACCGCGATCTTCACCACGGACGACGGCAACGTCGCCGCCGGCGGCAGCCTCGCCCTCTTCGACACGGCCACCGCGCAGCAGCTCTTCCACAAGACCGGCGCGTACGGCGAGATCGACGTGAAGGCGGCCCCGGGCACCAGCCAGGCCGCGCTCCAGGCGAGCCTCGAAAAGGTCCTCCCGCAGGACCTCACCTCCACCACGACGGGCCAGAAGCTCGCCGACGACCAGGCCGAGATGATCGCGGCCGAGATGAGCGGCCTCAAGACGGGCCTGCTGGTCTTCGCCGGCATCGCGCTGTTCGTCGGCACGTTCATCATCGCCAACACCTTCACGATGCTGGTCGCCCAGCGCACCAAGGAACTGGCGCTGCTGCGCGCGGTGGGCGCCTCCCGCAAGCAGGTCACCCGCTCGGTGCTCCTCGAAGCCTTCCTGGTCGGCACGGTCGCCGCCGTCACGGGCCTGCTGGCCGGTATCGGCATCGGCGCGGGCCTGCGCGGCCTCATGGGCCTGCTGGACGCCACGGTCCCGGCCGGACCCCTGGTCATCACCCCGGGCACGGTCGGCACGTCGTTCGCCGTCGGCATCCTGATCACGATGCTGGCCGCCTGGCTGCCGGGCCGCCGCGCCGCGAGGATCCCGCCGGTCGCGGCGATGAGCAGCGTGCACGCCACGGCGACCACCAAGTCGCTGGTGCTGCGCAACACCCTCGGCGCCCTGGTCGCGGCGGCGGGCGTCACCGTCGTCCTGTACGCCACGACGATGAACGGCACGGACGGCCAGGCCCCGATGGGCTTCGGCGCGGTGCTGCTGATCATCGGCGTCTTCATCCTCACGCCGCTCCTCTCCCGCCCGCTGATCGCGGGCGCGGCCCCGGTCCTGCGGATCTTCGGCGTCTCGGGCAAGCTGGCCCGCCAGAACTCCGTACGCAACCCGCGCCGCACCGCCGCCACCGCCTCGGCCCTGATGATCGGGCTGACCCTCATCACCGGTATGACGGTGATGGCGGGCAGCCTGCAGAAGGGCATCGACAAGATGGCCACGTCCGCGCTGAAGGCGGACTACGTGGTCTCGATGGCGAACTTCAACGACCTCTCGCCGGACGTCGAGAAGAAGCTCGCGAGGACCGACGGCGTCACCACCATCAGCGCCCTGCGCAACGCGCCCGCGCGCATCGACGGCGACACCGAGTACGTGACCGGTGTGAAGGGCTCCGCGATCGGCGACCTGACCGATCTGAAGGTCGACAACGGCTCCTTCAAGGTCAGCAGGACCCAGGCGGTGGTGGACGACGACACGGCGAAGGACCACGGCTGGAAGGCCGGTTCGACGTTCTCGGTCTCGTACGAGGACGGCAAGAAGCAGCAGCTGACGGTCGCCGGTGTCTACGAGGGCAACGAGATGATCCGCGGCGTCATGGTCGACATCGCGACCCTCGCCCCGAACCAGGCGAACCCGGGCGATGCGCAGGTCATGCTGAAGACCTCCGGCGGCACGTCCGACGCGACCAAGGACAAGCTGGAGAAGGCGCTCGGCAACAACCCGGCCGTCAAGGTCCAGGACAAGCAGGACGTCTCCAACGAGATCGCGCAGATGTTCACGCTGATGCTGAACATGCTCTACGGCCTGCTCGCGATGGCCGTCCTCGTCGCCGTCCTCGGCGTGATCAACACCCTGGCGATGTCCGTCTTCGAGCGTTCGCAGGAGATCGGCATGCTCCGCGCGATCGGCCTCGACCGCAAGGGCATCAAGCGGATGGTCCGTCTGGAGTCCCTGGTCATCTCGCTCTTCGGCGGAGTGCTCGGCGTGGGCCTGGGCGTGTTCTTCGGCTGGGCCGCCGGTGAACTGGCTGGCGCCAAGATGCCGACGTACGAGCTGGTGCTGCCCTGGGACCGGATGGCGGTCTTCCTGCTCCTCGCCGCCGTGGTCGGCGTCCTGGCGGCGCTCTGGCCGGCCCGGCGGGCCGCCCGCCTGAACATGCTGTCGGCGATCAAGGCCGAATAGTCACCGCGCGACACACCGCGCGACGCACCGCACGATGCGCCACGCGACGCGGGTGGGCCCCGTTCCGACGCCACGGAACGGGGCCCACCGGCATGAACGGACCGCTCAGTTCCAGGTACGCGCCCGCAGCGGCATGCCCGACGCGCCGGAGCCCGGCGTCCGTACCGCGAGCACCTGGTTGACGCCGATGCGGTTGCGTTCGAAGGCGAGCGCCGAGGCGGCCATGTAGAGGCGCCAGACGCGGGCCCGGCCGGGGCTGGTGAGCTTGACGGCCCGCGGCCAGTCCGCCTCCAGATTGGCCACCCAGTGGCGCAGGGTGAGCGCGTAGTGCTCCCGGATCGACTCGACGTCACGCACCTCGAACCCGGCACCCTCCAGCTGGGTCACGGTCTCGCCGATCGGCGCGAGCTCCCCGTCGGGGAAGACGTACGCGTCGATGAACTCGTCGATCTCGTACGCCCCTTCGTCGCGCCACGGTCGGCGCCCGATCTGGTGGTTCAGCAGCCGTCCGCCGGGCTTGAGGAGGGCGAACAGATCCTGCGCGTACTCCAGATAGCGTTCGCTGCCGACGTGTTCGGCCATCCCGATGGAGGAAATGGCGTCGTACGGCCCGTCCACGACGTCCCGGTAGTCCTGGACGCGGATCTCGACCCGGTCGGTGAGCCCCTCCTCCGCGACGCGCTTACGGGCGTACGCGGCCTGCTCCTGGGAGAGCGTCACGCCGACGACGCTCACGCCGTACTCACGGGCCGCGTGGATGGCCATCGAGCCCCAGCCGCAGCCGACGTCGAGCAGTCGCATGCCCGGCTTCAGCTCCAGCTTGCGGGCGATGAGCCCGAGCTTGTCGCGCTGGGCGTCCTCCAGAGTGCCGTCCGGGGTCTCCCAGTAGGCGCACGAGTAGACCATGGACGGCCCGAGGACGATCTCGTAGAAGTCGTTGCCGACGTCGTAGTGGTGGCTGATCGCCCGCCGGTCGCTGCGCTTGGTGTGCAGATGGGAGAGCTGGGACCGTCTGCGCACCTCCTCGCGGGGCGGGGCGGGCGGCAGGGGCGAGCCCGCCATCCGGACGAGCCCGCGCACGGCGGACCGTACGTCGGGGTCCCGCAGGGACTGGGCCAGGGTCCTGGCGTCCTCCCCGCGCTCCCAGACCATCTCGGCCACCGCGTCCAGTACGGCGTAGAGGTCGCCGTCCACCGTGAGGTCACCGGCGACCCAGGCCCTCGCCAGGCCCAATTCCCCCGGCTTCCACAGGAGTCGGCGCAGCGCCCGCCGGTTCCGTACGACGAGCACGGGCGTGCCCGGCGGTCCCGCTTCCGAACCGTCCCAGGCACGAATCCGCACCGGGAGCGGGGCTCCCAGCAGCTGTTCCATCAGCGCCTTGAGCCGAAGCGCCGCGTCCTGCATGACGCACACCTCCGTGACGAGGAATTCCACAAACTCCAACACCACGTAAACACCAACGGGGCCGGAGCGCAGTCCCGCGAAAGCGTCATGTTCGAGCAAAATACATGCAGGCACCACGTACTAAGGGCTCGTAAAGAATCAACACGTTGCTTCACGGTCTCTGCGTCGTTGGTGTGGTATGCGCATACCGAGCGAGGTCCGCAATCAACTCGCCC
>NZ_JBVJLW010000028.1:0-75236 GCF_055584525.1 Streptomyces sp. NPDC102514
TGTGCCCGGTGCGGCGAGTGGGGGTCCCCCGGCCGGAGGCTGGGGGAGCGTGCATGGCGTCGCCCGGCAGACGGGAATTGTCAGACAGGCCCTAGGGCGCGCCGGGTCCGGGCGAACCGCTCCTTCTCCGCCTCGGGCGCGTCCGCCGGGACGACGGTCGCGGCGGCGTACGTCTCCGGGTCGGTCAGGTACTCCGGCGGCAGCGTGAGCACCGCGTCGCCCGCCTCGGGGAGCCCGCTGTTCTGCATGAGGACGGTGATGCGCAGGTCGTCCTCGTTGACGAGCCGGTGGATCGTGCCGGGCGTGAACCAGGCCACCGCGCCCGGCGCGAGCGGCGTGACCTCGTACCCGGAGGTCGTCAGGGTCTGCACCGCGCCCCGCCCGCCGGTGACGACGTACGCCTCCGAACAGGTCAGATGAAGGTGGGGAGTTCCGCCGCACACCCCGTCGTCGGCGGGCCAGTCGTAGACCGAGAGATGCGAGACGGCGACCCCGCCGGGCAGGCCGGCAAAGCCCTGCGACGCATCCTCGGCGCCGCTCACCACGGGTGCTCCGCCAGGTACTCGGCGATCTCCTCGCGCTCCCGGACGCCGTCCGCGACGACGACGCGGTAGCGGCGGGTGAGCGTGTCGCCGGGCGCGAGTTCCAGCTCGTCGAAGAAGGCGAGGGAGGGCGCGACGGCCGCGAAGGGTTCGTTGCGGACGAACCAGTGGGCGGGGTGGGCGCCGCCCTCGCCCGTGTGGTCGTTCTCCGGGGCGTGCGCGAAGACGAGGGTGGCGTGCCCGTCGGCGACATCGTGCTCGGCGGAGTACGCGAGCCAGGGCGCCTGCTGCCCCATCAGGCCGGGGCCCTCCGCGTCGGGGCCGATGATCCGCCCGTCCCGGAAGCCCCGGGGACCGCGCCAGAACAGGCCGGTGTACCCGGCCATCTCCCGCCCGGCCGTCGTGGGACTACCGAACCGCAGGGGCTCGTCCCGGCGGTTGGTGACGGAGGTCGTCCAGGTCAGCGCCCACGAGCCGGACGCCGGGTCCACGTCGTGCACCTCGATGCGGCGCTCCTCCTCCGCCCAGAGCGAGCCGTCGTACGGATGCCAGGTGAGCCGCTCGGCGATGACCGCGCCGCCCGAACCGGTCCTGTCCGCCTCGACCCGGTCGAACGTGACGTGCGCCATCGAGCCGACACGCTCGGGGAGTTCGAGATACCCCTCCCCGTGAACGTATGTGTTGCCGCCCCACAGGTTCGCCCCCGACAGATGCGAGGCGGTCATCTGCAGGCCCTTGTGCCAGCGGTGGTCGTTGGGCCGGTAGTCCGTGACAACGTTGCCCGCGAGTGTCCTGAGCGGATGCAGATACGGTTTCGGGGCCTCCCAGGGCGCCTCCGGACCGTACACATAGCTGAACAGCTCCACGCCGGAGGTGGGTTCGGTGACCGTGACGCGGTCGCCGTGGGCGTGGACGACGCGCAGGCCGCCTCGTGCGGTCATGCCGATGCCTCCTCGTACGTGGCGGGTGTCGCGGGTGTCGCGGGGTCCCAGCCGGGCGCGCCCCCGTGCAGGGCCGTGTAGTAGGAGTCGCCGGGGCCGATCTCGCCGGCGCGGACGGTCGTGTCCGTGAACGCCGACTTGTAGAGCGCGGTGATGAGTTCGAGGCTGGTGCGCCCGTCGGCGCCGCTGCTGCGCGGACGTTCACCCGCGCGCATGCTCGCGACGAGGTCGCGCAACTGGGCCAGGTGCGAACTGGGCACGTCCGTACCGAAGTCCTGCCACGCCGCCACGTCCTCGGCGGGCGCGTCCGGGGCCGGGGTGATCCGCCAGTTGTCGTTGCTGTGCCCGTAGAGATGGGTCAGTTCGACCGTCGCGCGCTCGCAGTCGATCCGGATGCGGCTCACCTCGTCCGGGCTGAGGACGCTGTTCACCACGGTCGCGAGGGCGCCGCTCGCGAAGCGCACGAGGGCGGTGGAGACGTCCTCCGTCTGCACGTCGTGCACCAGGCGTCCGGCCATGGCCCGCACCTCGCTCCACGGTCCGAGCAGGTCCAGCAGGAGGTCCATCTGGTGGATGCCGTGGCCCATGGCGGGGCCGCCGCCCTCGGTCTCCCACTTTCCGCGCCAGGGCACGGCGTAGTAGGCGGCGTCGCGGTACCAGGTGGTCTGGCAGTGGGCCACCAGGGGCCGTCCCATGGCCCGGTCGGCGATCAGACGGCGTACGTGGCGCGCGCCGGAGCCGAACCGGTGCTGGAAGACGATGGAGGCGTAGGGGCCGCCGCCGGTGCCCTCCTGGGCCTCCACGGCGTCGAAGTCGGCGAGGGTCGGCACGGGGGGCTTCTCGCACCACACCCAGGCACCGGCGCGCAGCGCGGCGACGGTCTGCTCGCGGTGCAGGGTCGGCGGGGTGCAGATGGAGACGAGGTCCGGGCGCTGTTCCGCCAGCATCCGGTCGAGGTCGGTGTAGCCGTGCGGGACACCGCCGTCGGCGCAGAAGCGCTCGACCGCGTCGGCGTCGATGTCGACCGCGGCGACGATCTCCACCTCGCCCTCGGCGGCGAGGGCGGCGAGCGCGGGCAGATGGCTGCCGGAGGCGATGGCTCCGGTGCCGATGACGGCGGCCCTGATACGGCGGCCGTCGAGCGGGACCGCGGACCGCCGCTCGGGCGCGGCGCTCCGCTGTCCCGTGCTCTCGTGTGCGGTGTCCTCGTGCTCGGTGTGCTCGGTCGTCTTGCTGGTGGTGGCGTCGCGGGCAGTACGCATGGACGGGATCAGCACTCCATCGGACGTGACAGCGGATCTGGCGGACGCCTGCCCGTCACGGTGACCAGGAGACGGTCCCGCGACAGCAAGCGCTTTCACTCCTCGCGGAAACGTAAGCGGCACATCCTCGCGGGTCAACACCCTCACCACCTCGCACGACCGTCTCTGGGGAGGCCCTGTCGTCGCGCTGTCACCTGGGGGCGCTACGCTGCCCCGGACGCGCCTGATCACCGCAGACCACAACAGGGCACGTCCGTCCGCCCATTCGCTGCGCTCCCGCCATCAGCACTTGGATCACGTAACTTCATGTCTTGGTTTGAATCCCTCATCCTCGGACTCGTCCAGGGGCTGACCGAGTTCCTGCCCATCTCCTCCAGCGCGCACCTGCGGCTCACCGCGGCGTTCGCCGGCTGGGAGGACCCGGGAGCGGCCTTCACGGCGATCACGCAGATCGGCACGGAGATCGCGGTGCTGATCTACTTCCGCAAGGACATCGCACGGATCATCTCGGCCTGGTCCCGCTCGCTCGTGAACAAGTCGATGCGCAGCGACCACGACGCCCAGATGGGCTGGCTGGTGATCGTCGGCTCGATCCCGATCGGCGTCCTGGGCATCACCCTCAAGGACCACATCGAGGGGCCGTTCCGCGATCTGCGCATCACCGCGACCACGCTGATCGTGATGGGCATCATCCTGGGTGTGGCCGACCGGCTCGCGGCACGTGACGAGTCCGGTGGGAAGCACCGGGCCGCGGTCGAGCGCAAGTCGCTCAAGGACCTGAGCGTGAAGGACGGCCTGATCTACGGCTTCTGCCAGGCGATGGCCCTCGTCCCGGGTGTGTCCCGCTCCGGCGCCACGATCAGCGGTGGCCTCCTCATGGGGTACACCCGTGAGGCCGCGGCCCGTTACTCGTTCCTGCTGGCCGTCCCGGCGGTGCTCGCCTCCGGCGCGTTCGAGCTGAAGGACGCCAGCGAGAGCGGTCATGTCTCGTGGGGCCCCACGATCTTCGCGACGGTCATCGCGTTCGTGGTCGGTTACGCGGTCATCGCGTGGTTCATGAAGTTCATCACGACCAAGAGCTTCATGCCGTTCGTCTACTACCGCATCGCGCTCGGCATTGTGATCATCGTTCTGGTGGCCACGGGTGCGTTGAGCCCGCACGCGGCGGAGTCGTCCGGCTGACGCCCACCTCCGCGTACAGAGGTACGCGGAGGCACAGAGGTGTCGCTCCACAAGGTTGTGCACAGAACGAAGCCGCCCGCATGGTTCCCCCGTGGCGGGCGGCTTCGTGCTCGGTGTCCGGAGATCCGACTCGGCGGCGGCGACGTAAGTGTCCTGGGCCGCTGGACGACACCGGCGCGAGCCGGTGACGGGATTCGAACCCGTGTTTCTCTCTTGAGAGGAGAAGTAGCCGCTGCCTTCGCACCCGGACGTGCATGACGGTAGCGGGTACGGCTCCCGCGGGCACCCGAATAAAATCCGGACGCCGGTACTCCCTGGTCAGCCGGCGGGGAAGGCCTTCGCCCAGGGTTCGCGCCCGATCTGCAGCCCGTTGAGCACGTACGCGATGGTGCGGTACCAGCCCGCCAGGACCAGGAACTCCAGGGCTTCCTGCTCCCCGAGGTGGTCGCGGAGCGCGGTCCAGGCCTCGTCGGTGAGGCGGGCCGTGTCGTGGAGCTGGTCGACGGCTGCCAGGAGCGCGCTCTGACGGGGCGTCCAGACCGGGTCGTCCGGGGTGCCGGTCACCGTCAGGGGGACCTGCTCCGGAGTCAGGTCCGCGGCCTCGGCGTACGCCACCGCGTGGGCGCCCCACTCGTAGTCGCAGTCGCAGCGGGCCGCCACCCGGAAGATGACCAGTTCGCGGTCGGCGTCGGGGAGCAGGCCGTGGACGAGCAGGCTGCCGCCGAGTTCCCGCATGCGGGAGGCGAGGTCGGGGTGGCGTTCCAGGACCTTGAAGAGCATCAGGGGTTCCTGGGTGACGCCGGGTGGCATCCAGCGGCGTAAGGCGCGCTCGGACTCGGGATCGTAGGGCGGCGTGATGCCGTCGATGCGTTGCTTCATGCCTCCCGACTCTTGCGCTTCTGTTTTAGAAGCGCAAGAGTCGGAACGCAAAGGACGGCACGGCGAGTTGTCGGTTCGGTGAGTCGACCGGCTCGGGGAGGAGAGGTTGTGGGCACGACACCCCGTCCCGGGCGGCCGGTGCGCGGTTCGGAGACCGGGCGCCCCGTGATGGCCGCGCTGGACCTGCTCGGCCGGCGCTGGACGCTCCGGGTGATCTGGGAACTCCACCTGGGCGGTGCGCCGGTGGGCTTCCGCGATCTGCAGCGGCGTTGCGACGCGATGTCGTCCAGCGTGCTGTCGGCCCGGCTCACCGAACTCCGCGAGGCGGGGATAGCCGCCCCCACGGACGGGTCCACCTGGCGCCTGACCCCGCTGGGCGACGAGCTCGTGGCGGCGATGGGTCCTCTGCTGGACTGGTCGCGCACGTGGGCGGAGCGGCAGTGAGGTGCGTCCGCCGTCCCGTTTCCCAACTCGGTGCTGCTTAAACGCTTATGGCGTGACCAACCACATACGGCGTGGGTAGTCATCTGGTAGCGCACCGTCAGTCCTTGGCCTTACGCTGATGCGCATGTCCACCAATTCTCCGACCCCTGGTTCCGTGCGGTCAGCGGCCGCACTGAATGAGCAGATCCGAGCGTTATGGATACGCGCGGGCGGATACCTCTCGCCCCAGGAGCGCATCGAGTACGAGCTGCTGGTCGTGCAGTGGGCGGCGGCGGTACGCGAAGAAATAGTCGAAGCGGCATGAATTGCGGGGCGCACGGGCCCCATTGAAACGCCCCGCCCCGCCCACCTCTGCCGACCCTGCCCGGCCCGGCCCCCAACCGGCGCCCCGGCCACCCGCACGATTCCATCGCCCCTCGGCCCGGCGCCCCGGCCTGACGAACGACCGTCACGACACCGGCGCCGGCCGCGCCACCCCCGTACCGCCGATCGCGGTGAGCACGTGGTCGCGGAAGGTGCGCGGACCGCGGCCGGTGAGGCGGCGGACCGTGTCCGTCGTGCGGTTCTCGGCCCCCTCCGCGTTCGCTCGGTCCATGCCGGCCAGCATCGCCGCGTACTCCAGTGGCATCGAAGCGGCCAGACGGTCCCTCATCTCCTCGTACGGCAGCGGCCGGTGGGCCACCGCGCGCCCGGTCACCTCGGTGAGGATCGTCGCGACCTCGGTGTGACTCAGTGCTTGCGGGCCGGTGACGACCAGGTCGGTACAGGGGGCCCGCCGATCGGTCAGCGCGCGCACGGCGACGGCCGCGATGTCGTCGGCGTCGACGAAGGCCACCCGCCCCTCGCCCGCCGCGGTCACGATGACCCCCTCCTCGCGGATGCTCCGCGCATGCATGTGGTCGCCCGTGAAGTTCTGCATGAACCAGGAAGGCCGCAGCACCGCCCACTCGTCGAACAGTCCGGGCAGCGCCTGGTGCACCTGCCCGACGGCCGGGCCGCCCGCCGCGATCGCGGAGGAACTGAGGAGCACCGCCCGGCGCACTCCGGACGCACGCGCCCGCTCCAGGAAGGGCAGCACGACGTCGGCCGGGGTCGCGGAGTCCAGGGGCGCGACGAGGTACACACGGTCCGCGCCGTCCAGCGCCCCCTCGTAGGTCGCCGGGTCGTACCAGTCGAAGCGGACGGCCTCGGCGCCGCCGACGGGAGTGGCCCGGCGCCCGGCCGCCCTGACCCGGTGGCCCTCCCCGGCGAGGCGGGAGACCACGCGGCTGCCGGTCGTGCCCGTGGCGCCGAGCACGAGGACGGCCGCGGGGGCGGACCCCGCGCTCATCGGTCGCCCCGCGTGAAGTCGGTCGCGCTGCCCGGGGAGACGGCCAGGGGGTTCCAGTAGTCGCGGTAGTGCGTGATCAGTCCGCCGGCGACCGTCACCACGGCGATGTAGGTCATGTCGAACGGCTCCCCCGTCGACACCACCAGCCCCACCCCGCGCATCTCCACCACGATCGTCCCGGCGTCGCCGGTCTCATGGATCTTCACGTCGGGAAAGTCGTGCAGGTCGATGTGGTCGGGATAGTGACGCATGTAGTCGGCGACGGCCGCCTTGCCCGTCAGCCGTTTCGGCCACCCGTCGGGGGCGAAGGGGAACTCAAGGACGCCCTGGTCGTCCCAGAGGCCCACCCAGGCCGGAATGTCCTTGTCGATCAGCATCCGCAGGCCCCGGCGGAACAGGTCCGACGGCCCCGCGGTCGCAGCTGTGCTCGTGGTCATGGGAATTCCTCCGATACGATACGGACCAGCGGTCCGCTTGAGTTCGACTATACGGACCCGCGGTCCGCTTAAGCAACCCGTCGACCCGTCCGCGTGTCCCACGCGCCCCTCGGCCCCCGGAGGACCCCGTGCCCGAACGCAAGCCCCGTGCGGACGCCGCCCGCAACCGGGAAGCGGTACTCGCCGCGGCCGACCGGCTCTTCGCCCGCAGCGACAGCCCCCAGCACGTGTCCATGGCCGACATCGCGGCCGAGGCGGGCGTCGGCAAGGGCACGCTCTTCCGCGGCTTCGGCGACCGCACCGGTCTGATCCGGGCGCTCCACGAGACCCGGCTGGAACCCATCCGCCAGGCCGTCGTGGACGGCCCGCGCCCCCTCGGACCCGGCACCCCGCCGGCCGAACGCGCGCCCGCGCTCCTGGACGCCCTCCTGTGCTTCAAGCTCGACCACCGCCATCTCTCGCTGGCCCTGGAGGAGGCGGGCAGCGGCAGCCCCTACGGCGCCGGGCACTACGACTGGTGGCACGGCACGCTGCGAGGCGTCCTGGAGGACGTTCCCGGTTTCGGCGACGGGAACTTCGCCGCCCACGCCCTGCTCGCCGCGGTCCGCGCCGACCTCGTCGACCATCTGGTGGACCGTCACGACGCCTCCCGTGAACAGCTCAGGGCGGAGCTGGCCGCCTACACCGCGAAGCTCCTGAACGGCTCGTACCAGGACGTCCGTACAGCGCACGCCGGGTGAATATCCCTGCACGCCCCTTGGCGCGCTCCGCCCCGTGGCCAACACTGAGCCGATGACGCAGCGTGTGGAACTGGCGACGGTGATGGACCGGCTCGCGGTCGACGAGATGGTCACCGAGTACGCGGTGGCGGTCGACGACGGGGACTGGGAGGCGTACCGGCGGCTGTTCACACCCGACGGACGGGCGGACTACCGGTCCGCGGGCGGTGTCGAGGGGGACGCCGGGGAGATCGCCGCCTGGCTCTCGCGGACCATGGAGCTGTTCCCGATGCGGCAGCATCTGATCGTCAACCGGCGGGTGCGCTTCGGCCTGCTGGAGCAGGACAGCGGTGACACCGCCCGGGTCCAGGCCGACTACGTCAACCCGATGCGGTTCGCGGGGCAGGACGGCGGATCCACCGAGCCCGACTTCGTGTGCGGCGGCCGGTACGACTTCGGACTGCTGCGGACGGCGGAGGGCTGGCGGGTGCGTGAGGTGGTCGTGCACGAGAAGTGGCGCCGGGTCCCGCAGCGCCGCCAGGAGCCGGCCGCTCCTTGACGCGGGACGGCCGTCCGGGCGCAGCCGGTGTGTTGATCGTTTCGGTGCCCGCACACTGGACACACTGGAGTCACTGAAACCATCGACTCACCGAGTCACGCACCGTACTTCGAGGGCCGCGGGAGGCGCTGGATGAACCTGTCCGCCACTGACTGGCGCCGAGGTCTCGGCCCGCGGATCGGCTCGCGGATCGGTCCGCGTCTCGGTTCTCCGTGGTGGCGCGGCGCGACGGCCGTGCTCGCCGGTGCGCTGCCGATGCTGAGCTTCCCCGCGCCGTCCCTGTGGTGGTTCGCGTACGTGGCGCTGGTGCCGTGGATCCTGCTCGTGCGCTCGGCTCCGACGGGGCGGCGTGCGGCGTACGACGGCTGGCTCGGCGGGCTCGGTTTCATGCTGGCCGTGCACCACTGGCTGCTGCCGAGCCTGCATGTCTTCACCGTCGTGATAGCGGCCCTGCTGGGCGCGCTGTGGGCTCCGTGGGGCTGGCTGGTGCGCCGGTTCCTGGCCGGTACGCCCTCGGCAGGCCGCGTGCTGGCCGCCCTGTTCGTACTGCCGTCCGGCTGGCTGATGGTCGAACTGGTCCGCTCCTGGGAGGGGTTGGGCGGCCCCTGGGGTCTGCTCGGATCGAGCCAGTGGGACGTGGCGCCCGCGCTGCGGCTCGCCTCGGTCGGCGGGGTGTGGCTGCTGAGTTTCCTGCTCGTCGCCGTGAACGTGGCGGTCGCCGTCCTCGTCGCCGTGCGCTCCTCCAGGATCCCGGCGATTGCCGGGCTCGTCGCGACGGCCGCGGCGACCTCGGCGGTCTGGGTCTGGTCGCCCCGGCCGGCGGAGGACGGCGAGCGGGCCCGGATCGCCGTCGTGCAGCCCGGCGTGATCGACGGCGCGGGCGCTCCCGAGAAACGGTTCGCGCGCGAGGAGGCGCTCACCCGGAAGCTCGCCGGGCAGGACGTCGACCTGGTCGTGTGGGGCGAGAGCAGTGTCGGTTTCGACCTCGCCGACCGTCCCGACCTCGCGGACCGGCTCGCCGCGCTCTCCCGCGAGGTCGACGCCGACATCATGGTCAACGTCGACGCGCGCCGCTCGGACCGGCCGGGCATCTACAAGAGTTCCGTGCTCGTGGGCCCGCAGGGCCCGACCGGTGACCGCTACGACAAGATGCGGCTCGTGCCCTTCGGCGAGTACGTCCCGGCGCGCTCACTCCTCGGCTGGGCCACCTCCGTGGGCAAGGCGGCGGGCGAGGACCGGATGCGCGGCACCGAGCAGGTCGTGATGACCGTCGGCGACGGACTGAGGGTGGGCCCGATGGTCTGCTTCGAGTCGGCGTTCCCCGACATCAGCCGGCATCTCGCACGCGACGGCGCCGACGTGCTGCTCGCCCAGTCGTCGACCTCGTCGTTCCAGAGCAGCTGGGCCCCCGAGCAGCACGCCTCGCTCGCGGCGCTGCGGGCCGCCGAGACGGGCCGGCCGATGGTCCACGCGACGCTCACCGGCGTCTCGGCGGTCTACGGTCCCGACGGGGAGCGCGTCGGCTCCTGGCTCGGCACCGACGCGCGCACGTCCGCGGTGTACGAGGTTCCGCTGGCGCACGGCGTCACCCCGTACGCGCGCTTCGGTGAGTGGCCGGTGTATCTGGCCCTGCTGATCCTGGCCGCGCTGGGCGCCACCGAGGGTTTACGGGCGCTGCGGGTCAGGCGGTCGCGGCGCCTCGGGGCGAGCGCTCCGTCACCGCACGCACCACGCGCTCGCACAGTTCGTGAGTCTCCAGCGCGTCCCGGGCGCTGAGAAACTTGCCCGCGCGCACGGCGTCGAGGAAGGCGAGTACGGCCTGCTCGATGCCGCGCTGGCGGGCCACCGGCACCCAGTCGCCGCGCCGCCGGACCGTCGGCTGCCCCTTGTGGTCGACGATCTCGGAGAGGTTGACCACCTGACGTTTGGTGTCCTGTCCGGACACCTCCAGGATCTCCTCGGCGGAACCGCTCAGCCGGTTCATCACACCGAGTGCCGTGAACCCCTCCCCCGCCAGCTGCAGCACGACGTGGTGGAGCAGCCCGTCCTCGACGCGGGCCCGCACGGTCACGTCGTCGACCGGTCCCGGTACCAGGAACCGCAGGGTGTCCACGACGTGGATGAAGTCGTCGAGGATCATCGTGCGGGGCTGTTCCGGCAGGCCGACGCGGTTCTTCTGCATCAGGATCAGCTCACGCGGGTGCTCGACGCACTGCGCGTACCCGGGTGCGTACCGCCGGTTGAAACCGACGGCCAGGCTGGTGTTCCGCTCCTCCGCGAGCCGCACCAGGCGCTCGGAGTCGGCGAGTTCGTACGCGATCGGCTTGTCGACGTACGTGGGGACGCCCGCTTCGAGCAGCGCGCCCACGATCTCGGGGTGGGCCTGCGTGGGCGCGTGCACGAACGCCGCGTCGAGGCCCTGGGCGAGCAGTCCGGCGAGGTCCGTGTGCCGCCGCCCGTCCGGCACGTGCAGGCTGTCGGCGACCCGGGTGAGGGTCGCGGGCGTCCGCGTGTGCAGATGCAGTTCGAGTCCCGGGCGGGTGGCGAGCACCGGCAGATACGCCTTCAGCGCGATGTCGCCGAGTCCGATGCAACCGACCTTCACAGGGATCTCCTCCGGGACAGGACACGGGTCCGGGGCACGCGCGCCCCGACGTCGTCGGAAGCATACGGCGACCGCGGCGGCCCCATGGCCAGGACGTTTACACGAGGGGCAGCTCGGCGAGCATCACCGCGTAGAGCGGGGAGTCAGGGAAGGGCCGGCGCTCCCCTACCTTCCGGAAGCCCCAGTCCTCGTACAGGGCCTGTACGCGGGGGTGCTCGACGTCCACCAGGAGGACGGCGAGGTCCTCGGGCCGCTCCTCCAGGAGCGCGCGGGACAGTTTGTCCGCCACCCCCCGCTTCCGCCAGTTCGGATGAACGGCCAGCTCGGAGTAGGAGAAGGTCACCGCTTTCTTGGGGGCCTCGTCGAGATGCTCGCGCCACCACTCGCGGCCCTCGACCGCCGGGGCGCCGTACGCGAACCCCATGGCCTCGCCGCCCTCGTACGCGATGACGCAGGCGAACGCCGGATTGCCGCCCCAGTGGTCCACGAACCAGGGGAACTTCTTCTTGAAGTCGTCGTCCCGGTCGGGGCCCGCCGCCGCGGCGTGCAGGTCGATGATCGTCTGCCGGATCCGCGGCAGGTCGTCGTGCCCGAAGCGGCGGATGTCCAGGCCATCGGCGCTCACAGTCGGCTCCATTCGGATCGGTAGCGGTCTCCCCACTCTCGGGCGATCCCGGCGTCCGGCGCAAGAGTGATCAGGTCCCGGTAGTAGTCGCCGAGCAGGGAGCGCATCCGGCCCGGGATCGGATGGCCCGACATCAGGGGGAAGACCGAGGCGGCCGTCGCGCACGCCTGCTCGACGTCCCGCTGGTGGAGCTGGGCCAGCGCGAGCCGCCCGGTGGCCAGGGCCCTGTTCCTGCGGAACTCCGCCGGGATCGTCCGCAGGGCCTGGTGGGAGGCGGCCTCGGACTCGGCGAAGCGCCCGTTCCGGTCCTGCACGATGGCGGTCATGGCGAGCAGTTCGGCGGGACCGTAGAAGGCGATCCACGACGGCTGGGGCTCGTCCGGCCGTGCCTTGTCCAGGGCGTCCCCGGCGTGTCCCAGGGAGCGCAGGGCGGCCTGCCGGTCGCCGAGGTTCGAGTGGCCGATGGCCGTCCTGGCATGGGCCAGGGAGCTGTACAGGGGCAGCCGCCTGGCGACGGCCGTTCCCTGGGCGGCGTAACCGGCGTCGACGGCCTCGGCGTACTCGTCCCGGTGGTGCGCGAGGATCGCGTACGCGTTCCAGACCCGCAGCTCCGCCACGGGGTCCTTGGCCATTCCGGCCAGGTAGAGCGCCCGGCCCAGGAGTTGGGAGGCGCGGTCCATCCGGCGGGCGTCGATCGCGCTCCAGGCGGCCGTGGCGGTGTAGTCGGCGGCCACGGAGAAGAGTCTGCGGCGGATGCGCTGGGTCGCCCCGAGCCGTTGTTTCTCCAGGGCCTCGGCGGCGCCGGCCAACGCGGCGCGCTCCAGGCCGTCGTGGCCGCCTCTGCTGCGGTCGAGCGCCATCAGGGCGTCCAGGCCGGAGCGCAGCCGGATGACGTCGGAGGTGCCCACCTGGGGCGGCGCACCGGCGAACGGTGTCACGACGGCGGCTGTTCCGGTGGTGGCGGTGAGGAAGTTCCTGCGGTCCACAGGGGCCTCCGGTTCGGTGGCGGGACGGTTGCGGGCCGGAGGACTGAAGCCCAGTTCCTCGGCCGTACATCCGAATACTGCCTCCAGCGCCTCGCGTTGACGGGGGTGCGGCCACCTCGTTCTTCCGGTCCGCCAGTAGCGAACGGTCCGGTCGCTGACCGTTCCCTCCTGTCCGGCGGCGGTCAGACGGACGTTGACCGCGTCGACCAGTTCGGCCTGGGTCATGCACCGCTCGCTCATCGCGCTCATGAAGCGCTCGTTGCCGTCCACATATGCACGGTAGGCAGTGATTCCTGGCCATGAGTACAGATCGCGGAGAAATATCCGGTTGGGTCGTATCCATCGCGGGGGGATTTTTCCTGCCTCCGCGCGCCCCGAAGCCGTTCACTCGGTCAAGGCACATCACACCCGCACCCCGAGGTCCTGATGACTGTGACGGCAACACCACGTCCGACCGGGCATCCCGGATACTCACAGACGCTCGAACGCGTACCGGAGAGCGCGGGTGCGGCGCGCAGCCTGGTGCGTACGGCCCTCGCGGCCTGGCAGCAGGACGAGCTGACCGAGGACGCCCTGTGCGTCATCACCGAGCTGGTCTCCAACGCCGTCGACCACGCGTGCTGCTCCGTGATCCGGGTCGTCGTCACGCGCCCCGCCGACGACCGCGTCCTCCTCGCGGTCGTCGACCGCTCCCGCGACCTCCCGAGGATGCGGACCGACTGCGACGGGGAGCGGATCCGGGGCCGCGGCCTCGTCCTGGTCGACGCCCTCGCGGACCGGTGGGGCACCGAGCCCCACCGCTGGGGCAAGACCGTCTGGGCCGAACTGAGGAGCGGGCCGGCGGCCGACGGCTGAGGAGCGGGGCAGGGCTGAGCCGGGCTGAACGGGGCGCGGCGGGGGCGCGGCAGCTCGGGGTGCGGGCGGGAAATCGGGTGGGCCGGGGCAGCGGTCGTCCGCGATGATGCGGTCATGACGATCGAGCGCAGGGAACCCGCGACGGACGCCGGTGAGCGAGCCATGCTGGAGGGCTGGCTGGACTACCACCGGGAGACCCTGGCCTGGAAGTGCGAAGGCCTGGACGACTCCCAGCTCAGGACGGCTGCGGTACCGCCCTCCGAGCTGTCCCTCCTCGGGCTCGTCCGGCACATGGCGGAGGTGGAACGCAGCTGGTTCCGCAGGGTCCTCGTGGACGACGACGCCGGGCCGCTCTATTACAGCGACGAGGATCCGAACGGCGAGTTCCATCTCACCGAGGCGGACACCTGGAAGGAGGCGTACGCCACCTGGCAGGGCGAGATCGCGACCGCCCGCCGCAACGCGGCGCCTCTCGGCCTGGACGACCTGTCCGAGGGCCGGAGCAGGTTCACCGACAAGCCCTTCAACCTGCGGTGGATCTACACCCACATGATCGAGGAGTACGCGCGCCACAACGGCCACGCCGATCTGATCCGCGAGCGCGTCGACGGGGCGACCGGCGACTGAGGGCGACCGGGGCGGCATCGGCCGCCGCGCTTTCACCCGTGCGGGGCACAGTGCGCTTGTCAGCTCCCCAAAGCACGGCGGAACCAGCAGAGTTGCGCGGGTGCATCGAACCGCGACCACCGCAACGCTTCTGGTCACCGTGGCCGTCTCGGCGGTCTCAGCCGTCTCGGGCTGTGTGACCGTCCAGCGAACTGCTTCCCCCGCCCGGCCGTCCGTCCCGCCCCCGGTGTCGGAGCCGCGCCCGGACGGCAGGGCCGAGCAACGGGTCGTCCAGGCCCCGGCCCGCGAGGCCCTGGAGCTCATCGGCCCGTCCCGCCGCCCTTCGGCAGCCGCGTCCGGACCGGCCCGTACGCCTCCTGCGGGTCCCGCCGCCGCGGCGGACCACCCCCGGCACGTCCCCGCCGAACCGGCGCGGCGCCCGGAGCCCCGGCGGCCCGAGCACCGGGCCGTGCCGCGACTGCCCGCGTCCGTGCCGTCGACGGGCACGGACGTGTGCGCGCTGGGCCGGACGTACGGCGGCTGGCGGGCGGACAGTCCACAGGCGGCCATCTGCCAGGACATGTACGGCCGTTGACGCCCCTCGGGCTGACTGGGGCTGCCTGGGTCTGCCTGGGTCTGGAGGTCCGGCGGCGTCCTAGGGCTCCCGACGCGGCGGCCCCAGCGTCTCGCCTCCCGGGCCTCTTCCCTGCCCCGGCCGTCTCGGCGTGGGCTCGGGTGCGCCGTCCGGGCCCTCCCGGTCCAGCCTCGACTCCAGGCGGCCGATGCCGGCCCGGACCCCGTCTCCGTAGGCGTCGTCGCCGAGGACGCCCACGCCGGCCCGCGCCGCTCCCAGGTGGCCGCGGGCCGCCTCGGAGCGGCCGAGCTTCACGTAGTCCGCGGCGAGGTTCAGATGCAGGGACGGGTAGAAGGCCCGTACGGCGAGGGACGGGTGGCGCTCCGGGTGGTCCGCGCCCCGGTCGTCCGTGAGCTCGTCCGTGAGTTGATCAGTGAGCTCGTCCGCCGCCGACAAGGCCCTCAGGTCCCAGGCGAGTTCGTCCGAGGGATCGTCCTGCGTGTCGGCCATGTAGTGCGCGAGTGTGCAGCGGTGGAGCGCGTCGCCCTCCTCGCCGATCTCCGCCCACAGGTCCAGGAAGCGGCTCCGGGCCTCCTCACGGTCGCCGCCGTGGAGAAGCATGACGGCCTGCCCGATCCTGGTCGTCATTGCGTCCGCCGCCGCCTGCTCCTGCTGCTCCGCCACCGCGTCGCCCTCCACCCGCTCGTCCGCCGGCGGGCGCGCCCGCGCCTGCCGTTGTCGCCTCTCCCCGACGCTAACGGCAGGCGCGGGCGATCGAGCTGAGGCGGCCCCGTACGCGGCTGGGCCGACGCGGTGACGGCCGGATCGAACTGACGCGGTCCGGTCCGGCTTGCCACGAACCGGCCGGGCCCGGGTCAGGACTGCCCCACCCCCGTGGGAGCAGTCCTGACCCGGGAGGCCCGGTCCGGCCCAGGGCGGGGCGGACCGGGTGGGGTGTCAGCCGATGTTCGGGATGCGCCAGTCGATCGGTTCATGGCCCTGCTTCGCGATCGCCTCGTCGATCTGGGTGAAGGGGTGCGAGCCGAAGAACTTCTTCGCGGACAGCGGCGAGGGGTGCGCGCCCTTGACGACGATGTGCCGCTCCTCGTCGATGAGCGGGAGCTTCTTCTGCGCGTAGTTGCCCCACAGGACGAACACCGCCGGGTCGGGCCGCTCGGCCACGGCCCGGATCACCGCGTCCGTGAACTTCTCCCAGCCCTTGCCCTTGTGCGAGTTGGCCTCTCCGGAGCGGACCGTCAGCACCGCGTTGAGCAGCAGGACGCCCTGCTCGGCCCACGGCATCAGATAGCCGTTGTCCGGCACCGGGTGGCCCAGCTCCTCCTTCATCTCCTTGTAGATGTTGCGCAAGGAGGGCGGTGTCTTCACGCCGGGCCGGACCGAGAAGCACAGGCCGTGGCCCTGGCCCTCGCCGTGGTAGGGGTCCTGGCCGAGGACGAGCACCTTCACACGGTCGTAAGGAGTCGCGTCGAGTGCGGCGAAGACCTCGTCGCGCGGCGGGTAGACGGGCCCCTTCTCGCGCTCCTCCTCGACGAACTCGGTGAGCTCCTTGAAGTAGGGCTTCTGCAGCTCTTCGCCCAGGACGCCGCGCCAGGACTCGGGCAGCATGGCGGTGTCGGTCACGTGAACTTCCTTACAGGTGCGGTTGTTTCCGGTCCTCAGAACCTACCGCCGCCCACTGACAATCGGCCGGGCTCCCGGCCGGCTCCCCCGCTACCAGCTGGTCTTGCGGGACAGCTCCCACACCATCATGATCGTCGACGGGTCGATGGACCGCTCGACGCCGGAGATCTCCTCACTGGCGGCGAGGTACTGCTTGCCCTGCCACAGGGGCAGCAGCCGCGCGTCGTCCACGAGGATGTCCTGCGCCTTCTTGAACTGCTCGACGACGTCCCCGCGGTCGGTCCGGCGGCGCGACTCCGGCAGCAGGACGTCGGTGATCTCGGGCGACTTGTAGGGCGTACCGAGCGCGTTCTGTTCGCCGACGAACGGGGCGATGAAGTTCTCGGCGTCGGGGAAGTCGGGGAACCAGCCACGGCCGAACACGGGGTACTCGCCCTTGCGGTAACCGGCTTCGTACGTCTTCCAGGGGCGGCCCTTGACGGTGACGCTGAACAGGCCAGTCTCGTTGAGCTGGCGCCTCAGCTCCTCGAACTCGGGCTTGGTCGTGGAGCCGTACCGGTCCGTCGTGTACCAGAGGGTGAGCGGTACGCGTTCGGAGATGCCCGCCTCCAGAAGGATCTGCCGGGCCTTGGAGGTGCTGGGGCTGCCGTAGTCGTCGAAGAAGCCGGTGGTGTGGCCGGCCAGTCCGCTCGGGACCATGGAGTACAGCGGCTCGACGGTGTCCTTGTAGATGGTGTGGGCGATGGCCGGCCGGTCGACGACCTGCGCGACGGCCTTGCGGACCGCCGCCTTCCTGGCCCACGGGTCCTTCGGGTTGAAGACCAGGTAGCGGATCTCGGTGCCCGCGCCCTCCACCAGCTGGATGTCGTCCTTGCCGCGCCGGTCCTCCAGGGCGACGACGTCCTCGGCGGCGAGTCCGCGGAGGGTGACGTCGATCTTGCGGTCCTTCAGGGCGCCCACCATCTCGCCCGAGTCCTGGAAGTACCGGATGGTGACGGCGTTGTTCTGGCGGTCGGCGGAGCCCTTGTAGTCGTCATTGCGGACGAGCCGGGCCTCCTGCCCCTCCTCGTACGACTCCAGGCTGTACGGTCCCGACCCCGTGACCTCGCTGTCCTCGCGCAGGGCGTCGGCCGGGTACTCCTCGGGGTCGACGATCGACATGGCGGGTGTGGCGAGCACGAAGGGGAAGGTGGCGTCCGGCTTGTTGAGGCGGAAGACGACCTCGTTCGCGCCCTTCGTCTCGACCCGCTCCAGGCTGCCGAGCAGGCCCCCGGGGCCGCCGTCCACGGCGATCTTCCGGATGCGGTCGATGGAGTATTTCACTGCCTCGGCGTCGAGATCGTGCCCGTCGGAGAAGGACAACCCCTCGCGCAGGGTGCAGCTGTACGTGCGGTTCGCGTCGTCGGTGAAGCGGCAGCTCTCGGCGGCGTCCGGCTCGGGCGCGGACGCGCCGGACGGGTAGCTGAGGAGGGTCTGGTAGACGTTGCGGAACAGCTCCCACGACCCGTCCCAGGAAGCGGCGGGGTCGAGCGTGCTGGGTGCGCTGGTCGTGCCCACGATGATCGGGCCCTCGCCCTCGGACGTGTCCGAGGACAGCACTCCGCATCCTGAGACCAGGGACATGGAGGTGATGGACGCGATCACCGACAAGTGCCGCAGGGACCGGTTCCGCTTCAACACGCGCACGCTCCTCGATGAGCCCCGCCAAAGTGGGCAGGACCATATCGCAGTGCCCCGCCCGTCAAACGGCTCTGACGGCGGGGCACTTGACGTGCACGAACATCATTTGTTCGATATTTTTCGGCTCTGCGGCTCTTGTTTGGAATCTGTGCGGAACATATCCGCTTTCCGCATGAATTTTCCGTGTGGAAAACCCGTGTACGACGCAGGGTTTAAAACGCCGAATTTATTGTCGTCACCGGTCAGGACACACCCGCGTTGAGGAAGATCCCGCCGTCGACCACGAGCGTCTGCCCGGTGATCCAGTCCGACTGCTCCGAGGTGAGGAAGGCGGCGGCTCCCCCGATGTCGGAGGGCACCCCCAGCCTGCCGAGCGGGTACGCCGCGGCGGCCTCCTCCTCGCGACCCTCGTACAGGGCCTGCGCGAACTTGGTCTTGACCACGGCGGGCGCAATCGAGTTGACCCGCACCAGCGGTGCGAACTCGTGCGCCAGCTGGAGGGACAGGTTGATCATCGCGGCCTTGCTCATGCCGTACGCGCCGATGAACGGCGAGGCCGAGACACCCGCGAGGGAGGCGATGTTGACGATCGCGCCGCCGTTCGCGCTCTGCCACGCCTTCCACGTCTGCTGGGCGAAGCCGAGCGCGGAGACGACGTTGGTCTCGAACACCTTCCGCGCCACATTGAGGTCGAGGTCGGCGATCGGCCCGAACACCGGGTTCGTACCGGCGTTGTTGACCAGGAAGTCGACCCGGCCGAACGCCTCCATCGTGCGCTCGACGGCGACGGCCTGGTGGGCCTCGTCGTGGGCCTTGCCCGCGACCCCGATGACGCGGTCGGCGCCGAGCTGCTCGACGGCCTCCTTGAGCGCGTCCTCGTTGCGGCCGGTGATGCACACCCGGTCGCCACGGGCCAGCAGCGCCTGCGCGACGCCGTAGCCGATGCCGCGGCTGGCGCCGGTGACGAGGGCGACCTTGCCCGAGAGTTCCACAGTGGTCATGTCCCTGTCCCCAGTCCTAGTTGAGCGGTCCGCCGGCCACGTACAGCACCTGGCCGGAGACGAATCCGGCGGCGTCGCCCGTGAAGAAGGCGATCGCGTTGGCGATGTCGTCCGGGTTGCCCACGCGCTGGACCGGGATCTGGGTGGCGGCGGCGGCCTGGAACTCCTCGAAGCCCATGCCGACCCGCTCGGCGGTCGCGGCGGTCATGTCCGTCACGATGAAGCCGGGCGCCACGGCGTTCGCGGTGACGCCGAACTTGCCGAGCTCGAACGCGAGGGTCTTGGTGAAGCCCTGCAGACCGGCCTTGGCGGCGGAGTAGTTGACCTGGCCGCGGTTGCCGAGCGCCGAGGACGAGGAGAGGTTGACGACCCGGCCGAACTTGGCCTCCACCATGTACTTCTGGACGGCCCGCGTCATCAGGAAGGAGCCGCGCAGGTGCACGTTCAGGACGGTGTCCCAGTCGGAGACGCTCATCTTGAACAGCAGGTTGTCGCGGAGCACGCCCGCGTTGTTCACCAGGATCGTCGGCGCCCCGAGCTCCTGGGCGACCCGCGCCACGGCGGCCTCGACCTGCGCCTCGTCGGAGACGTCGGCGCCCACCGCGATCGCCCGGCCACCGGCGGCGGTGATCTTCTCGACGGTGTCCTTGCACGCGGCCTCGTCGAGGTCGATCACCGCGACGGCACGGCCTTCGGCGGCCAGTCGTACGGCGGTCGCGGCGCCGATGCCGCGCGCGGCACCGGTGACTACGGCGACGCGCTGCTCAGTGGTGGACATTGCTGGTTCTCCTCGCCCTTGGGGAAGCCCTTGAACGGTACACCCCACTGGTGAGCGACCGCTTAGTACCTTCAACGGACGAGACGCTAGAAGCCTTGGCACCCAGTGTCAACGGCACACCGCGCCCATGTGATCCATCACCCGGCCGGGAGCCGGCCCGTCCGCGGCGGAAAGGTGACCCCTCACCTGACGAGCAGGTCGAGCAGGCGTGCCGTCTCGGCCTCGGGATCGGCGGTGAGACCGGTGTGCACGGGCCCCGGCTGCACGACCGTCGAGCGGGGTGCGATCAGCCAGCGGAACCGCCGTCCGGCGTCGTCGCCCGCGGCCTGTCCGGCCGCCGCGCCCCCGGCGCAGACCCCCTCGACGGCCCGCAGCGCGGCCCGTACGCCCGGCGCGTCCGCCGCCGGGTCGAGCGCGAGCAGCTTGGTCTCGTCGAGGTGGGTGCGGGCGGCCACGAAGGAGTGCGCGCGGCAGTACACGAGCACTCCCGCGTTGAAGTACTCCCCCCGCTCGACGCGCGGCACGACGCGCAGCACCGCGTACTCGTAGACGACCCGGTCGACGACATCGCCCACACGGCCGTCCCGGCCGTCGCGCTCGCTCACTTCGTGCCCTTCCGGATGTCACTGCTGCCAGTGGTGTCGCCCTGGAGGCGGATGCGCTCGTGGATGGTGGCGGCGCGGGCGAGGAGGGGTCGCGCGTACGCCTGCCGGAGCGCGTCGGCCGAGTCGAAGCCCGGCTCGTCCTTCAGCCACTCCTCGGGGATCGCGGCGGTCACCTCGGCGAGCAGTTCCGCCGTGACACGCGGCCCCAACTCCGCTGCGGCGGCCGGGATGTCGGGGCCGAAGGGGGCGAGGGCGTGGTCGGTGGCGTCGTACGGCTTGGCCGCCGAGGCCTGTGCGCCCGGCCAGTTGTGGTGCCAGATCATGGTGGCGCCGTGGTCGATGAGCCACAGATCGCCGTCCCGGAACAGCATGTTGGGGTTGCGCCACGACCGGTCGACGTTGTTGACCAGCGCGTCGAACCAGACGACCTTCCCGGCCTCTTCCGGGCTCACCTCGTGCGCGAGGGAGTCGAACCCGATCGCCCGGGAGAGGAAGTCCATGCCGAGGTTCAGCCCGCCGCTCGACTTGAGCAACTCCTGCACCTGCTGGTCGGGTTCGCCGAGTCCGATGACCGGATCGAGCCCGATCGTGACGAGTCCCGGTACGCGCAGGCCCAGGCGCCGGGCGAGTTCACCGCAGACGACCTCCGCGACGAGGGTCTTGCGCCCCTGTCCGGCGCCGGTGAACTTCATGACGTACGTGCCCAGGTCGTCGGCCTCGACGATGCCCGGGAGCGAGCCGCCCTCACGCAGGGGCGTGATGTAGCGGGTCGCGGTGACTTCTGTCAGCATTTCCCCAGGTTATAGGGGCTGCGGCAGTCGTCCTCCGGAGGCTCCCCGATCGCGGCGGCTAGGGTGGACGGCATGTCCGAGCCAGACAGGTCCGAGGGGGCCGGGGCGGTCCTGGTGGATCCCGGCGTCGAGGTGCCCTGTCCGGCGGAGGGCGAGGTGTGGACCGTCCGGGCGGTGATCCTGAACGAGCGGGCCGAGGCGTTCGCGCAGAAGCGCGGGCCCGACCGGCGGCTGTTCCCCGGTATCTGGGACGTCGTCGGCGGGCATGTCGAAGCTGGTGAGACCCTGCTCGGAGCCCTGGCCCGCGAGGTCGAGGAGGAGACGGGCTGGCGCCTGCGCCGGGTACGCCGGCTGCTGCGGGTCACCCAGTGGGCCGGGGACGACGGGGGCACGCTGCGGCACGAGGCCGACTATCTCGTCGAGGTGGACGGAGATCTGTCCCGTCCGGCCCTGGAGTGGTCGAAGAACTCCGCCTACCACTGGTTCGGTCCGGGCGAGATCCACCGGCTCAAGGAGAACTGCGCGCCGGGGAACCATCTCGTGCACGATCTCATCGCGCAGGTCGTGGCCTGACCTGGCCGACCGGACCAACCGGGCAGGCCTGGCCGACCTGGCGACCTCTCCACCGAGGCGCCCTCGGTTCCACCCGCCGCGCCCTCAGTCCCAATGCTGCTTGTCGGCCTCGCCGTTGAACCTCCATACCGCCAGCGCGACGAACAGGGCGGCGAATCCGCACAGAACCCCGACGTGCGGGAGCACTCCGGCCACCCCCTCGCTGTTGAGGATCACCTCGCGGTAGCCGTGGCTCGCCCAGTACACCGGGGTGAACCTGGCGAGCGCGCCGACCCAGTCGGCCATCAGCTCCGTCGGGACGAGGGTGCCGCCGAGGATCACCCAGACCAGCGTCGTCACCCGCTCGTAGGCGAAGGCCTGCCGACGTGTCCGGGCGACGGCACACAACAGGAAGGAGAAGGCCACCACGCAGACGGACAGCGCGGCCATGACGGCCAGCAGGGCGAGCAGACTGCCTCGTACACGCAGGTCCATGAGCGTCCGGCCGAGCAGGAACAGCGCACAGGACTGGGCCATGACCAGGACCAGACAGGGCGCCACCTTCCCCGTCATCAGCTCGGTGTCGCGCAGGGGTGAGACCCGCAGCCGCGCCCAGGTGTTGAGGCCGTGCTCGCGGAAGACGGACTCCGTGACGAGGCCCGCCATGAAGAAGGAGAACATCACCGTCATGCCGGGCACCGCCAGTTCGGCGCCGTTGACGCCGCGGTAGCCGAGCCGGTCCAGGGCCCCGACGTACAGGGGCTTGATGAAGAACATGAGCAGCGCGGGCGTGAGCAGCATGGTGATGACCGGCGCCGGATCGCGGCGCAGCCAGACCAGATCGTGCCGGGCCACCGTCAGGGCGCGGTTCACTTGTCCCGCTCCGCCCCGAGCAGTTCCAGGTACGCGGCTTCGAGTCCGGCGCGGGACAGCTCCACCGCCCGCAGGCGTTCGCGGTCCTGCCCGGTCAGTTCCACCGCCTTGACCAGGTCGACGCCGGGCCGGTCCGTGGGCAGGAACACCGTGTCACCGGCCACTCTGGCACCGGGCCAGGGCAGCTCCGGGGCGTCCCCGGCGAACTTCAGCACCAGTTCGCTGCGGGTGTAGCGCGCGATGAGCTGGTCCACGCCCGCGTCCTCCCGCACCCGGCCGTCGCCGAGCACGACGACCCGTGCGTCCAGTTCCTCCACCTCCTGCAGATAGTGCGTGGTGTACAGGACGGTGCTGCCGTCGTCGGCCAGGGCGCGGACCTGGCGCAGGAGGGCGCGGCGGGTCTGCGGGTCCGCGCCCGCGGTGGGTTCGTCGAGCAGGATCAGCCGGGGCCGGTGGACCAGCGCGCAGCCCACGTGCAGGCGGCGCTGCTGGCCGCCGGAGAGTTCGCGGGCCCGCCGTCGGCGCAGCGGCGCCAGGTCGAGTGTCTCGATCAGGGTGTCGACGGAGGCGCGCAGTTCGCCGCGGCGCAGACCGGCCAGGGCTCCGAAGAAGCGCAGGTTCTCCTCCACGGTGTGGGTGGGGTAGACGGCCACGTCCTGTGCGGCGAGACCGATCCGGCCGCGTGCGGCACGAGGGACGCGGGGAGCGCGGGGAGCGCGGGATGGGCTGGAGGTGCTGGAGGGGCGTACGACGTCGGTGCCGAGAACCGATACGGAGCCCGCGTCGGGGCGCAGCAGGCCCGCGACGACGGAGACGAGGGTGGTCTTCCCGGCCCCGTTGGGTCCGAGCAGGGAGACCACCTCTCCGCGTTCCGCGACGAGGTCCACCTCGTCGAGCACCCGCCTGCCTCCGAAGGACTTCACGAGTCCCCTGATGCGGAGTCCCGGTGCCAGCCGCGGTGCCGGTCGCGGTGTCGGTCGTCGTGCCGGTCGCGGTGTCGGTCCCTGTGCCGCCGGTCCGGGCGTCACCGGGGGGCGCGCTCCCCGAGCGCCAGGAGCATGTCGGTGGAGTTGCGCTCGATGGCCCGTACGGCGACGGGTTCCAGCATGGGTTTGAGCATCGCGATGCCGATCTCGAACTCCACCTGCAGGGTCACCCTGGTGACCGAGTCGGTCTCGCGGACGACCTGCCAGTACCCCTGGAACACCTCCAGGTCGCCCGAGACCTGCGTGTACTGGATACGGCGGGCGCGGGGATCCCGTATCTCGTGCTCGGTCCACTTCAGGACGGACCCCTTGAGCAGCACCTCCCAGTCGGTCATGGCCTCCTTGGTGCCGTCGTCGCGCACTTTCTCGTTGTAGACCTTGGTCGAGATGACCACTTCCATGAAGGACGGGTACGACTCGACGTCGCAGACCCTCTCCCACACCGTCTCCGCCGAGGCGTGCAGGCGTTCGCTGACCGTCACCACGGGCATGTCGGAACCTCCGTCATGTGCTCAGTTCTTTCTGGGTCGTCGTCGCGGCCTCGTGCAGGCCGCGTTCGAGGAACGCGAGGTCGTCCTCATCGATGAACGCCGGTGGGGTGAACCGCAGGACCCCCGGCGCGGTCAGACACATGGTCAGCAGAATGCGCCTGCTCAGCGCGGCCCGCATCATCTCGGCCGACACGTCCGGCCGGGTCCCGTGCAGTCCGAGCATCAGGCCGCGGCCGGTGACGCCGGTGAACAGCCCCGGCCAGTCCCGCACCAGGCCGGTGAGGACGGTACGCAGTGCGTGTCCGGCCCGCCGGGCCAGCGCGGGTACGTCGTGGGAGGCGACGACCTCCAGCGTGGCCAGCAGCGCGGCCGACGCGAGCGGATTGCCCCCGAAGGTCGAGGTGTGCAGCAGCGGGTCGTGGTCGTAGGGGCGAAAGGCGTCCTCGGTGGCGACGAGCGCCGAGACGGGGATGACTCCGCCGCCCAGCGCCTTGCCGGACAGCAGGATGTCGGGGCGCACCCCCAGGGGCTCGTGGGCCCACAGCGTGCCGCAGCGGCCGAGGCCGCACTGGATCTCGTCGAGGACGAGGAGCGTGCCCGCCTCGTCGCACGCCCGGCGCAGCGCCCCGGCGTAGTCGGCCGTCAGGGGGTGGACACCGCCCTCGCCCTGTACGGGTTCGGCGAAGACCGCGGCGGGCCGGTTCTCGTATACGAGCCGGGCGGCCGAGGCGGCGTCGTCGCGCGGCAGCCGGAGCACGCCCGGGAGCAGTGGGCCCAGTCCGTCACGGAAGGGCGCGGCGTCGGTGAGGCTCAGCGCGCCCGTCGTCTTGCCGTGGAAGGAGCCCGCCAGGTGCGCGAGGCCGGTGCGTCCGGTGCGGGCGCGGGCGAGCTTGAGTGCCGCTTCGACGGCCTCGGCGCCCGAGTTGAGGAGCATGACCTTGGTCAGGGGCTCGGGTGCCAGTGCGGCGAGTGCCGCCGCCGCGCGGGCGTTGGTCTCGTTGGGGAGCGTCCGGGTGGAGCCGGCCAGCGTACGGAGCTGTCGTGCGACGGCTTCCACGGGTCCGGCGTGGCCGTGGCCCAGCAGGAACACGGCGAAGGAGCCCACGTCGAGGTAGCGCTCACCGCCCGCGCTGGTGACCCAGGCCCCTTGCCCGCCGACCTCCGGGTCGGTGGCGCCCGTCAGCCGGAAGAGGAGGGCGCGTCCGGCGGACTGGTGGGTGCGGATGAGGTCGAGCGGGCCGGTCACCGCGTCCCGCCGCCCGTGGGACGTTCGTCCCGCTCGGTCCCCGGCCGGTCGGCCCGTTCGGTGCTCGGCCGCTCGTCCCGTTCGGTGCTCGGCCGCTCGTCCGGTCCCAGGTCGGCCCGTTCGTCCGGTCCGAAGCCGGGACGCTCGTCCGGTCCGAAGCCAGGCCGCCCATCCAGTCCCAAGCCAGGCCGCTCGGTCAGTTCGAAGGTGAAGGGCAGCCCGAGCGCCCAGCGGCCGAGGAGCTGACGGGTGGCGAAGCGGGTCGGCGGGTGGAAGCGGGCCGCGTGGGCGTCCCGCAGCAGCCGGGAGGCCGTTCCCGTGGCCGCGTAGGAGGCCACGCCCACGAGTTCGGAGGTCGCCTCGACGGCCCGGGTCGCCAGTTCGGCGGCCCGGCACTTGAGGGCGAGCAGCGCCGGAGTGAGGCTGCGCGGGTCGGCCGTGCGGGCGTCCAGCTGCCGTGCGAGCCCCGCGCAGGCCGCCTCCAGAGGGAGTACGTCGACAAGGAGGGCGCCGAGCGCGGACTGGAAGGAGGGCAGTTCGGAGCGGGCCGCGCCGAGGTGGGTGATCCGGGAGTTCTCCAGCGCGGCGCGGGCCTGGTCGACCGCCGCGGAGATCAGCCCGAGGTAGCAGGCCGTGGTCGACACGCAGAACCAGCCGAGTCCGGCGGCGAACACCTCGTCGCCCTGGGAGCCGGGCCGCGTCCGGTGGAAGACGAGTTCGTCGGGGATCGCGCAGTCCCGCAGCCGTACGGTGTCGGACTCGGAGGCGCGCATGCCCAGCGTGTTCCAGGTGCGTTCGACGGTGATGCCGGGGCTGTCGGTGGCGACGAGGGCCACCAGCAGGCTTTCCGGGCCGCCGGCCTCGTCCCGTAACTGCAGACAGAGCAGGTCGCTGCGTTCGGCCAGTGAACAGGGCACCTTGACGCCGTTCACCCTCCATTCCTTGCCGGCGCGGCGGGCCGTGCAGTGCGATCTGGTCAGCGCACCGGCCAGTCCGGGCTCGGCGAAGGCGTTGCCCACGATGCGCTGTTGACCGGCGATCGCTTCGAGCAGCATCCACGACTCGTCGCGCTCGCGGCGCCAGTGCTCGACGAGGACGCCCACCGAGAACAGGTGCATGTTGACCGCGATGGCGAGCGCCGGGTCCGCCGCGCCGATCCGGCGTTGCAGGGCACAGCACTCCTCGATCGAACCGCCGCCGCCCTCGAACTCGCGCGGCACGGGCAGTCCGAACCAGCCCGCTTCGCGCAGTGCCTCGACGCTGCTGTCGGACAGCCGGCCCGTACGGTCGTTCCGCTCCGCGAGCCCGGCCAGCTTCTCGGTGACGGAGGTGGGCAGCAGTCGTTCCGTCTCCGGCCAGATGGCCCGGATTCCACGCCGGTAGTCGTACGCGTCTGCGTCGTACGTACCTGTGTCGTAGGCGTCGTATGCGTCGGTCACGTCTCCTCCTCGCCGACCCACGGTGTGGGGTTGCCCTGTGCCAGGCGCGGATGCCGGTCGGCCCATGCCCGTACGCACGTCCGCAGGGCAGGTCGGACGGGCGGTACGCGCCGGGTCACTCCGATGGGTTCGTGCGTGGACATGTACGGGATGAACGCGCTGAGCAGTTCCACGGCGCGGAGCTGGCGGGCCGTCAGGTGCGGGCGTGCGAAGGGCAGATAGAAGCGGTCCCACTGCTCGGGGGTGACGATCGTCGGAGTCTCCAAGGGGCCGCATCCCCGCGCGGCACGCCATGTGTTGAGCGTCCCGAACTCCACCTCGACCAGTTCCTTCACCGAACAGGCCTCCTCGCCGGTGCCCAGCACGACGGGCTGTCCGCCCGATCCGTCGCGTCCGTCGCGACCCTCGCGTCCCCCACACCCGTTACGCCCGTCACGCGCGAGGTCCAGCACGCAGGCGGCGACGTCGCAGCTCGTGACGGTCTCCACGAATGCCTCCCCGTCCCCGACGACGGCGGGCAGCAACCCGGTGACACAGCTGCGGATCAGCGAGTACAGGCCGGTGAACCTGCTGACCGCCCCGTCCGAGCGGCGGCCGATCACCAGCGGCGGGCGCACCACCGTGGCGCCGTAGCGCTCGACGGCCTCCCGCTCGGCGGCGGCCTTGGACCACTCGTAGCTGTTGCGGTAGTCGTCCGGACGCTCCGATCCGGCGCTGCCGCGCAGGCCGGTGACGTACGCGGTGGAGACGTGGATGACGTGGGTCCGGGGGCCGACCAGGGGGGCGAGGGCGCCGACGGGGGCGACGTTCGCGGCGGTGGCCCGCGCCGCGGGGAGGTTCCAGCGGGGGCGGGCCGCCGCGTTCACGATCACGTCCCAGGGGCCGGTGAGTTCCGGTGGTGCCGGGGTCTCCCCCATCCGCCAGGCCGTCACACCGGTGCCGCCCCGCGCGGAGCAGCCGGCCACCTGCCAGCCGGACTCCCTTGCCTGCTCGGCCAGTTCGGCTCCCACGACTCCGGTGGCACCGGTGATGAGCATCGTGCCCGGTGTGTCCACGGCGACGCGCTCCATCACAGCGGCTCGGTTCACCACAGCGGCTCGGTTCACCACAGCGGGTCGGTTCACCACAGCGGGTCGGTTCACCACAGCGGGTCGGTTCACCACAGCGGGTCGGTTCATCACAGCGGTTTGATCGGTCACAGCGGTTTGATCCATTCGCTGGGCAGCAGGGCGGGCAACCCGAGTTCGTCGACGGCCTCCTGCCAGCCGCGCACGAGGCGGAGTCCGCCGAACATGCCGTTGGGGGAACGGAGTTCGGGCAGTTCACCGTTCAGGCCGAGCTCCGCCTGCGCGACGGCGACCCAGTCGCACAGCCGCCCGAACCACTCCTCGGCCCCGGTCGGGTCGGTGGCGAGGGCGTTGGCCTCGTGGACGAACCGCAGCCCTTCGACACGGACGCCGTCCGGGACGCCGACGCACGGGTCGATGGCCCCGCCGTCCTCGTAGAGGTACGGTTCGCCGCCGTACGCCAGCCCGCGCACGTACAGACAGGACTGCACCAGGTGGCGGGTCTGGGCGGCCACCAGCCGCCACTGACCGGCCCGGACGCCGCCTCCGACGTCCTCCAGCGCGGCCTGGGTGACGACCATGGTGATGGCGGCCCCATGGCTGACGTGCATCACGTGGGTGCGCAGATCGCGCACGGGACGTACGGTCACGGCGCACTCCGAATCCCCAGCCAGAACATGTCCTCGGCGAAGAGCGACGCGACATCGGGGTGCCACGGCTCGCCCGGGTGATACGTCCAGCTGCCGGGAGCGCTCACCGGGCTGCCCTGGGAGACGGCGGCGGCGCGCAGTCCCCAGCGGGAGACCAGGTGTCCCTCGCCGAAGGGGCGCCAGGTGGTGCCCGCGGCGGGCATCAGGCACAACTGCCAGCCGGACGTGTCCACGTCGGACAGATAGGTGTCGAGGACCGTCTCGGCCCGGCGCAGGTATGCGGGTGCCTCGCCCGCCGTCAGCGGTGGGCACATGGCCAGCTCGAACGCCGCCAGCCCGTCCTGGTCGCCCAGCCGTCGCAGCTTCTCGCCGACCCACTTCCATGTGAAGTAGCGCTCGCCCTTGGTGACCGCGTGCCGGTCCAGGGCGGCGAGCACCGCCTCGCCCGCCCGCAGTGCGGCCGCGAGCGGCTTGTGCTCCGACAGAGCGCGGGCGGCGGACCGCATGCGGACGGCCTCGACCGCGTACCAGGTGCGCAGCCACCCGGTGATCTCCCCGTCGAGCCGCCGCTGCCAGTCCAGCCACTGCGGGGTGCCGTCCAGCGGGAGCCCCAGGCCGAAGCGGCTGAGCGTGTCGAAGACCTTGCGCCGTTCCACCAGGTCGCCCGGGGAGACGGTCGGCGCCGGCCAGGCTCCCGCGCTCAACTCCGCGTGCCGGGTGAGGAGTTGATTGGCACCGGTGATGATGACGTCGATACGCGCGCTCTTCGCGTACGACATCAGCGGGAGCGCGCCGGCGACGTCGTCCCGTACGACGACGTACAGGTCGAGGTCGCTGGTGTCGTTGCCGAATCCCGCGATGACGGAGCCCGCGGCGACGATGAGCAGGGGGTCCCCGAAGGACTCGTCCACCTGCTCCAGTACGCGTGCGCGGGTCAGCCCGTGTGCCGCGATGTGCGCGGCGAACCGTTCGGTCCGCACGTCATGGTGCGCCATTGTCACCCTGTGCCCCCTCGTTCAACTGTGCGTTCCCCTTCGGGCTCCGACTCCACGTATTTCTGCTGACCCTCTCTCCACGAAGCGGAATTCCACGGAATCCTGATCTACACGGTTCTCCAGGGTTCTCCACGGTTCTTCGCGCCATCCCGCCGGACCCTGTCCGATGCCGCCCGGTGGTGTCCGGTGCCGTCCGGTGGTGTCCGATGAAATCTGACGCCGTCCGTCGGTGTCCGTAGCTGTCCGCCGACGTCCGTAAATAATGCGAGAACCTGCTTCTCTATTGCACACTGACCCCGAAAAGGCGATCCCGCGCACGTGCTCTGACATTCGCCACGCGCTCCCGGCACTCGCCCCTCGCGCCGCACTCCCGATATTTGTTCCGCTCGGCGTCGATATTCTCCACGTCTGCCGTACCCTGCGCTCCAGCCCATGCGAGGCGTTCGCTTGCGCGCATCGAGATATCCCCTTGCCGAAGCACCCGGACAGTGGGCGAGAGTTTTACCGCACCCACCGGGATGCCTCATTCTTGGCAGCGGTCGGCCGTGTCCGCAAGGGGCATCCCGGGAACGCCGCCCCGAACGGCGACGTGGAATGTTTTGTTCCCCGAAAGGAATGCCTGCTCAGTGGATAGTTAACCGATCAACATTGATTTCCAAATTTTTTTCACTATCCTGGTTCACCAAGTGGCAACGCGATTGTCGGCGGCCACCTCACGGCAGCGGACATTTCCGGGAGCCGTGTACAGCAGCCTTCACCTCAGGTGTTCTCAGAAAGGAGCCGCGCGTGGAACGGGGGGTTTATGTGGCGGACGCGAACACGGACATGACGTCCGAGCCCGCCACCCTGGGCGAAGGACACCCGTGGGAGTCGCTGCACTGCATCGCGGAGGAGGGCCGGTGGCTCCCGCCGCGCCAACCGCGCGCCCGGTCGGCGGTGTTCGCCGGCGGCGGGGAACACCCCGGTCTGCGAGGGCCGCGGTGAACATCTCCGTCCTCGAAGGCAAGTTGGGCCGCCGGACCGCCACACGCACCGGTTCCGTGCGGACCGAGACGGCGGAAGAGATCCTCGACCGCGTCGCCGGGACACTGGGCGGCGTCGAGTCCCGGTACACGAGCGCGTCCGCCGCCCACCACTGGGCGGCGCGCTTCCGGGCGATGATGGCGGAGAACCGGTTCCTGCCCAGCGGACGCGTGCTCAACAACTGCGGCACCCGGCAGGGGCAGCTCGCCAGCTGTTTCGTACTCCCCCTGCCCGACGAATTCGCCGGGATCTTCGACACGTTGGGGCTCGCCGCGGCCTGCCACCGTACGGGCGGCGGCACCGGTTTCGATCTGAGCGCGCTGCGTGAGGCCGGGGCCGGCATCAGCTCCGCCGAGGCGGCCGGCGCCAGTGGTCCGGTCTCCTGGCTGCACCTGTTCGACACCGAGACGAAGGTGACGATGCAGGGCGGCAAGATGCGGGGCGCGAACCTCGCCTCGCTCTCCGTGCGCCACCCGGACATCTTCGCGTTCCTCGACGCCAAGGCGCGGGTGGGCGACCTGTCGAACTTCAACATCTCCGTCTCCGTGGACGACGCGTTCATGCACGCGCTGGCCGCGGGAGAGGAGATCGCCCTCGTCCGCCCCCAGGACGGCCGGACCGTGCGCACGGTGCCCGCCGCGGAGATCTGGGAGCGGCTGGCACGGAACGCCTGGCGCACCGGCGACCCGGGCGTGCTGTTCCTCGACACCGTCAACCGCGCCAACCCGCTCGCCGGACACCTCGGGCCCATCCGGACCACCAACCCGTGCGGGGAGCAGACCCTGTACCCGTACGAGGCCAGCAACCTCGGCTCCGTCAACCTCGCCGCCTTCGGCCGCGGGGGCCACATCGACTGGCCGGCGCTGGAGCAGACCGTCGCGGACGCGACACGGCTGCTCGACAACGCCATCGACGCCAGCCGTTATCCGGACCCCCGGGTCACCGCGATGGCGCACGCCAACCGGCGGCTCGGGCTCGGAGTGATGGGCTTCGCCGATCTGCTGGTCGGCCTCGGCATCCCCTACGACTCGCAGGCCGCGCTCACCCTGATCGACGAGCTGGGCTCCCGCATCCGTGACGTGACCAGGGAGGTCAGCCGTCAACTCGCCCTGGAACGCGGCTCGTTCCCGAACTGGGAGCACACCGGCTGGCGCAGGCCCGCACGCAACTGCGGTATCACCACGGTCGCGCCCACCGGGACGATCTCCATGGTCGCGGGCTGCTCGGCGAGCATCGAACCCCGCTTCTCCGCCGTGTGGAACAAGGACGTGCTGACCGAGGACGGGGTCACCTTCGCCGACGAGGAACTGCTCGCCGACGTACGTCACTTCGCCGGGCTGTCCGCCGAGGACGCGATGGACCTCGTACGGACGAAGGCGCTGGCGGACCTGCCCCTGGCTCCCGGCGCCCGTGCCAAGTACCGGTACGCCCACGACATCTCCCCCGCCTGGCATGTGCGGGTCGCGGCGCGGTGGCAGCGGTACACCGACAACGCGGTCTCCAAGACGGTGAACCTGCCGCGCTCGGCGACCGCGTCGGACGCGGCCGAGGTCTACCGGCTGAGCTGGGAGCTGGGCTGCAAGGGCACCTCCCTCTACCGGCAGGGCTCCCGCGCACACGACCTGATGGAGACCCGGGTGGCCGCTCGGGCCCGAGGAGCCTCGGAAACCCGGGTGGCCGTGGAGGACCGGTTCCGCCAGAGCAGGGCGCTGCTCTCGGGCCGGACGAACACGGTGGTGGGCTGACATGGACCGACTGGCGCTGGACGGCGGCCCGCCGGCGGTCACCGTGCCCCCTCCGCCCGCCTGGCCGCAGCTCTCACCGGCGGCCAGGGCGCGGGTGGAACGGCTGCTGGACGCGGGTGAGCTGTCGGACTACGACCACGGCCCCGTGCTGGCCGAGTTCGAGCGGACCGTCGCCGGCTACCACGGCCTGCCGTACGCGCTCGCCTCGTCCAGCGGCACCGACGCGCTCCTGTGCGCGTACTTCGCGGTGGGGGTCGGCCCGGGCGACGAGGTGCTGGTGCCGTCCTACAGTTTCCACGCGACGGTGGCCCCGCTGTTCCTGCTCTCCGCGGTCCCCGTGCTCTGCGATGTGGACCCGCTGACGGGGAACGTCGATCTCGCCGACGCCGAGTCGCGGGTCACGGAGCGGACCAGGGCCGTCGCGGTGACGCATCTGTGGGGCCACCCGGTGGAGTTGACGGCGCTGGGACGGCTGGCCGGCCGGCACGGCCTGAAGGTGGTCGAGGACGGCTCGCACGCCCACGGCGCCCGGTACCGCGGCCGTCCGGTCGGCACCTTCGGCGACGCGGGGGTCTTCAGCCTCGGCGCGCGCAAGATGGTCAGCGGTGGCATGGGCGGCGTCCTGGTGACCGCGGACGAAGAGGTCTTCCGTGCCCCGCAGCGCCTCGGCCACACCCATGAGCGGGCCGGTCGCGCCCTGCCCGCGGCGGACGTCGCGGTCGGCCTCGGCGGCAATCACCGTATCGGGCTGCCGGCTGCCGCGATCTGCATCGAGCAGTACCGCGACCTGGACGAACGCATCGCCGTCAAGACAGCGGTCCTGGAAGGGCTGAGCAAACGGCTGTCGGGCATCCCCGGGCTGCGGCCCCCGTACACGGCGCCGCACGTGACACGCGGGGGCTGGTACGGCTACAAGGCGCGGTACGTCCCCGAGGAGCTGGACGGGCTGCCGCTGGACGACTTCGTCACCGCGCTGCGGGCCGAGGGGCTCGACGTCGGCCGTCCCTCCAACCGGCCGCTGCACCGGCAGGCGATGTTCACCGGCCACCGGCTCGAACCGCCGTACTACCGGCCCGGCCGGCCCCGCCCGCTGTACCGGCAAGGGGAGTTGCCGGGCGCGGAGCAGTACTACCGGTCGAGCCTGAGCTTCCCCGCCCCGTTCCTGCACCACCCGTGCGACGACCTTCTCGACGCGTACCAGGACGGCATCCAGAAGGTGGTGAGGAACGTTGGACGCATCATCCGGGCGGCCCGCTGAGACGGGCGGCGCCACCACGAAGATCTCGGTCCCGCCCAACGCCTTCTACGTCCCCTCCCCCGTCGTCCTGCTCACGACGGTCAGCGAGCAGGGCGAGGTGGACGTGTCGGCGATGTCGGCGGTCGGGGTGGTGTGCCTGGACCCCGCGATCATCGCGGTGGGCATCAAACCCCGCCGCCACACCTACAAGAACATCCGCCGCACCGGCCGCTTCGTGGTGAACCTGCCGCTGGAGAAGGACATGTGGGCCGCCGACTTCACCGGTACCCGGTCCTGGCGCCGCAGCGGCGACAAGGTCGCGGAGTCGGGCCTGGAGATCCGTGAACTGCCCGGGACCGGACTGCCGTACGTGGAGAGCTGCCCGATCGTGATGGCCTGCGACGCCGTCGGGCACCTCGGCCGCAAGGAGCTGAACCTGGAGGCGGCGCCGTCCCACCAGACGGTCCTGGGCCGGATCGCCGAGTGCCTCGTCGACGCGGAGTGGCTGGGGCAGGACGAGGTGCGCCTGGAGGACATGCCGGTCCTCCTGTATCTCAACCGCGTCTACGCCCGGCGCGGGCCCGTCCTCGGCGAGCAGCGGTTCACCGACGATCCGCGCAGGCGCAGGGACCGGATGCGCGCCTACCGCAGCCTCGGCGGCACGCACGACACACACGAGGCACATGACGCACACGAGGCACACGGCACGCACGGCGCCCACGACACGCACACGATCCGGAAAGAGGAGAGGACCCCATGAACCTTCCGCCCGTGCTGGAGAACGCGCACGCACAGATCGTCCCTGCCCTGCGCTCCGCCTTCGGTCGACTCTCGCCCGAACTGCGGGCGGTGGTCGACTACCACATGGGCTGGCGCGACGCGAAGGGCCGACCGGTCGAGAAACAGAGCAGCAAGGGCGTACGGCCGACGCTCGCCCTCCTCGCCACCGCCGCCGCCGGACGCGCACCCGACGAGTCGGCCATCCCCGGAGCCGTCGCGGTGGAGGCGCTGCACAACTGCGCCTTCCTGCTGGACGACGTGATGGACGGCGACCGGCACCGCAGGCAGCGCGAGACGGCCTGGGTGGCCTTCGGGAAGGGCATGTCCACACTGGCCGGCACCTCCCTGTTCGTCCTCGGGAACGCGACGCTGCTGCGTTCGGACTCGCCCCACCGGCACGAGGCGGTGGCCCTGTACGACGACACCTTCGCGACGATGCTCGCCGGTCAGGCCCTCGATCTGGAGATGGAGGGCGCGCGCGAGGTGAGCGTCGAGCGGTGTGTGCGGATGACGGAGTGGAAGACCGCCTCGCTGATGCGCTGCGCGGTCACCATGGGCGCGGTGCTCGCGGGCGCCCCCGCCCCCGTGCTGGAGCAACTGCGCGTCTACGGCGAGTCCCTGGGCGTCGCCTTCCAGGCACGGGACGACCTGCTGGGCATCTGGGGAGCCGCCCATGAGACGGGCGGGCGTCCGCCCGGCTTCGACCTCAGGGCCCGCAAGGCGACCCTGCCCGTGGCCTTCGTGCTGGAGGAGCAAGGGGCCGTTGCGGACCAGCTGCGTGATCTCCTGCTGCGCCCCGAACCGAGCGACGAGGAGGTCGCGCGGGCCACCGAGCTGGTCGAGAAGGGAGGGGGCCGGGAGCGTACGGCCGAGCTGGCGTCGTCGAAGGTCACCGACGCGCTGACGGCACTGGAGTCCCTGGATCTCGCCGAGGACATCCGGCGCGGCTTCGCGGAGATCGCCGCGATGGGCCGCCCCGACCACTGACCCGTACCACCACTGCCCCCTGCCACCCCTGGCCCCTGGCCCCTGCCACCCCTGATCCATACCACCAGTGATCCGCACAGCGAGGCACCTGGACGGAGCGTGCCGATGACCCGGTCATCCGAACGTCAGGACGTCGACCAGACCAGCACCCAACACGCTTACCACCGGGGCCTGTTCCCCGCTCTCTACGACTGGGAACGGACCGAGCGGGCGATCGTGGAGTTCAGCGAGGACAGCCGGCCGAGCGGGCTGCTCGGCCTCGACCAGATGGGGCACTTCGGACCGCACGGGTGCGATCTGGTCGCCGAGGTCGTCCGCGAGGCGTTCCCCCGCCGCGTACCGGCCCTGTGCGAACTGGGCAGCGGCTTCGGCGGGGCGCTGCGCCACACCGTGGACAGGCTGGCCGCGCACGGTGTCGACGTGGGCCGGGCCTACGGCGTCGACCTGGTGCCCGAGCACTGCGCGGTCAGCCGCCGGATCAGCGCACGGCAGGGCCGGGCCGCCGCGGTGACCGAGATCTGCGCGTCCGCCACCGACGTGCCCCTGCCCGACGGCTCGCTCGACGTGGTGGCGGTCACCGGCTCGATGCCGCACTTCCCGCGCCCCGGCGAGGTGTTGCGCGAGGCCGCACGGCTGTTGCGGGCCGGCGGACTCCTGGTGCTGACGGAGGAGGTCAGTCTGACGCGGGGCCGACGGGGGCCGGGCCCCGCGTTCCGCGAGTGGCATCCGCCCGGCGTCTTCTTCACCACGCCCGTCGACGAACGGCTGGAGCAGCTGCGCCGGGCCGGATTCATCGGCGCCACCGAACGGCCCCTGCGGCAGTGGGCCATCGCACTCCTTGAGGAACGGCTCAAGGTGGTGAGCATCTTCCGGGGCAGCGCCGACGGCATCTTCGGCGAACGGTCGGTCGAGTCGATCCGCGCGACGCTCGGCACCGCCCGGAACGAGTTCCGGGCGGGCCGGATCGTCCCCATGCTGCTGTCCGCCCGCCGGGCCGCCGACCCGCTCCGCACCACCATCCCGCCGACGACGATGACGCGGCGTCGGACCGAAGGGACCCACTGATGCGAGAAGAGACCCAGTCCCAGCTCGTCCAGCGTCTGCTGACACACATCGACGAGGCGACCACCGATGTCTCGGAACATGTCTCCCTGCGGTCGAGCGGCCCGTACGGGGACGAGGAGGTGTACCGGCGTGAAGTGGACCAGATCTTCCGGCGGGAGCCCGTCATCGTGGCCCACGTCACGCAGTTGGCCTCCCCCGGCGACTACGTGGCCGACGACCTCTTGGGAATCCCGTTCCTGCTGGTCAAACAAGCCGACGGGGAGATACGCGGCTTCGTCGACCTGTGCCGTCACCGCGGTACGCGGCTGGTCGCGCCCGGAGCGGGCAGGTCGGTGGCGGACGGATTCACCTGCCCCTGGCACGGCTGGCGGTACGGGCTGGACGGCGGGCTGTGCGGGATCACCGACCGGCGCCGCGGGTTTCCCGAGATCGTCATGGCGCGACGCGGACTGCTCCCGCTGACCACGGAGGTACGGCACGGGTTCGTGTGGGCCACGCCCGACGCGGAGAGCGGGCGGGGTGCGACGGCTGTAGCGGATGTGGCGAAGCAACTTGGCCCACTGGACGCCGAGTTCACCGGACTCGGCCTGGACACGCACTCCTTCTACGGCCACTCCGCCCGCCCCGGACGCTTCAACTGGAAGCTGGGCATCGAGGCGTTCCTGGAGACCTATCACTTCCGCTGGCTGCACCCCGCCATGAAGAAGTACGTCTTCGCGCCCGACCTGTCCCTGGTGAACGGCATCGGCAGGCACGTACGCCTGGTCGCCCCCAAGAAGTCCGTGCTGGAGAACCGGAACCTGCGCCCCGCGGACCGGCGCATCCGCGATCACGCGACGATCGCGTACGTCCTCTTCCCCGGTACCGTCCTGTTCCTGGAGAAGCGGCACCTCACCGTGATGTCGATGCGGCCCACGGCCGTCGACACGTGCGACGTGCGCTTCCTGCACGCCGTTCGGGAGGACACCCGTCACCGCCGGGCGTACCACGACGACAACATCGGCAAGTTCATGGACGCGGCGGCCGAGGATTTCGCCGCGCTGGAACTGGCCCAGGACGGGTTCGGCCGACCGGGCACGGTACGGGCCCCCGGGCACGAGACCGTCGTGTTCGGCAGGAACGAGCGGGGCCTCCAGCTGTTCCGCGCGACCGTGGACGCCGCCCTGTCGCAGAAGGACGCCGGCCTCCCGGAGAAGGAGGACCGGTGATGACCACGTCCGCTCCCGGGTTTCATCTGGCCCTCATGGGCATCGACGGGGTCGGCAAGAGCACCCTGATCCAGGAACTCGCCGGGACCGCCCGAAGCCAGGGCCTCCCCGTACGCACCATCTCCTGGCGCAGCGTCGTCGAGGAGGAAGTCGCGGAGGAAGGGGAGGAGTTCTCCTTCCCGAAGGCGGAACTGCGCCGGCTCTGGGTCGAGTCGTTCCGCGCGTACTTCGGCGGCGCCCGCACGGCGGAGGGCGCCCCCGTCGAACTGCCCACCTCCTTCGAGGACTTGTACGCGCGCGGCGGCACCGAGTACCTCAACGGTGTACGGGTCCACGGTCTGCGGCCCGACGGCGCGCTGGCCTCGGCCTGGATCGAACTCGCCGCCAATACCCTGCTGCACCAGGCCGTCATCGAACCGGCCGTCACCGAGGGCTGCGCGGTGCTGCAGGAGTCGTACGGCTACAAGCATCTGCTGAAGCTGTTCGCGTACACCGAGCATCTGTCGCCCGCGATGGCCGAGAGCGCGTCGATCGGCCGCGCGCTGGTGGCCGACTACTTCGGCCGGGTGCTGCAGCCCGATGTGGGGGTGTATGTGGCCGGTGACCCGCGGACGGCACTGCGCTGGCGGCAACGGCAGTCCGCACTGGGCACGTTCGAGACGTTCGCCTCCTCCGGGGAGAGCGCCGAGTCGTCGTTCCTGCAGCTCCAGGAACACACCGCGACGGCCTTCGGGACGTTCGCGGAGACCCACGGCTGGACGCGGGTCGACGTCCTGGACGTGCCCCGCGCGCAGAACCGGCGCCGCATCCTGGCGGCCCTGGCCCGCAGCCCCCTGGCCGACCGGCTCGACCTCCGGGAGTTCGATCTCAGGGACGCCGGCCTCAGGGAGCACGATCTCAAGGAGACGGGGGCACGATGAAGAATCTGGAGCTGCGTACGGAGCTGTTGTTCGAGCTGAGGGCCGAGGTCGAGAGCCGGCTGGACATCGGGGACACCGCGTTCGGGCGCCGCCGCCTCTACGTCGTCTCCGGCGGCACCTTCACCGGCCCGCTGCTGCGCGGGGAGATCCTCGGCGGCGCGGGCGACTGGCTGGTCCGCGGGGCGGACGGGACCTCCGAACTGGATGTGCGGGCGACCCTCAGCACGGACGACGGGGAGCTGATCTACAACCACTACCGCGGCATCTACCACGTGCCGCCCGAGGTGAAGGCACGCATGGACGGCGGGGAGGACGTCCCGCCGTCCACGTACTACTTCCGGACCACACCGCGGTTCGAGACCGGTTCCGCCAAGTACGGGTGGCTGAACCGGACGGTCGCGGTGGGTGTGGGCCGCAGGACCAGCACCGGGATCGCCTACCGCGTCTACCGGGTGCTGTGATGGCCGGGAGGCTGACCGGGAAGACCGTGGTCGTCACCGGCGGGGCGTCCGGTCTGGGCGCCGCCTCGTGCCGGCGCTTCGCCGCGGAGGGCGCCGCCGTGGTGCTCGCCGACCGCGACCTGACGGGGGCCGAGGCCGTCGTCTCGGCCATAGCCGGACACGGCGGCACCGCCACGGCGGTCCGCTCCGACGTCAGCTCCGAGGCGGACATGACGGCGCTGGCCGCGACCGCGGTGGAGCGGTACGGCCGGATCGACGCCCTCTACTGCAACGCCGGCATACCGGCGGTCGGCACCGCCCTGGTCACCGAGCGGCGCGTGTGGGACCGGGCGCTGGCGGTGATGCTGACGGGGACCTGGCTCAGCATGCGCGCCGTGCTGGCCGGCATGGTGGCGCAGCGGTCGGGCTCGATCGTCGTGCAGGCGTCGGTGGCCGGGGTGGTCGGGGTACCCGGCCTGGCGCCCTACTCGGCGGCCAAGGCGGGCGCGATCGGGCTCACCCGCCAGGTCGCGGCCGACTTCGCCCGGCACGGGATCAGGGCCAACACGATCTGCCCCGGCGCCGTCCCCACCTCCCTCGTGGACCGCACGCTGGAGGCGCAGATCTCGGCGGGCCTCAAGAGCCCCCGTACGTATGCGGAGAACCTGCGGGGCGCGGCGGAGAACTATCCGCTGGGACGGCTGGGGACGCTCGACGACGTCGTCAACGCGGCGGTGTTCCTCGCCTCCGACGAATCGACGTGGATCACAGGACAGCACTTCGTCGTGGACGGCGGATTCACCGCGGTCTGAGAGAGGAGCAGCACATGACGGTCTCCCGTACGCGGGGCATTCCCGATCCCTACCGGGCCCGACGCGGTCTGACGCCGGAGGTCGAGCGGGTGTTGCGGAGCCGGACGAACGCCACGATCGGTTCCGTGAATCCGGACGGTACGCCGCACCTGGCCCGGGTGTGGTTCCTGTGGGACGACAACAGGGTGTATTTCGAGGGCAGTTCCGCGACGAGGAAGGCCCGCAACATCGCGGCCAACGGTCTGGCGTCCGTACTGGTCAAGGGCAAAGCGGCGGACGGCAGCACCCTGGTCGCGCTGGGGCAGGGCACGGGGCGCGTCCTCACCGGCGACGAGGCCGGGGAGATCTGCGCGCGGATCAGGGGCAAGTACCTCACCGAGGAGGGCATGGACCCCGTCTCCCGCTACCTGGACGGCATCGACGACGCCGTGGGGGAACTGACCCCGGGCAGGTGGGCGACCTGGAGCCTGCGCAGCATGAAGGCGGCGATCCGCGCCCTGCCGGAGTACGAGGACGACGACACGTGGGACCGCTGGTTCCTGCCGGAATCAGAATGACCCGGACATCGGCGCGGGGAGACACAGTGGGTTTCGGCGTGCAGATCCTCGGCATCGACGGCCTGGGGAAGCGGGAGGTGCTGCCGGTGGTGGAGCGCCGCTGCGCGGCGGCCGGGCTGTCGGTCAGGCGGGTGTCCTGGCAGAGCGAACTCGCCGCGGCCGTCGACGGCGACCGGCTCGGTGAGTATCCGTACAACGAGCTGGAACGGCTGTGGCTGGAGCTGTTCCCCGTCTTCTTCGCGGACGCCACCGTGGCCGGGCGCCGTGTCGAGACGCCACGGTCGTTCGCGGAACTCCGCGACAGCGGCCTCGTGGAGCGGCTGAAGAAGTCCCGGATCACCGGCATGCGCCCGGTCTCTCCCCTGGCGACCGGCTGGCTGGAGACGGCGGGCCACAGCCTGCTCCACCACTCCGTCGTGCGGCCGCTCATCGACGCAGGCCACGTGGTGATCCAGGACTCGCTCGGGATCAAGAACGTGCTGAAGAGCCTGTTCATGGCGGAGTTCGCCGCGCCCGGGCACGCGGCGGCACTGGCCGCCGTCCGCGCCCACGTCAAGGACTACTTCGGCAGGGTCCTTTCTCCACGGGTGGGCGTCTACCTGCGGGAGGACCCGGCGCGCGTACTGGCGGCAAAAAATGCCGAGAGCATCGGGGTGTTCGACACCTATCATGCCTTCGGCGGAGACCCCGGTCGGACCTTCCTGGACCTCCAGTCCGACTGCGCGCGCGAGTACGAGAGCTTCGCGAGGACGCACGGCTGGCAGATCGTCGACGTGAACGACGCCTCGCAGGCGGCGGGTTCGGCCGCCGAGAAGGTGACACACACGATCCTCGCCGCGGCGGCGCGATGACGCGGCCGTAGGGAACCCGCTCGCGGGCGGCCGGGACCTCACTCCCGGCGAACCCTGAGGGACGGAACCGGCCGGGGTGGAGCCGACGCCCGGCCGTATGAATCCATCCTGCCGAAGGGAACCCCTGTGCCCGTGACCGCCGAAGACCTGCCCCTGCAGTTCGCCCGGACGAAGCGTTTCTCCCTCGGTGTGCCGCGTGGTTTCACCGTCTCGCCCGACGGCGAGCGTGTGCTCTTCCTGCGCACCGCGAGCGGCCGCTCCACGACGAGCCTGCTCTGGCTGTACGAGAACGGCGAGGAACGGACGCTCGCCGACCCGCTCGCCCTCGGCGACGGCGGCGAGGTCCCGGAGGCCGAGCGGATCCGCCGCGAACGGGCCCGCGAGACCAGCGCCGGAATCGTCTCGTACGCCACCGACGCGGCCGTCCGCCTGGCCGCGTTCGCCCTCTCGGGCGCCCTGTGGACCGTACGCACCGACGAGGGCGTCACCCGCCGGATCCCCACGGCGGGCCCGGTCGTCGCCCCGCGCCCCAGTCAGGACGGCACACACATCGCGTACGTGAGCGGGGGCGCCCTGCGGGTCGTACGCGCCGACGGCACCGGTGATCGCGCGCTGGCCGAGCCGGAGGGCCCGGAGGTCACCTACGGGCTCCCCGACCATGTGTCGGCCGAGTCGCTGGACCGTACGCGGTCCTTCTGGTGGTCGCCGGACGGGGACGCGCTGCTGGTGGTGCGGGTCGACAATGCGCCGGTCCAGCAGTGGTACCTCGGCGATCCGGCGGACCCCGGGCGTCCCCCGCGCGCGATCCGGTACCCGGCCGCGGGCACCGCCAACGCGCGGCTGTCCCTGCACGTCGTGGGCCTCGACGGCGGTCGCGTCGACGTCGATCTCCCCGAGGAGGCCCTGGCGCATCCGGGCGGGGAGTGGACCGACCCGGCCTTCGAGTACCTCGCGCAGGCGGACTGGAGCGGGGCCGGGCCCCTCGCCGTCGTACAGACCCGGGACCAGCGTTCGGCGTACGTGCTGAGCATCGATCCGGCGACCGGTGCGACCACGGCGCCGCACCACCTGACGGACCTCGCCTGGCTGGAGTTCGTCCCCGGAACCCCCGCCTCCACCGCGGCCACCGGTCTCGTCCTCACCACCCAGGAGGGCACGCGCGGGCTGCGGATGACCGGAACCGGGATCCGCACACCGGAGGGCATGTACGTCCACGAACTGCTCGGTACGGCGGGCGGCCGGCTCTGCTTCACGGCCGCCGAGGAGCCGACGGAGGTCCACGTCTGGTCGTACGACCCGGAAAACGGCTTCGCCCGGCTGACCGACGCGCCGGGTGTGCACCACGCCGCGGTCGGCGGCGGCACCGTCGTACTGGACAGTTCCACGCTCGACGGGCAGACGGTGACCGTGCTGCGGGACGGCGTCCCGGCCGGGCGGATCGAGGTGCTGGCCGAGCGGCCCGTGACCCGGCCGCGCCCCCGCTTCCTGACGCTCGGCGCCCGCGAACTGCGCGCGGCCCTGTATCTGCCGACGTCGTACGAACCGGTACCCGGCCGTCTCCCGGTGATCGTGCACTCCTACTCCGGGCCCGGCTTGCAGACGGTCGTGAAGGCGAGCAGGTGGCATCACGCCGTGAACCAGTGGTTCGCCGATCAGGGCTTCGCCGTGCTCTCGGTCGACGGGCGCGGCACTCCGGGACGCGACCGGGCCTGGGAGACGGCCGTCCACGGCGACCAGCTGATGCCGGTGATCGAGGACCAGGCCGACGCGGTACGCGCCGCCGCGGAGCTCTTCCCGGAACTGGACACGGGCCGGGTGGCCATCCGCGGCTGGTCCTTCGGCGGCTATCTCGCGGCGGGGGCCGTACTGCACCGGCCCGATGTGTTCCACGCGGCCGTCGCGGGCGCGGCGCCGACCGATCTGCGGCTGTACGACACGCACTGGAAGGAGCGGTACCTGGGACATCCGGACGTACAACCGGACCAGTACGACCGGTGCTCACTGGTGGCGCACGCCCATAAACTCACACGCCCCTTGCGGCTCGTCCATGGGATGGCCGACGACAATGTGTTCCCGGCACATATGTTGCGGTTCTCGGCGGCCCTGCTGGCGGCCGGACGGCCCCACAGCGTGCTCCCATTGGCAGGCGCGACTCATCTGGTGGCACAGGAAGGCGTGATAGACACCCTGCTCCGAATGGATCTCGATTTCATCAAGAAGTCGCTCGATCTCCGGACCGCCTGAACCATGCAGGTGACGTGCCCGTACCCCTAGTCGGATCGACGCACATCCACGCAAACGCACAACCATGCATTTGCACACTTGTACATCTGCACACCTGCACATCTGTGGAAGGGACCGCCACTATGTCCAGCGAATCGCTTCAGCCTGCTCCGGCACTCTGTCGTCGCACCGTCCTGGCAGCGTTGGGCGGGGCCGGGCTGGCCGCCGCGCTGACCGCCTGCGGGGGCTCCGACGACAAGTCGTCCGACTCCTCCTCGAACTCCTCCTCCGGCGCATCGACCGGATCCGCCGGCGGTGCGGTACTCGCCAAGACCACCGACATCCCCGAGGGCGGCGGGAAGGTCTTCGCCGACCAGTCCGTGGTCGTCACCCAGCCGACGGCCGGCGAGTTCAAGGCCTTCTCCACGGTGTGCCCGCACCAGCAGCAGCGCGTGAACAGCGTGGACAAGGGCCTCATCACCTGCCCCGCCCACGGCAGCCAGTTCAGCGTCGCGGACGGCGCCGTCAAGAAGGGGCCCGCGACCAGCGGACTGACCGCCGCCGAGATCAAGGTGAGCGGGGACTCGATCACGCTCGCCTGACCCGGCGGGGCCGTTTGAAGCAGGTCAGCACGTCGTCCGTGGTGGTGATGGTGGCCACCAGGGCGAGCGTGTTGCGGATCATCGCGGGGGTGTAGTCCGAGGGCACACCCGCGATGGCGTCCCCCGGCACCACGGCGGTGTAGCCGCGGTTCACGGCGTCGAACACGGTGTTGGGTACGGCCACATTGGCGGAGACACCGGTCACGACGAGCGTGCGGCACCCCAGATTGCGCAGCAGCGCGTCGACGTCGGTGCCCGCGAGGGGCGACAGACCGTGCAGCCGGCGTACGACGAGGTCCTCCGCGGCGACCTCCACGGGCGGCGCGACCCGGACCGCCGTACTGCCGGCCAGTTGCTGCACCGGCAGACGTTCGGCCGCGCGGAACAGCCGGGCGTTGTGGTTGGCGCCGCGGCCGTCCGGACGGCGCTCGGCGATCGCGTGCATCACCTGCACGCCGCTCTCGTGGGCCGCGGCCACCAGACGTGCGATCCGGTCCAGCACGCCCGACGAACGGGCCTCCCGGGCGAGTTCCGGCAGCGCGCTGTCCGGGCCGACGACACCCTGCTGGCACTCCACGGTCAGCAGCACCGTGGTGGCGGGATCGAGGAGTTCGCTGAGCGCTTCGTACGACGGCATGGCTTTCCCCTGTCGCGAACGGTCTTCCCGGTCCGCCCGAACCGGGTCGGTTCGACCGGCGGTGGCGGGCGAGCGTAGCCACCATTGCGTACGGACGGAAGACGACCCATGCTTTTCTGACGCGGCATCAGGCACCGCGTCGGAGATGCCGTCACAGTCGGAGAAGAGGGAGCCGCATGGCCGTCACTCAGCGCCGGGGCCGAAGAATCATGATGACGCCCGAGGAACTGGACGAGTTCCTGACCACCCAGCGCACGTGCCGCGTCGCGACCGTCTCCGCGGACGGCGCCCCGCATGTCAGCACGCTCTGGTTCGTCTGGGACGGCAAGTCGCTCTGGCTGTACTCGATCACACGCAGCAAGCGATGGGCCGACCTGCGCCGCGATCCGCGGGTGGCCGTGGTCGTCGACACCGGCGAGGAGTACGACCAGCTGCGGGGCGTCGAGGTGTCGGGATCGGTGGAGTTCGTCGGCGAGGCGCCGCGCACGGGCGAGCCCCACCCGGAACTCGACGCCGTGGAGCGGCTGTTCGCCCGCAAGAACTTCGGCCTGGACGAGATGCCGCACGACGGCAGACATGCCTGGATGCGCCTGATGCCCGAGGCGACGGCCTCGTGGGACTTCCGCAAACTCGCCGACCTGTAGCGGAGGGCTTGCCCTGGGGGACGGCTGAGCCGGTACGGGCGGGCCGGGTCAACCGTGTCACCCGTACGCCGCCCCCGCCGTCCGCAGCGCGTCCGCCACCGCTCTGATCGACGGGCGGCGGTCGGCGTCCGCCCGCCACACCGCGTACACATGTCTGGTGACCCGGTGCCGCACCGGGACCGTCCGCACCCCCGCCGGCACCGGACCGCGCCCGAGCCTGGGCGCGACACACACGCCGAGCCCCGCCGCGACCAGGGCGAGCTGGGTGTGATGCTCCTCCGCGCGGTGGGCGATCATCGGCTCGATCCCCTTGCCCCGCAAGGTGAAGAGCAGCCACTCATGACAGAACTCGCCCTCCTCCCAGGCGATCCACTCGTCGTCGGCGAAGTCCTCCAGATCCACCTCCGAGCGATCGGCGAGGCGGTGGTCCGCGGGCATCGCCACATCGGCGGGGTCGTCGAGGAGCGAGGCCTTGACCAGCCCCTCGGTCAGCGGCAACGGCCTGTTGTACCAGTCGAGCACCACCGCCAGATCGATGTCGCCGCGCAGCACCCCGGCCACCCCGTCCTCCGGCTCCAGCTCACGTGAGCGGACACTCAGTCCGGGATGCTCGGCGCGCAGCGCGGCCAGAGCCCCCGGGAACAGCCCGCGCGCGGCCGTGGGGAACGCGGACAGCCGCAGCTCCCCCACCACCTGTCCGCGCTGCGCCTCCAGATCGGACTGGGCGAGCTCGACCTGCGACAGGATCCGGGCGGCATGGTCGGCGAGCAGCCGCCCGGCATCGGTCAGCCGCACCCCCCGCCCGTTCTTGGCGAGCAGTTGCTGTCCCACTTCGCGCTCCAGCTTGGACATCTGCTGGGAGACCGCCGAGGTCGTCACATGCAGCCCGTCGGCCGCGCCACCGACCGAGCCGTGGCGGGCGAGGGCGTCGAGAGTACGCAGCCGCTCCAGGTTCAACATGTAAGCGATGCTACGCGATACCGGACCAAAAGTCTCGCTTGTTCTACGAGATCGCTTCGGCCAGGGTGAGACACATGAGCGCCCCGACCGAGCCCCGCACGCCTCTCCCCGCCACACCCACCGCCTCCTCGCCCACGCCCCGCCCGGCTCTCGGCTGGCGCCTGCGCTTCGGCACCCTCTCCCTCGTCTGGGGTTTCAGCTTCCTTCTGATCAAGGTGGGCACGGACGGCTACGCCCCGTTCCAGGTGACGTTCGGCCGGCTGTTCTTCGGCACGCTGGTACTCGCCGCGGCGATGGTCTGGAAGCGCGAGCGTCTGCCGCGCGGGGTCCGCACCTGGGGACACCTCGCGGTGGGAGCCCTGCTCCTCAACGCCCTGCCGTTCTCGCTGTTCGCGTACTCCGAGCTGACGATCCCGTCCACCCTGGCGGGCATCTGCAACGCGACCTCGCCCCTGTGGGGCATGGCTCTGTCGATGGTGGCCCTCTCCGAGGACCGGCCGACCCGCCGTCGGGTCGCGGGCCTCGGCATCGGATTCCTCGGCGTGCTGACGGTGCTCGGCGCCTGGCAGGGCTTCGACGGCCTGGACGCCGCGGGCACCACGATGGCACTGCTGGCCTCGCTCAGCTACCCGATCGGCTGGATCTACATCCGTCGCACGCTGGCCGGCTCCAGCCACTCGCACCTGTCGCTGACCGGCGCCCAGCTGTTCCTCGCGACAGCGCAACTGGCCTTCGTGACACCACTGTTCACGACCACCCCGACCCGCTTCGCGTTCGTCCCGCTCCTCGCGGTGATCGCCCTCGGCACCCTCGGCACGGGCTTCGCCTTCCTCGTCCAGTACGGCCTGGTCTCGGAAGTCGGCCCGACCACCGCCCAGATGGTCACGTACTTCATCCCGGTCATCGCCACGGCCGCGGGCGTCGCGATCCTGAACGAACCACTGACGTGGTCGACCCCGGCGGGCGCCGCGATCGTCCTGACGGGCGCGGCACTGACCCAGTCACGCCCCCGCCGCCCCTACCCGTTCCCGTCACGTACTCAGGGGCTCCGCCCCCGAACCCCCGGTCCTCAAACGCCGGACGGGCTGGAAATCCAGCCCGTCCGGCGTTTGAGGACGAGCGCGCAGCGCGATCAGGGGGCGAGGGGCGCAGCCCCGTGCGTGGACGGGAACGGGTAGGGGCGGCGGGGGCGAAAACCCGACGTGCCCCCACCGGCCGGCACCCCCCTCAGACATACCGCCGCCCCGGCCCAACCCCCACCGCCCCAGCAACCGCATCCGCCAGCTCCCCCACCTCACCAGGCGCAAGCGTGGAAACGGTGATCCGCAACCCAGGCGGCGCGTCCATACGGAACCGCGCCCCGGCAGCCACGGCCCACCCGGAATGCAGCAGCCGCGCAACCGCCCCCGTCTCGTCGGGAACAGGCACCCACACGTTCATACCGCTGCACCCCTGCGCCCCCACCCCCCGCTCGGCCAGCGCACCGATCAACGCATCACGACGGAGCCGATACGCCGACGCCACCACCCCGGTGTTTACGGCCCCGCTCGACCACAGCCGCACCACGACCCGCTGCAGTAACCGGCTGACCCATCCCGGCCCCAGCCGCTGCCGCCCCTGCACCCGGTCCATGGTGACCGGATCGCCGGTCAGCACGGCCAGCCGCAGGTCGGGCCCATAGGCCTTGGCGACGGAGCGGGTGAAGGCCCAGTGCCGGGTCGCTCCGGCCAGCGGATGCAGGGGAAGGTCGACGATCCGATGCCCGTGGTCGTCCTCGACGAGCAGGGTCTCCGGGTACCGCTCCAACACGGCCCGCAGCGCACGCGCGCGCGTGGCGCTCACCGCCGCACCGGTCGGGTTCTGCGCGCGGTCGGTGACGATCAGCGCCCGTGCACCGCCCTCCAGGGCGGCTCGTACGGCGTCGGGCAGCGGCCCCTCGGCGTCGACCCGGACGGGCACGGCCCGCAGTCCGAGGGCGGGGACGAGGTCGAGCACGCTGTGCCAGCCGGGATCCTCCACCGCGACGGCGTCCCCCGGCCTCAGGTGTGCGGCCAGTACCCGCTCGATGCCGTCGAGGGACCCCGAGGCGACCACGATCGGCCCGTCAGGCACTCCGTCCGCGTCCAGGTCGGCGCGGGCGAGCCGGGCCAGTTCCGGGTCCACGGAGGCCTCTCCGTAGAGCGTCGGTTCGCGGTCCGCGAACTCGGCGGCCGACGCGAACGCCGCACCGAGCGAGGGCAGCAGTGCCGGGTCCGGATTGCCGTCCGACAGGTTCCGTACGCCGGGCGGGACGTCCAGCCGGGACAGTTCCCGCGCGGTCGTCACCGGCTTGGAGCGCACACGGCTGCCGCGCCGGCCCGCGGTCTCGATGACTCCGCGTTCGCGCAGGGTGCGGTAGGCAGCCGCGACGGTATTGGGATTCACCTCAAGCCGGGACGCCAACTCCCGCATGGGCGGCAGCAGTTGCCCCGGCTCCAGTTCTCCCGAACCCACCGCGCGCTCGACACTGGCCGCAATCTCGGCTGCGCGCCTGCCTTCGATCCGATACTCTCCTAGCACAAAGCAGAGTATGCACTAGTACAAAAAACAACGCAAGGTGAACGCACCCGCCCCGGCGGACCGCCCCGCGTACCCCGCAACACAGAGCACACAGCGCACACCTGCGAGCACCGACGACGCCCACCTGGAGAACCCCATGACGGAGACGGCCACCCCGCGCCCCGCCACCTACACCCCGACCGACCGCACGGTCCCCACCCGCTCCCGGGAGCGCGCCGCGTACGACCACGAGATGGTGCACGCGATCCTCGACGAGGGGTACGTCTGCCACCTCGGGTTCGTCCGCGACGGGGCGCCCGTCGTACTGCCCACGCTGTACGGACGGGTCGGCGAGCGGCTCTACGTGCACGGCTCGACCGGTTCGCGCCCGCTGCGGATGGCGGGGCAGACCGACCCGGGTCTGCCGGTCTGCCTCACGGTCACCCACGTGGACGGACTCGTGCTGGCCCGCTCGGCCTTCCACCACTCGATCAACTACCGCTCGGTCGTGGTGCACGGCGTGGCCCACCAGGTGACGGACCCGGAGGAGAAGCGGCAGGCCCTGGACGCGCTGGTCGACCACGTGGTGCCCGGCCGCTCGTACGACTCCCGGGCCGCCAACGCCAAGGAGCTGGCCGCGACCTCCGTGCTGTGGCTCGACCTCGACGAGGTGTCGGCCAAGCTGCGCACCGGCGGCCCGAACGACGAGCCCGAGGACCTCGGCCTGCCCCACTGGACGGGAGTCCTCCCCGTCCGCACGACCTATGGAGCCCCCGTGCCGGCCGACGATCTGGCTCCGGGCATCGCGGTCCCGGACTACCTGACGACCCTCTGATGCTCATACATCCCTGGGACGCGCCCCACGACGACTCCGAGTGGCAGCGGTGGCTGGCCGTCCACGACTTCGGGCAGCTCGCGGTGAACGGCCTCCCCGGCGACCCACCGCACGTCCAGCCGCTCCACTTCGTCCACGACCCCGACCGCGGCGAGGTGCTCGCCCATCTGGCCCGGCCGAACCCGCTGTGGCCCGCTCTCCTGGCCGATCCGGTCGTGACCCTGAGCGTGGTCGACGACTACGTGTACGTCCCCGGCCCCTGGCAGGCACCGCTCGGCACCCCTGGCGAGCACGGCACCCCGACGAGTTTCTACGCGGCGGTGCAACTGCGCTGCACCGCGCACGTGGTGGACGACCCCGCCGGGAAGGCCGCGCTGCTGAACCGCCAGGTCGGCCACTTCCAGCCGGAGGGCGGTTCCGCCGAAGCCGCCGTCGGGGAGGACCCGTACGGGCGCCTCCTGCCCGGGATCCGGGGCCTCCGACTCGAAGTGACCGGCGTACGGGCGAAATTCAAGTACGCGAATCACCGTACGGAGGAAGTCCAGGACCGTGTCGCCGCCGAACTGTCCGCGAGGGGTGGCCCCCGGGACGCGGCGGCGCGGGAGCAACTGATGAGGCGCCGCCGGGCCTGACACGGCTCCGGCGCCGGGTCTCCCCCGTGTCCGACCGTGCCGTATGGGCCCTACAGGGGTGGGCCCACACGGCACGGCCCCTAACCGGCGGTACCCCGCCCGGACAGCCGCTCCCTCTCGGCGCCGTCCACGCCGTCCACCCCGTTCACACCGTCCGAGCCGCCCACCCCGGCCACTCCCTGTGCCACCGGAGTCTGCGACCCCTTGGTCGGCGCGGACGTCTGCGCGATGAAGGCACCGCACAGCACCACCGCCCCGCCGATGATCTGGGGCGCCGAAAGATGCTCCCCGAGCAGGATCCAGGCGAGCACGGTCGCGATGACCGCCTCCAGACACGCCACGACTCCGGCCACCTGCGGCGAGAGCCTGCGCACCGCGAGAACACCGGTCACGTAGGCGACGACCGTCGCGACCAGCACGATCCATCCCAGGAGCAGCGAGGCGGCCACGGTCGTCCCGTCCATGTCCGCACCGCCCCCGAGGACCGACCAGTCCATGCCCCACGGCCGGGCCACGAGCGTCAGGACGAACGCGCCGACGAGCAGCCCGTACGCGATGACGCCGAGCGGGGCCGGCGCCTCCTCCCCCGCGTCGCCGCCCTGGTCGGACAGGACGAAGTAACCGACCTGGCAGCACGCGGCGCCGAGCGCCAGCAGCAGTCCGAGGACGTCGAAGCTCAGCCCGGCCCACACCTCGACGACACAGGCGAGACCGCCGACGGCCAGGACGACCCCGAGGGCCGCGGCACGGGTGACGGGCCGGCGCTGCACGAACCGGACCCACCCGAGCACCAGCGCGGGCGCCAGGTACTCGACGAGCAGGGCGACACCGACGGGTATCCGGGAGATGGAGGCGAAGTAGAAGGCCTGGACACCGGCGACGGCCAGCAGTCCGAATCCGGCGAGCAGCGCGGGGCGCTCGCGGACCAGGTTCCGGTGGCGTACCGCGAGCGGCAGCATGACCAGGGCGGCGCCCGCGACGCGCAGCCAGACGACGTGCAGGGGGTCGAGGCCTGCCTCGATCAACGGTTTGGCGGCGACGCCGGAGCCGCCGAAGGCGACCGCCGACCCGAGCGCGAGCCCCAGCCCGACGCCTCTGCCACGGTGGCCCCGGCTGATCTCTGACGTATGCACCGGCACATGATGACAGGCGACGACATGAGCGTCACCCCCGTTGACACCTGTCTCAACGACTGGACGCGCGCATGCCCGTACGCGCCGATCCCGCCGGCGGCCCGGGTTCAGGCTTCGAGGCCGTGACCCCGCTCCGCCACGCCGTCGAGGCGCACCAGCAGTTCCCGGGCGTCGACCCCCGCGCGTCCCAGCACTTCCACGGCCCGCGACTCGGGTTCGGCGACGAGTGCGGCGAGCAGATCGACGCCGTCCGCGAACGGGTCGCCCCGCCGCACGGCACGTTCGTACGCGGAGGCCATGACGCCGGCCGCCACCGGCGACCACCCGTCCCCGGTCACCGTCGGCACGGCGCCGGAGTCCTCGACGGAACTCTGCCAGCGGAGCCCGTAGCCGATGCTGCGCTGGACGAGGTAGCCGAGCAGCCGGGCGACCTGCGGGCCGCTCTCGAAGGCCTCGCGCACCTCGAGGTCCGACTCCAGGAGCGTATGCAGCAGGTGAGCCGTGTCGATCTGCCGGTCACCGTCCCGCAACGCCCTCCTGCGCGCGCTCGCGACCATCGCCGCCAGCTCGGCACTGAGGTGGGCCTCGACATCGGGGCCCACCGGGCCGCGCTCGGCGGCCTGCTGGTGGGGACTGTGGGGAAGGCGGTGTTGCACGTCTCCCACCTCATCAGTCCGCCGGCTTCCGGTCATCCGCGTGGGGAAGCATTTCCACGTCCGACACAGGGTGGGCACCGGTGTCCGGCTCCTCCTCCTTACGGATGACATCACGCTGTTTTCCCCGAAGCAGCGCGCGCCGCTTTGCTCCGCGCCCCATGCGCAACCGTGTCGCTCCGGCGCACGTCCACACGGGCATGGAGAGCAGGTGCTGGCTGGTGGCCCTGCCGTCGGTGGACGGCAGACAGTACGTGTACCGGGTGTACGCACCCGAGGACGCGCTGCTCGCCGACCTGTTCTGGGAGGCGTGGCACTGCCACGACGAAGGGCCCTTCCCGCGCGCGTGGGACGTGTTCGACGCGGCGGTGATACGACCGATGCACTGAGCCCGCCGCCACAGCTCCCCACTCTCTGACGGTTCATCAGTATTGAATGTTCACGGCTCTACGGCTACGTTCCGCGACACCGTAGCCAGCTGCGCCCGGCGCAGCGCCCGAGACAAAGGGGTGGCCGCATGGCCGAAGTCAGCGCGGAAGCACGGATCGAGGCGCCCGCCGAGAAGGTCTGGGCGCAGCTCACGGACTTCCCCTCGCACGGCGAGTGGAACTCCACCCACACCAGCTTCCCCAAGGGCGGCCCCGAGACCCTCGAAGTCGGCGGCACCTTCGAGGAGAACATGAAGCTCATGGGCTTTCCCGCCGAGGTCAACTGGACCATCGAGGAACTGGAGACGGCCCGTACGCTCGCGATCCGCGGCAAGGGACCCATGTCCGTGACGGTCGCCACGCGCTACACCCTGATCCCGGACGGGGAAGCCACCACGGTCCGTATCGACGGCGAGTTCACGGGCGCCGCCGTCTCACTGATGGCGGGCAAACTCAAGGATTCGGCGACGGCCGCCCTCAACGAGTCCCTGCGCAAACTGAGCGGGCTCGTCTCCTGAAGGACGCCCCGCCACCCCCACAGACATCTCCACACGCACGCAGCCCCCACTCCGTCCCCCGGCCGCATGGGGGGTACCTCGAAACCGAGGCACCCCCCTTGTCGCGGCCCACTGTCACGGCCCGTTCGGCCGGGTGAGCCATCAGTCCTCGTCGGCGAGGATCAGATACAGCTTCTTGCGTGATTCGTTGATGACGGCCAGCGCCTTCTCGCGCTGCTCCTTGCTGCCGGTCTTCCAGACCTGCCCGAACGCCTCCATCAGACCGAAGCCGGCCTGCCGGATGTCGCTCAGCGCCTCCCAGTCGACCCCGCGCCCCGCGTCCTCCCAGGGCGCTTCCGCACCCTCGTCGGCCGCGACGCGACCCTCTTCGGTCAGCGAGAACAGCTTCTTGCCGCCCTCGGTCGCACTGCTGATCAGACCTTCGTCCTCCAGCAGCTGAAGGGTGGGGTACACCGAGCCGGGGCTGGGCTTCCACGCCCCGCCGCTGCGCTCGGCGATCTCCTGGATCATCTCGTAGCCGTGCATGGGCCGGTCCTTGAGCAGGGCCAGGATCGACGCGCGCACATCGCCGCGCCGCGCCCTGCCGCGCGGTCCGCCCCGGCCTCCGCGCCCGCCCCAGGGGCCCGGACCGAAGCCGGGACCACCGAAGCCGGGTCCGAAGGGGCCGAACGCCCCGCGCCGGCCTTCGAAGCCGCCCTCACCGGGACCGCCGGGGCCACCCCGGCCGCGTCCACGGCCGTGTCCATGCCCATGACCGGGGCCGAAGCCCGGTCCGTATTCCTCTCCATGGGAACGCATCGCAATCACTCCATTCCATCGTTGATCTGTCGCGATGCGTCAACGATATATCGGAATAGCTCGCCCGACAAGCCCCTACCGACAGAGGGCGGCCAGAAGGCCGACCGGAGAGGGGCGGAAAAGTGGCCGCCCGCCCCGGATTGGCCTTGGCCCGCGCCCGTGAGCAGCACCTACCGTCGGGCGCATGCGGATTCGTATCGTCGACGCCTTCACCGACCGCCCCTTCGCCGGCAACCCGGCCGGGGTCCTCCTCCTCGACGGCTCGGCGTCCTTCCCGGACGACGCCTGGCTGCAGAACGTGGCCCTGGAGGTCAACCACGCCGAGACGGCGTTCGCCCACCCCCTCCCCGAAGGGGGCGGGGCCGACTGGGCGCTGCGCTGGTTCACCCCCGCCGCCGAGGTCGCGATGTGCGGCCACGCGACACTCGCCACCGCCCATGTGCTGGTCACCACGGGAGCCGTACAGGGGCCCGTGCGGTTCGCGACGAGGAGCGGTGTGCTCATCGCGACCCCGAGGGAAGACGGCTCGCTCACGCTGGACTTCCCGACCGCCCCGCTCACCGCGGTCGAGATCCCGGCAGGCGTGGCCGAGGCCCTGGGCGCCGAGCCCCTCTCCACCCATGACACCGGCCCGGACATCGGCGACCTGCTCGTCGAACTCGCCGACGAGAAGACGGTCCTGGGCCTCAGGCCGGACACCGCGTCCCTGGGGCGCCACTCCGAGCGCGGCATCATCGCCACGGCCCGCGCCGAAGACCCCTCCCGGGGCTACGACTTCGTGTCCCGCTGCTTCTTCCCGAACATCGGCATCGACGAGGACCCGGTCACCGGCAGCGCCCACACGGCCCTCGCCCCGTTCTGGTCCGAGCGCCTGGGCCGCACCGAACTCACCGGCCTCCAGGCGTCCGCCCGCTCCGGGCGCGTCCGTACGGAACTCCGGGGCGAGCGCACCCTTCTCTCGGGCCGCGCGGTCACCGTGATCGAGGGCGACCTGCTCGTGTGACCAGCGCGAACCGGCCGCGGAACGGACAAAGGGGCGTACGGCTCACCCGTACGCCCCTCCGCGTGCCCCACCTGGGCCGCGCGTCCCGCATGCCCCGCGTCAATGCACCCGCCGCTCAGGCGGTGGGCAGCCAGTCGACCTTTCCCGCCAGCAGCGCGTACCCCACGAACGCCCCGATGTCGAGGAGCGAGTGGGCGACCACCAGCGGCCCGATCCGGCCCCACCGGCGGTAGAGGTAGACGAAGACCACGCCCATCACCATGTTGCCGATGAACCCGCCGATGCCCTGGTAGAGGTGGTACGAGCCGCGCAGCACCGAGCTGGCCACCAGCGCGGTGAGCGGAGTCCAGCCCAGCTGGGCGAGTCTGCGCAGCAGGTACCCGACGACGATGACCTCCTCCAGGATCGAGTTCTGGAGCGCGGAGAGGATCAGCACCGGGTACTTCCACCACACCTCGGGCAGTGCCTCCGGCACCACCGTGAGGTTGAAGCCGAGTCCGCGCGCCGCCAGATAGAAGGCGATGCCCGTGCTGCCGATGACGGCCGCGATCCCCGCTCCGCGGGCGAGGTCGAACCACGGGCGTGTGCGGTCGAACCCGAGGGTGCGCAGCCCCTTGCCCTCACGGATCAGGAAGTGCGCGACCAGGGCGACCGGCACCAGCGCGGACGCGATCCCGAACAGCTGCCAGGCCAGATCGAGCCAGGGACGGCCCGGGGCGGCCGAGGCGTTGAGCGTGGCCGCCTGCTCCTTCAGGCCTCCCGGTCTGGTGACCGAGCCGACGAAGCTGATCAGCGCCGAGACCCCGCTGGCCCCGAGCGAGACTCCCAGTACGAGCAGCGTCTCGTCGCGGAGGATCCGCCGCCCGGGCTGTCCCTCGGCAAAAGAATCAGCCACCGGCTCCTGCCCCACCTGCACTCATGCCTCCAGTTGCGTAATCCCGTCTCATCCCCATCTTCGCCCCGCTAGGGTCTCGAAAGAAGTTGCGAAGATCGTGCGTGACAGGCCGTCAAGGGACGGACGCCATGTGGGGTGCACATCCCGTGTGCCATACCATTCGGCCATTTCACCGTTTCAACGGCTCCGGGCTCGATCAGGGAGGGGCACCACCGCCATGGGACGTCACAGCTTGCCCGACGGGTTGCGCAGGGGCGGCACCGCCCCCCGGTCACGGACGCGGCACCGCAATGTGGCGCTCGCGACCGCCCTGGTGACGATCCTCGCCGGAGGTACCGTCGCCGCGATCGACAGCGGCCTGCTCTCCTTCGGCTCGTCCTGCTGGGACAGCACCGTACGGCTGAGGATCGCCGCGGCTCCCGGTATCGCGCCCGCGCTCAAGGACGCGGCCGAGTACGCCCGGGACAACGACGTGACGTCCGACGGCAGCTGTCTCGACGTCCGGGTGACCGCCCAGGACACCTACAAGGTCGCCGACGCCCTCCGGTCGAAGCGCAGGAGCGCGACCGAATTCGAGGCCTGGGTGCCGGACTCGGGCATGTGGGTGGACAGGGTCATGGCCGACAACCAGTCGATCCCGGTGACACCCGCGGGCAACGTCGCCTCCTCACCCATCGGTGTCGCCATGGTCCCGTCGGCCGCGAAGTCCCTCGGCTGGCCCAAGAAGACGTACTCCTGGACCGAGCTGGCCGGGGTCACCATGACGAGCGACCGCCTCAAGCTGGGCGCGGGCGACCCCTCGCGCAGCGCCACGGGCCTGCTCGCGCTGACCCAGCTGGCACAGACGGCGGGAAAGGCGAAGGACGGCGACACCCTGGCGGCGGCCACCGCCAAGGCCCTCTCCCAGCGCACCTCCGACAGCGACGGCCAGGTCCTGGACACCCTGCCGCGCGACCTCTCCGGCACCGAGCAGGGCAACCCCAAGCGCAACCAGGCGCTGATCCTCTCCGAGCAGGCGGCGTTCGCGTACAACAAGTCGGCGGACAGCGGCGACGATCTCGACCTCTTCTACCCGAAGGACGGCGCGCCCCGGCTCGACCATCCGTTCGCTCTGGTCGACGAGCCCAACCTGACCACCGACGAGAGCCGGGCCGCGCTGCGGTTCATGACGCTGCTCGGCGAGCCCGACGGGCGCAGGATCCTGGAGAAGCACGGCTTCCGTACGGACGAGGACGAGACCCCGGCCGCGCTGGTCGCCGAAGCCGGCGGCCGGGCCCCGCAGCCGTACCGGGAGGTGCCCGAGAAGCCGGCCACGGACAAGGAGATCGAGGAAGCGCTCGGCATGTGGACCATCACAGTGCAGAGTGCCCGCCTCACCACGGTCGTCGACGCCTCCTCGTCCATGTCGGACCCGGTGCCGGGCACCAGCGAGTCCCGGATGGACGTGACCAAGGCGGCGCTGCTCCAGGCCCTGGCCACGTTCACCCCGGAGGACGAGATCGGGCTGTGGAAGTTCTCCAGGAGGATCGACGGCAAACGCGACTACCGCGTCCTCGTACCGACCGACCGGCTCGGCGACCAGGTGGAAGGCAGCACCCAGCGCGAGCGGCTGTCGGCGGCCTTCAGCGGCCTCAAGCCGGTCAAGGACGGCGCGACCGGCCTGTACGACACCACGCTGGCCGCGTACAAGGAGGCCGTGGCGTCCTACACGAAGGGCAAGTTCAACGCGGTGGTGCTGCTCACCGACGGGGTGAACCAGGACGCCGGGAGCATCTCGCGCGCCGGCCTGGTCGCCGAACTCCGCAAGATCGCCGACCCGGAGCGTCCCGTGCCCCTGATTGCGATCGCCGTGGGCCCTGAGGCGGACAAGAAGGAGCTGAACGAGATCGCGGAGGCGACCGGCGGCTCGGGACACCTGGTCACCGACCCGTCCCAGATCCACGCGGTGATCCTGAAGGCCGTGGTGAAGGCGGGCGACTCGGCCTGACCCGCCCTCACCCCGACGGACCTCACCTCAGCGGAACCGCCGGCTCCGGCAGCCCCACCGGCCAGGTGTGCACCGGCTCACCGAGGTGCATCAGCTCGCTGTACCGCTTCGTCGTGGCGGCCAGCGCCGCGTCCCGCCCCATGTTGCCCTCCAGCGCCCTGTGGAACGTACGGGACTGCCAGGAGGCTCCGTTGACCCCGCGCTTGCACCGCTCCTCGATCACCCCGAGGTAGAGGTCCCGGTCGGCGGGCTCGATGCCCCACGCGTCCAGCCCCGCCGCCGCGAGCGGCAGCAGTTCGTCGCGCACCAACTGCACCCCGGGGACGCGCGTGACCCCGCCGTACCGGCCGGGCCGCGGCCACTCCAGGTGCGCGTCGATGCCGTACCGGCAGGCCTGGTCGAAGTTGGCGGCGGCGGCCTCGAAGGGCAGCCGGGTCCAGACCGGCCGGGCCTCCGCGGCGAGGGCGCGCACCAGCCCGTAGTAGAAGACCGTGTTGGCGACGACGTCGATCACCGTGGGGCCCGCGGGCAGCACACGGTTCTCGACCCGCAGATGCGGGACGCCGTCGGCGATGCCGTACACCGGGCGGTTCCAGCGGTACACGGTGCCGTTGTGGAGCACGAGTTCGGCGAGCGTCGGGATGCCGCCCTCGTCGAGGACGCGCGTCGGGTCCTCGTCGTCCCGCAGCGGCAGCAGGGGAGGGAAGAACCGCAGGTTCTCCTCGAAGAGGTCGTACGCCGAGGAGATCCAGCGTTCGCCGAACCAGGTGCGCGGCCTCACCCCCTGCGCCTGGAGCTCGGGCGGGCGCGTGTCGGTGGACTGCTGGAACAGCGGGGGCCTGGACTCGCGCCACAGCTCACGGCCGAAGAGGAACGGCGAGTTGGCGCCCACGACGATCTGTGCCGCCGCCGCGACCTGCGCGGCGTTCCACACGTCGGCGAACCGGTCCGGTGTGACCTGAAGATGCAACTGCACAGACGTGCACGCCGCTTCGGGCGCGATGGACGCCGAGGTGCACGTGAGCCGCTCCACGCCCTCGATGTCCAGGGTGAAGTCCTCACCGCGGGCCGCGACGATCTGGTCGTTGAGCAGCGTGTAGCGGTCCACGTCCGAAAGGTTCGCGGAGACCAGGTCGTCACGGGCGAGGGTCGGCAGAATACCGATCATCACGATTCCGGCATCGACCTCTTTCGCCTTCCGGTGGGCATACGCGAGAGAGGTGCGCAGTTCCTCGGCGAGCCGGTCGAATACCCGGCCTTCGAGCCGATGGGGAGCAATGTTGACTTCCAGATTGAACATGGCGAGTTCTGTTTGGAAATCGCGGCTGGCGATTCGTTCGAGTACTTGCGCATTCATCATTTTCGGCATGCCGTCGGGGCCCGCGAGATTCAGCTCGACCTCCAGACCCATGAGATTCCTGGGCCGGTCGAACCGCTCCTCCGCCAGCAACCGCGCCAGCCCCTCCAGGCACTGCTGAAGCTTTTCTCGGTACCGTCGGCGGTCGGACAGACCGATCGTCCCCGCCACGACCTTCTCCCCCATCGAAGCTTCCCTCCTCGACTGGGCCGCCCGAAGAACCGGCCGCCGGTGTTCCGGGTCACGGGGGATGATGCCCAGGCAATGTGATCGATAACGCCCCGGACCTGCCCCCCGGGCACTACTCTGGACTCAGCTCTCGTCGGGCACATTCACCAGGCATGAGGCGCCCCATTTTTCTTGACGGCCGACTCTGTCGTGAAAAACGCCGACGAGAACCGGCCGTCCCCTTCGGAAGAGTATTCCGAGGTCATCGACGGGTACCCGCCGAGAACCAGGACCAAACACACGTATCGGCGACCTAATTGTCTCTTGCACTTAATGCGCGGAACAGCTAGCTGAAACACGGCCTGAACACGTGTCGTATAAACTCCGCGAACGAGGCAGAGAGTTGGCGCTCGTGGTCGCAGGGCCTGTCGTCGAGGTGACGGCATCAACCCGAGGGGCGGCCCGTGCGGCGTCCTGTGCGTGCGATCGCAAAGTCGCCGGATGGATCTTGTAGCGAAGCGAGGCTACCGGACCCCTCCGGCCTCTCGGCGAGCATGCGTGCCGGACACCGCGCGGCAGGCATCACTTCGGCGACAGGCCCTATGCCCCCGCCCCTTTGACCCCGAGAGCTGACAGCGCCGTCCGCCCCCGCCCCCGCGCCACCATGCCTGTCGAATGAGAGGCGACCCACCATGCCGCTGCACGTCCCTCCGGCTCCCGCGCCGGCATTGCGCACCGTCCTCACGGCCCTCGGTTCCCCGACCGCGGTCCGTGAAGCCCGTACCCCGTCACTCCGCGACACCCAGGGACCCCTCACCGCCGAACTCCCGCTGCCCGTCCACGTACTCGACCGAATCACCCCGGCGGGCACCTCGGCCACCCGGCTCGCCGGATGGCGGTTCCTCATCCGCTGCCACGAACGCGCGGTGGCTGCCGCGGACACCAGGATGACCCCCGACGGCTGGGCCTTCTCCCACTTCTTCGAGGGCCCGTACGTCACCGCGACCGAGCGCGCCCTGCGCCAGGCCGAGACCATGCAGGGGTCGTACCAGCCACGCCTGCTCTCCGTACCCGAGCTCTACATGCTCACGCTCTGGCTGCACGGCGACTTCACCGCCGACGGCACGAAGGGCCACCTCGCCGCCACCGACCTGCTGGTGCCCCTGGCGCCCGCCCCGCCCGGAATCGCCGCCCACCGCCCGCACCGCGCGGCCGAACTGCTGCCCGTACTGACCAACCGGCTCGCACCCGCGGCCACCCCACTGCTCGGTTCACCCGCCTGAGCGCACCTTGGTCCCACCGCCCCGCGGCCATCACCCCGGCCGCGGGGCACATTGCTGCGCGGACGTCGCTCGGAGTGACACGTGCAAGACACAGTGCACGCCCGGCCCGTCCGGACTAGCCCCATCCGACCATTGCGAACCACCCGAAGGGACACCCCAGTTGAGATGAACCGTCCGCACGGGTGATGCGTCATCAACCTGTGAGGAGCGCTGGCGTCAAATCCCTGCGGATTGACGCCCATAGGGCAACACTGGGTTCCGGACCATCTGACAAACGGGGGGCGGCCATGGACGCCAGTTCGAGCCGCGGAACAGACACCACATCGAGCACCGACCTCACACCGAAGCGAAAGATCCCATCAATGTGCCAGCACCAGCGACCGTGCCCGACAGCCGACTCCGCCGACCGGGAGGCAGCGCTCCTTGTGGCGCACCACCCGGAGCAGGGATGGAGCCTGCTGTGCAACGGCGTCCTGCTCTTCGAGGACACCGGTGAGCTTCTGCCGGACGGCCGGATCATCGCGCCGCACCGGCCGCTGGCCCTTGATGTGATGACCGCCGCCTGAGCGGCACGGCGCGGCGACGGGAACGGACAGCGGGGCCGGCCCCGGGAAGCACTCCCGGAACCGGCCCCGACGCATGTCCGGCGTGACCGGTGCGTGATCAGTCCTCGTAGGCGTCCAGCGGCGGGCAGGAACAGACCAGGTTCCGGTCGCCGTACGCCTGGTCGATCCGCCGCACCGGCGGCCAGTACTTGTCGGCGGCCGAGACCCCGGCCGGGAACACGGCCTCCTCGCGGCTGTACCCGTGCTCCCACGTGTCGCCGAGGGCGGCGGCCGTGTGCGGGGCGTTGCGCAGCGGGTTGTCGTCCGCCGCCCACTCGCCCGAGCCGACCTTCTCGATCTCCGCGCGAACGGCGATCATCGCGTCGCAGAACCGGTCGAGTTCGGCCAGGTCCTCGCTCTCGGTGGGCTCGATCATCAGCGTGCCGGCCACCGGGAACGACATCGTCGGCGCGTGGAACCCGTAGTCGATGAGCCGCTTGGCGATGTCGTCGACGCTCACACCGGTCGCCTTGGTGAGCGGCCGCAGGTCGATGATGCACTCGTGCGCCACGAGCCCGCCGGGACCGGTGTAGAGGACCGGGAAGTGCGGCTCAAGGCGCTTGGCCACGTAGTTGGCGCTGAGCACGGCGACCTGCGTGGCCCGCTTGAGCCCTTCCCCGCCCATGAGCCTGACGTACGCCCAGGAGATGGGCAGGATGCCCGCGGAGCCCCAGGGAGCAGCGGAGACCGGGCCCACGCCCGTCTCCGGCCCCGCGGCGGGCTGCAGCGGGTGGTTCGGCAGGTACGGCGCCAGGTGCGCGCGCACTCCGACCGGGCCGACGCCCGGACCGCCGCCGCCGTGCGGGATGCAGAAGGTCTTGTGCAGGTTGAGGTGCGAGACGTCGCCGCCGAAGTGCCCCGGCTTGGCGAGCCCCACCAGCGCGTTGAGGTTGGCGCCGTCCACGTAGACCTGCCCGCCCGCCTCGTGCACCTGGGCGCAGATGTCGGCGACGTGCTCCTCGAACACCCCATGGGTCGAGGGGTACGTGATCATCAGGACGGACAGCTCGTCACGGTGCTGCTCGATCTTGGCCCGCAGGTCCGCGACGTCGATCTCGCCGTCCTCGGCGGTCTTCACGACGACGACCTTCATCCCGGCCATCACGGCGCTGGCGGCGTTCGTGCCGTGCGCGGACGACGGGATGAGGCAGACCGTGCGCTGCTCGTCGCCGTTGGCCCGGTGGTAGCCGCGGACGGCCAGCAGACCGGCCAGTTCGCCCTGCGAACCGGCGTTGGGCTGGAGCGACACGTTGTCGTAGCCCGTCACCTCGGCGAGGCGCTCCTCCAGCTCACGGATGAGCGTGAGGTAGCCCTGCGCCTGCTCGGCGGGCGCGAAGGGGTGCAGCTGCCCGAACTCGGGCCAGGTGACCGGCTCCATCTCGGTGGTCGCGTTGAGCTTCATGGTGCACGAGCCGAGCGGGATCATGCCGCGGTCGAGCGCGTAGTCGCGGTCGGCGAGACGGCGCAGGTAGCGCAGCATCGCCGTCTCCGAGCGGTACAGGTGGAAGACCGGGTGCGTGAGGTACTCGTCGGTGCGCAGCAGCGGGGCCGGCAGCGTGTCCTCGGCGGTCCCGTCGAGCGCGGCCACATCGCCGTCGACGCCGAACGCCGACCAGACGACGCCCAGTTGGGCCCGCGTGGTCGTCTCGTCGCAGGACAGGGAGAGGTGGTCCGCGTCCACCAGGTGGAGGTTGACCCCGCCCTGGCGGGCGGCGGCGAGCACCTCGGCCGCCCGGCCCGGCACCCGCACGGTGAGGGTGTCGAAGTACGCCTCGTGGACGACCTCGACCCCGCCCGCCCGCAGACCGGCGGCAAGGATCGTGGCGTACCGGTGGGTACGCCGGGCGATGCCCTTCAGCCCCTCGGGACCGTGGTAGACGGCGTACATCCCCGCCATCACCGCGAGCAGCACCTGAGCCGTGCAGATGTTGCTGGTCGCCTTCTCCCGGCGGATGTGCTGCTCACGCGTCTGCAGGGCCAGGCGGTACGCCTTGTTGCCGTCCGCGTCCACGGAGACACCGACGAGCCGGCCGGGCAGGCTGCGCGCGAACTTCTCCCGTACGGCCATGTATCCGGCGTGCGGCCCGCCGAAGCCCATCGGCACACCGAAGCGCTGTGTCGTACCGACGGCGATGTCGGCGCCCAGCTCGCCGGGCGAGGTGAGCAGCGTCAGGGCGAGCAGGTCGGCGGCGACGGTGACGACCGCGCCCAGCTCGTGCGCCTGCTCGACGACGGGCCCCAGGTCCCGCACGGCACCGGAGGCGCCGGGGTACTGCAGGAGTACGCCGTTGATCTCACGCCCGGCCAGCCCCGCGGGGATGCCGTCGCTGAGGTCGGCGACGACGACCTCGACGCCGGTGGGCTCGGCGCGGGTCTCTATCACCGCGATCGTCTGCGGCATGGTGTCCGCGTCGATCAGGAAGAGGCCCTTCTTGTTCTTCCCCATGCGCCGCGACAGCGCCATGGCCTCGGCGGCGGCCGTGCCCTCGTCGAGCAGCGAGGCCCCGGAGGTCGGCAGTCCGGTCAGCTCGGCCACCACGGTCTGGAAGTTCAGCAGGGCTTCCAGCCGCCCTTGCGAGATCTCCGGCTGATACGGCGTGTAGGCCGTGTACCAGGCCGGACTCTCCATCACGTTGCGCAGGATGACGGGCGGCGTGAACGTCCCGTAGTAACCGAGCCCGATCATCGAGTCCAGCACCTGGTTGCGATCCGCGAGGGAACGCAGCTCGGCCTGCACCTCGGCCTCGGTGCGGGCGCCCGGCAGTTCGAGCGCGTCGGCGTTCTTGATCACATCCGGCACCGCGGCGGCCGTCAGCTCGTCGAGCGAGCCGTACCCCACCTGCGCGAGCATCTTGGCGCGGGCCTCGGAGTCGGGCCCGATGTGACGCTGCTCGAAGGGGATTCCCTGTTCGAGCTCGGAGAGCGGAATACGGTGGACGGTCATTGCGGAGGCCTCCTGGTCTGACGACCTTCGAGGGGCACCACTGTGTGGGTGCCCGAACGGCCTCCCCCTCTGTCATCTCAACCTGAGAGCTTCACCGGCCCGCCATGAAGGCGCACCGGCTTTCACCGTCGGTGAGAGCGGAGCCCGTCGAATACTCGAACACCCCTCTGCTTTCCAGAGTGACCTCGTCCATGCGGTACGTGTGCCTGAGAGATTCCGGGGAGGATTTGCTCCTTCGGCGCCTCCGATGAAGCCTGGAGGACTCTCCCGCACGGGGTCAGCAGCCGTCGCCCAGCCTACCAGCGGGGTTCCCTCAAGTGGCCGCCCACCTCAAAGTGCTCTTTCGTAGTGCTTACGGATGAGTTGCGAGCAGCTGGAGGGCCCGTGCAGACCGACATCGATCCGCGCAACCTGATAGGCCGCAAGGCGTTCGACCGCAACGGCACGAGGATCGGCACCGTGGACGAGGTTTACCTCGACGACGCGACCGGCGCACCGGAGTGGGCGGCGATACGCACCGGGCTGTTCAGCCGGGACGCCTTCGTCCCCCTGGAGCCCAGCGAAGTGATCGCCGAGTCCCTGCACGTCCCCTTCGAACGCTCCCTGATCAAGGACGCCCCCGACTTCGGCGTGGGCCGCCACCTCTCCCCCGAACAAGAACTGCAGCTCTACCACCACTACGGCCTGGACGTATCCCCAGCACCCCCCTTCCCAGACCGAGACTTCGGCCACCTGGCCAACACGGACGACCCCACCTGAAACCCGCTTCGAGTTCTTCAGAGCAGAGGCGCGCGGAACGACGCAATCCCATGGCTCTCCAGGGACGCGGGGAACGGCGCAGTCTTCTGGTTCTTCAGGGGCGCGGGGAACGGCGCAATCTTTTGCCTTGACGGGGCCGCAGGCAACGACGCGATCCCGCCCACTCAGGGGCGCGGGGAACGGCGCAGTCTTTTGCTTTTAGGGGCGCGGGGAACGGCGCGGCCAGCCACAACGAACCCGCACCCTCACAACGCACCCCCACCCCCCTCCCCACGCCCCGAACCCCCCGCAGGCCCCACAGGCAACCCCTCAACCAAAGGCAACGGCTCCGCCGACTCCAACCCAGGATCGTCAACCCGAAACGTCTTCACCCGCCCCGGCACGGACCCCGGCGTCTCGAACCGCACAGTCACCCTCCCCAGCCCACTCCCCTGCACCCACCCGTGCCCGAACTCGACATGCCGTACATCGTGCCCCGCCCGCCACACCCGCTCCGCGGGCCCAGCCACCGCGGACTCCTCGACGGAAACGCCGGCGCCGACAGCGCCCGCCCCGGCCTCCTCCGGCAGCTCCCCCGACGCCACATCCTCCACCCCCGCGGCAGCGGCCTGCGCCTGCGCGAAAAGATCCTCCTGCGTGTAGTCGGCAAGCCCGGTCACCCCCACCCCCAGCAACCGCACACCCCCGGTGGTGTCCACCGCCTCCAGCAGCCGCGCGGCAGCCTCCCGCACCACCCCGGGATCGTCCGTGGGCCCCCGCAACGTCTCGGACCGCGTCAGCGTCGAGAAGTCGTACCGCCGCACCTTCAGCACGATGGTCCGCCCGGACAGATGCGCCCCCCGCAACCGCTGAACGCACCGGTCCGCAAGCCGCTGCACCTCCATGCGCACCCGCACCCGGTCGTGGATGTCCACGTCGTACGTGTCCTCGACGGAGACCGACTTGGTGTCCCGTTCGGCCACCACGGGCCGCTCGTCGCGCGCCAGCGCCATCGCGTACAGGCCGAGCCCGTGGGCCTTCCCCAGGAGCCGTACGAGCTCGTCCTCGCCCGCCTCCGCGATCTCCCCGACCGTGCTGATCCCGCCCCGCCGCAGATGGTCGCCGGTGGCGGGCCCCACCCCCGGCAGGATGCGGACCGGCATGGGCGCGAGCAGCGCCCGCTCGGTGCCCGGCTCTATGAGCACGAGTCCGTCCGGCTTGGCCTGCTCGGAGGCGATCTTCGCGAGCATCTTGCAGGCCGCGAGACCCACGGACCCCGTCAGCCCGGTGACGGCCCGGATGTCGTCGCGCAGCTTCCGACCGGCCAGCAGCGCCGATCGCTCGTCCCAGGCCGTCTCCCCGGCCTCCAGATCGACGAACGCCTCGTCCAGGCTCAACGGCTCCACCAGCGGCGACAGCTCCCGCAGCAGCCCCATCACCTGCTCGCTGATCTGCCGGTAGAGACCGAAGCGCGGTACGAGATACGCGGCGTTCGGCGCCAGACGGCGGGCCTGCGCCATGGGCATCGCCGAATGCACCCCGAAGACCCGCGCCTCGTACGAACAGGTGGAGACCACACCACGCGGTCCGAGGCCGCCCACGATGACCGCTTTCCCGCGCAGGCTCGGCTTGGACGCCTGCTCCGCCGAGGCGAAGAAGGCATCCATGTCGAGATGCAGGATCGTGGGTGTGGTTCTCACATGTCCGATGCTGCCCTACGCCACTGACAATGCCCCGGCCCATCGCCCCACGAAGCGCCACGGGACCGCCGGCACGGCCTCTGGGGCCGCCTCAGACCGCCCGGTTGCGCCGCCGTGCCAGTTCGTCCGCCGGATTGGCGCCCACGAGCGTCTCGCCCGTGTCCACACGCTCTCCGTGCAGCTGTGAGAGCGCGCTCTCCACGTCCCGCCACACCACACCCACGGCGATGCCGAAGATGCCCTGGCCGCCCTGGAGGAGTGCGTGGACCTCGTCGGGCGAGGAGCACTCGTAGACCGTCGCGCCGTCGCTCATCAGCGTCATCCGCTCAAGGTCGCAGGAGCCGCGCTCCTTGAGATGCTGGACCGTGGTGCGGATGTTCTGCAGCGAGACCCCCGTGTCGAGGAACCGCTTGACGATCTTCAGGACGACCACGTCCCGGAAGCTGTAGAGCCGTTGCGTCCCCGACCCGTGGGCGGGCCGCACGCTCGGCTCGACCAGCCCGGTCCTGGCCCAGTAGTCCAACTGCCGATAGGTGATCCCCGCGGCCGCGCAGGCCGTGGGCCCGCGATAGCCGATCTCGTCGGACGCCACCTCGCCGTCCCCCGGCACCGCCGTCGGCCGCTTCACGTGATCGGCCGCGCTGCTGTGAAGCGGGTACGGGCCACTGTCTCCCAGACCTCGTCCGGGAGCACCCCCAGCCGTACCGTCGCCGCTGCTTCTCACGCCGACCTCCGTCCTTGACCTGCCTTCACGACGGTAGGCAGTCACCAGGGGCTCGTCAACGATCGCCACACTCGGCACGCCGGGTGATAATCACCCTTAGAGTGGTTTCCCGTACCCCACCGCGGGGAAAGGCTAGCCGAATGCTCTCGGGACGACCGCCGCACGGCCCGTCGTCCGACGGCCCCGGAGGGTCACCGACCGCCCTCTCGCGCCACCACCGGCTGTCGGGCCGTCACTGACTGTTGGTCCCGAAGTCCTCGGGCGAGATCTGGTCGAGGAACTCGCGGAACTTCTCCACCTCGTCCTCCTGCTCGTCCGGGATCGCGATGCCGGCGTCGTCGAGGACGCCGTCGCTGCCGTAGATGGGCGTCCCGGTGCGCAGGGCCAGCGCTATGGCGTCGGACGGCCGCGCGCTCACCTCGACTCCACTGGCGAACACCAGCTCCGCGTAGAAGACACCCTCCCGCAGGTCCGTGATGCGCACTTCGGTCAGCTCCTGGCCGACGGCCTCCAGCACGTCCTTGAACAGGTCGTGGGTCAGCGGTCGCGCGGGGGCCATGCCCTGCTGCGCGAAGGCGATGGCCGTCGCCTCCCCCGGCCCGATCCAGATGGGGAGGTAACGGTCGCCTCCCACTTCACGCAGGAGCACGATCGGTTGGTTGGAGGGCATTTCGACCCGGACACCTACGACGTCGAGCTCGTTCACACAGCAACCCTAGGCCGTGCCCGGCACCTTTGGGTAGTCGAGCACGGAATGGGTGCCCTATCCCACGTTCCACGTCCTGCGTCCGCGCGGGTCGCCGGGTCAGGGAAGACGCACCCCGAGGGCCGACTGCACCAGGGCGGCGTGCAGCTTCACCGCGAGTCGCGCCAGCTCCTTGGTGCGTGCCTGGGCGTGCGCCCTGGTCTGCGGGTTGCGGTGGAGCCGTAGGGGTGCCACGACCTGGTCCACCAGCCCGGCCTCGCGGTCGGCGGCGGCCTTCACGGCGCGCAGATGCCGCGGCTCGATCCCGAACCGCCCGAGTTCCAGGACCAGTCCGGCGACGGTCACCGCCTCGGCGTCGTACACCCCGTCCAGGAGCGGGGTGATGAGCCCGTACGACTCCCATTCGGCGAGCTCCTGCTCACCGATCTCCGCGGCGGCCAGCAGCTCGGCCCGCCCGATACGGGCGACGACGGGCTCCTCGGGCTCGCTCAGTGGCTCTCCGTCGCGCTGACGCCCCACGGAGGGCAGTGGGGCCGCCTCTCCGCGTCCCATGGCGTCCAGGTGCTCACGGATGACCTTCAGGGGCAGATAGTGGTCCCGCTGCATCCTCAGGACGTGTCCGAGGCGCTCGACGTCGTCCTCGCTGAACTTGCGGTATCCCGAGGGGGTGCGCTGCGGCTCGATGAGGCCCTCGGACTCCAGGAACCGAATCTTGGAGACGGTGACCTCGGGAAATTCGTCACGCAGCACGTTCAGTACCGTGCCGATGCTCATCAGCCCGTGGTCCGTGGCGGCGGCGCCGTGTCCGGCACCGCCGCTCGGTGTTCGAAGCATGGACCTTCCCTGGGGGTCTCCCCGGACAAAGTCTGGGGGAGGGTCAGATGCCCCGCTGGCTCGCGTAGAAGACCAGCCGGTACTTGCCGATCTGCACCTCGTCACCGTTCGACAGGGGGACCCGGTCGATGCGCTCCCGGTTGACGTATGTGCCGTTGAGGCTGCCGACGTCCGCCACCGTGAACGAACCGTCGGGCTCACGGCGGAACTCCACATGGCGGCGCGACACGGTCACGTCGTCGAGGAAGATGTCGCTCTGCGGATGACGGCCGGCGGTCGTCAGATCGCCGTCCAGCAGGAAGCGGCTGCCCGAGTTGGGCCCCCGCCGTACCACCAGGAGCGCCGAGCCGAGCGGCAGGGCGTCCACGGCGGCCTGCGCCTCGGGAGAGAGCATCGGCATCTGCGTCTGGCCGGTGGCCTCGGCGTCGTAGGCCTCAAGACCGGAGATGGAGATCGTCGAGGTGGTCTCCGACGGACGCTCCGGGGTCGCCCCGGCCCGCAACGGCGCACCACAGTTCGAGCAGAAGCGGCTCGCTTCCGCGTTGCGGTTACCGCACCTCGTACACACCAGGGCCGACATGGACGGATCCTCCTGCCGCGGCTGCCCCGCCGGGGTATTGGACGCGTACGGGTCGGAGCCGAAACCTCCACCCGCACCTGAGGTTGACGGATCTCCGAAACCTATGCGCCCCGACTGGGCAGGGTCAACAGACGGCGCGCCCTGACCACCGGAAATGTCACCGGGCGGCCCACCGACCTGGTCCCGGAACAGGGGGCGGTCCCCCTGCTCCTCGCCTTCAGCGGGGCGCGGTGCGCGATGGCGGGCAGTGGCGTTGTCGCTGCCCTCTCGTGCGCTCTTGCCGAACAACTTCGCAAACAACTTCACGGGCGATTCCCCTTGACCGAAACAGACCCGCCCGTGGGGCAGGACGAACCCTGATTGCACACACCGGTCGAGCCGGACACCCTCACAACGTCCGTATCCACCAGACAGTTTCCACCACGCACCACCCATTCGGTGCGTCGACCCCCCGCAAGCTCATGCCCTCGGAGAGCCACCTCCAAGCGCCCCCGGTTCACTGGGAGGACGACCGAGCGTAGTCAGGCCGCTCGGCGGGTCGCAAGGCGTCCACGACGATCTTGTCCGAGCGGTCCACCGTGACAGTGGCCTGCTCCTTCTCCAAAGTCTGCACCACGCCGCCAGGGATGTTGAGCGCCGGTTCGAGGTCCTGAGGTTTGCCGATGACCTTGAAACGATACGGGGAGCTGATCTTGTTCCCGTCCACCGCTACTCCCCCGCTCACATCCGTCAGATAGCTGCCCGCGACGATCCGTACACCGTTGACCTGGATCGCCTCCGCGCCCGCCGCGCGGAGCTCCTGGATCGCGTCGAGCAGCGAGTCGGCCTCGACCGTCCCCTTCCCGTCGTCGATCGTCAGCGTGATGCCGGGGCCCTGCGCCGCCACGGTGCCCGCGAGAATGCCGAGTTGTTTCTCCTTCTCGACGGTCTGCTTGCGGGCCTCCTCGGCCTGGTCCGAGCTGTTCTCCAGCTCGGTGCGCTGATCCTCCAGCCCCTGCTTCTCCTCTTCCAGACGCTGTGTACGGTCGTCGAGTTCATCGAGGATGCGTACAAGATCCTCCTGGCGCGCGCCGCGCAGGGCGCCGTCGCTGTCGCTGTTGGAGGCGACCTGGACGGCGAGGCCGAATCCGAGGCCGAACAGCAGCAGCGCGACGATCAGTTGCGCGCGGGACACCCGCGGCGGCCACAGCCCGTTCACGAGCCGCTGACGGCCGGTGGGACCGGCCGGCCCGGCCGGTTCCTGCTCGGCCCGCTCGGCGCCGGGCCCGGGCGCCGTCTCCGGAGCCTTCGTCCGGACCTCTTCGGGCAGTTCCTCGCGCAGCGGGTTCTCGGAGGTTCCCGGCGTCTCGTCGTTGCTGCTCATCGGCCTCACGCCCGGAAGACGTGCCGACGGATCGCCGCGGCGTTGGAGAAGATGCGAATGCCCAGGACGACCACGACACCCGTGGACAACTGGGCGCCGACGCCCAGCTTGTCACCCAGGAAGACGATCAGCGCGGCCACCACGACGTTGGACAGGAACGACACCACGAAGACCTTGTCGTCGAAGATCCCGTCGAGCATCGCCCGCAGACCTCCGAACACGGCGTCGAGCGCCGCGACCACGGCGATCGGAAGATAGGGCTCGACCATCGCCGGAACCTCGGGCCGGACCAACAATCCAGCCACGACTCCCACGACGAGGCCCAGTACGGCGATCACGATGTGCCTTTCTCTGTGCTCGGTTGTGCTGTTCGTACGATCACACTCGGTGCTGCGGGCAACCGGACATCGTCCTCGGCGGAGATACTGGTCCTGATCCCGAAGTTCTCGTGCAGGGCCTGCAGATACTGCCCGTCCCCGCTGTTCTGGAACTTGGTGCGCAGCCGGTCCCCGTCCCCCACGGCCAACACCGTGTACGGCGGCACCAGCGGCTTGTTGTCGACCAGTATCGCGTCACCCGCGGCCCTGATCGCGGACAGGGCCGTCAGCCGCTGTCCGTTGATCGTGACGGCCTCGGCGCCCGACTCCCACAGCCCGTTGATGACTCGCTGCATGTCCCGGTCGCGTACGCGTCCGGTGTCCGAGAAGCCCGAGGTCTCCCGCGCGTCGCCGTCACCGGCGTGCTCGGCTTCCTTGGCGTCGTCCACGACGAGTTTCACACCGGGACCGTGCACTTCGAGCGCACCGGCCAGGATGCCCACCAGCTCGCCCTGGTCACCGCCGTGCTTCTTCAACGCCTCACGCTGACGGGCGCCGACGTCGTCGCGCAGCTCGTCGATGGCGTCCTCAAGGTCTTCCGCCGCAGACGTCTGGTCGTCGATGCGGTCGATGAGCTCCTCGCGCTCCTTGGCGACGACCGGAGCCGCTATCCGCGCCTGCGCCGCGCCCACGGTCACCAGCAGTGCCGCGAGCACCAGACCGGCCGCGAGACCGAGCTTCGCCGACAGCTTCTTGGGCATCCCGCCCGTGCCTTCGGCCTTCCGCCGGGCAGCGGCCTCGGCGTACCCCTCGTCAAGACTGTGGTCCATGACGTTGGTGAGCAGCGACATGGACGCGTCCGGACGCGAGGGGCGCGTGGGGGTGCTCCGAACGAGGGGCTGCTGCGGCATGCCGCACATCGTCGCACGTCGTGACCTGTAGCTCCGAACGGCCCCACCGACGTGCCGGACAGGCCCGATTCGGGGCACTGTCCGGCACGCGCGTGTGCTGCTCAGCGACCGGCGCTGTCCACCACCGACGACCACTCGTCGAGCAGTGCCTGCGCCGAGGCGTCGTCGGGCCCTTCGGCCCACAGATGGGTGACCGCCTCCGCCGGATCGGGCAGAACCATCACCCAGCGACCGTCGGTCTCCACGACACGCACCCCGTCGGTGGTGTCGACGAACCGGTCACCGGCCGCCTCGACCACACGCCGCATCACGAGCCCCTTGACGGCCCAGGGAGTCGCGAGATCGCGCTTGAGGACATGAGCCCGCGGGATCCGCGCGTCGATCTGACTGAGCGTGAGCTGCGTCCGTGCCACCAGACCGATGAGCCGGACGAAGGCGGCCGTACCGTCGAACACACTGCTGAACTCGGGCACGATGAACCCGCCACGCCCGTCACCGCCGAAGATCGTCGACTCCTCGCGTCCGACGCGCGTCAGATCGTCCGGGGACGTCGTCGTCCAGTCGACCTGTGTCCCGTGGTACGCCGCCACCTGTTCGGCGATCCTCGTGGTGGTCACCGGCAACGCCACGCGCCCGCTGCGCCGTTCGGCAGCGACCAGGTCGAGCATGACGAGCAGGGCCCGGTCGTCCTCGATGATCCGGCCCTTCTCGTCGACGAGCGACAGCCGCTCGCCGACCGGGTCGAACCGCACGCCGAACGCGGCGCGTGCGGACGCCACGATCTCGCCGAGCCGCACCATCCCGGACCGCCGGGTGTCCGCCGTCTCCGTGGGACGCGACTCGTCGAGGCCCGGGTTGATGGTCAGCGCGTCGACCCCGAGCTTGCCCAGGAGGCTGGGCAGCACCAGTCCGGCGCTGCCGTTCGAGGCATCCACGACCACCTTGAGCTCGGAGTCCGCGACCCCGGTCGTATCGACGTTCCGCAGCAGCGACCCGGTGTACGAGTCGAAGACGCTGGCGGGGAAGTGCAGATCCCCGATCTCGCCGGGGAACGCACGCCGGTACTCCTGCCGGGCGAACACCCGGTCGAGCTTGCGCTGACTCCCCTGGGACAGGTCCGCCCCGTTCCCGTCGAAGAACATGATGTCGACCGAGTCGGGAACTCCGGGCGTCGTACGGATCATGATTCCGCCGGCGCTGCCCCGCGCGGTCTGCTGCCGCGCCACCGGCAGCGGTACGTTCTCCAGGTCCCGTACGTCCATGGCGCTGGCCTGGAGAGCGGAGATGACCGCCCTCTTGAGCGCGCGGGCACCTCTGGAGTGGTCACGGGCCGTCGTGACGGTGGACCCCTTCTTGAGGGTCGTCGCGTACGCTCCCGCCAGCCGCACGGCCAGCTCGGGCGTGATCTCCACGTTGAGGATGCCGGTCACTCCACGGGCGCCGAAGAGGTGGGCCTGGCCGCGGGACTCCCAGATGACCGACGTATTGACGAAGGCGCCGGCCTCGACGGTCTTGAACGGGTACACCCGCACGTTGCCCTGGACGATCGATTCCTCACCGACGAGGCACTCGTCCCCGATGACGGCGCCGTCCTCGATACGCGCGGCCCGCATGATGTCGGTGTTCTTGCCGATGACGCAGCCGCGCAGATTGCTGTGCTGGCCGATGTACACGTTGTCGTGCAGCACGGCCTTGTGCAGGAACGCGCCGGTCTTCACGACGACGTTGGAGCCCACCACGGTGTGCTCGCGGATTTCGACGTCTGCCTCGACCTTGGCGTAGTCCCCGATGTACAGCGGCCCCCGCAGTACGGCGTCGGGGTGGACCTCGGCGCCCTCGGCGACCCAGACTCCGGGCGATATCTCGAAGCCGTCCAGTTCGACGTCGACCTTGCCCTCCAGGACATCGGCCTGCGCCTTCACATAGCTCTCGTGCGTGCCGACGTCCTCCCAGTAGCCCTCGGCGACGTAGCCGTAGATCGGCTTGCCCTCCTTCATCAGCTGAGGGAAGACATCGCCGGACCAGTCGACGGAGACATCGGCTTCGACATAGTCGAAGACCTCGGGCTCCATGACATAGATGCCGGTGTTCACCGTGTCCGAGAACACCTGACCCCAGGTCGGCTTCTCAAGAAAGCGCTCGACCTTTCCCTCGTCGTCGACAATGGTGATGCCGAATTCAAGAGGATTGGGAACGCGGGTCAAACAGACCGTGACGAGCCCACCCTTTTCCTTGTGGAAATTGATGAGGTCGGTGAGGTCGAAGTCGGTCAGAGCATCGCCGGAGATCACGAGGAACGTATCGTCCTTCAGTGCCTCTTCGGCGTTCTTGACACTGCCGGCAGTACCGAGTGGCTTCTCCTCGTTGGCATAGGTGAGCTCCATACCGAGCTCTTCACCGTCACCGAAGTAGTTCTTGACCAGCGAGGCCAGGAACTGGACGGTGACGACGGTTTCGTTGAGCCCATGCCGCTTGAGCAGCCGTAGCACGTGCTCCATGATCGGGCGATTGGCCACAGGCAGGAGCGGCTTGGGCATGCTTGAGGTCATGGGGCGAAGGCGTGTGCCTTCGCCGCCGGCCATCACGACGGCCTTCATGTCGGAAGCGTCCTCCTTGAAGAGACGGTCTAGCCGACTTCACCCGTCAGATTGTCCCGCACATTCTCGTTGCGGGCCATCAGAGACCTCTACGGCCGCCCATTGGGCGGGCTCAGTCGGTCATGGTTGTCCGCACGAACAAGGCGGCGGACCTGAACCACGTAGAGGATCCCTGCCCACCAATACAGAGTTGTACCCCATCCGGCGAACGCCCATCCGAAAATAGCAGCGAGTGACGCAAGCCATCCACTTCCGTCACTGAGCAGCAACAACGGGAAGGCGTACATCAAGTTGAACGTCGCGGCCTTCCCGAGGAAGTTCACCTGTGGCGGCGGATAGCCGTGCCGCCTGAGGATGCCCACCATCACGAGCAGAACGAGCTCGCGCGCCAGCAGCACACTCGTCAGCCACAGTGGCAGGATCTCGCGCCAGGTGAGCCCGAGCAGGGTCGAGAGGATGTAGAGGCGGTCGGCCGCGGGGTCGAGCAGCCGGCCGAGGCCACTGATCTGGTTCCAGCGCCGGGCGAGCTTGCCGTCCAGATAGTCGCTGATACCGCTCAGCATGAGCACCAGAAGCGCCCAGCCGTCGCTGTTGGGCCCACCGAACTCCGGCCTGAGGATCAGCCACAGAAAGAGCGGTACGCCCGCGAGGCGCGCCATGCTGAGGATGTTCGGGATGGTGAGGACCCGGTCTGTCTGGACGCGGGTCTCCTGGACCTCCACCCGGGGGCCTCCTGTGGGAACGAGCCAACGATGCCCCCTGACCTTACCCTCAGCCATCCGCCCCCAGCGCGGAGGGGTTCCGGGTGGCCCCGCCCTGGAACGCAAAAAAGCCCCCGCACCGAAGTGCGGGGGCTTTTCCATCAATAATAGTTCGGCGGCGTCCTACTCTCCCACAGGGTCCCCCCTGCAGTACCATCGGCGCTGTAAGGCTTAGCTTCCGGGTTCGGAATGTAAC
>NZ_JBVJLW010000029.1:0-66620 GCF_055584525.1 Streptomyces sp. NPDC102514
AAACGCCCGGTTACATTCCGAACCCGGAAGCTAAGCCTTACAGCGCCGATGGTACTGCAGGGGGGACCCTGTGGGAGAGTAGGACGCCGCCGAACAATACTTGAGGACCTCTGGTCCCAGCGACTCGCTGGGACCAGAGGTCCTTTTTTGTTTTCCCGAAGCGCGCCGGGTACCCGGCTGCGCGAGAATGACTTGCGGTACCGATGACAGGAGTCACCCATGTCCACCAACTCTCCCGACGAGCGACCGGAGCGCGATCAGCGACGCCGGGACAGTGGTGACCGCGGCGGCTACCGCGGAGGCCCGAGCCGCGACAACGATCGTGGTGGGGCCGGCAGGCGTGACGACAACCGTGGCGGTGGCGCGCGTCCGCCGTTCCGCCGTGACGACGAGCGTGGTGCTCCGCGCCGTGACGGTGACCGTCCGGCCTTCCGTCGTGACGACCGCCGTGACGACAACCGCGGTGGCGGTGACCGTGGTGGCTTCCGTCGTGACGACAACCGTGGCGGAAGCAGCGGTGGCGGTGACCGTGGTGGCTTCCGTCGTGACGACAACCGTGGCGGAAGCAGCGGCGGCGGTGACCGTGGCGGTTTCCGTCGTGACGACAACCGCAGTGGTGGGAGCCGTCCCCCGTTCCGGCGCGACGATCGGCCCAGCGGGCCGAGCCGTGACGACCGTGACCGCGGTGCTCCGCGGCGTGACGGTGACCGTCCGGCGTTCCGCCGTGACGACCGCCGCGATGACAACCGTGGCGGTGGCGACCGCGGTGGCTTCCGCCGTGACGACAACCGTGGCGGCGAGCGTCCCGCGTTCCGTCGTGACGACGAGCGTGGTGCTCCGCGCCGTGACAACGACCGCCCGCCGTTCCGCCGCGATGACCGCCGTGATGACAACCGCGGTGGCGGTGACCGTGGTGGATTCCGTCGCGACGACAACCGTGGCGGAAGCAGCGGCGGTGGCGACCGCGGCGGCTTCCGTGGCCGTGACGACCGTCGTGACGACAATCGCGGCGGTGGCGACCGTGGCGGTTTCCGTCGTGACGACAACCGTGGCGGCGAGCGTCCCGCGTTCCGTCGTGACGATGACCGTGGTGCTCCGCGTCGTGACAACGACCGTCCGGCCTTCCGTCGTGACGACCGTCGTGACGACAACCGCGGTGGCGGCGACCGCCCGGCTTTCCGGCGTGACGACGACCGCGGTGGCTACCGCGGGCGCGATGACCGCCGCGACGACCGTGACCGCGGTGCCCCGCGCCGTGACAACGACCGCCCGCCGTTCCGTCGCGACGACCGCCGTGACGACAACCGTGGCGCCGAGCGTCCCGCGTTCCGTCGTGATGACGACCGTGGTGCTCCGCGCCGTGACAACGACCGTCCGGCCTTCCGTCGTGACGACCGTCGCGATGACAACCGCGGTGGCGGCGACCGGCCCCCCTTCCGTCGTGACGACAACCGTGGCGGCGGCGACCGTGGCGGCTTCAACCGCGACGACAACCGTGGTGCCGGCGATCGCGGCGGCTTCCGTGGGCGTGACGACCGCGGCGGGCGCGACGACCGTGGCCGTGGCGGACCCCGCCGCGACGACAGCCGTGGTGGCCGCCCCAGTGGTGGCGGCTTCCGTGGCCGCGACGACCGTGGTGGCGACCGCAGTGGCGGCGGTGGCCGCTTCCGCGACGAGCGGGACCGCGACCGCGAGCCCATCAAGCGGCTGCCGATCCCGGACGACGTCACGGGCGAGGAGATCGACAAGGACGTACGCCAGGAGCTCATGAGCCTGCCGAAGGGCCTCGCCGACGACGTCTCCAGGAACCTGGTCATGGTGGCCCGGCTCATCGACGAGGACCCCGAGGGCGCGTACGGCTACTCCAGGGTCGCGCTGCGGCTCGCCTCGCGCGTCGCCGCCGTACGGGAGGCGGCCGGCTTCGCCGCGTACGCGAACCAGAAATACAGCGAGGCGCTCGCCGAGTTCAGGGCCGCGCGGCGCATGACAGGCAGCGTCGACCTGTGGCCCGTCATGGCGGACTGCGAGCGCGGCCTGGGACGCCCCGAGAAGGCGCTCGACATGGCCGGCGCCCCCGAGGTGCAGAAGCTCGACAAGGCCGGACAGGTCGAGATGCGGCTCGTGGCGGCCGGTGCGCGACGCGACATGGACCAGCTCGAAGCGGCCATCGTCACGCTCCAGAGCCCCGAGCTGGCCTCCAACTCCGTCCAGCCCTGGACCGCGCGGCTGCGTTACGCGTACGCCGACGCGCTTCTCGCCGCCGGGCGTGAGGGCGAGGCCCGTGAGTGGTTCGCCAAGGCCGTCGAGTCCGACAAGGACGGCAGCACGGACGCCTCGGACCGTCTCGCCGAGCTCGACGGCGTCGAGTTCGTGGACGCGCTCGTCGACGACCAGAACGACGAGAACGACCAGAACGACGCAGAGGCCGCAGCCGAGGACGTAGAGGCGCAGGAACTCGACAGCGACGGCGACATCGACGATGACGTCGACGACGACAGCGACCTCGATGACGACCTCGATGACGAGGTCGAGGGTGACGACGACAGCGCTCCCGCGGCCGTGACCTCCGAGGCGCCGGCGGTGGACAAGGGCAAGACCGACCAGACGGACTGAGGTCGACGCGTAACAACACGAACGGGCGGGATTCCCTCAGGGGAGTCCCGCCCGTTCGTGTATCCGGAGAGTCGTGTCAGAGAAGTGCGCGCAGGACCAGCCCCGACGCCGGCTTCGGGCCGAAGGACGTCGACTTGCGGGGCATCGTGACGCCCTGGCTCGCCAGATCGCGTACGACCTCCTCGCGGACCGGGTGCATCAGGACGGCCGTGCCGCCGTCGCGCTCCGCCTTGTCGACCGTGGCGGCCGTGTCGTGGATGTACGCGATGTGCTCGGGGACGTCCGGGATCCGCCAGACATGGTCGAGGAGCGTGGCGTGCAGGACCGTCGCGTCGAGGGCGCGCCAGGCCTCCGGACGGTCGGCCGGAACCGTACGGGCGAGCAGGTCGGGGGAGGGACGGTCGACGAGGTGGAAGGTGCCGTCGCCCGCAAGGAGGAAGGCATTTCCCTCGGTGGTCGCTACGGAGAGGGCCGACAGGGCCTCGGAGAGGGGGCCGTCGACCTGGCGTACGCGGAAGGAGCCGTCCAGGGCCGCGAGGGCTTCCGGCACCGGGAGGCGGTGCAGGAGACGGTGGATCGCGCGGACGCGCAGGGGATGACGCGCGGTGTCCACCAGGAGGACCAGGCCGTAGTCCCAGGGGCTGGGGGAGGGGTGCTCCCCGCGGACCCGCAGATAGGTCGCCCAGCGGTGGTGGCCGTCCGCGATGAGGGCCTGGCGGTGGGCCAGGTCCGTGTGGATCTCGGCGAGGTCGGACGGATCGGTGACCGCCCACAGACGATGGCTGAAGCCGTCCTCCGTGGTGGTGGACAGCAGGGGCGGGTGTTTCGCGGTGCGCTCGATGACGGCCGTCGTACCGGACATGCCGTCGCCCCGGTAGGTCAGCAGCAGGGGTTCGAGGTTCGCGGAGGTGGCCCGCATGAGGGCCGCGCGGTCCGCGACGACGTGCGGCATGACGTCCTCGTGCGGCAGCACCACGCCCTCCGACGGCTCCGACAGCCGCAGGGCGCCGATGACGCCCCGCTGGAACATGCCCTCGTCGTCCCGCTGCTCGTAGACGTACAGGCCAGGCCTGGAGTCGGTTCTCAGGACGCCCTCGGACACCCACCGGTGCAGGGTGTCCGCCGCCTGTTCGTTGCGGATGCCGGGCGTGGGGGCCTGCGGCAGGATCAGACGGACGATGTTGTGCGGGTCCGCCGACTCCAGATGGTGCAGGCCGTCGGGCCGTACGACCACGTCGTACGGCGGGGATGTGACGGCGGACAGGCTGCCGACCCGGTCGGGGTCGTAGCGCAGGCCCCGGAACGGGGTGAGGTCAAGGCCCATGCGTGCCGGTACGTCCGCGGTACCTGCCGTGTTCATTGATGCATCGTAAGTGTGTCAGTGCCATGAGCGATGATCGGGGGAAAGAGACCGAACGAGGAGCGATGCGTAATGAGCCAGACCGCGAGGACGCGGCCCGAGGGCAGTGACAGGGCCCTGAGCGAGGCGTACGACACGGCGCTGCTCGACCTGGACGGCGTGGTGTACGCGGGCGGCAACGCCATCGCGCACGCGGTCGAGTCGCTCGGCACGGCCCACACGGGCGGGATGCGCCTCGCGTACGTCACGAACAACGCGCTGCGCACGCCCGACTCCGTCGCGGAACACCTCACGGAGCTGGGGATAGCGACCGAGGCGTCGGACGTCATCACCTCGGCGCAGGCCGTGGCCCGACTGATCAGCGAGCAGCTGCCGCAGGGCGCGCGCGTGCTGGTGATCGGCGGGGAGGGACTGCGCGTCGCGCTGCGCGAGCGCGGTCTTGAGCCCGTCGAGTCGGCCGACGACGACCCGGCGGCCGTGGTGCAGGGATTCGGCGGCCCCGACCTGGCGTGGGGGCGCTTCGCGGAGGCCTGTTACGCCATCGCGCGCGGGGTGCCGTGGTTCGCGTCCAACACCGACCTGACGATCCCCGGGGCGCGGGGCATCGCGCCGGGCAACGGGGCGGCCGTGGAGGTCGTACGGATCGCCACGGGTGCCGAGCCGCAGGTGGCGGGCAAGCCGCTGCCCCCGATGCACCGCGAGACGATCCTGCGGACCGGGGCGAAGCGGCCGCTGGTCGTCGGGGACCGGCTCGACACGGACATCGAGGGCGCGTTCAACGGCGAGGTGGACTCGTTGCTCGTACTCACCGGAGTGACCGACGGCGCGCAGCTCCTCGCCGCGCCTCCGCAGCACCGGCCGACCTATGTGGACGCCGATCTGCGGGGGATGCTGACCGGGCAGCCCGAGGTGGTCGAGGCGGGTGACGGCTTCCGGTGCGGGGGTTACACGGCGACGGCCGGCGGCGAGAGGCTGGAACTGGACGGTGACGGCGAGCCCATGGACGGGCTGAGGGCGCTGTGCGCCGCCGCCTGGACGGCGGGCGGCGATGCGGCCTGCGAGCTGGACGGAGGCAAGGCGCTGGCCCGGCTCGGGCTCTGAGAGCGGCTCAAGGCCCTCACGGGGCCCGGTCACCGCGACCGCCGATCGAAGCACAATGCAAGTTAGGCTAACCTAACTGCCGTGTTGGTCGACAGTCCCCCCGAACAGAGCGCGGAGACCGCCCCCGCGCCCCCCAGGCGCCGGGCGGTCCGAGCCGCAGGGCTCCTCCTCTCCCTCGCCGTGCTGGTGCTCGTCGCCCTGGCGAGTATCGCCGTCGGCGCGAAAGAGCTGTCCCTGGAACAGGTCTGGCACGGCCTGTTCCAGGACTCCGGCACGTACGGCGACGTCGTGGTGGGGGAGCGGCTGTCGCGTACGGTCCTCGGGCTGCTCGTCGGCGCCGCGCTCGGCCTCGCCGGGGCCGTGCTCCAGGCGCTCACCCGCAACCCGCTCGCCGACCCCGGGCTGCTCGGCATCAACGCGGGCGCGTCCGCCGCGGTCGTCACGGCGATCACCTTCTTCGGCGTCACCTCGCTGAACGGCTATGTGTGGTTCGCCTTCGCGGGCGCGGCCGTGGTCGGAGTGCTGGTGTTCTTCCTCGGCGGCAGCCGGGGCGCCACGCCGGTGCGGCTCGCCCTCGCCGGCACCGCGATCAGCGCCGCGCTCTACGGCTATCTCCAGGCCGTGATGATCACGGACGAGGCGGCGCTCGGCAAGATGCGCTTCTGGACGGTCGGTTCGCTGGCCTCGGCCACCAACGACATCATCTGGCAGGTGCTGCCGTTCCTCGCGGCCGGTACGGTCCTCGCGCTGGCCCTCGCCCGGCCGCTGAACGCCATGGCCATGGGTGACGACACCGCCCGTGCGCTGGGCGCGCATCTGAACCGCACCCGCGCCCTGTCCATGGCCGCCGCCACCGTGCTGTGCGGGGCCGCGACCGCCGCCTGCGGGCCGATCGTCTTCGTGGGACTGATGGTCCCGCACGTCGTGCGGTCCTTCACCGGCCCCGACCTGCGCTGGATCCTGCCGTACGCCACCGTGCTGTCGCCGGTGCTGCTGCTCGGCGCCGACGTGATCGGCCGGATCGTGGCACGGCCCGCGGAACTCCAGGTCGGCATCGTCACCGCGATCCTCGGCGGCCCGGTCTTCATCTTTCTCGTACGACGGCGGAGGACGGCACAGCTGTGAAGGCCCCACGCAACCAGGCCCCACGCGACCAGGCCGAGACCACGCAGGCGCCGCCCGCCCGGGTCTCCCGCGGCCGTACGGTCCGTACCGTCGGCGGGCTGTCGGTCCGGGTCGACGTCCGCGCGTTCACGGTCGTCGCCCTGCTGCTGGTGGCGGCGCTCACCGCGAGCGTCGTACTCATCGGCACCGGCGACTTCCCGATATCCCCCGGCGACGTCGTCCGCACGCTGCTCGGCGACGGGAACGCGGGCCAGGAGTTCATCGTCAACGACCTGCGGCTGCCGCGCGTCCTGGTGGGGCTCCTGGTCGGCGCCTCGCTCGGACTCGGCGGCGCGCTCTTCCAGGCCATCTCCCGCAATCCGCTGGGCAGTCCGGACGTGCTCGGCCTCGGCCAGGGCTCGACGGCCGGCGCGCTCGTGATGATCGTGCTGTTCTCCGGGACCGCCAGGCAGGTCACCGTCGGCGCGCTGATCGGCGGACTGGTGACCGGGCTCGCCATCTATCTGCTCGCCTGGAAGAGGGGCGTGCACGGCTACCGGCTCGTCCTGGTCGGTATCGGTGTCTCCGCGATCGTCACGGCCGTCAACGGCTATCTGATCACCAAGGCCGACCTCGTCGACGCGACCCGTGCGGTCGTCTGGATGACCGGCTCCCTCAACGGCCGCGACTGGGAGCAGGTCTGGCCCCTGCTCGGCCTGTGCGCCGTTCTCGTCCCGCTGGTCCTCGGCAACGCGCGCGCCCTGCGGATGCTGGAGATGGGCGACGACGTGGCGTACGCGCTCGGTGTGCGCGTGGAGCGGACGCGGCTGCTGCTCCTGGTCGCCGCCGTGCTGCTCACCGCGTCGGCCACCGCCGCCGCGGGCCCGGTCGGCTTCGTCGCGCTCACCGCGCCACAGCTCGCACGGCGCCTGACCCGTTCACCTGGACCCAATCTGGTACCCGCGATGTGCATGGGCGCCACCCTCCTGGTGGTCGCGGACTGGGCCTCGCAGCGGATCTTCGGAGCCGACCAGCTGCCCGTCGGCGTGGTGACCGGAATCCTCGGCGGTATCTATCTGCTGTGGCTCCTGGTCACCGAGCGCAAGGCGGGCCGCATATGAACCGGCCGCACATGAACCCCGGCCCTGTTTCCCACCCGACGGCCGTGCCCGTGCCGACGGCCACCCCCGAAGGAGCACTGTGAACCGCCTGTCCGCCGAGGACGTCACCCTCGCCTATGACCAGCGCGTCATCGCCGAGCAGTTGTCGGTCGAGATACCGGACAACTCGTTCACGGTGATCGTCGGCCCCAACGCCTGCGGCAAGTCCACCCTGTTGCGTGCCCTGTCCCGCATGCTGAAGCCGCGCCAGGGCCGGGTCCTCCTCGACGGGCAGGCCATCCAGTCGATGCCCGCGAAGAAGGTGGCGAGGACGCTCGGACTGCTCCCGCAGTCGTCCATCGCGCCCGACGGCATCACCGTCGGCGACCTCGTGGGGCGCGGTCGCTACCCGCACCAGGGGCTGCTGCGCCAGTGGTCCACCGACGACGAGCGGATCGTACGGGAGTCCATGACGTCCACCGGGGTCGCCGAACTGGCCGACCGGTACGTCGACGAGCTCTCCGGAGGGCAGCGGCAGCGCGTGTGGATCGCCATGGCGCTCGCCCAGCAGACCCCGCTGCTGCTGCTCGACGAGCCGACCACCTTCCTCGACATCCAGCACCAGATCGACGTACTCGACCTGTGTGCCGAGCTCCACGAGGAGCAGGGCCGCACCCTGGTGGCCGTACTGCACGACCTCAATCACGCCGCCCGCTACGCCACCCATCTCATCGCCCTGCGCGACGGCGCGGTGATCGCGGAGGGCGCCCCGGCGGACATCGTCACGGCCGAACTGGTCGAGGAGGTCTTCGGACTGCGCTGCCAGGTCATCGACGACCCGGAGACGGGCACGCCACTGGTGGTGCCGGCGGCGCGCAAAGCCCGTACGGCCGCCGTTCCGTCGGTCGGCGTCGGCAAGGGCTGAGCAGGGCGGGCCGGGCGGAGGTCAGAGCAGCTTTCTGAGCCGGATCAGGTCGCGCAGGCCCGCTTCGAGCTTGACGCGGCCCGAGCCCCAGGCCTTCGCGAAATGCAGCTCGCCGTCGACCATCGCGACCAGGTCGTCGCCGGTCATCGCGAGCCGGATCTCGGCCTTTTCGGGCGGCGGGCCCTCGACCGTGTCGAGCACCACGATCCGGCTGTCCCGCAGACGGCCCACGAAGGTGATGTCCAGGTCGGTGATACGGCAGCTCAGGGAGCGGTCCAACGCGACCGCGCTCTGTACGTCACCGTTCGCGCCGGCCATGTTGTCCGAGAGTTTGTCGAGTGCGCTGCGGCACTCCTCGATCGTCGCCATCGTGATCGACGGTACCTCAGCGCTTCGCGGTAGCGTCGGGGCATGAGCGAGTCCATGACCGGCCCGGAGACCGAGAGCCCCGGTACGGATCCCTTCGGTACGGAGCCTTTCGGTACGGAGCCGGAGCCGCACGCCGAGTCCGAGTCCGATGCCGGGCCCGGTCCCGACGCCCGGCCCGAGTACGACCCCGCCGCCCCCGCCCCGCTGTACGTGCCGCGCACACCGACCGGTGACGCCGAGGTCGACGCCCTGCTCGACCGGCTGGCCGACGCGGACCACCTCGGCACGGACGGCCACGTGGAGGTGTACGAGGATGTGCACCGGGGGCTGCGCGACGCGCTCACCGCGCTCGACACCCGCCCGGGACCTCCGGCGCCCCCGGCGCCGGACAGCAGCAGTAATCACAGCGCTGGCAACAGCTACAGCTACAGCAACAGGAGCTGAACCGAACGTGGCAGGAGTGGCACGACGCCGCCTCGACGCCGAGCTGGTCCGACGCAAACTCGCCCGCTCGCGCGAGCACGCCGGACAGCTGATCGCCGCCGGACGCGTCACCGTCGGCAAGAACCTCGCGACCAAACCCGCCACCCAGGTGGAGACCGCGGCCCCCATCCTGGTCAGCCAGGACGACAACGACCCGGACTACGTCTCGCGCGGCGGCCACAAGCTCGCGGGGGCCCTGGAGGCCTTCGTGCCGCTGGGTCTTGAGGTCCAGGGGCGGCGGGCTCTCGACGCCGGAGCGTCGACCGGTGGGTTCACCGATGTGCTGCTCCGCGCGGGCGTCTCGCACGTCCTCGCCGTGGACGTCGGCTACGGGCAGTTGGCGTGGTCTCTCCAAAGTGATGAACGCGTCACCGTCAAGGACCGTACGAACGTACGCGAGTTGACGTTGGAGGCGATCGATGGGGAGCCGGTGGATCTTGTAGTCGGTGACTTGTCCTTCATCCCGCTCGGCCTGGTGCTGCCCGCCCTTGTGCGGTGCGCGGCGCCCGATGCCGACCTGGTGATGATGGTCAAGCCGCAGTTCGAGGTGGGCAGGGAACGGCTCGGGAGCGGCGGCGTCGTCCGCAGCCCCGAACTGCGGGCGGACGCCGTGCGCGGTGTGGCCCGCCAGGCGGGGGACCTGGGACTCGGGGTGAAGGGTGTGACGGCCAGTCCGCTGCCCGGACCCTCGGGGAATGTCGAGTACTTTCTGTGGCTGCGTGCCGGGGCACCCGCACTGGACCCGGCCGACGTTGACCGTGCAGTGGCGGAGGGGCCGCGTTGACCGACACCCGATCTCGTACCGTTTTCCTGCTCGCCCACACCGGACGGCCCGCGGCCATCCGCAGTGCCGAGCTCGTCGTCGAGGGGCTGCTGCGCTCCGGCCTCGGCGTACGTGTCCTGGAGGCGGAGGCGGCCGATCTGCCGCTGCCGCCGACCGTGGAACTCGTCAAGGAGGCGACTCCGGAGTGCCTCGACGGATGTGAACTGCTGATCGTCCTCGGCGGTGACGGCACGCTGCTGCGCGGCGCCGAGTTCGCCCGCGCGTCCGGCGTGCCGATGCTCGGCGTCAACCTGGGGCGCGTCGGCTTCCTCGCGGAGGCCGAGCGCGACGACCTCGACAAGGTCGTCGACCGGGTGGTGACGCGGGCGTACGAGGTCGAGGAGCGCATGACCGTCGACGTCGTCGTGCACAGCAACGGCGACGTCGTGCACACGGACTGGGCGCTCAACGAGGCCGCCGTGCAGAAGGCGGGCGCCGAGAAGCTGCTCGAAGTGGTCCTGGAGATCGACGGGCGGCCGGTGACCGGCTTCGGCTGCGACGGGATCGTCCTGTCGACGCCGACCGGGTCCACGGCGTACGCGTTCTCCGCGGGCGGGCCCGTGGTGTGGCCGGAGGTCGAGGCGCTGCTGATGGTGCCGATCAGTGCGCACGCGCTGTTCGCCAAGCCGTTGGTGACCTCGCCGAACTCGGTGCTCGCCGTGGAGATCCTGCCGCACATTCCGCCGGGGGTGCTGTGGTGTGACGGGCGGCGCACGATCGAGCTGCCGCCGGGTGCGCGGGTCGAGGTTCGGCGTGGGGCCGTGCCGGTGAGGCTGGCTCGGTTGCACCATGCGTCCTTCACGGACCGGCTGGTGGCCAAGTTCGCGCTGCCCGTCGCGGGGTGGCGGGGGGCTCCGCACTAGGCGCTCCGCTGGCGGGAGGGTGATGAACCTGCGGGTGCGTGGGGGCTGGCCGCGCAGTTCCCCGCGCCCCTCAAAAACGGGGCTGCGCCCCAGCTTTTGCCCCTTGGCCAGACCTGGACGTTTGTGCAGGGAATGGGGCGGCGTCGCGCCGGGTGGGGGAAACCTCGTATGGTCATGTCCGTGTTGGAGGAGATGCGGATACGGTCGCTCGGAGTCATCGACGACGCGGTGGTCGAGCTGTCGCCCGGCTTCACCGCGGTCACCGGTGAGACCGGCGCGGGCAAGACGATGGTGGTCACCAGCCTGGGCCTGCTGATGGGCGGACGCGCCGACGCCGCCCTCGTGCGGATCGGGGCCAAGAGCGCGGTCGTGGAGGGACGGATCTCCGTCCCCGACGGCGCCTCTGCGGTCGTACGGGCCGAGGAGGCCGGCGCGGAACTCGACGACGGCATGCTGCTCATCAGCCGTACCGTTTCCGCCGAGGGCCGCTCGCGCGCGCATCTCGGCGGGCGTTCGGTGCCGGTGGGGCTGCTCGCCGAACTCGCCGACGACCTGGTGGCCGTGCACGGGCAGACCGACCAGCAGGGGCTGCTCAAGCTGTCCCGGCAACGGCAGGCCCTCGACCGGTACGCGGGCGACGCGGTCGCCGTGCCGCTGGCCAAGTACACGGGCGCCTACCGCCGGCTGCGTGCCATCACCACCGAACTGGACCAGATCACCACGCGCGCCCGTGAACGCGCCCAGGAAGCCGACATGCTGCGCTTCGGGCTCGACGAGATCGCCGGCGTGGAGCCCAGGGCGGGCGAGGACGTGGAGCTCGCCGCCGAGGCCGAGCGGCTCGGGCACGCGGAGGCGCTCGCGTCGGCGGCCACGGTCGCGCACGCCGCCCTCGCGGGCAACCCGGAGGACCCGGAGGGCATCGACGCCACGACGCTCGTCGCGGGCGCCCACCGGGCCCTGGAGGCCGTACGGTCCCACGACGCGGCCCTCGGTGCCCTCGCGGGCCGTATCGGTGAGATCGGCATCCTGCTGGGCGACGTGGCGGGGGAGCTGGCGGGCTACGCCGACGACCTCGACGCGGATCCGCTGCGGCTCGCGGCGGTCGAGGAGCGGCGTGCCGCGCTCACCGCGCTGACCCGCAAGTACGGCGCGGACGTGGACGCCGTGCTGACCTACGCCGAGCAGAGCGCCGCGCGACTGCTGGAACTGGACGGCGACGACGACCGGATCGGCGAACTGACCGCCGAGCGGGACGCGCTGCGGGCCGAGCTGGGCGGACTGGCGCAGGCCCTCACCGACGCCCGTACGGAGGCCGCCGAGCGGTTCGCCGCCGCCGTGACCGCCGAACTGGCCTCGCTCGCCATGCCGCACGCGCGCGTGTCGTTCGAGATCCGGCAGACCGAGGACCCGGAGGGCGTCGAGGTCGGCGGACGTCCCGTCTCGTACGGGCCCGCCGGGTGCGACGAGGTCGAACTCCTCCTCGCCCCGCACCCGGGAGCACCGCCGCGGCCCATCGCCAAGGGCGCGTCCGGCGGTGAACTGTCCCGGGTCATGCTCGCGGTCGAGGTCGTGTTCGCCGGTACGGACCCGGTGCCCACGTACCTCTTCGACGAGGTCGACGCCGGTGTCGGCGGCAAGGCGGCCGTCGAGATCGGCAGGCGGCTCGCGAAGCTCGCCAGGAGCGCGCAGGTCGTCGTCGTCACCCACCTCCCGCAGGTGGCCGCGTTCGCCGACCGGCAGCTGCTGGTCGAGAAGACCAACGACGGCTCGGTGACCCGCTCCGGCGTGAAGGTCCTGGAGGGCGAGGAGCGCATCCGTGAGCTCTCCCGGATGCTGGCGGGCCAGGAGGACTCGGAGACGGCACGGGCCCACGCGGAGGAACTGCTGGCGACGGCCCGGGCGGACGGATAGGAGCACGGGCAGGGGCGCGAAGGGGGTGTGAAGCGGGGCTTGTCAGGGACGATGTCCGCCCCTGACTGTCTTCGGACATCGCCCGGCCCTCACTCGTGTGAGTGAGGCCCGCGTCCCGGCCACACCCCCTGTCCCGCACCGGCCCCGCGGTGGTCGGTAACTCGCCCCCGTCCTGGCATCCTTAGGAGCAGGACGAGCGGTACACCCCCGTCGCCCGTTCCTTCGGTACTTTTCTTCGTGACCGCCCGACGCCGAACCAGGAGCCACGGCCACGTGACCCACGTGAGCAGCCACTCACCGCACGGACAGTCGCCGCTGCGTACCGTCCAGGTGCTCGGCGGCGGCAGCGCGGGCAGCTGCGCCCATGTGCGGTCGCTGACCTCGGGACTCGTCGCACGGGGCGTGCGGGTGACCGTGTGCGCCCCGGCCGAGGCGGATCACGCGTACGACTTCACCGGCGTCGGCGCCGATCACGTCCCGGTGCCCCGGCGCAACGACCCGGCCTCCGTGGCCGCGCTGCGGACGGCCTGCGGGGACGCCGACCTGGTCCACGCGCACGGACTGCACGCCGCGCTGCGGGCCGCGCTCGCGCTCAGCGGACGGCGCGTCCCGCTCGTCGTCACCTGGCACACCCGCCCGTACGCCGAGGGCGCGCGGGCGCATCTGCTGCGCGCCCTGGAGCGGCGGGTGGCGAAGGCCGCGTCGGTGGTCCTCGGATCCTCGTCCGACCTGGTGGACCGCGCCCGCAGCAGGGGCGCCCGGGACGCGCGGCTCGCCGCGGTCGCGCTGCCCGCCGGGCGACGGCCCGGCGCCGCGCACGAGAGGGCGGAGACCGACGGGCTGCGGCACAAGACGCGCGCGGAACTCGGCACGACCGACCGGCCGTTGCTGATGGCCGTCGGTTCCCTCGACCGGCACCGGGGGTACGACACGCTGCTGGACGCCACGCGCGCGTGGCGACGGCTCGACCCCCTCCCGCTGCTCGTGATCGCCGGCGAGGGACCGCTGCGCGGTGCACTCCAGCGGCGCATCGAGAACGAAGGGCTCCCCGTCCGTCTCATCGGCCGGCGGGACGACATCGGGGAACTCCTCGCCGCCGCCGACCTCGCCCTGCTGCCCGGCTGCCCGGAATCACGCTCCCTGCTCGCCCAGGAGGCCCTGCACGCGCGCGTGCCCCTGGTCGCGGCCACCACCGGGGGCATGCCCGAACTCGTCGGCGACGCGGCCGAACTCGTCCCGCACGGTGACCCGCGGGCGCTCGCCGAGGCCGTCGCCGCGCTGCTCGCCGACCCCGACCGGTGCGAGTGGCTGAAGGACAGGGGCACGCGCCAGGCGGCCACCTGGCCGACCGAGGACGAGACGGTGGCGCAGGTCCTCAGTGTCTACGACGAGCTGACCCGGCCCCTGCCGTTGCCTTAGCCCCGTCCGCGAACCCCCGGGCCGAGCGGTGGTCCGGGATCAGGGGACGAGTCTGCGGGCCCGCAGTGCCAGGCTCAGGGCCAGTACCGTCTGCGGGTCGTCGAGGTCGGTCCCCAGCAACTCCCCGATCCGCGCGAGCCGGTTGTACAGCGTCTGGCGGTTGAGGTGCAGTTCGCGCGCGGTCTCCGCCTTGCGGCCCGCGTGCGCGAGATACGTCTCCAGAGTGGGCAGCAGGGGCGGCTTCGAGCGGTGGTCGTGCTCGCGCAGGGGGCCGATCGCGCGGTCCACGAAGGCCGCCAGGTCACGGTGGTCCCGCAGCCGCCACAGCAGCAGGTCGATGTCCAGGCGCCGGGCGTCGTGCCAGGGCCGGTCGGACAGTCCCTGGGCGGCCGTGGCCGTCTCGGCCGCGTGCCGCAGCCCCGCCGACGCCGCCGCCCAGCCGCCCGCCACCCCGACCACCACGACCGGCGGCTGCGCTCCTGGCCGCTGCGTCCCCGCCCGCTCCACACCCGCCCGCAGCGCCGCGGCGACCCGGTCGGCGACCGCGGGCCGCTCGGACTCCGCGCGCAGCCCCACCAGGAGCGGTACGCGGCCCTCCACGGGTCGTACGCCCAGCAGGACCGGTACGCCCACCGAGGCCAGCTCCTCGGCGACCGCCCGTGCCAGCACGGCCCAGCCGCCGCCGGGGGACAGCCCGTCGGCGAGGCGCATGACGACCGGGAGCAGCGGGTTCGCGCCGGGCTTGAATCCGAGGACCCGGGCCTGCGCGGGCGCGTCCTCGGCGGCGATCCGGCCCTCGGCGAGGTCGGTGAGGAAGTCGCCGCGTCCGCGGGCCGCCAGTTCCTCCTCCTGGCGGGCCTGCATCAGGACCACGGCGAGGACGGCCGCCGCCCGTTCCGTCGCGATCCGGTGCACGGGCGCGAGCGGGGTGTTGACGGGCAGGAGGACCAGCCGGGCCCGGACGGACCCGGGGCCGCCGCCCTGTCCGCCGCCGGGCACGTCCACGAGGACCGTCCCGGCGGGCGGTCCGGCCCGGTGCCGGTCCGCGCCGTGCGGATCGGCCTTGTGCGGGCCGCGCAGTCCCTCCCACACCTGGAGCGGGTCGGCGTTCGCGGGGCCGGCTCCGGCGGCGTACAGGAGCTGGCCGTCGGGGGTCTCCAGGAAGACCGGGTTGCCGGCGAAGTCGGCGAGGATGCCGAGGACCTGGGGAATGCCGCCTCCGCCGAGCAGGGCCTCGGTGCAGCGCCGGTGGACCTCCTCGGCGCGCTGGAGCAGGGCGTAGTGGCCGTTGACGATCTCGGTGTGGATCTCCTCCGTGACCGTCACGAACGCCACCTCGCGGTGCAGCTGCACCAGGGGGAGACCGGCCGCGCGTGCCGTCTCCACGAGTGCGGCGGGCAGTCTCGTGAAGCGCGGCCCCAGCTCGACGACGAGGGCCGCGATGCCGCGCTCGGCCAGCGTACGGACGAACGCGCGCTGGTCGGCGGGGCGGGTGCCGAGCCCGTAACCGGTGGTCAGGAGCAGTTCGCCGCCCTTGAGGAGCGAGGCGATGTTCGGTACCTCGCCCGCGTGCACCCAGCGCACGGTGCGGCCCAGCCGGTCGGCGCCCGCCAGGATCTCCGGCAGGCCACCGCGCAGTCCGGGCAGCTCCAGGGCCTGCCGCACGGTGATCCCGCCACTGTGCCGGCTGTCCGGCGTGTCGATGCGGCTGTCCATGACCGGACGCTACCCCGTCCGCCACCTGCTGTGACGCGTCGGACGGGGCTCAGCAGGGACGGTCAGCCGCCGTACGCCCCGGAGGCCGTCAGACGCAGGGCCGTGTCGATCAGCGGCACATGGCTGAACGCCTGCGGGAAGTTGCCCACCTGGCGCTGCAGGACCGGGTCCCACTCCTCCGCGAGGAGACCGAGGTCGTTGCGCAGGGCCAGCAGCTTCTCGAAGAGCTTGCGGGCCTCGTCCACGCGGCCGATCATCGCGAGGTCGTCCGCCATCCAGAACGAGCAGGCCAGGAACGCGCCCTCGTCGCCCTCCAGACCGTCCACGCCCGCGTCCTCCCCGGAGGTGGGGTAGCGCAGGATGAAGCCGTCCGAGGTGGACAGCTCGCGCTGGATGGCCTCGATCGTGCCGATCACGCGCTTGTCGTCCGGGGGCAGGAAGCCCATCTGCGGGATCAGCAGCAGGGAGGCGTCCAGCTCCTTGGAGCCGTACGACTGCGTGAACGTGTTGCGTTCCTTGTCGTAGCCCTTCTCGCACACGTCCCGGTGGATGTCGTCGCGCAGTTCACGCCACTTCTCCAGCGGGCCGTCCGCGTCCCCGGACTCGATGAGCTTGATCGTGCGGTCCACGGCGACCCACGCCATCACCTTCGAGTGGACGAAGTGGCGGCGCGGCCCGCGGACCTCCCAGATGCCCTCGTCGGGCTCGTCCCAGTGGTCCTCCAGGTAGCGGATCAGCTTGAGCTGGAGGAGCGAGGCGTAGTCGTTGCGGGCCAGGCCCGTCATGTGGGCCAGGTGCAGGGCTTCCGTCACCTCGCCGTAGACGTCCAGCTGGAGCTGGTGGGCGGCGCCGTTCCCGACGCGTACGGGACCGGAGTTCTCGTATCCCGGCAGCCAGTCCAGTTCCGCCTCGCCCAGTTCCCGCTCGCCCGCGATGCCGTACATGATCTGCAGGTTCTCGGGGTCGCCCGCCACCGCGCGCAGCAGCCACTCGCGCCAGGCGCGTGCCTCCTCGCGGTAGCCGGTGCGCAGCAGCGACGACAGGGTGATCGCCGCGTCGCGCAGCCACGTGTAGCGGTAGTCCCAGTTGCGGACCCCGCCGATCTCCTCCGGGAGGGAGGTCGTGGGGGCGGCGACGATGCCGCCGGTCGGCGCGTACGTCAGTGCCTTGAGGGTGATCAGCGAGCGGACCACGGCCTCGCGGTAGGGCCCGTGGTACGTGCACTGGGCCACCCAGTCGCGCCAGAACTCCTCGGTGGCCTCCAGGGCCTGCTCCGGCTCGGGCAGCGCGGGCGGCTGCTTGTGCGAGGGCTCCCAGGAGATGGTGAACGCGATCCGGTCGCCCGGTGCCACCGTGAAGTCCGAGTACGTCGTCAGCGCCTTGCCGTACGTCTCGCACTCCGTGTCGAACCACACGGAGTCGGGTCCGGCGACGGCCACCGTGCGCCCTTCGTGCTTGTGCACCCACGGCACCACACGCCCGTACGAGAAGCGCATCCGCAGGGCGGAGCGCATCGGGACGCGGCCCGTGACGCCCTCGACGATGCGGATGAGCTGCGGGGCGCCGTCACGCGGGGGCATGAAATCGGTCACGCGGACCGTGCCTCGTGAGGTGTCCCACTCGGATTCGAGGATCAGCGAGTCGCCGCGGTAGTGGCGGCGGACCGCTCTCGGCGGTTCTGCGTCGGCGGCGTGCGCGGGGCCCAGCCGCCAGAAGCCGTGCTCCTCCGTGCCGAGCAGTCCCGCGAAGACGGCGTGGGAGTCGAAGCGGGGGAGGCACAGCCAGTCCACCGTGCCGTCCCTGCAGACCAGCGCGGCCGTCTGCATGTCTCCGATAAGTGCGTAGTCTTCGATGCGCCCGGCCACGTGCAACTCCAGTCGAACGGCCACGTCGCCCTGATGGGGCGGTGTTCTTGCGGTCAGAGGATCATTGGTAAAGCGTCGTTGCGGAACGTCAGTTGTCGCGTGTCACGCATGTCAATGGTTGCAGCGATTGTCTTCGCGAGGCGAACCGACGAGCTCTTGGCCCAGGAATACCGGCGGGGTGGTGCCGTTTGCCGGCCTGGCTCGGCAGCAAGTGTCCGAGCAGGATACGACGCACGATGATGTTCCGCGCGCCCCTCCCGACAACCCGCCTGGTCCGAACGAGTGAGCACGAGTATGACGCGTGTCGGCCCGTGCGCGGAGCGTGGCCGGAAGCGACCTCCTCGCGTCGCTGATACCCTGGTAGCCCGTGGACCGGTGGAAGCCCGAGCAGGAAAAGGGACCCCCGAACCGCAGCGACGGCACCGCCGGAAACCTCCGGTCCTGGCAGCCGTACCGCAACCGAAACCGCGACCACGGGAGCCCCCTCTTGGCCATGCCGCCCGCTGCTTTCCGAAGCAGCACAGCCACGACGACCAAGCACATCTTCGTCACCGGGGGTGTCGCCTCCTCCCTCGGCAAGGGCCTGACCGCCTCCAGCCTGGGCGCGCTGCTCAAGGCTCGGGGTCTGCGGGTCACCATGCAGAAGCTCGACCCGTATCTGAACGTCGACCCCGGCACGATGAACCCGTTCCAGCACGGTGAGGTGTTCGTCACCAACGACGGGGCCGAGACGGACCTCGACATCGGGCACTACGAGCGTTTCCTCGACGTCGACCTGGACGGCTCCGCCAACGTCACGACCGGGCAGGTGTACTCCACGGTCATCGCCAAGGAACGGCGCGGCGAGTACCTGGGCGACACCGTGCAGGTCATTCCGCACATCACGAACGAGATCAAGCACCGCATCCGCCGGATGGCCACCGACGACGTCGACGTCGTCATCACGGAGGTCGGCGGCACGGTCGGCGACATCGAGTCGCTGCCCTTCCTGGAGACGGTCCGTCAGGTCCGTCACGAGGTCGGCCGTGACAACGTGTTCGTGGTGCACATCTCGCTCCTCCCGTACATCGGCCCCTCCGGGGAGCTGAAGACGAAGCCGACCCAGCACTCGGTTGCGGCCCTGCGCAACATCGGTATCCAGCCGGACGCGATCGTCCTGCGGGCCGACCGCGAGGTGCCCACCGCGATCAAGCGCAAGATCTCGCTGATGTGCGACGTCGACGAGGCGGCCGTGGTCGCCTGTCCCGACGCCCGCTCGATCTACGACATCCCGAAGGTCCTGCACACCGAGGGCCTGGACGCGTACGTCGTGCGCAAGCTGGACCTGCCCTTCCGCGACGTGGACTGGTCGACCTGGGGCGACCTGCTCGACCGCGTCCACAACCCGCTGCACGAGATCCACATGGCGCTCGTCGGCAAGTACATCGACCTGCCCGACGCCTACCTCTCGGTCACCGAGGCACTGCGCGCGGGCGGCTTCGCCAACAAGGCCCGCGTGAAGATCAAGTGGGTCGCCTCGGACGACTGCAAGACCCCGGCGGGCGCCGCCAAGCAGCTCGGTGACGTCGACGCGATCTGCATCCCCGGCGGCTTCGGCGACCGCGGTGTGGCCGGCAAGGTCGGCGCGATCCAGTACGCCCGCGAGAACAAGATCCCGCTGCTGGGCCTGTGCCTGGGCCTGCAGTGCATCGTGATCGAGGCCGCGCGCAACCTCGCCGGCATCGCGGACGCCAACTCCACCGAGTTCGACTCCGCCACCGGCCACCCGGTCATCTCGACCATGGCCGAGCAGCTGGACATCGTCGCGGGCGACGGCGACATGGGCGGCACGATGCGCCTGGGCATGTACCCCGCCAAGCTCGCCGAGGGCTCCCTCGTGCGCGAGGTCTACGACGGCAAGGAGTACGTCGAGGAGCGCCACCGTCACCGCTACGAGGTGAACAACTCCTACCGCGCCGAGCTGGAGAAGAAGGCCGGTCTGCAGTTCTCCGGCACCTCCCCGGACGGCAAGCTGGTGGAGTTCCTGGAGTACCCGCGCGAGATCCACCCCTACCTGGTCGCGACCCAGGCTCACCCCGAGCTGCGTTCGCGTCCGACCCGGCCGCACCCGCTGTTCGCGGGCCTGGTCAAGGCCGCGGTGGAGCGCAAGACGGCCAAGTAGGCCGAGGGTTGTACGGTTGCCGGGGTACGCGTCTTTTGGGGCGCGTGCCCCGGTTTTCGCCGTGTGTACATCTCTGGTGCGGCACAGGATTTCGTGCGTGTGGGAGGGCAAGTCGACATGACCATCAAGGACACCGCCGAGGAGTGGGAGGTCAGGGCGACCGAGACCCCGTTCACGGGCAAGAAGACCTCCGTGCGTACCGACGACGTGGTCATGCCCGACGGATCGGTCGCCCGGCGCGACTACCAGGTCCACCCCGGTTCGGTGGCCGTCCTGGCCCTCGACGACCAGGGCCGCGCGCTGGTCATCCGCCAGTACCGGCACCCCGTGCGTCACAAGCTCTGGGAGATCCCGGCCGGTCTGCTCGACGTCCCGGGCGAGAACCCCCTGCACGCCGCGCAGCGCGAGCTGTACGAGGAGGCGCACGTCAAGGCCGGGGACTGGCGGGTGCTCACCGACGTGTACACCACGCCCGGCGGCTGCGACGAGGCCGTCCGGATCTTCCTGGCCCGTGATCTCTCCGAGGCCGAGGGCCAGCGCTTCGAGGTCGAGGACGAGGAGGCCGACATGGAGCTCTCCCGGGTCCCGGTCGACGAGCTGGTCCGCGGGGTCCTCGCCGGTGAGCTGCACAACAACTGTCTCGTCGTGGGTGTCCTCGCGTTGACCGCCGCCCGGGCCGGTGAGGGTCTGGACGCGTTGCGCCCCGCCGAGGCCCCGTGGCCCGCACGCCCGTTCGAGGCATGATCCACTTCGGTACACGCAATCGGCCCACCGATGTGACGATCGCCTGATCCGATCGGGGGATCCGCCCGCCGCGCTCCGCACGGATCGTCGCAGAGCGTGAACTAGGCTCTCAAAAACGCCCCGTCCGGAGTCCCGGCGGGCTTGCGCGCGCAGTGGGACGGGAGTGTGGCCCGTGACGGATCAGGCGGTGGATGCCGGCGGCACGACGGTGTCGGAGAAGGGGCGGCGCCCGGCTGCCGTGTCCGCCCTCACGGGGAGTCAGTTCCTCGGCCGTACAAGAGAGTTGAAGGAACTCCGGGCGGACATCGACCGCGCGGGGCTCGACACCCTCGCCGGCCGCAAGGCGCCCCGCGCGCGCGTGCTGCTCATCGCCGGCAGACCCGGATCCGGCCGCACCGCGCTCGCCGAGGAGCTCGTACGCAAGGTCGCGGACAGTTACCCGGACGGTGTCCTGCGGGCCCGGCTCACCGAGCCCGACGGCACCCCCGTACCGACCGAACGAACCGCCCGCGACCTGCTCACCGCGCTCGAACTGTCCGCCCCGGCCGGAGCGGACGAGGACGACCTCTCCGAGCGGCTGCGCGAGGCGCTCGCCACCCGCAGGACCGTGCTCCTGCTCGACGACGCGGCCGACGCGCAGCAGGTGGACTCGCTCCTTCCGGAGACCCCCGACTGTCTCGTCGTCGCCGTCTCCGGCGGGCCCCTGACCGGGATCACGGACGTCCGCCCCTGCACCCTCGGCGGCATGGACACCAAGTCCGCCCTCGAACTCCTGGACCGGTTCACCGGCTCCGTACGCATCACCGTGGACCCGCGCGCCGCCGAAGGACTCGTGGAGATCTGCGCGGCCCAGCCCGCCGCGCTCGTCCTCGCCGGGGCCTGGCTCGCCCACCGGCCCAAGTCGGCCGTCGCCGATCTCGCCAAGCAGTTGCACACCGACGGTGACGACGGCCCGGTCCTCGAACGGATCTTCCGGCTCACCTACGCGGCCCTGCCGTCGGCCGCCGCGCGGATACTGCGCCTCCTCTCGCTCGCCCCCGCCGGTCTCGTCGACCCGCACACCGCGTCCGCGCTCGCCGGCTGCTCGGTCGGCGCCGCCCGCACCACGCTCGACGACTTCACCGAACTCGGTCTCGTGCGGGCGGTGGAGTCGCCGCTGCCGCAGTACGAGGTGCCCGGCTGCCTGCTGCCGCTGCTGCGCTCGCTCACCGAGACCGAGGACCGCGTCGCCGAGCTGCAGCTGGCCCGCGCCCGCATGCTGGAGCGGACCGTACGGCTGCTGGTGTCCTGCCGGGCGATCACCGAGACCGACAGCTCGCCCGCCCGCGAGAAACTCGCCGGGATGCCCCGCGCGCTGCGCTTCCCCAACCCCCGCGCGGCCGCCGACTGGCTGAGCATCCGCCGGCCCGCGCTGCTGGCCGCCGCCCGCCTCGCGGTCTCCGACGGCGAGCTGGACACCCTCGCCCGCCGGCTGATGGCCGCCCTGGTCAGAGCCCTGGTCGCCCATGTCGGCACGCAGGCCGCGGCGCCCGAGCTGTACGGCATCCACCGGCTCGTCCTGGACGTCGCCGAACGCCGTGACCTGCCCCGCGAGAAGGCCGCGGCGCTGCTCAACCTCGCCGACCTCGACGCCCAGACCGGCCGTACGACGGACGCGCTGGCCCGCTACCGGGCCGCTCTGGACGCCGGACGCGAGGCGAACGACCCCTACGCGACCGGCCGCGCGATGGAATCCGTAGGCGGCGCCCACCAGGAACTCGGCGACTACGACCGGGCCGCCGACTGGTACGGACGCGCCCTCGCCCAGCGGCTCGCCCGCGACGAACGCGCCGACGCGGCCAGACTGCACGGCCGGATCGCCACCGTGCACACCTACGCGGGCCGCTACGGCGAGGCGCTGCGCAACTGGCGCTCCGCGGTCACCGGACACCGCAGGACCGGCGATGTGGCGGGCCAGGCAAGGGCGTTGAGCGAGATGGCCCGGGTCCAGGAGTACGCGGGCCGGCCCGAGGAATCCCTCGTCACCTGCCAGGAGGCGGTCGAGTGGGCGCGCCGCGCCGACGACGTCCGGCTGCAGGCCGCGCTGCAGCTGCGGCTGGCCGACACGCTCGACCGGCTGGGCGACCCCACGGCCGCCCGGCTGCACCGCACCACCGCCGAACGAATGCTCGGCGATGAGCTCCCGGAGAGCGCATCAACGAGGGAACACGACCGCAACGCCTGCGAAATCCGTAGCGCAGCCGAAGAAGATTGATGCATTGAAAGGCTAGACAGAGAGAATCCCTTCATTAGACTGGCTCCGCCGCGTCAATTCGTGGTGTTCCCCGGTGTGCTCCCGTGCATCCGGGTATGTCAGGCATCGTCATGTCTTGCGCTGCCTGGCCCAGATCCCTGCTGCATCCCTTCTGAGCCAAGGAACCGTGATCGACGTGAAGGTCGGCATCCCCCGCGAGGTCAAGAACAACGAGTTCCGGGTGGCCATCACCCCCGCCGGTGTGCACGAGCTGGTGCGCCACGGCCACCAGGTCCTGATCGAGCAGCACGCCGGTGTCGGCTCCTCGATCACGGACGACGAGTTCGTCGCCGCCGGCGCGCGGATCGTCGCCACCGCCGACGAGGTCTGGACCGCCGCCGACCTGCTGCTGAAGGTCAAGGAGCCCATCGCCGAGGAGTACCACCGCCTCCGCAAGGACCAGACGCTCTTCACCTACCTGCACCTGGCCGCGTCCAAGGAGTGCACGGACGCGCTCCTGGAGTCCGGCACCACGGCGATCGCATACGAAACGGTCGAGCTGCCCAGTCGCGCGCTCCCGCTGCTCGCCCCGATGTCCGAGGTCGCCGGCCGCCTCGCCCCGCAGGTCGGCGCCTACCACCTGATGCGCGCCAACGGTGGCCGCGGCGTCCTGCCCGGCGGTGTCCCGGGCGTGCTGGCCGCCCGCGCCGTGGTCATCGGCGGCGGGGTCTCCGGCTGGAACGCGGCGCAGATCGCCATCGGCATGGGCTTCCACGTGACCCTGCTCGACCGCGACATCAACAAGCTCAAGGAAGCCGACAAGATCTTCGGTACGAAGATCCAGACGGTCGTCTCGAACGCCTTCGAGCTGGAGAAGGCCTGCCTCGAGGCGGACCTCGTCATCGGTGCCGTGCTCATCCCCGGCGCGAAGGCCCCGAAGCTGGTCACCAACGAGCTCGTGTCCCGGATGAAGCCCGGAAGTGTCCTTGTCGACATCGCCATCGACCAGGGCGGCTGCTTCGAGGACTCGCGTCCGACCACCCACGCCGAGCCGACCTTCCCGATCCACGACTCGGTCTTCTACTGCGTCGCCAACATGCCGGGCGCGGTGCCCAACACCTCGACGTACGCGCTCACCAATGCGACGCTTCCGTACATCGTGGAGCTCGCGAACCGCGGCTGGGTCGAGGCGCTGCGCCGTGACCCCGCGCTGGCCCGGGGTCTCAACACGCATGACGGCAAGGTCGTTTACCGTGAGGTCGCCGAGGCCCACGGCCTGGAGCACGCCGAGCTGGAGAGCCTGCTCGGCTGACCTTCGGCCTGTCTCCGCGGGTGACCTTCCGGGTGGTTTCGTCCCGGTTCCGCGTCGACTTCTCCGCCGGCAAAAGGCGATTCGTCAACAGAGGTCGTCAACCTCGCACGTACGGCCGGACCTTGTCCCACAGGGCCCGGCCGGATGTGTGTCGAGTCACTTTGCGAGACTCGCTCAACTCGCCTCGAACGTAACCCTTGAACCGTTTCGCACACCCCTGGAACCTGCCGTGCGACGCCCTTACGCCCTTGACAGAGGGATGTTCCGTTGCCGACACATCGGGCCGGGTCCGGCGGATTGTGTTGCTGCGAAGCGGTGACACGCCATAGAGTCGCCAACCGTCGGCATGGTGCCACGCTGACCTATCGAGAAGTTTCCTGGTCACCAAGGAGGTAAGACGACTTGTGAATGAGTCGACATTTACTCCCGGGGGTGGTCAACCAGGAATGCCTGCGCAGGGCTCAAGGCCAACGGGGCTCGAAGCTGTCGGCTCCGTTGCGGTGCGCACGTTCGCAGCCCACCAGAGTCCGAAGATGACTCAGACAGCACACCAGAGCATGGATGGCCATCACGTGAACGCCATGGCCGGCAACGGAAGTGGCGAGAACCGCACCCACTTCGCCGACTACGACGACCTGCCCGAGGGGCATTTCTACGACCCCGACGCCGAGTACGAGCCCGATCCGGAGTACGCGGCCACGCTCGCGCCCGACGCGGCGCGCCAGCGGCGCGAGCGCATCGGCCCGACCGGGCGCCCGCTGCCGTACTTCCCGATCCCGGGCCCGCTGACCGACCACGGCCCCGCGAAGATCATCGCGATGTGCAACCAGAAGGGCGGCGTGGGCAAGACGACGTCGACCATCAACCTGGGTGCCGCCCTCGCGGAGTACGGACGCCGGGTCCTGCTCGTCGACTTCGACCCGCAGGGCGCACTGTCCGTGGGCCTCGGAGTCAACCCGATGGAGCTCGACCTCACGGTCTACAACCTGCTCATGGAGCGGGGCATGGCGGCCGACGAGGTGCTCCTGAAGACCGCGGTTCCGAACATGGACCTGCTGCCCAGCAACATCGACCTGTCCGCCGCCGAGGTTCAGCTGGTGAGCGAGGTCGCCCGCGAGTCCACGCTGCAGCGCGCCCTGAAGCCGCTGATGGCCGACTACGACTACATCGTGATCGACTGTCAGCCCTCGCTGGGCCTGCTCACCGTGAACGCGCTGACGGCCGCTCACAAGGTGATAGTGCCACTGGAGTGCGAGTTCTTCGCGTTGCGCGGGGTCGCGCTGCTCACCGAGACCATCGAGAAGGTCCAGGAGCGGCTCAACCCCGAGCTGGAGCTCGACGGCATCCTCGCCACGATGTACGACTCGCGGACCGTGCACAGCCGTGAGGTGCTCGCGCGCGTGGTCGAGGCGTTCGACGATCACGTCTACCACACGGTGATCGGCCGGACCGTGCGCTTCCCGGAGACCACGGTCGCCGGTGAGCCGATCACGACGTACGCCTCCAACTCCGTCGGTGCCGCCGCCTACCGTCAGCTCGCCAGGGAGGTGCTCGCCCGGTGTCACGCCGAGTGAGTCTGCCGGGGGCCGACGAACTGTTCCGTACGACCGGGGGGATGGCTCTTCAGTCCTCCAGCCCGCGGCGTCCGGCCAACGGCGAGGCGCGGGTGCCCGCTCCGGCGGGCGAGAGCGACGCCGCGGCCGGTGAGGACGGACCGCAGTCGGTGCCCGTGCGGGGTGGTGACGGCGAGGGCGACGAACATGTCGCGGCCGACGCCGACTCCGCCGACGGGGAGTCCCGGAGCCGGGTCGCCGCCACGGCGGACCGTTCCGGGCGGCGTCCGCCGCCGCAGGAAGGTGCTGCCGGGGTCCAGCCCCAGGGCCAGACCCGCAAGCGCGGGCGGGGCTCCGGGCGGCGGCCCAGCGGGCGCGAGCGGCACGACGAGAAGATCACGGTGTACGTGTCCGCCGAGGAACTCATGGACCTCGAACACGCCCGCCTGGTGCTCCGCGGGGAGCACGGGCTCGCGGTCGACCGCGGCCGGATCGTGCGGGAGGCCGTCGCGGTGGTCCTCGCGGATCTCGAATCGCGTGGCGACGCGAGCATTCTCGTACGACGGTTGCGTGGGCGGTAGCGGTAGCCTGCGACGGCTATGACCTCGAACGACGGCCGTGCGTCGACCTCAGCATCCGCCTCCGGCGGGGGTGGGCGGCGGCGTGCGTTGGGGCGCGGGCCCGGGAGTAGGCCCCCTGCTGAGCCGCCCGCGGCGGAGAGCCCGGCTGCGGTCGAGCCCGAAGGCGATCCCGAAGAGTCCGCGGACGACGGGGTCTTCAAGGTTCGGCTGGTCAACTTCGAAGGGCCCTTCGACCTGCTGCTTCAGTTGATCTCCAAGCACAAGATGGATGTCACCGAAGTCGCGTTGTCCAAGGTCACCGATGAGTTCATGGCGCACATCCGGGCGATGGGGCCGGACTGGGACCTCGATCAGACCACCGAGTTCCTGGTCGTCGCGGCGACCCTGCTCGATCTGAAGGCCGCCCGGCTGCTGCCCTCCGCCGAGGTCGAGGACGAGGGCGACCTTGCGCTCCTCGAAGCCCGCGACCTGCTCTTCGCCCGGCTGCTGCAGTACCGCGCGTACAAACAGATCGCCGACATCTTCAACCGCCGCCTCGACGAGGAGGCGCGCCGCTACCCCCGTACCGTCGGGCTTGAGGCGCACCACGCCGAGCTGCTGCCCGAGGTGGTCATCAGCATCGGGGCGGAAGGATTCGCCCAGCTCGCCGTGAAGGCGATGCAGCCCCGGGCCAGGCCCCAGGTGTACGTCGACCACATCCACGCGCCGCTCGTGAGCGTGCAGGAGCAGGCCGCGATCGTGGTGGCACGGCTGCGGGAGCTCGGCGAGGCCAGTTTCCGCTCGCTCGTCGAGGACGTCGACGACACCCTCACCGTCGTGGCGCGTTTCCTGGCCCTTCTGGAGCTCTACCGGGAGAAGGCGGTCTCCCTGGACCAGGAGGAGGCTCTGGGGGACCTGGTGGTGCGCTGGACGGGCGGGGAGGGGGATGCGCAGCCGACGGTGACGGACGAGTTCGACCGGCCGCCGGATCCTGTCCCGGATCCGGTCGAGGAGAAGGTGTGAAGGTGTGAGCGAGGACACCACCGGAGCCCCCGAGGGGGCCCGCAGCGTCGCGGATCTCGACCTCCGGCCCGCGCTGGAGGCCGTCCTCATGGTCGTGGACGAACCCGCCACCGAGGAGCACCTCGCGAAGATCCTGGAGCGGCCCAGGCGGCAGATCGCGGACGCGCTGCGTGCGCTGGCCGACGAGTACAGCCTCCAAAGACGCGGCTTCGAGCTGCGGATCGTCGCCGGCGGCTGGCGGTTCTACAGCCGCCCGCAGTACGCGGCGGCCGTCGAGCGCTTCGTCCTGGACGGGCAGCACGCCCGGCTCACCCAGGCGGCGCTGGAGACCCTCGCCGTGGTCGCGTACCGGCAGCCGGTCAGCCGATCGAGGGTCTCGGCGGTCCGCGGAGTGAACTGTGACGGCGTGATGCGCACCCTCCTTCAGAGGGGTCTGGTCCAGGAGGCGGGCGCGGAACCCGAAACAGGTGCGATCCTGTACAGGACGACGAACTACTTCCTGGAGCGAATGGGCCTGCGCGGCCTGTACGAGCTCCCGGAGCTCGCGCCCTTCCTTCCGGAGGCGGACGCGATCGAAGCAGAGACGCTGGAAGGGGTCCCGTCGTTCGATCCGGATGCGCCGGACGCAGATGCAGACGACACGACGACGACGGAACTTTGATGCGAAGCAGTGGCAGTGGCAGCGGCAGGAACAGCGGCGGGCGCGGCAACCCCCGCGGGACCGGCGGGAGCGGTGGGAGCGGTGGCTCTCGTGGCTCCGGCGGTGGGGGCGGCAACCCCCGCGGGTCCGGCGGCGGTGGCGGTGGCTCTCGTGGCTCCGGTGGCGGTGGACCCCGCGGCTCCGGCGGCGGCGGTCCCCGTGGCGCCGGCAGCGGTGGCCCCCGTACCTCCGGCAGCGGATTCGGCTCCCGGGGGCCCGCGGGCAGCGGCTCCCAGCAGAACGGCGCGGGAGGCTCCGACGACAGGCCGAAGCGCCCCAGCAAGCCCCGTCCCGAGGAGCGCCGCTACGACGTAGGCCCCGGCGCCACCCACGAGGGTGCGAAGTCCGGGCGCGGCAGCTCCGCGCGCGGCGGTGCCAAGGGCGGCCCCAAGCAGGGCCAGCAGCGCGGCGGCCGTACGGAGAACGCGCGCTCCCGTGAGTTGGAGACGCGTACCGAGGAGCGCAACAGGGACCGGTACGCGGGCAAGCCCGACGTCAAGACGGTCAAGACCTTCCCGGGCGCCGAGCAGGAGGGCGAGCGCCTGCAGAAGGTGCTCGCGCGCGCGGGCTACGGTTCGCGCCGTTCCTGCGAGGAGCTGGTCGAGCAGGCCCGCGTCGAGGTCAACGGCGAGATCGTCCTTGAGCAGGGCATGCGCGTCGACCCTGAGAACGACGAGATCAAGGTCGACGGGCTGACCGTCGCCACGCAGTCGTACCAGTTCTTCGTGCTCAACAAGCCCGCGGGCGTCGTGTCCACCATGGAGGACAACGAGGGCCGTCAGTGCCTCGGCGACTACGTGACGAACCGCGAGACGCGGCTCTTCCACGTGGGACGGCTCGACACCGAGACCGAGGGCCTCATCCTGCTCACCAATCACGGTGAGCTTGCGCACCGCCTGACGCACCCCAAGTACGGCGTGAAGAAGGTCTACCTCGCGCACATCGTGGGCCCGATCCCGCGCGACCTGGGCAAGCAGCTCAAGGACGGCATCCAGCTGGAGGACGGTTACGCGAAGGCGGACCACTTCAGGGTCGTCGAGCAGACCGGCAAGAACTACATGGTCGAGGTGACCCTGCACGAGGGGCGCAAGCACATCGTGCGGCGCATGCTCGCCGAGGCCGGGTTCCCGGTCGACAAGCTCGTGCGCGTGTCCTTCGGACCGATCGCCCTCGGCGACCAGAAGTCGGGCTGGCTGCGACGCCTGTCCAACACCGAGGTCGGCATGCTGATGCAGGAAGTCGGCCTCTAGGGCCTCCGCCTTTCTCGGCTCTTCTCCGCCTCACTCAGCTTTTCGCTGCTCTCGTAGTACGGCATCGGCCGGTTCCGGGTTCTCCCGGAGCCGGCCGCTCCGCGTTCGGGGGCTTGTGGGGATGCCGTCCGCGATTTATAGTCGTGCTGACCATTAAGGAAACGCCCGTGCCGGGCGCGACCGGAGGAGCAGGGCCCACGGGGGTGGTCCCGGTCCGTCGGCCGTCGCCCGGCACGGTGCACCGACGGCCGCCGAGGCCACACGAGGAGGGGGCATGGAGGGCTACGACAAGCACGCCTTCGAGCCCTTCGCCGTCACCGTCGATCTCGCGGTGTTCACGGTCCGGGCGGGCGCGCTCCAGGTACTGCTGATCGAGCGCGGACAGGAGCCGTACGCGGGATGCCGCGCGCTGCCCGGGGGATTCGTGCTGCCGAAGGAGTCCGCGGGGACGGCCGCCCGGCGTGAACTCGCCGAGGAGACCGGTCTGACGGACGTCTCCGGGCTGCACCTGGAGCAACTGCGCACGTACAGCGAGCCGGACCGCGACCCCCGGATGCGGGTGGTCTCGGTGGCGTATGCCGCGCTGCTGCCGGACGCTCCCGAGCCGCGCGGCGGCGGCGACGCGGCCAGCGCGCACTGGCTGCCGTACGACGGACTCGGGCCGCTCGCCTTCGACCACGACCGGATCCTCGCCGACGCCCGGGAACGCATCGGCGCGAAGCTGGAGTACACCTGCCTCGCCACCGCGTTCTGCCCGCCGGAGTTCACCCTGGGGGAACTGCAGCAGGTCTACGAGACGGTGTGGGGGGCCGCGCTCGACCGGCCGAACTTCCGGCGCAAGGTCCTCGCCACACCCGGGTTCGTCGAACCGGTGCCGGGGGCGGCGCGGCTGACCGGGGGGCGGGGGAAGCCTGCCGCGCTGTATCGGGCGGGGGGTGCGACGGCGTTGCATCCGCCGCTGTTGCGGGCGGCGGCGGCCGGGTCGTCCCCGTCGGCCTCATCGTCCTCGCCGTCCACTTCTGTCTCGCCTTCGCCTTCGGCTTCGTCCTCGGCTTCGTCTTCGTCTTCGAAAGGATCGTCCTCATGACCACGACCGTCAGGAAGCAGGCCGCCACCGGGGCGTTGGTGGGGCTCGCCCTCGGGGACGCGCTCGGCTACCCGACCGAGTTCAAGGACGTGCCGTCGATCCTTGCCGCGTACGGGCCCTGGCGGGAGCTGGAGCTGCCGGATCCCGCGTGGATCACCGACGACACGCAGATGACGCTGGCGGTGGCGCGGGGGCTGCGCGCCGCGATGGACAGAGGGCTGCTCGGGCCGCGGGAACTCGCCGAGTCGGTGCGCAAGGAGTTCATCGCCTGGAACCGGTCACCTGAGAACAACCGCGCACCGGGCAACACCTGCATCACGGCCTGCGAGTTGCTGGAGCGCGAGGGGCAGCCCTGGCAGGACGCCAGCCAGGTGGGTTCGAAGGGCTGCGGTGCCAACATGCGCGTAGCACCCCTCGGTCTCGCCCCGGGGCTCAGTGACGAACAGCGCGCCGGCGCCGCCCAGTTGCAGGCCGCCCTCACACACGGCCACCCGACGGCGCTGGCCGCCGCCGACCTCACCGCGCACGCGATACGGCTCCTCGCGCAGGGTGCCGAACCGACCGGCCTGGTCGGACAGCTCCGGTCGTACGCGTACGAGAACCGGACGCGCTATCACGAGCGCTGGCTCGGTGATCTGTGGACCCGCGCCCAGGACCCGACGCCCACGCACTTCATCGCGCGGGGCTGGGACGAGTGCCTGGAGGCTCTGGAGCGGCTTCGGCAGGCCCTGCGGTCGCCGTCGCCCGAGACGGACCCGTGCCTGGCCACCGGCGCCGGGTGGGTCGCCGAGGAGGCCCTCGCGACCGGTCTGCTGAGTTTCCTGCTCTTCGTGGACGAGCCGGTGACGGCCCTGCGCCGGGCCGCCTGCACCTCGGGGGACTCGGACTCGATCGCGTGTCTCGCCGGTGCCTTCGCGGGGGCGTACCTCGGTGCCGACGCCTGGCCCACGGAGTGGGCCGACAGGATCGAGCACCAGGGTGACCTGGTGGCACTGGGCGCGCTCTGGGACGCCTGAGCTGCCTCTCTCCGGCCCCCTCTTTCGCCCCTGCGGTTCACGCGGTTCACGCGGTTCACGCGGATCAGGCGAGGCCGATCGAGTCTCCCTCGACCGTGATCTGCCTTGCGGGAAGCGGTTTCGGTGCCGGGCCGCCGGCCACCGAGCCGTCGGCGATTTTGAACTTGCTGCCGTGGCACGTGCAGTTGATCGTGCCGTCCGAGACGTTGGCGACGATGCAGCCCTGGTGGGTGCAGACCGCCGAGAAGGCCTTGAAGCCGCCCTTCTCCGACTGGGTGACGACGACCTTCTCGTCCTTGAAGATCTTCCCGCCGCCGACCGGGATGTCGGCGGTCTTGGTGAGTTCCTTGCCGCCACCGCCACCGCCGGGTGCCTCACCGCCGGCGGTGCCCGAGGGGGCCGCGGACGACGCTTCCTCCGTGTCACCCCCGCTGTTCTCGTCCCCGTACTTGCTGCAGCCCAGGAGCAGCGCGCTCGCCGCGCCCGCCGCGCCTGTCGCGAGCACCGTGCGCCGCGTCGAGGGATGGGTCATGTCGTCACTCCGAAGGTGCGGAAGAACCAGAGGGCGGAGGTCAGCCAGATCACCGTGAGCACGGAGAAGACGAGCCCGCCGACGATCGGCAGCAGCCAGCCGGGCAGTCGCTCCGCGCGGAGCAGCAGCATCTTGGCGCTGAAGGCACCGAAGAAGAAGCACCCCAGGAGCGAGTGCCACAGGACGCGCGGCTCATAGGTCTGGTAGCCCAGCGCGTACAGACAGTGCACCGCCACCGGTACCGCGACCAGGAACGCGATCCGGCCCGACCAGCGGTGCAGTACGCCTGACCAGCTCGGGCCCGGCAGTCGCCCGTACAGCATGAGTGCCGAGACGAGCTGGACGACCGCGAAGCCCACCGCGACCGTGGCCAGCCAGGACTTCACCGCGCTCGTGCTGCTGAAGCCCGCGAGGTTGAAGGCGGTGCCCTCCGGGTCGTGCACGTTCCCGTAGACGCCGAGGCCGACCGCGACCGCGCTCGCGACCAGGGCGGGTACGAGGTAGCGGGCGGCTCCCGGGCCCCGGCGGGCCGGGTCGGGTGCGGGGAAACCCTGGGTTGCGGCGTTCGGGTCCACTGTCATGTTCGGCTCCCAGCGGTCACGCGATCTCGCGGTCATGGGGCGGAGCGGAGGTGGCACGAAGAGCGAAGGGCGGAACGGCGGGCGAAGAGCGAAGGGCGGAGCCCGGGGATCAAGGGGCTCTACGGGATCAAGGGGTTACGGGGCGGGCGGTGAGCTGCTCCCCGTCGACCGTCACCGTGCCGGTCGCCGGGTCGATACGGGGCGCGGGGCTCGCCTTGCCGTCCCGCTTGAGGATGCCGACCTGGCTGTCGTCCTGCAGCACGATCCAGCCGCCGTCGATCTTGGTGTCGGACACGGTGTCGGTGGCGCGGTACAGCGCGTTGGGCTTCAGGGACTTGGCGGCCGTGAAGCCGTACTTCCGCTGTCCCATGTCGACCGTGCCGGTGATCCGCTTCCCCGCCAGCTTGCCGGTGAGGACCTGGGTCCTGTCCTGCTTGTTCGTGAGCCGCATGCTGCCGTCGGCCTCGACGTCACCCTTCAGCCACGACTCCTGGTCCCGGCCGTCGCAGAAGTACGCCACCGCCTTGCCGTCGCGCAGGGTCACCGCGACCGCGGAGGAGTCGTCGTCGGTGCGGCCCGCGTAGTCGGCGTTCGGCACGGTGGTTTTGGGCTTGGACGGGCTGGGCGACGGCGACCGCTTGCCCGGCGTGACCGTGGCCGTCGCCGCGGGCGCAGGGCTCGCCGACACGGCGTCGGCGGGCGCGTCGCTCCCGGTCGTCGTGCTGCGCGTCCCTGTCGTCGCGTTGAGCGACAGCATGAACAGGGCGAGCAGCAGTCCCGCGAGGAGCGTGAAAAGTGGTCCGGAACGCTTCATCGTGCCTCCCCCGAGGCGTGGCGCGGACAGCCTCACCATGCAAGCGGACGGTGGCTCCCGCGTCCAGAGGCGCACAGGAGCCACTTGGCGGAGATTGGGAGAGCGAGAAGCGAAAAAGGGGCGGCCGTCTCGGCAGACGGGCGCCGCGCATCGAGCCGCCGAGGGCTGACTAGGCTGGATGCGGTAGAGCCGATCCGTACATGAACGAGGAGTGTCACCGTGGCGGTACGAGCGGTCCGGGGCGCCGTCCAGCTGGAGCGGGACGAAGCCGGTCACATGGATGAGCAGGTCAGCGAGCTGCTCACCGCCATCCTGGAGCGGAACGCGCTGACCGCCGACGAGCTGATCAGCATCTGGTTCACGGCGACCCCCGATCTGCACAGCGACTTCCCGGCGGCTGCGGCGCGCAAGCTCGGCATCGTCGACGTGCCGCTGATCTGCGCGCAGGAGCTGGACATCGAAGGGGCGATGCCCCGGGTCGTACGGGTCCTCGCGCACATCGAGTCCGACCTGCCGCGTGCCGAGATCGCGCACGTCTACCTGGGCTCCGCGGGCGCCCTGCGCAAGGACATCGCCCAGTGAGAACCGCACTCGTCATCGGCACCGGGCTCATCGGGACGTCGGCCGCGCTGGCCCTGACCGGGCGGGGCGTCGTCGTGCACCTCGCCGACCACGACCCGGGGCAGGCCCGTACCGCGGCGGCGCTCGGCGCCGGCACGGACGAGGAGCCCGCGGGGCCCGTCGACCTCGCGATCGTCGCTGCGCCGCCCGCGCACGTCGCCGGGGCGCTCGCCGACGCGATGCGGGGCGGGGTCGCGCGCGCCTACCTCGACGTGGCCAGCGTCAAGGGCGGGCCGCGCCGCGAACTGGAGGCGCTGGGCCTCGACCTGTCCGCGTACATCGGGTCGCACCCCATGTCGGGCCGTGAGAAGTCGGGCCCCCTCGCCGCCACGGCCGACCTCTTCGAGGGGCGGCCCTGGGTGCTGACGCCGACCCGGGACACCGACACCGAGGTGCTCAACCTCGCGCTGGAACTCGTCTCGTTCTGCCGGGCCGTACCCGTGGTGATGGACGCCGACGCCCACGACCGTGCGGTCGCGCTCGTCTCGCACATGCCCCACCTGGTGTCCAGCATGGTCGCCGCGCGGCTGGAGAACGCCGAGGAGGCCGCCGTACGCCTCTGTGGGCAGGGCATCCGTGACGTGACGCGGATCGCCGCGTCCGACCCGCGGATGTGGATCGACATCCTCTCCGCGAATCCCGGCCCGGTCGCCGACCTCCTCGCGGACGTCTCCGCCGACCTGGACGAGACCGTGCAGGCCCTGCGCGCCCTCCAGTCCTCCGACGAGGCCAAGCGCCGCGCCGGCACCGACGGCATCCAGGACGTGCTGCGCCGCGGCAACGCCGGCCAGATCCGCGTCCCCGGCAAGCACGGCACGGCTCCCGCCACGTACGAGAGCGTCGTCGTCCTCATCGACGACCAGCCGGGCCAGCTGGCCCGCATCTTCGCCGACGCGGGCCGCGCGGGCGTCAACATCGAGGATGTACGTATCGAGCACGCGACCGGTCAGCAGGTGGGGCTGATCGAGTTGTCGGTGCAGCCGTCGGCGGCGGGGGTGTTGACCGCGGCGCTGCGGGAGCGGGGTTGGGCTGTCCGGCAGTAGGGGGGGCGGCCGTAGGGGCGCGGCACGGGTGGCTGGTGCGTGGTTCGGCCGTAGATGTGGGCCGACCGGGCTTCCCCGTGGGGAGGTTCGGGGCACACTCGGTATCGCTGCGTTTCTCTACGTTGCTCTACGTGTCTCCGCGTAACTCCGCGCGAATGAGGTGGGCCGTGTGCGGACGCCGGTCAGTGATCCCCTGCGGGTGGGGGTGTATCGCATCGTGGGGCGGCTCGGATCGGGTGGCATGGGGTGGGTGTATCTCGCCCGGTCGCCCGGCGGGCGGGCCGTCGCCGTCAAGGTGGTGCGGCCGGAGTACGCGGCCGACCCGGAGTTCCGGCAGCGGTTCGCGCGCGAGGTGACGGCCGCACGGGCCGTCGGCGGCGCCTTCACCGCGGCCGTCGTCGACGCGGACCCCGAGGGCGACCCGCCCTGGCTGGCCACCGTGTACGTGCCCGGCCCCGCCCTCTCGGAGGCCGTCCGTGCCGCGGGCCCCTTCACCGATACGCAGGTACGCGTCCTGGGCGCGGGCCTGGTCGAGGCGCTCCAGGCCATCCACGCGGGCCGGCTCGTGCACCGGGACCTCAAGCCCGCCAACGTCCTGCTGGCCGCCGACGGACCCCGCGTCATCGACTTCGGCATCTCCCTGCTGTCCGGGGCGCCCAAGCTCACCAAACCCGGCATCACCATGGGCACCCCCCACTACATGTCGCCGGAGCAGCTGATGGCCCGGCCGGTCGGCCCACCGAGCGATGTCTTCTCGCTGGCCGGCGTGCTCGTCTACGCGGCGACCGGCCACCCGCCCTTCGGGGACGCCGCCGATGTGATCTACCGGGTCGTCGACGGCTCACCCGACCTGGACGACGTACCGGCCGCACTGCACGCCACCCTCACCCGCTGCTTCGCCCGGCAGCCCGAGGAGCGGCCCGGCCTCGACGTCCTGCTGGGCGAGTTCCTCACCGGTGTGGGGGACGCCGCGGACTGGCCGCCGCCCGCCGAGGCCGTACGGGACCGCGTCAAGGACCTCGCCGTCCGCGTCGAGCCGGGGCAGGGCCGGGACCGCGGGCTCACCCCGAGCGTGCCCTCCTGTCTGCTGCTGCACGCGCAGGCGCTGCTCGACGCCGGGCTGACCGCCACCATGGTCAGGGAGGCGGCACGCCGTGGCGCACGCTGACGCCGCCTTCGGCCCCCTCCCCGAAGTGGGCGCCCACTGGCGGCGGCTGGTGGAGAACTGGGCCGGCCGCAGCAACGCCGGATCGGCCGTGTCGGATTCCACTTCCGTCACTCTGGAATTCGCCGTTCCCGAAACGGGCGGCGTGGTCACCATTCGTTTCATGACCACCAGAAAACTGCTCGTCGCCTTCATGACGGACGGTCATGTCCTACGGGAGGATCAGCTGGCTCCGGCCGCCGCCGCGGCGAATGCGTGGAATACCGAACAGCTGATCCCCATGCTCTCCGTCTGGGACGTCCGCGGCCCCCGCCCCTGCCTCGCCGGAGTCTGCGTCCTCCCGCTCACCAGCCGTATGAGCCCCCACGACTTCGAGCAACTGGCCGGTGACTGGGCGGAACACGCGCGGCAGATGTTCACCAGGTGCCAGGAGGTGTTCCGCCTCTAGAAAAAGGGGTTCATAAGACGGCTGCGAAATGTCCCGACGGCTATCCGGCAGGCCGATGTTCGCCTCTAATATGCGATGTGCTTTCCCGCTCCCGAACGGGGTGTCAAACGGGACGACGGACGGGACGGCGGACGGGGGTGTCATGAGTCGCGGAATCATGCTGTCGATGTCTGCCGACGTGGCCGCCGGGCATGCCGTGACCGCCGCGGCGGTCGAGCGGCGCACGCTGGTCTGGCTCGCCGTCGGAGCGGCCACCGCCCTCGCCCTCCTTCTCGCCCTGCTCGTCCTCGCCGTACGCCGCACCCGGGTGAACCCCGTCCCCGCCGCGGCCGGACCCGACCCGGCCCGGGGCCCCCGCCACCGCGGCGAGCCCCGGCCCCTGCCGCTCCTGCGCAGGCACCGGCATTGGCCTCGGCAGCGCGAAGCCGAGGCACCGCGCCGGACGGCCACCGTGCGCACCGGGCTGCACCCGCAGGGGTACGTCGAGCTGGACCACTGTCTCCACCGGGCCGAGTGGACCGACTCCGGCAGCCCGCCGCCCGCACCCGGCAGCCCGGTCGACGTGACGGACCCCGCGCGGGCGGGTCCCGAGGGGGCCTCCGGACCCGCGGAGGTCCTGCTCGCCGTCCCGTGCCACCACCGGCCGCCGGCCACGGACGAGCACGACTGACCGTTCGAACCGCCCGAACCGCCCGACCCACCTGCCTCGCGGAGAGACCAGCGGAGAGACCATGCGCAACGAACGGCAGCCCCGGACGCTCCCGGCGTCGTACGCGGACATCGAGTTCGAGAACAACGCACAGCGCCTGCCGCTGGTGCTCTGCCTCGACACCTCCAGCTCCATGACGGGCCCGCCCATCCAGACCCTCAACGACGCGCTGCACTCCTGGACCCGTGAACTCCACGACGACGTGAGCCTCAGCTACAGCGTCGAGGTCGCCGTCGTCACCTTCGGCGGACAGGGCGTGTGCGCCTGGAGAGGGGCGCAGCCGCTGCCCCCGCAGATCCCCGTGAGCCCCTTCGTACCGGCGCACGCGTTCCAGGCCCCGGTCCTGGCCGCCGCCGGGGTCACCCTGCTCACCGAGGCCCTCGAACTGGCCGTACGGATCGTCGCCGACCGCAAGGCCGAACTGCGCGCGGGCGGGCTGCAGTACTACCGCCCGCAGATCTGCCTGGTCACGGACGGCCTGCCCACCGACGGCACCGGCCGCTGGACCAACGCCTGGCAGCGCCTCGTACCGATGCTCACGGACGACCAGCAGGCCCGGAAGTACCGGCTGTACGCGATCGGCGTCGGCGACATCTCCGACATGGGCGAGCAGGTGCTCAAAGCCCTCGCGCCCGCCTTCAACGCCCGGCTGCACGGTTTCCCGTTCCGCGAGCTGCTCCAGATGATGTCGGCCAGCGCCAACGCCGAGCAGCGCGGCGCCGGGGACGAGGTCTTCGAGAAGATCTTCGCTCAGTTCAGGACGCAGCGCCCGGCCTGGGAGGCATGAATGGGAGGCATGAAAGGGATGGGCGACACGAGGGGGACAGGAGGCACGAGCGGGGTGGGAGAGGCGAGCGGGGTGGTGGTGTGAGTGAGCGCTGGCGGGTCCACGGGCTGAGTGTCGAGGGGTACCGGCACCGGCAGAGCGGTCTGCCGTGCCAGGACGCCTGGGGGCATGCCGACGCGGGGACCGCCACCGTTCTCGCCGTCGCGGACGGGGCGGGCAGCCGCAGCCGTTCCGACGAGGGGGCCCGGCTGGCGGTCGACCTGGCCACCGAGCGCTTCGCCCGCCGGGCCGCCCGGCACTGCCCGCCCGGCGAGGCCGTCCACACCCTGCTGACGGACGCGTTCCGCGAGGTCTGCGAGGAGTTCCTGCTCCGCACCGGGGGAGAGGCGTACGACTTCGCCACCACCCTCACCGTGGTGGTCCTCACCCCCGCCTGGCTCGGTCATCTCTCGGTCGGCGACGGGTTCGTCGTCCTGCGGGCGGGCCGCACCGGTGACGGGGAGCGGCAGTTCCATCTGCTGCCGCGGCCCGCCGCCGTCAGCGAGTACAGCAACGAGACCGTCTTCCTCACCTCGCCCGGGGCCGAGGACCGGCTGAGCACCGCCTGCGTACGCGACGACGGTGTCGACGGAGTCCTCCTGTCCACCGACGGGCTCGCCCAGGCCGCGCTCGGCGGCCGGCCGCCGGTGCCCAACGCCTCCTTCACCTCGGCCGTCCTGCGGTCCCTGGACACACCGGGCGACGACCCCGAGGGGGACGAGGACGACCTGGCGGCCCTGCTGCGCTCCGACCGGCTGACCGCCCTCAACGCCGACGACAAGACACTGCTCCGGGCGGTCAGAACGGCCGGGACCGTCAGAACCGCCAGGACCGTCAGGACGGCCGGCGCATGAGCCGCGGCGGCGGCCGGGACTCCGGTGATCGGGGCGGCGGTCAGGACTCCGGTCGTCGGGGTGCCGGCCGGGACTCGACGGGGCCCGGCCCATGACGGCCCCGACAGGACAGCGAGTCCTCCTCGACGGACGGCGGGTGACGCTCGGCCCGCGGCCCCTCAAAGGAGGCGGACAGGCGGCCGTCTACCCCGTCGCCGACCACGGGCAGATCGTGGTGAAGCTCTACCGCGAGCCGCCCGGCGCGGAACAGGAGCGCCGCCTGGAACGCATGCTGACCCTGACCCCGCTCGGCGGTCGCCCCATCGGTCCCGGCCAGCCGCCGGAACTGGCCTGGCCCACGGCGGTGGCCCGGGGCACCGAGGGCGAGTTCCTCGGCTACGCGATGCGCCGGTTCGGCGAGCCGGGGCACGTCCAGCTCGTCGGCCTCTTCACCCGCGCCCAGCGACTGCGGCTGTTCCCCGAGCGCACCGACTGGCGGTTCATGCTCGGCGTCGGCTGGAACCTCGCCTTCATGACCGCCCGGATGCACTACGAGGGTCTGGTCGTCGGCGACTTCTCCAGCAACAACGTGGTCGTCGACGCCAACGGCTTCGTGACCTTCCTCGACTGCGACTCCATCGCCTTCACCGATCCGGCGACGCACGAGGAGTTCCCCTGTCTGATGCAGACCGCCGACTACGCCGCCCCGGAACGGCTGGCGGGCGGACCCGCGACCCGGCAGAGCGACGACTTCGCCCTCGCCGTGCTGATCTACCAGCTCCTGACCGCCGGGAACCATCCCTTCGGAGGCGTGCCGCGGGACAGCGAGTCCGAGACGACGGTCAAGGACAACATCGCGGCCAGCCGCTCCTACGTCGCCGCACCCGGCTGCGTGATCGTCCCGCGCGGTGTCGTCGACCCGACGATCCTGCCGCCCGCGCTGCTCGCCCTCGCCCGCCGCGCCTTCGGGCCCGGGGTCACCGACCCGTCCGTCCGGCCCCAGGCCCAGGAATGGCTGCGTGCCCTGGACGAGGAACGCCGCCTGGCCCGGGTCTGCCCGGACCGGCCGCGGCACAGCCACGGCTCGCATCTGACCGCCTGCCCCTGGTGCGCGCGGGCCGCGGTCACGGGGCACGACGTGTTCAACGACACCCCGCCGACCGCACCGACCACACCGACCGCGCCGGACCCGTCGGCCGCCGCGGCCGTCTCGGGGCATACGAAACAGATGCAACTGATGCAGCAGCCGATGCGGCAGCCGGGGCAGCCGACGGGGCCGGCGCGGCAGAGGCGGCAGAAGCGGCGGAGGGAACAGGCGGGGCCGCCGTCGCACCAGGCGCCGACCTGGCTGCCGGACACCGCACGGCCCCTCGCCGTGGGGTTGACGATCCTGGTGGCGGTCCTGGTCCTGGTGATCGTCGTGAACCTGGTGCAGGGACGGTGACGGAGGCGATGAGGAGAGGGAGACGAAGGCGGTGACGGAGACGGTGGCAGCGACGGTGACGGAGACGGCGGTGGGGGCCCGGGCCGGGGCGCCGCGGGGTCCGTAAGCCGGGGCCCGGGGAGCCAGTAACCTTGTTCGGGGCGCGCTCGTGCCCGAACCAGCCAGTACCCCGTACCAGGAAGGTGTCCGCACCCGTGGAATCCACCGACGCCCGGACCGCCCCGGCCGTGATTGTCGCCATCGACGGTCCCTCCGGCACCGGCAAGTCGAGCACCTCGAAGGCCGTCGCGGCACAGCTCGGCCTGAGCTACCTGGACACGGGCGCCCAGTACCGGGCGATCACCTGGTGGATGGTGAACAACGGCATCGACGTCGCCGACCCCTCCTCCGTCGCGGACGCGGCCGGCAAGCCCGACATCGTGTCCGGTACGGACCCCTCGGCGCCCGCCATCACGGTCGACGGCACGGATGTCGCGGGCCCCATCCGCACCCAGGAGGTCACCTCGAAGGTCAGCGCGGTCAGCGCCGTCCCCGAGGTGCGCGCCCGGATCACCGAGCTGCAGCGCTCGATCGCCTCGGCGGCCGGACAGGGCATCGTCGTCGAGGGCCGGGACATCGGTACGACCGTGCTGCCCGACGCCGACCTCAAGATCTTCCTCACCGCCTCGCCGGAGGCCCGCGCCGCCCGCCGCAGCGGTGAGCTGAAGGGCGCCGACGTCGCCGCCACCCGCGAGGCCCTCATCAAGCGGGACACCGCCGACTCCACCCGTAAGACCTCCCCGCTCGCGAAGGCGGACGACGCGGTCGAGGTGGACACCTCCGACCTCACGCTCCAGCAGGTCATCGAGTGCGTCGTCACCCTCGTCGAGGAGAAGCGGGCCGCGAAGTGAGCGAAGCCCGGAACCCAGCGGACACTGCCCCGACGGCCCGGCGGGCCGACGTCGGCCGCCGTATCGGCGTCGGCCTGATGTACGGACTGTGGAAGCCGCGCGTCCTGGGGGCCTGGCGGGTTCCGGCGACCGGCCCGGCGATCCTCGCCGTCAACCACTCCCACATGATCGACGGCCCGATGGTCATGGGTGTGGCACCCCGGCCCACGCACTTCCTGATCAAGAAGGAGGCGTTCGTCGGCCCGCTGGACCCCTTCCTGCTCGCCATCGGGCAGGTCAAGGTGGACCGCACGGTCGCCGACCGCACCGCGATCACCCGGGCGCTGGGCGTCCTGGACGACGGCGGCGTCCTCGGGATCTTCCCCGAGGGCACCCGTGGCGAGGGGGACTTCGCCTCGCTGCGGGCCGGGCTCTCCTACTTCGCGGTCCGCAGCGGGGCCCCGATCGTGCCGGTCGCCGTCCTGGGGAGCACCGATCGCAGCGGACGGCTGATAAAGCAGCTGCCCCCGCTGCGCAGCCGGGTCGACGTCGTCTTCGGCGACCCCTTCGAGGCAGGCGACGGCAGCGGACGGCGGACGCGCAAGGCGCTCGACGAGGCGACCGTGCGCATCCAGAAGCAGCTCTCCGCGCACCTGGAAAACGCCAGGCGCCTCACCGGGCGCTAGGGGTCGGTCGGGCGTGCTCCGCAGCGTCGCGGGGCCTGGCACGCACGCTCGCCGCGTTGCCGGAATACCCTAGTAGCTCCGCTACGAGGGCATCCCGGCGCCTTACGATCGCACGCACCAGGCCCCGCTCCTTCTTCTGCGGAGCACGCCCGACCGACCCCAGTAACACTTGAGTACTTGAGTAGTGGATCGTCCGATACGGGCGGTTCCACCGATCACCACGATGAACGAGGTACGGACTTCATGAACGACCAGATCCAGCCCGACGGCTCGGAGCACGAGCACGGGGCGCTTGGCGATGCCGAGTACGCGGAGTTCATGGAGCTCGCCGCGGAAGAGGGCTTCGACGCCGAGGACATCGAGGGCGCGATCGAGGCGGCGGGCCACGGCCCGCTCCCGGTCCTCGCCGTCGTCGGCCGGCCGAACGTCGGCAAGTCGACCCTGGTGAACCGCATCATCGGCCGCCGCGAGGCCGTCGTCGAGGACAAGCCGGGCGTCACCCGCGACCGCGTCACGTACGACGCGGAGTGGGCGGGCCGCCGCTTCAAGCTCGTCGACACCGGCGGCTGGGAGCAGGACGTCCTCGGCATCGACGCGTCCGTGGCCGCGCAGGCCGAGTTCGCCATCGAGGCGGCCGACGCGGTCGTCTTCGTCGTCGACGCCAAGGTCGGCGCCACCGACACCGACGAGGCCGTCGTGCGACTGCTGCGCAAGGCGGGCAAGCCCGTCGTGCTCTGCGCCAACAAGGTCGACGGCCTGAGCGGCGAGGCCGACGCCTCGTACCTCTGGTCGCTGGGTCTCGGCGAGCCGCACCCCGTCTCGGCGCTGCACGGCCGCGGCACCGGCGACATGCTCGACGCCGTCCTGGAGGCGCTGCCCGAGGCGCCCGCGCAGACCTTCGGCATCGCGGTCGGCGGCCCCCGCCGCATCGCGCTCATCGGCCGCCCGAACGTCGGCAAGTCGTCGCTGCTCAACAAGGTGGCCGGCGAGGACCGCGTGGTCGTCAACGAGGTCGCCGGCACCACCCGCGACCCGGTCGACGAGCTGATCGAGCTGGGCGGTGTCACCTGGAAGTTCGTCGACACGGCCGGTATCCGCAAGCGCGTCCACCTCCAGCAGGGCGCCGACTACTACGCCTCGCTGCGTACCGCCGCCGCCGTCGAGAAGGCGGAGGTCTCGGTCATCCTGCTGGACGCCAGCGAGAACATCAGCGTCCAGGACCAGCGCATCGTGACGATGGCCGTCGAGGCGGGCCGCGCGATCGTCCTGGCCTTCAACAAGTGGGACACCCTCGACGAGGAGCGCCGCTACTACCTGGAGCGGGAGATCGAGACCGAGCTCCTCCAGGTGGCGTGGGCGCCGCGGGTCAACGTCTCGGCGCGTACGGGCCGTCACATGGAGAAGCTGGTCCCGGCGATCGAGGCGGCGCTGGCGGGCTGGGAGGCGCGTGTCCCGACGGGCCGCCTGAACGCCTTCCTGGGCGAGCTGGTCGCCGCCCACCCGCACCCGATCCGGGGCGGCAAGCAGCCGCGCATCCTCTTCGGCACGCAGGCGGGCACCAAGCCGCCGCGGTTCGTGCTCTTCTCCTCGGGCTTCATCGAGCACGGCTACCGCCGGTTCGTGGAGCGCCGCCTGCGTGAGGAGTTCGGCTTCGAGGGCACGCCGATCCACATCTCGGTGCGGGTGCGCGAGAAGCGCGGCAAGAAGAAGTAGCCGCCGCCGCGCGAGCGGTGTGCGTGAACATGGGAGAGGGCCCCCGCGTGAAGCAGGGGCCCTCTCCCGTTCCTGTTCAGCTCACGTCAGCGTTCCCTGCGCGGGCCGGGCGGCAGCGCCGCAGGGGTCAGGCCCGTGGAGTGCTGCCGTGCCGCCGGCTGCCAGACGGAGGTGACCGTCTGGCTCTGGTGCGTGGCCGCGTACCCCGCCTGGTGCTGCCCGGCGACCTGCCGCATGCCGTACACGGTCGGGGTGTACGTGCCTGAGCCGTACGAGCCGCTGCTGAGCAGACCGGCGTTGTGCAGTCCCGATCCGTGCAGACCTGACCCGTGCAGGCCCGCCCCGGGCAGCCCCGGTGCGTGCGGGCTGGTCCCGAAAGCCGTGAAGCCCAGCTCCTCCTCGCCCATGCGGTCACCCGGCAGGGCCCGGAAGGTCCTGAGGTACTCCGCGTAGAGCGCGTCGTAGATCGGGGTGGCCGAAGAGCTGCCCGTGGCGTCCCGGGCCGGCCGCATGGCCGGGATCGGTGACGAGTGGGGCAGGCGGCGGGGGGTGTCGTAGGTGTACACGTACGTGCCAACGACCCCGCCGCCCTTCGGATGCGGCCGACAGCCCGCTTTCGCAGGTCACAGCGCTGCCGGTCGCATACCGGTCCGCTACCGTCCGGTGCGGGTCCGCTGCCGGGCCGGTGTCGGTCAGGTGCCGGCCAGGGGCATCGCGCTCGCCACCAGCCGGCCGCCCACCGCGGCCTTGTCGAGCGCGTCGCGCAGCAGGTCCTCGCGGGGCTGCCGGCCGATCGAGCCGACCGGGGCCGCGAACAGCAGCACCTGCTGGTGCTTGTTGGCGGCCGCCCGCCAGCTGTCGGTGACCTGGAGCGGCTGATGGGCCTGCCACCAGGCGACGGGCGAGCCGCCACTGCTGCTGGGCTGCAGGACCGCGTGCAGCTGGCCCACGGCGAGCAGCACGGACCAGCCGTGCAGCACGGGCGGCACCTCGGTGAGCCGGCTCACCGGCATGAAGCCCTGCTCGATGAGGAGCGGCAGGAAGTCGTCGCCGTCTCCTCCCGTCGTGCCCGGCCGGGCGATGCGCCCGGTCGGTTCGACGACGAGCGCGGGGTGCAGTTCGCCGCCCAGCAGGATCAGTCCGCTGGTGACGCCGAGGACGGCCTGCTCGGGCAGGGCCTCGGAGGGGCGCTCGTCCCCGGTGATGGACCGGACGGCGCCCTGCAACTGCTCCTCGGTCACCTGGACGACCTGCGAGGGCAGGCAGGTGGAGTGGGCGAACGCCAGGACGGCCGTCTCGTCGCCGATGAACAGGACGGTGCTGGTGCGCTCCTGTTCGGAGTCGCCCTGGGTGCGGCAGGACGTGCAGTCGTAACTGCCCGGGGCGTTCTCTCCGGCGAGCAGCCGGTCGGCTTCTTCGTCGCCGATCTCGGCGCGTACGTCGTCGCTGACGTCGAGCATGCGCGGCACGGGGGGCTCCTCGGGTGCGGTGCGTGTTGTGGCCGGGGGCTCCCGGTCCGTGAACCGGAAGGGTTCCCGGCTCATGAAGAAGACAACGGAGGATCTGTGGCGGGGGTCACGCCCCAGAGCGAACGGAATCGAACCATCCTGCGCACAGGGTGAACCCGGCGGCGGAATCCATCACTCCACGCCAACTCCCTTGATCAGTAGGGAAGTTGATCCGGTGACGTGAGTCACAGATCACCGGGGTCGATGGTCGACAAATCAGGAAATCCACGAATGAAGTGGGTGGCTCAAAATCGACGATACCTATGGTAACGGCGAACTGGCCTGGAATGACAAGGAGTTGGTTGATATCGGGCCTCTCCACTCTCTATATTGCTCCGCCGTGTGCAGCGAGCACCGCTCGGGTACGTCCGCCACCCGCACCACCGCAGCACGTCGCACCACCTCCGGCGGACGGGGCGGGTCGGGTCGACCGCGTCGAGACGCGGCGGTCCCGTACCGCCTCGGGGGACCCCGGGTCCTTCGAGAGGGAAATACATGTCCGAATGTGCCGACAACACCCGTAAGGCTCGTACGACCGCGGTTCTCGCCGGGGCGGCCCTGCTCGCCCCGCTCGGACTGCTCGCCGCGAACGGCAACGCCGCCGCGGCGGACGGTGGGGTGTGGGACCGCATCGCCCAGTGCGAGAGCGGCGGCAACTGGCACATCAACACCGGGAACGGCTACTACGGAGGGCTGCAGTTCTCCGCCGGCTCCTGGCGCGCGTACGGCGGTACGTCGTACGCGTCCACGGCCGACAAGGCCTCCAGGGCGCAGCAGATCGCTGTCGCCACGAAGGTGCAGCGTGCGCAGGGGTGGGGCGCGTGGCCCACCTGCGCGGTGCGCGCGGGTGCGTCCGGGAGTGCTCCGGCGGGGGGCGCGACCGGGAAGGCCGCGCCTTCGAAGTCGCCGAAGTCGCCGAAGTCGTCGAAACCGTCTACATCGTCGAAGTCGGCGAAGGCGGTGGAGCGATCTGTGGGGCATACCGGGCGCGGCTCGGCTCGTGGTGGGTACACCGTTCGCAGCGGTGACACGTTGAGTGGGATCGCGGCGCGGCACGGGACGACGTGGCAGCGCGTCTATGCCGCGAACCGGGCCGTCATCGGCGGGGATCCCGATGTCATCGTTCCCGGACAGCGGCTGAGGATCTGAGGGACTGGGTTCGGCTGCGGGCCGGTTGGGGGGGGGCGGGCCGCGCAGTTCCCCGCGCCCCTCAAAAGCTAGGGGCTGCGCCCCTGCTTTCGCCCTTCAGGGGCGCGGGGAACCGCGCGCTCAGCCCCCACCGGCCCGCAGCCGACCGGGTGGGTGCTCTTCGACCGTCCGCGCGGCTCGTGGAAGGCCGTCGCGGCCCCACCTAGCGTGGCCCGATGTCGATCAAGCGCATGCGGTACGCGGCCGTCGTCGCCGCGGTTCTGGCCCTGCCGGTCCCCGCGGCGGCGGCGGCACCACCGACCCCGGCGCCCGGCCCCGCGACGGCGGACCGGGCGCCGTACGCCTGTGCGAAGGACGGGTGGCCGTGGAGCTGCGTCGCCCAGTGCGAGAGCGGCGGCAACTGGCACATCAACACCGGGAACGGCTTCTACGGAGGGCTGCAGTTCTGGCAGCCCACCTGGCGGACGTTCGGCGGTCTCGCCTACGCCCGGCGGGCCGATCTGGCCACCCGCGACGAACAGATCAAGGTCGCGGAGGAAGTACTGCGCGTCCAGGGCTGGAAGGCGTGGCCCGTCTGTTCCAAGAGGTACGGGCTCACGGGCCGCGCGCATGTGGTGAGGCCGGGGGAGAGCCTTTCGTCGATCGCCCGGTCGTACCGCGTCAAGGGCGGGTGGAAGGCGCTCTACAAGCTCAACCGGCAGATGGTCGGCGCGCGTCCGGACCGCCTGAACGTCGGCACGATGCTGCGGCTTCCGAAGAGCGCGGGCCCTGGGCGGCGGCCCACTTCCCAGGCCGGGGGAGGGGGCGCACCCACGCCCGCCCCGAGCCGCCCGAGCCGCCCGAGCACTCCGACTCCGCCGGTCTCCTCGACCCAGCCGACTCAGCCGACCCAACCGGCCCAGCCGACTCCGCCGGTCCTTTCGGTTCCCTCGGCCGTTCCCTCCGTGCCGGTCACATCGGCTTCGCCGACCCTGGTGGACCCGTTGCCGTCTCCGTCGCCTCGCCGCTGAACACGACCGCGCCGCGCCGGAGTTCGTACACGATCGTCGTGCCGGCGCACAGGCCGGGCGGCAGCCGCTGTTCGGCCACGACCACGCAGGCGTCGAGGCCGCGCAGCAGCTCGTACGTGCGGGCCGCGACCGTCGGGGACATGCCCTGCGCGGGCTCGTCGACGAGGACCACGCGCGCGCGTGCCAGCAGGGCGCGGGAGAGGGCGAGCATGCGCTGCTCGCCCCCGGAGAGCGTGCCCGCTCTCCGGGGCAGCAGGGTGTCGAGCGGGGGGTAGGCGTCGAGGGCGGGCGAGAGGGGGCGCCCGGCGGCGGCCAGTTCGAGGTTCTCGCGGACCGTGAGCGAGGCGAACACCGCACGGCGGTCCGGGACGAGGCACAGGCCCCGGCGGGCCCGTTCGTACGCGGGCAGGCGCGTCACGTCGGCGCCGTCCCAGACCACGGCGCCGTGGGACAGGGGCAGGATGCCGGCCAGGGCGCGGAGCGCGGTCGTACGGCCCGAGCCGTTGCGGCCGAGCAGGACGGTGACGCCGGGGGCGGGCGCGTGCAGGGTGACGCCGTGCAGGGCCTCCAGCGGGCCGTAGCGCACGCGCGCGTGGCGCAGCGAGATCCCGGCCGCGCTCATCCGTCGAACCCGGCGTGCTCGTCCAGCCCGTCGAGTACGTGGTCGGCGGGGCCGGAGGCGACGACGCGGCCCGCGCTCATGACGTGCACGGTGTCGGCGAGGTCGGCCACCAGGTCGAGGTCGTGCTCGACGACGAGCAGGGTCGTTCCGTCGGCGGCGAGCGCGCGCAGCACGCGGGCCAGTGCCGCCACTTCGCCCGTGTCGAGCCCGGCGGCGGGTTCGTCGAGCAGCAGGACGCGGGGGCTTCCGGCGAGGGCGCGGGCGAGTTCGACGCGTCGCAGGGTCCCGGTGGGCAGGTCCGCGGCCGGCAGCGTCCGTACGGCCCCGTCGAGCCCGAGCAGCCGCAGGGACCGCTCCACCGCTCCCGGGTCCACGACACGCCCCTGCTCGGCGCCCACGCGGACGTTCTCGGCCACGGTCAGGGTCGGGAAGACGGCCAGTTGCTGGAACGTGCGGGCGATGCCGAGCCGTGTCCGCGCGTGGGCGGGCAGCCGGGTGATGTCCCGTTCGCCGAGCACGACCCTGCCCGACACCGGTCGGACGGTTCCGGCGAGACAGTGGAACAGCGTGCTCTTCCCGGCCCCGTTGGGCCCGACGACCGCGGTGACCCGACCGGCCGGAAGATCGAGGTCGACCCCGTCCAGAACGGCGAACCCACCGTAGGAAACGCGCAGTTCCCGAACCCGCAGAACGGGGAGACCGGGCGCCACGAGTCCGCCCCGGGAATGCATGGGCCCCGCGCCACGGACCCGGCCGCGCCTCTCCGCACCGGCCCCCGCGGCGCCACCGGAGCCGCCCGCGCCACCCGAGGGCGCCATCGCGGGCGGCCCCGAGGGCGTGCGCGGACCAGGGACCCGACCGGGCCCGGCCCGCTCGGCCGTGCGGGCGGTACGGGAATCGGGTTCGGGGCGGGCTGCATCAGGGGTGCGCTCGCCCCGGGCAGGGCCGGGCGCCGCACCGTCGCCGCGCCCGCCGGGGCGGGCATCGGCGGTTCCTCCGGAGGCTTCCGTGTCCGGTGCGGGCGGCGGCCCCGATGGCGTGCGCCGGCCGGGACCGGCCCCCTCCGCCGCGCGGGCCGTCGGCGGGGCCGCCCCGCCCCGGGGCGTCCCTGGTGCCGCCGGACTCGGGGCACCCGGGGGCGCCGGGGCGCGCTCGCCCGGGGCAGGGCCGGGCGCCTCATGACCGCCCACGCCAGGACGGGCACTGGTTGTCCCCCCGGGACCTCCCACGCCCGGCGCCCCCGAAGGCGCGCCCCCGCCGGACCCGGCCCGCTCCACCGTGCCGGACGGCCACCGTTCAGCGGATGCGTCGGCGCCGGACCCGTCCGTGTCGGATCCGTCCGTGCCGGACCCGACCCGCGGCACCGGTCGCCGCACCAACGGCCGCCCGCCCGCGCGAAAGCGCGGCGTGTCGGGGCCGCCGGACGGCCCCACCGCACGCCTCCCCGCCGGAGGCGCTCCCGCTGCGGACGGGCCCGCCGCGGGCGCCCCCACGACGGGCGCCCCGGCTGAGGGTGTCCCGGCCGCGGCGCCCGCCAGCCGCCCAGGCGCGTCCAAACCCCGTACCCGCACCGCTCGCCTCGCCGCGGCCCCCGCCGGGGTCAACGTCACCGCCCGGTGCCGGCGTAGGCTCAGGCGTTCGGTGGTCGTGCGCAAGGCCTCGTACGGGCCGCCGGGGAAGCGGCCGATCAGGATCGCCAGGAGGCCGATCGTCGCCGCTGCCACGCCGCCGCGCGTGCCCGCGTCGAGGCCCACCAGGAGTGCCGCCGCGAGCAGGGCGCCCAGTACGCTGTCCGCGCCGAGCACCACGATCGCGGCGAACCACAGCAGCCCGCGGACCGGGTCGTACGCCGCCGGGTCGAAGGCGCGTACGCCCATGCCGAGCATGCCGCCGCCCAGCGCGGCCAGTGCCGCGCCCGCCACGAAGGCCGTCAGTTTGAGGCGCGGGACGCGGACGCCCGCCGCCGACGCGCCTGCCTCGTGGTCCCGCATCGCGGCCAGGGCGCGGCCCGTACGGCCCCGGCGCAGTGCGTGGGCGGCCCACACCGCGCCCGTGAGGAGGACGAGTTCCAGTGCGTAGTACGCGCGGTCGCCCTCGAAGGCCGCCGGGCGGTCCAGCGTCAGGCCCGAGGTCGCGTACGGCTGGGCGAAGACGAAGCGGCTGACGCCGACGCCCACCGCGAAGGTCGCCAGGGCGAGGGACAGGCCGTGGCGGCGGATGGCGGGCCACCCCGTCAGCAGCCCGAGTGGCGCCACCAGCAGCACGGCGGTCAGGAGCGCGGCCGGTTCCGGGAGTTCGGGCAGGCCCGGGAAGCGGCCCGCCGCGAGCAGCGCGGTGAAGAGGGCGCCCAGACCCGCGTACGCGGCCTGGCCGAGGGAGATCTGGCCGCCGCGGCCCGTGACCACGACCAGGGAGAGAAGGACGACGCCCAGCGCCGGTACCTGGACCGCCGTGTGCAGGTCCGGGCCCGCGAAGCCCAGGGGGAGGAGGAACAGGACCGCCGCGACGACCCACGCGCCCGGTGGGGTCGGTACGCGGGCCGTCGCCGTGCGCGGGAGGGCGTCCCGGGCGCCGATCCCCGGCAGCACCAGGGCCGCGACCAGCAGGGCGACGACGAAGAGGTTCGCGCCGACCGCCTGGAGGAGGGGTTCGAGGCGGCCCCCGGGGTGCAGCCGGGTCAGGTGGCTCTGGGCGACGCCGATGCCCAGGGCCACCAGCACCGCCACCGGCAGGCTCCGCATCCGGGCGGCCACCGCGACCGCCACCACCTCCATCACCAGCAGGGGCATGCCGTACGGGTCCAGGCGTACGTACGGAGCCAGCAGCACCCCCGTCAGACCCGCGGTGAACGAGCCGAACGCCCAGCCCGCCGCGGCCACCCGGTCCGCGTCGACGCCGGTCAGCGCGGCGAGCGGGCGGTCGTCGACGACGGCCCGCAGTTCCCGGCCGAAGCGGGTCCGGCGGATCACCGCTCCCACCCCCGCGGCCAGGACGAGCGTCACCGCCAACTGCCCCCAGGGGTCCGCGGAGACGAGCGTCGGCGTGTCCGGGCGCGCACCCGGGCCCCAGAGGAGCGCCGCCCCGCCGACGAGGAGGACGAACACGCCGATGGACGCGACGAGGGTCTGCGCGGGGTCGCCGCCCAGGACGGCCAGGGGGCGGAAGACGAATCGTTCCAGCGCCACACCGATCGCCGGGGCCACCACGAGCAGGACGAGCGGCGCGGCGAGCGCGAGCGGCCAGTCCCCCTCCACGGTGAGCCCGCGCAGCAGATAGGCGCACACCATCGCGATCGCGCCGTGCGCGAAGTTGAGCACGCCGGTCGCCCGGTGGGTGACGACCAGTCCGATCCCGGTGAGCGCGGCGGCGCTGCCCACCGAGAGCCCGGCGAGCGTGAGGTCGTACGTCAGTGACGACATCGGTGACGGCATCGGCGTCGACATCAGCCGGCCGCCGCCCCGGACGACGGACCGTCCGAGGAGGCGTCGGGGGAATCGTCCGGGGGGTCGTCCGAGGCCGTGGGTTCGCAGATCGGGCAGGGGGCGAGATCGCCGCCCGCGAGGACCCGCGAGTCGACCGGCAGGGCGTCGGGCTTCCCGGCGACGAGCGGGCAGTCCGCGCGGTGCCACAGCGTGCCGCCCGGCACCATCAGCAGATCCCCGCTCACGGCCACGGGCGCGGCGGCCGGCTGTCCGGCGACGGTCCCGTCGGCGGCGGCCTCAGCGGGGTCGGTCGCCACCAGGAGCCCGTACAGCTCCTCCACGCGGGTCGCCGCGAGGGCGTTCCGGCCGTGGGTGAGGAGGACTGCCGCGGCGATGATCAGGGCAGCTCCGGGCACCGTGCAGGACGCGAGGTACGGCAGCTGCTGTTCCGCGTACCGCTCACCGGAGATCCCGTACCAGCCCAGGACGCACAGCACCGCGCCCGTGGCGAGCGCCGCCCACCCGGCCCAGAGGACGGGACGCACATTCCGCAGTCGAGCAGTCCGCATGGGGGCTCCACATGATGTGTCCGGCTGTCTTCCAAGTCCGCCGACGGACTTGCACTATGCCTTCTGGAAGCTGTCCCTGAAAGCTCCGGGCGCGCACGGCCCGGACCGACACCCGGTGGTGAGCCAGATGGTTCTCGGGAGTGATCTCAGGCGGGGAACGGGCCGGGGGCTGGTGGTGGCGGTGCTCCTGCTCGCCCCGGCCCTCACGGCGTGCGGCGACGACAGCGGCGGTGACGACACGAATCCGCCCGCGCCCTCCGCCGAGCGGACCTCGAAGGCCGAACCGAGTCCGAGCGCGAGCGCGCCGGACGACCCGGCGGCGGCCGAGAAGGAGATCGGGGAGAACTGGAAGAAGTTCTTCGACCCCGCCGTCCCCACGAAGGAGAAACAGGCCGTCCTGGAGAACGGCGACGCGATGGGCGCGGTCCTGAAGAGCTTCAGCGGCGACAAGCGCGGCGGGCAGGTCGAGGCGACGGTGAGCAAGGTCGCCTTCACCTCGCCGACCGACGCGGACGTCACGTACACGCTCACCCTGAAGGGCGCCACGGTCATGCCGGACGCCGCCGGGACCTCCGTCGAGCAGGACGGCACCTGGAAGGTGTCGGTCAAGACGCTGTGCGGTCTGGTCACGCTGAGCGGCAATGCCTCGCCGGGGCCGGGCTGCTGAATCCGCTGTCGCGGGCCTGCTGTTCCTGCTGCTCCTGGTGGGTACGGCCTGCGGCAGCCGCCTCCCGGAGAGCGACTTCGAGAACCGGCCCGACCGCACGCCCGCCAGCACCACCGCGGAACCGATCCGCGTGGGCATCGTCACGAGCGCCACCAGCCCGGTCGGCGGCGACGCCTTCACCGGGCCCCGCGACGGCGCGAAGGCCTGGTTCGACGCCCTGAACGCGCGCGGCGGTATCGCGGGACGCCGGGTCGAGGTCCGTACGTGCGACGACGGCGGCAGCGGCGTCGGCAACAACGAGTGCGTGCACCGGCTCGTCGACGAGGACGAGGTGGTGGCTTTGGTCGCCACCACCGCCCTCGACTACGCGGGCGCCTCCCGGGTGTCCCACGCGCGCGTGCCCGACATCGGCGGACAGCCCATCGGCGCGGCCTACGACACCTGGCCGCACCTCTACGGGATCTACGGCAGCCTCGCGCCCCGGAACGGAAAGCCCGGCTGGGACGGCGAGTTGTACGGCGGCACCGAGATCTACCGCTGGTTCAAGGAGAAGCAGGGCGCGCGCACGGCGGCCGTCGTCTCGTACAACCAGTCCGCGTCGGCGGCGTACGCCCGGCTCGTGGTCCGGGGACTGAAGGCCGAGGGGTACGAGGTCGTCACCGAGCAGGTCGACTTCGCGCTGCCCAACTTCCGTGCCGCCGCGGCCGATCTGAAGGAGCAGGGCGCCGACCTGGTCTTCGACGCCATCGACACCTACGGCAACGCCCGGCTGTGCGAGGCGATGGACGACGTCGGGGCGGAGGTCCTCGCCAAGGTCACCAACGTGCAGAACTGGACGTCCACGGTCCGCGAGGACTACAAGAACGCCCCGCGCTGCCGCAACACGCTCTGGGCGACGGGCGCGAGCCGCAACTACGAGGACACCGGCCACGAGGCCGTACGGGAGTTCCGGGACGGCACCAGGGCGCTGAAGACCCGCTCCCAGTGGCAGGTGGAGGGCTGGGCCGCCGCGATGTGGTTCACGGACGCGGCCCGCTCCTGCGCGAGGACGGGCGTCACGCGCGCGTGCGTCGACCGGTTCATGGCCGAGGGGAAGCCGTACACCGCGAAGGGACTGCTGCTGCCGGTCCGGTTCGCGCAGCTGCCCGAACCGCCCAGGACACGCAGGACGTGCCTGTCGGTGGCCCGCTGGGAGGACGCCCGCGGCTGGGTCAGCCAGGGTGACATGGACCACGAGTGCTACGACGTCCCGCAGCTCTCCTACAAGCCCTGATGCGTACGGGCCCCAAAAGGTTCCCTCATCTGGTTACCGATGGCGCAACTGTTCGGGAACAGAGTGATAAGCAAGCCCAACCATCACATCCGCACCCCGGTCTAACCCTCTGGTAGCTGGACGAGCCGGAGATACGGGGACGCATGCAGATTTCCTTCCTCATACACAACGCCTACGGAATCGGTGGGACGATCCGGACGACGTACAACCTTGCGAACACCCTGGCCGAACAGCACGACGTGGAGATCGTCTCCGTACTCCGCCACCGCGAGGAGCCGGTCTTCGCACGGAACCCGCGCGTGCGCCTGCGCCACCTCGTCGATCTGCGCAAAGGCGGCCCCGGATACGAGGGCGACGACCCCGACCACCGGAAACCGGCCCGGGTCTTCCCGAAGGGAGAGATCCGCTACGAGCAGTACAGCGCCCTGACCGACCGCCGTATCGCCGAGCATCTCTCCACGACCGACGCCGACGTCGTGGTCGGCACCCGCCCCGGCCTCAACGTGCATCTGGCCCGCGAGACCAGGCGCGGCCCGGCCCGTGTCGGCCAGGAGCACCTCACCCTCGACAGCCACTCCGTCGGGCTGCGCACCGAACTGCGCGGCGCCTACCCCCGCCTCGACGCGGTCACCACGACCACCGAGGCGGACGCCGCCGCGTACCGCACGAAGATGCGGCTGCCCGGGGTGCATGTCGAGGCCGTGCCCAACTCGGTGCCCGCCCCCGGCATCGAGCCCGCGGACGGCACCGGCAAATGGGTCGTCGCGGCCGGCCGGCTCGCCCCGGTCAAGCGGTACGACCTGCTGATCAAGGCCTTCGACCTGGTGCGCGCCGAGCGGCCCGACTGGCGCCTGCGGATCTACGGCAGCGGGAAGCAGAAGGACAAACTGCGCCACCTCATCGACGAACTGGGCCTCTACAACCACGTATTGCTGATGGGAGCGGCCCATCCCATCGAACCGGAGTGGGCCAAGGGCTCCATCGCCGCCGTCACCTCCAGCCTCGAATCGTTCGGCATGACCATCGTCGAGGCCATGCGCTGCGGCCTGCCCGTCGTCTCCACCGACTGCCCGCACGGCCCCGGGGAGATCATCGACAACGGCGTGGACGGACGCCTCGTGCAGGTCGGGAACGTTCAGGCCATCGCGGGCGGCCTGCTCGAACTCATCAACGACGACGCGCTGCGCCGGCAGATGGCGAACGCCGCGCTCAAGGACTCCGAGCGCTTCGACCCGTCCCGGATCGCCGAGCGCTACGACTCGATCTTCAGCGGTCTCGTCTCACGGGGCGGCACCTCGAAGATCGGCCGGGTGCGCGGCTCACTGCACCGCACCCGAGGGGCCCTGCTCGGCAGCGCGTATGCCGTGCGGGACGCCGGACTGACCGTGTTCGGGAAGGAGCGTTCCGCATGATGACGCTGGCTCCGCAGACCGCGCAGACGCCCACCGACGAGGACGCCGCCATGCCACCGCGCGCCGGCTGCCTCGCCGACTCCGCGGGCGGCCTCACCTTCGACATGGCCGAGACCGGCGAGAACGGGGACACCCACCTCGTACTGCTCCACCGCGACGGCCTCCAGGAGGTCCGGCTGCCGCTCGCCCCGGCCGCCGACGGCCGCCTGCGCGCCGCGCTGCCCAGCTTCGTCGAACTGCCCGAGGGCCGCTGGGACGCCTTCGCGCAGACCGGCGACGGCGAGCCGCAGCGCCTGACACCCGGCCTCAACGACCTGCGCTCCCTCGTCGACCGGGTGCCGAGCGGCGCGCGCGGCCACGTCGCCGTCCGTATCCCGTACGCGACCAAGCACGGCAACCTCTCCGTCCGCAGCTGGCTGCGCGCCCCGCACGCGGAGGCCGGCGAACTGCACATCGGCGAGGGCGGCCTGGGCGTGCACGGCCAGGTGTACGGGGTCGCGCTCACCCCGGACGCGTACGCCGAACTGGCCGGCCGCGACGAGACGGAACCCGGGGCGAGGGCCGACGCGCCGCGGATCGGGGTCCACCGGGACCAGGCGCTGTTCCGCTTCACCGTGGACTACGCCGAACTGCCCCGGGGCGTGTGGGACCTGTGGCTGCGCCCGGCGGGGGAGAGCGGGCCGCGGGTACGGATCGCGCGGCTGCTCGACGACATCGCCGACAAGAAGCCCATCTTCACGTACCCGAAGGTCGTGGTGGAGACGGCGTACGGCCCGGTGACGGCCGGGCCGTACTACACGAGCGACAACGACCTCTCGGTGGCGGTCACGGCGGTCACGGCGGTCACGGCGGCGGCAGGTTAGGCCGCCGTCCGGCGGCGCCCCCGAAGGGGCGCGGGGAACTGCGCGGCCGGCCACGGCGTGCCCGCGGACGACGCGGACACGGTCAGTACTGCTCGGGGCCGGCCCCGGGGCGCTCCTGGCCGAAGCGGATCTGCGGGCTGTCCTCCTGGCCGGAGCGGGTCTGCGGCGGTGTGATCGCCGCGAACCGGGGATGGTGCAGGTCGAACGCGGGCGACTCGGAACGGATTCTGGGCAGCGTGGTGAAGTTGTGCCGCGGCGGCGGGCACGAGGTCGCCCACTCCAGTGAGCGGCCGAAGCCCCACGGGTCGTCGGCGTCGACCGGCACGCCGTACCTCGACGTCTTCCAGACGTTGTAGAGGAACGGCAGCGTCGACAGGCCCAGCAGGAACGCCCCGATCGACGAGATGGTGTTGAGCGCCGTGAACCCGTCGGCCGCCAGGTAGTCGGCGTAGCGGCGCGGCATGCCCTCCACGCCCAGCCAGTGCTGCACCAGGAACGTGGTGTGGAAGCCCACGAAGAGCGTCCAGAAGTGCAGCTTGCCGAGCCGTTCGTCGAGCATCTTGCCGGTGAACTTGGGCCACCAGAAGTAGAAGCCGCCGAAGGTCGCGAAGACGACCGTGCCGAAGACCACGTAGTGGAAGTGCGCCACCACGAAGTACGTGTCCGAGACGTGGAAGTCCAGCGGCGGCGAGGCCAGGATCACCCCCGTCAGGCCGCCGAACAGGAACGACACCAGGAAGCCCGTCGCCCAGAGCATCGGCGTCTCGAAGGACAGCGACCCCTTGAGCATGGTGCCGGTCCAGTTGAAGAACTTCACGCCCGTCGGCACCGCGATCAGGAACGACACGAACGAGAAGAACGGCAGCAGCACCGCGCCGGTCACGAACATGTGATGGGCCCACACGACCACGGACAGACCGGTGATGGCCATCGTCGCGCCGACCAGCGTCAGATAGCCGAAGATCGGCTTCCGGCTGAAGACCGGGATGATCTCCGAGATGATCCCGAAGAACGGCAGCGCGATGATGTAGACCTCGGGATGCCCGAAGAACCAGAAGAGGTGCTGCCACAGCAGCGCCCCGCCGTTGGCCGACGCGAAGACCTGCGAGCCGAACCGGCGGTCCGCCTCAAGGACCAGGAGCGCCGCGGCGAGCACCGGGAACGCCATCAGGATCAGGATCGACGTGAACAGCGTGTTCCACGTGAAGATCGGCATCCGGAACATGGTCATGCCCGGGGCGCGCATCCCGATGATCGTCGTCAGGAAGTTCACCGCGCCGAGGATCGTGCCGAAGCCGGCCAGCGCCAGCCCCATGATCCACATGTCGGCGCCGATACCGGGTGACCGCTCCATGCTGTTCAGCGGCGCGTACGCGAACCACCCGAAGTTCGCGGGGCCGCCGGGCACCAGCAGCGAGCCCATCACGATCAGCCCGCCGAAGAGGAACAGCCAGTACGACAGCATGTTCAGCCGGGGGAAGGCGACGTCGGGCGCGCCGATCTGCAGCGGCATGATCTCGTTGGCGAAACCGGCGAAGGTCGGCGTCGCGAAGAGCAGCAGCATGATCGTGCCGTGCATCGTGAACATCTGGTTGAACTGGTTGTTGCCGATGAGCTGCATGCCGGGCCGCGCCAGCTCGGCCCGCATCAGCAGCGCCATCAGCCCGCCGGCCAGGAAGAAGGCGAACGAGGTGATCAGGTAGAGGTGGCCGATCTTCTTGTGGTCGGTGGTCGTGAGCCAGTCCACCACCAGCCGTCCCGGCCGCTTCACCGGTACGGGCCGTACCGCCGTCCGTGCGGTGTCCGTCCCCATCGCCGCCCCCTCGCTCGTCGCGTCCCGGGCCTCCTGAAGCACACGCCATGATGCTCGCGGGGGCCGGGCTCCGACAGGGGGCGTTCGGACGCTCTGTGCTCGAACCATGTATTTCCTGTGGCGGGCCAACTTCCTTGCGGGGCCGCGCAATCGGAAAGGAAAGGCAGGGAAACCGGTCCGGATACCCGCTTTCGGCCGGGGTATTCGGGGCCGGTCCGGAGATAGTCCCGAGGGCTGCCGAATTACGTTCGAAGGCGGGCGGAAAACGTGTGGAACCGCCCGTTCGTGTGACGCCTTGCTGCGTAACCGCTGATGTCGGCGCGGGCGGAACGGGTGTCGTTGTCCTGTGACAGAAGCGTGACCGGAGGGGGACCGGTGACTGATGGTGGCGGGGCCGGGGTTCCGTGTCCGCACGGAGGCGCCTAACGTGGCGGCATGGCACCGATTCCCACTCCGCCCGCGGAGCCCTCGGACACTCCGGACGCGTACGTCGGCCTCGACGCGGGGGGTGCGGAGCGGCAGGCTCGTGCGCGCGGGTGGTCGACCGTGCGGTCGTTGCCGCCGGGGGCGATCATCACGATGGAGTACTTGTCCGGACGCCTGAACTTCGAGGTCACGGAGGGCCGGGTCACACGCTGCTGGAAGGGGTGACCTGTCCGGTAGGGGGCGTGTGCGGGCCGGTGGGGCTTGTGGCGCAGTTCCCCGCGCCCCTCAAAAGCTGGGGCTGCGCCCCAGCTTTTGCCCCGTCAGGGGCGCTTTTAGGGGCGCGGGGAACTGCGCGACCAGCCCCCACCGGCCCGCAGGTTCAAGCGCTCGGGCCAGGGCCCGTCAGGGGCGCGGGGAACGGCGTAACACGCTCCCGCCGGCGGGCCGACTGTGCGTACCGGCCCGGTCGGAGGCGCGCTCAGCCCCCGGCGACGGGTCGCGCCGATGTCGTGCCGCGGGTCACCCGGTCCGACTGCGGCGGCCGGCGGCTGCCGAGCGGTGTCACCGGTGTGCGCTCCGAGCGGCTCAGATGCGGCCCAGGGGCCATATGACCCGGCGGCCGGGCCGGCCGGGACGCGGCCACCGGCTCACGCACCACCGGCTCCTGCTCACCGGCCGGGCTGCCGATCGGGGCCAGAACGGGCACCTCGGCCGGAGCCGCGCCACGCCGGCGGTCGCGCCAGGCGTCACGCAGGTCGAAGATGCCGGACTCGGCCCGTGCGATCAGCGGCTCGAACCAGGGCAGCGCCAGCAGGATCAGCAGCCCCGCGGCCCACCCGAGCACCACATCGCTCAGCCAGTGCGTACCGAGGTACACGGTGGTCAGGCCGACGCCGAGGGAGACCACGGCGGAGAACGCCGACAGCCAGCGGCGAGCGCCCGGCGTCGAGGCGAGATAGGCGAGGATGCCCCAGGTCACGACGGCGTTGGCGGTGTGACCCGAAGGGAATATGTCGCCGCCCAGCCACATCTCGTTCGACCCGACGCTGGTCGCGTAGTGCGGACCGAGACGGCCCATGCTGATCTTGGCCGCGCCGACCGTGAGGTTCAGGAGCAGCAGTGAGGCGCCCAGCGTGAGCAGTGGGCGCAGCGTGTGCTGACGCCAGGAGCGCCAGCCCAGCCAGGCCGCGATCATCACGGCGGTGGGGCCGCGCTGGCCCAGGACCACGTAGTAGTCGAGGAACGCGTGGATCTCCGGCCACTGCTGGTACGGCCGGAAGAACATGACCTGCCAGTCGAGCCGGACCAGCCATGAGGTGATCACGACGGCCCACACGATGGCCGCGTAGAAGGCGAGCGTGGACGCGAAGAGGACCACCCGGTGCCGGCTCATCCTGGGCACGTCGATGTGGGCCGGTCGTTCCGGCTCACGGTCCAGCCGGGCGAAGACCCGGTCCAGACGAGTCAGCTTTCGTTCGGTACGCACTCAATCGACGTTACAGCGAGTGAGCTGTGTTCCAGGCCGAAGCACCGTCTTTGTGATGACGATGTGATGTGGGATTGCTCTCAGAAGGGGGTTTATCGCCGTGGATTATGGAATCCCTCGTCCGCTCTTCCTTCAATTCGATTGATCATTCCGGAGCGGAGTTTTATGGCGCTTTCGAATTCGTTCACCGAATGCTTGCGTGCACTTCTCCGGGCGCTCACCGGCCACCGTGAGTGATCACGGCGGACCCGACCCGTTCAGCCACCAGGCGCCGTACACCGCCGACGCCACCGCCACACCGCCCAGCACCCACGCCGACCTGGACGTTCGCAGTCGCGCGAGGGCCAGGGCGAGGGGCTGGAGAAGGGGGAAGGCGGGCAGCAGAAGGCGTGGTTTCGAGCCGAAATAGCTCGACGCGCACAGGGCGAGGGCGATGACGACCCCCGCGTACACCAGGAGCGGCAACGGCTGCCGCTGCCGTACGCAGATCACGTACAGCCGGACGAGCAGGGCGACTCCGGCGATCAGGGCCAGCCCGGCCAGGGCCGACGGGAACGCGGTGAACTTGTCGGCGACGAAGCGGGCGAACGCGTAACCGCCGTCGAAGCCGTTGCGCCAGCCCGCCTGCACATCGAGATAGCCCAGCGGGCCCCCGCCCGTGCGACGGCCGACCCACAGGACGTAGCCCGCGGCGCCGAGGGGCGCGATCAGCATCGCCAGGGCGCGCCGCCACCGGGACGCGCCCTCCCCGCCGGGCATGCTCCGCTCCCGTACGAAAGAGGCGATCGCCGTCACCCACACGGCCGCAACGACCGCCGCGCCCACCGGGCGGGTCAGACCCGCCAGCGAGGCGAGCAGACCCGCGGTCAGCCAGCGGCCGGTCAGGACCGCGTACAGCGACCAGGCCGCGAGCGCCGTGAACAGCGACTCGCTGTACGCCATCGACTGCACGATGCCGACCGGCAGGACCGCCCACAGGAGCACGGCGCAGACCCCGGCCCGGCGGCCGTACACCTGGTCCGCGACCGCGAAGATCCCCCAGGCCGCCGCGAGCGAGGCGACCCAGCTCACCAGCAGGCCCGCGTGCGCGGCGGAGAGAGGGGACACCGCCGACACCGCCCGCTCCAGCCACGGCAGCAGCGGGAAGAACGCCAGGTTCGAGTGCACGTCCCCGTTGGGCAGGCGCACCTCGTAGCCGTAACCCAGCTCGGCGACGCGCGAGTACCAGAGGGAGTCCCAGCGCGCCGAGAGCAACCGCAGCGCGCTCGTGTCCCGCGTGGCGCTCCACACCGCGAGCACCAGCAGGCCGAGCGCGCGCACCGCCGCGTACCCGAGGAGCGCGGGCGCGGCACGGCGCCAGGACGGCCCCGGACGGGGCGGCGCGGCGGACGTCTCAAGATCGGTCACGGGCTCGATTATCGAGGGGGCCCGCGACCGCGGACCCCGGCGGGGGCGTGCCCGGACACCCGGCCGGGCGGGGAGCGGCGTGGCGCACGCCACACGTGTCCCAGGAGAACGTGAGAGGTCCGCCACCCGACGCCGGGAGGAACTCGCGTACTGTGACGTCTCACTCGCCTTTGTTGCGTGGGCCGGGACACCGCTCCTCCCGAGCCGCAGCCGCAGGGAGTCCCCACCCAGCGGATCGCCGAACGCGAGGGAACATCTGGGAGGTACGTACATGTCCGGGACGACCACGGCCGCCGCGCGTCGCCGTCGGGAGACCGGGGCCGGTGCAAACCGCTGGGTCGTCCTTGTGGTGCTGTGCGTCAGCCTGCTCCTGGTCGCCGTCGACGCCACCGTGCTCCACGTCGCCGTGCCCGCCGTCACCGAGGACCTCACGCCCGGCGCGATAGAGCTGCTCTGGATCGTCGACATCTACCCGCTCGTCTGCGCCTCGCTCCTCATCCTCTTCGGCACCCTGGGCGACCGGATCGGCCGCAGACGCGTCCTCCTCCTCGGCTACGCGCTCTTCGGCGTCGCCTCCGCCGTCGCGGCCCTCGCCGACAGCGCGGAGGTGCTGATCGCGGCCCGCGCCCTGCTCGGCGTCGGCGGCGCGATGATCATGCCCGCGACGCTGTCCATCCTGCGGCAGGTCTTCCCCGCCCGGCGCGAGCGGGCCCTCGCCATCGGCGTCTGGAGCGCCGTCGCCGCGGTGGGCGCGGCCGTCGGACCGCTCCTCGGCGGGTTCCTGCTGGAGCACTTCTGGTGGGGTTCGGTCTTCCTCATCAACATCCCGCTGATGCTCGTCAGCCTGCCCGTCGGACGGCTCCTGCTGCCCGAGTCGAAGGGCGAGCGCGACGGGCCGTGGGACGTCGTCGGCGCGCTGATGGCCGCGGCCGGCCTCTTCGGCGTGGTTCTCGGCGTGAAGCAGCTCGGCGGCGGAGAGGACCCGCTGAGCCTGCTCACCGCGGTACCGCTGATGCTGGGGGCCGGACTCCTCGTCGCCTTCGTACGGCGGCAGCGGCGGCGCCGGCATCCGCTGGTCGACCTGACGATGTTCGCCCGGCCCGCCTTCAGCACCTCCGTCGGCTGCATCGTGCTGGCGATGCTCGCACTGGTCGGGCTCGAACTGATCGCCGCGCAGTATCTCCAGCTCGTGCTGAAGCTCTCCCCGCTGGAGACCGGGCTGCGGCTGCTGCCCCTTACCGTCGCCGCGATGGCCGCGGGGCTCGCCGGGGCGAAGCTGCTGCAGCGCTTCGGGCCGCGGACCATGGTCTGTTCCGGTTTCTGCCTCACCGCCGCCGCGGTCGTCACCCTGACCGCGATGGGCGCCGAGGACAACGCCCCACTGCTGCTGACCGGGTTCGTGATGCTCGGCTTCGGCCTTGAGGTCACGCTCTTCGGCGCGTACGAGTCGATGCTGAGCGAGGCTCCGCCCGAGCAGGCCGGCGGGGCGGCGGCGATCGGCGAGACGTCGTACCAGCTCGGGGCGGGCATCGGGATCGCGCTCCTCGGGAGCGTGATGAACGCGGCGTACGCGCCCGGGCTCGCGTCCGTTTCGGGGGTGCCTCCCCGGGACGCCGCCGCTGCGGGACATTCGCTGGGGGAGGCGTACGAGGTCGCCGCGCGGCTCGGCGGGGGGTCGGGGGAGGCTCTGCGCTCCGCTGCACGGCATGCGTTCGTGCACGGGCTGCACGTGACGTTGCTGGTGAGTGCGGGGCTGTTGTTGCTGGGGGCGGTGATGGCGCTGCGGTTGCCCCGGGCGATGGAGTGTGGGGAGCCGGCGGCTCTCGCGGAGGTGCCGGGGCCTCGGGAGGCTCCGGCTGCGCCGCCTGTGCGGGTCGGTGGTCGCTGACCTTCGGGCCTTTCCCGCCCGCGATGCCCGACCATCCCGTGCGGGTTTCCCGTGGGGCGGTCCCGCCGTCGGCCGCTGCGAGGGAGTGGTCAGGGGCTCCGGTGCGGTCCTGGACGTGCGTCGCACCTCGTCGTAACGTCGGGGATCGTCCGTAGTTACCACTGCTAGTTTTACGTGTCGGAGGCTCCCATGTCCGCTTCCTCGAAGTTGCCGCCGTTCGATCCCGCCGATCCGCTCGGGGTCGACGATCTGCTGAGCGTGGAGGATCTGGCGGTCCGGGACACCGTGCGGGCCTGGGCCGGGGACCGGGTGCTGCCGTATGTCGCCGAGTGGTACGAGAAGGGCGAGCTGCCCGGGATCCGGGAGCTGGCGCGGGAGTTGGGCGGGCTCGGCGCCCTCGGGATGTCGCTCGACGGATACGGGTGCGCCGGTGCCACCGCCGTGCAGTACGGCCTCGCCTGTCTGGAACTGGAGGCCGCCGACTCCGGAATCCGCTCGCTCGTCTCCGTGCAGGGCTCGCTCGCCATGTACGCGATCCACCGCTTCGGCAGCGAGGAGCAGAAGCAGACCTGGCTGCCGCGGATGGCCGCGGGCGAGGTCATCGGCTGCTTCGGGCTGACCGAGCCCGACCACGGGTCCGACCCCGCGGGCATGCGGACGTACGCCAAGCGGGACGGCGGCGACTGGGTCCTCACCGGACGCAAGATGTGGATCACCAACGGCTCCGTGGCGGGCGTCGCCGTCGTGTGGGCGCAGACCGACGACGGCATCCGCGGGTTCGTCGTGCCGACCGACCGCCCCGGCTTCTCCGCGCCGGAGATCAAGCACAAGTGGTCACTGCGGGCGTCGGTCACCAGCGAACTGGTCCTCGACGAGGTGCGGCTGCCCGCCGACGCCGTACTGCCCGACGTCACCGGGCTCAAGGGCCCGCTCAGCTGTCTGTCCCACGCCCGGTACGGGATCGTGTGGGGCTCGATGGGCGCCGCGCGGGCGAGTTTCGAGGCGGCGGTGGAGTACGCGAAGACGCGTGAGCAGTTCGGGCGGCCCATCGGCGGATTCCAGCTCACCCAGGCCAAGCTCGCCGACATGGCGGTCGAACTGCACAAGGGGATTCTGCTGGCCCACCACCTGGGCCGGCGCATGGACGCGGGACGGCTCCGTCCCGAACAGGTCAGCTTCGGCAAGCTCAACAACGTACGAGAGGCGATCGACATCTGCCGTACGGCACGGACGATCCTCGGCGCCAACGGGATCTCGCTCGAATACCCCGTCATGCGCCACGCGACGAACCTCGAATCGGTGCTGACCTACGAGGGCACCGTCGAGATGCATCAACTGGTACTGGGCAAGGCGCTCACCGGTCTCGACGCGTTCCGGTAGGACCCCGACGGGGATCCCGCAGGAATCCCGTGGGGACGTCCCACCGCGGCGCCCGGAGGCGGGTCCGGTGAGCGGCCTTGCCTAGCTCTGGTTGAAGAAGCCGTCCACACGGCGGGCGGCGGGTTCCCCGCTGACGATCTCGGTGTCGGCGGGGGTCAGCAGGAAAACCCGGTTCGACACGCGCTCGATCGAGCCGCGCAGGCCGAAGATCAGGCCGGCCGCGAAGTCGACGACGCGCTTGGCGTCGGCGGCCTCCATGGCCGTGAGGTTCATGATGACGGGCACACCGTCGCGGAAGAGCTCACCGATGCCACGGGCGTCCCGGAAGCTGTCCGGGGTGACCGTGCCGATCCGTCGGCCCTTCTCCTCGGCGGCTTCCGACGCCACCTTGACCCGAGGATCCGTGACCCAGACCTCCCGGCTCCCGGTCTCGGATCCCTCGGCGTAGTCGTCGTCGTAGTAACGCTCGTCATCGTTGTCGTCGACGAGGCCAAGCCAGGCACTCGCCTTGCGCACCGATCCCATGGACGCCTCCTCTCACAGCGGTCTTTCTTCTTTCCGCATCCCCATGGTCGTGCATGATGCGGATGTCGCGCCAAGGGGATAGACGCCGCGCTGGGGTTTCGTGACGGTACTGGTGCACAGCGAATTCGTCGAGAGCCCGCGTACCCCAAGGGTCCTGCGCTACACCGCTGCTGACTGTGAGTGAAATATGATTCTTCACGGCGGACGGGTGACGGCTGGAGCGTTCGGGTGAACGAGCCGCCGCCAGGACGCCGCAGCTCAACGTCGTACACACCACGGGGGATCGTCGTGTTCGGAATCGTCAGGCCCTGCCGTCATCGGCTGGGAGAGAACCTGAAAACCCAATGGATGGCGCATTTGTGCGGGCTTTGCCTCGCGCTGCGCGGAGATCACGGGCAGTTCGCACGGGTCGTCACGAACTACGACGGCTTGCTGATATCGGTTCTGACGGAGGCTCAGGCCGCACCGGGAACGGAGTGGCGGCGTACTGCGGGGCCTTGTCCACTGCGCGGAATGCGGAGCGCGTCGGTAGCTCAGGGTGAGGGCGCCCGGCTCGCCGCGGCCGTTTCGCTGGTGCTCGCCTCGGCGAAGATGCGCGATCACATGGCCGACGGGGACGGGCTGCTGGCGCGCCGCCCGGTGGCGCTCGCGGCGCGCCGCGTTGCCACGAACTGGAGCCGGGCGGGCGCCAGGACCGGCTCGGCCGTCGGGTTCGACACCGCGGTGCTCGTCGACGCGGTGGACCGGCAGGTGGGCATCGAGACGCTCGCCGGGCCCGGTACGCCGCTGCTGACCGTCACCGAGCCGACCGAGTCCGCGACCGCGGCGGCGTTCGCGCACACCGCGGTCCTGGCGGGCCGGCCGGGCAACGCGGCGCCGCTCGCCGAGGCGGGGCGGCTCTTCGGGCGGCTCGCGCATCTGCTGGACGCGGTGGAGGACCGGGCGGCCGATGCCGCGGCCGGTGCCTGGAACCCGCTCACCGCCACGGGGGCGTCCCTGGCGGAGGCCCGGCGGCTCGCCGACGACGCGCTGCACGGGATGCGGCTCGCGCTGCGGGACGTGGAGTTCACGGACGCGAAGCTCGCGCATGTGCTGCTCGTGCACGAGCTGCGGAACTCGGTGGACCGGGCGTTCGGGACGGCGTCCTGCTCGCACGCCACCGAACACGGCACGGCGCACGCCACTTCGTACGGCAACCCGTACGCGCCGTCCGGGCCGGGTGGGCCGCCTCCGCCGCCGGAGCCGCCGCGGCGTGACCGGCGCGGGCTGCTCGCGGGGTGCGCGGTGTGGGTGGGGCTGGCCTGTACGTGTCAGATGTGCTGCGGGGAGTACCACGATCCGTGGTCGGGGGAGCAGAAGCCGGGGTTCTGCCAGCGGTGCGACAACTGTGACGGATGCGACGGCTGCTGCGACTGCTGTGACGGGTGCGATTGCTGTTGTGACGGTTGCTCTTGCGACTGCAGCTGCTGATCACTCGTGAGGGTGCGCTGTGGCTGGCCCAAAAGATTGCGCAGTTCCCCGCGCCCCTAGCCTCGAAGTTTCGTGACGGTCCGCCGACGGAGTCGATGGACCGTTTTCGTGCCGTGGGTGAAGGCTGTGCAGGCCCAGGGCCCGAGTGTCGCCTC
>NZ_JBVJLW010000030.1:0-65043 GCF_055584525.1 Streptomyces sp. NPDC102514
GCGGCGTCGACGAATTCCACGAAGTCGGCGAGGTCGCCGAATTCGGGGAGGACGGCGGTGTAGTCGGAGACGTCGTAGCCGCCGTCGCGCAGGGGTGACTGGAAGAAGGGGGGCAGCCACAGGCAGTCGACGCCGAGCCATTGGAGGTAGTCGAGTTTGGCGGTGAGGCCTTTGAGGTCGCCGATGCCGTCGCCGTTGCTGTCCTGGAAGGAGCGGACGAGGACTTCGTAGAAGACGGCGCGTTTGAACCATTCGGGGTCCCGGTCCTTGGCGGGGGTGTCCTCGAACGTGTCCGGTACGGGTTCGTTGACGATCATGTGGGTGACCCTCCGGTGGGCGGTGAGGACGGTCGCAGGACGGTCAGTACGTGCGCGGCCCGGTGGCCGGGCGTCAGGCGTACGTAGTTGGTCCTGCCCCAGGGGTAGATCTCGCCGGAGAGCTCGTCGCGGACCGGCAGTGACGCGTGCCAGTCGAGGCCGAGTCGTGGCATGTCCAACGAGACCGTGGCTTCCTGGGTGTGGTGGGGGTCGAGGTTCACGACCACCAGAACCGTGTCCGTGCCCTCGCGCTTGCTGTACGCGATCACGGCGTCGTTGTCGGCCTGGTGGAAGTGGACGTTCCGGAGCCGGCGCAGCGCGGGGTGCTCCCGCCGGATCCTGTTCAGCGAACCGATGAGCGGTGCGAGGGACGTGCCCGCCCGCTCGGCGGATTCCCAGTCCCGCGGTCGCAGCTGGTATTTCTCCGAGTCGAGATAGTCCTCGGTACCGGCTCGCGCCGCGGTGTTCTCGCACAGCTCGTATCCCGCGTACATCCCCCAGGTGGGCGAGAGCGTCGCCGCCAGCACGGCCCGGATCTCGAAAGCGGGCCGGCCGCCGTGCTGCAGGAACTCCGGGAGGATGTCAGGGGTGTTGACGAAGAAATTGGGCCTCATGTAAGCGGCCGCGTCACCGGAGAGTTCGGTGACGTATTCGGTCAGTTCCTCTTTGGTGTTGCGCCAGGTGAAATAGGTGTAGGACTGCTGGAAACCGATCGCGCCGAGCGTGTGCATCATCGCCGGGCGGGTGAACGCCTCGGCCAGGAAGATCACATCGGGATCGGTGCGATTGATCTCCCCGATCACCTCTTCCCAGAACATGACCGGCTTCGTATGCGGATTGTCCACGCGGAAGATCCGTACGCCGTGGCTCATCCAGAACCGCAGAATGCCGAGGGTCTCCTCGACCAGGCCCGGCATGTCCTCGTCGAAGGCGATCGGATAGATGTCCTGGTATTTCTTCGGCGGGTTCTCCGCATAGGCGATCGTGCCGTCCGCCCGGTGCTGGAACCACTCCGGGTGCTTCTCCACCCACGGGTGGTCGGGGGAGCACTGGAGCGCGAAGTCCAGGGCGACTTCGAGCTGAAGGGCGGTCGCGGCGCGTACGAAAGCGTCGAAGTCGTCGATCGTGCCGAGGTCGGGGTGAATGGCGTCGTGCCCGCCCTCCGGCGAGCCGATCGCCCACGGGACGCCGACATCCTGGCGATTCGCCGAGAGGTTGTTGTTGGGGCCCTTGCGGAAGGTCGTGCCGATGGGGTGGATCGGCGGCAGATAGACGACGTCGAAACCCATGCCGGCGATCGCGGGCAGCCGCCGGGCCGCGGTCCTGAACGTGCCGCTGACCGGCGGTTTCCCGGGCTCGACCACCGCGCCTTCCGAGCGCGGGAAGAACTCGTACCAGGAGCCGAACAGCGCCCGTTCCCGTTCCACCAACAGGGGGAGCGGGGCCGACCGTGTGATCCGCTCCCGCAGGGGGTGCCCGGCGAGTGCCGTGTCCACGTCCGGGGTCAGGGCGGCGGCGAGACGGGCGGACGGCGGCCGGGCATCGTCGCGAAGGGCGTCCGCGGCGGCCAGGACTGCCGCCCGCCCGGCGTCGCGCGGCACCCCGGAGGCGGCCCGCTCGTAGACCTCGGCGCCCTCCTCCAGGACCAGGCCCACGTCGATGCCGGCCGGGATCTTTATGCGCGCCGACCTGCGCCAGGCGGAGACCGGGTCCGACCACGCCTCCACCCAGTAGGTCCACTCGCCCACCGCCGTGGGCGTGACGTCGGCACCCCAGCGGTCCGTACCGGGGGCCAGTTCCCGCAGCGGAGTCCACGCGCCGGTGCGCCCGTCGGGGCCGCACAGCACGACGTTCGCGCCGACCACGTCATGGCCCTCGCCGAACAGGGTGGCGCTGACCTGGAAGGTCTCGCCCACCACCGCCTTCGCGGGGCGGTTGCCGCGGTCGACGGACGGACGGACGTCGACGACGGGGACGCGGCCGATCTGAACGACGGTCGTGCGGCCGATCGGGGGGACGTGGCCGCCGGCCGGGTTCTCGGTCATGTGATTCATCTCCGTCGTCGATGTCCTGGTCCAGGTCCGTGGTCACCCACGGGTCGGTGGGTTCTTTCCTAGGTCGCGGGGCTCACCACGAGCTGGTCGGAACGCCCCGGAAGCGCGCCGATCGGCGGGCTGTGACCGGCCCGTTCGCGGCGCCGCGCCGAAGTGGCCGACAGATAGCGCTCGGCCGCGTGTACCGCCTCACGTGCGCAGCGTTTGCCCATGAGAACGCAGAGCGTGTAGCCCGTGTCCTCGAAATTGCCTCGCGCGCCGTGGTCGGCGGGGGCCGCGAGCATCATGCGTTCCCAGGCCCGGTACAGCTCCAGCAGCCTGGCGACCTCGTCCTTGGCAGGCAGCAGCATCGCACTGGTCACCTTCCATTCCCTCGGATGCGCACGGTTCGCCCGGATGTGCGTGATGGCCGTGCACGCGGAGGCGCCGACCGACTGCGGCGGCCGACACCTTCACTCATGGTGCACGTGCGGACACACAACGTCCTGTTGTCGCTTCAACGACATTGGGTCGTCGCTCGGGTTGCACGAATGGAGTACCGCTCGCACTGTGGGAATGACTCAGAAGCGATCACTGCTCACGCTCTGCATTCAGGGCTCGGCCCACCGGGGCGAGGAGGAGGGAGAGCTTCGCCGGTTGCCGGTGAGGAGCCAACGACGATGAAGACCGTAGTCCCCTGCTACTACCACCTCGACGTGGAGGTCAGTCCGGAGCGGGTCGATCAGGTCAGACGCATTCTGGCCGCCCACCTCCGGTACTGGAACCTGGAGAACCTCGTCGAGCCCGTCTGTCACTGCGCGGAGCTGCTGCTGCGGACGATCGACGCGCACGCGACGGACAAGAACACCACGCTGGAGATGTGGTGGAACGGCCAGCACCTCATCACCGCGATCGCGGACATCGACGGGAAGTCCCACCCGGAGGCCGCGACGCGGGGCTGGCTGGCGCACGTCGCCGCGCTGAGCGACGGCTGGGGGTGCTGTGCCACGGGCAGTGGCGGACGGATCGTCTGGTTCTCCCGCCGGGCCCGTGCCATGGAACGCTCCCCGCTGGTCCCGGCCGCACCCGCGCCCAGCCTGCGCGAATCCCGGCGCGCGCCCCGCGAACTGCCGGTACCGGAACTGGCGGTGCCGGCGCCCGAAGGGCCGCTGGTGGGCGCGGCGACGGAGTGACGGCGACGGAGTGACGACGGCCGCGTGACGACGACCGTTCGGCCCGCGACCACCCGGGCGGTCGCGGGCCGAACGGTTAGCCGTCCGCAGGACCCGGCCGACCGGACGCCGTAGGCACGGCGCCCGGTCGGCACCGGACCCGATCAGGCGATCCGGGCCTCCCCGTACGGGACCAGCCGGACCGGGCCCAGCAGGCCGTACGCCGCCCGGGTCAGACCGCCGTACACCGCGGGGTCGCTGATGCGCAGGCGGTTGGCGAGGGGGGTGGCCACCTCTACCTCGATGGTGTTCGTGCCGCGTTCCAGCAGGTCACCGAGGTCCACCACGGGGTGGATCTGATCGACCGGGTCCAGCCGGTGGCCGTTGACCGTCACCCGGCAGGTGTCCGTGACCGCCCCCAGCTCCAGACGCGCGCCGTGTCCGCCGGTCCAACCGCGGCCGAGGGTGAAGGTGGTGCGGTAGCGGCCGATGCCCGAGACATCCGCCAGCTCGGGGATCTGCGACCAGGGCACCAGCGCGTCCAGCGTCACCTCGTGCTCGACGACGGTCGTCCTGGTGGCCGAGGCACCCGGCCGCCAGTCCTGGACACGCAGGTTCCACGACGTCAGTTCCCTCGGCTCCGGGATGTCCTTCAGCGTGGCGCTGACGGCCCGTCCCTTGGAGAGCGAGGTCCGGTACGTACCCGCGGTCGTGGCACGCACGGTGAGACCGGCGTCGGTGAAACGCACCTCCTCGGCCTCACTGTCGACGGCGTACGGGCGGGAGCCGTTGCGGTCACCGAAGAGCCCCGGCCTGCCGATCGCCACGATCAGGATTTCCGCGGGCTGGAGCGTGACCCGCACGGTCACCGCGTCGCCGTCCTCCGTGTAGCGGGCGACGCGCTCCGCCTTCCCGGTCCACGGGTCCAGCAGGTACGGCACCCCCTTGGCCGTGGTGCGGTGCAGGGTGACCTCGTGGTCGATCGCGGCGACCGCCGGCTTGACCGTCTCGGCGTGCTTGCCGTTGCACAGGTAGTAGTAGTCGACCCCGTCGGCCACCCGGTGGGCGTTGAGAAGCGTCGAGGCGTTCGCGTACGTGACGTCGGGCCGCACCCCGAGCGCGGTGAGCGCGTCGCCGACGAGGGTCTTGTCGGTGACCGTGCGGACCAGCGGCCGGGCCAGCAACTCCCCTACCACGGAACGCAGTTCGTCGCTCTCGCCGGTGTCCGGGACGCCGGGCGGCACCACCGTGTCCCAGGCGCCGAGCAGCACGATCGGAAGCCCGGCGCGGCTGAACCGCAGCAGGGCGCGCGCGTCCCGCAGGGCGAGCGTCACCGTGGACCCGTAGAAGAAGTCGCCCTCGACGAACAGGGCCTTGTACGCGGGGCCGTCCGGTGCGAGGCGTCCCTTGCGTACGACGGCGGACGGCAGGTCGAGGAGCGGGCCGCTGAGGAACTGGTGGCTCCAGCCCAGCGTGATGCCCGTGGCGGTGAACCAGGACGCGCCGATGCCGGTGGCCGTGTAGCCGGTCTGCCGGAACACCGCCACGTCCGCCTTGGCCCTGCCGGTCTGCAGCACCTGGTGGACCCGGCCGAGGTAGCCGGATACGTCCGGGACGTGCTTCCAGGTGGGATGCCGGGGACCCCAGGACTCGCCGTATCCGGCCACCCCCTTGTACGGGGTGAAGGCCGCGTATCCCGGCCAGTTGACGCCGGGGAACTCGGCGTAGGAGAAGCCGTGGACGACCGTCTGGTTGACTCCGGCGGCGTAGGCGCCGCCCATGGTGCGCAGGAACTTCTGCCAGGTGGTGCTGTACGCGCCGCCCGCGTAGGCGCCGGCCTCGCACGAGAGCACCGTGTTCCCGGCCATATCACGGCCACCGGCCAGGCAGCGGTAGTCGTCGAGGTTCTTGAAGCCCAGCGACTCGCCCTCGGGGATGTCGAGAATGCTGGCCGAGGCGATGGCGTCGGTCTGCAACCCGTAGGGCTGGGACCGCAGTTGGAGGCCGAGCGAGTGGGCCCAGGTGCGCAGCGCCGTGACGTGGTGCCTGTTGAAGAGGGTGGAGACCGTCTCCCAGAAGTCGTGCCTGATCTGGCGGGTGACGGCGGCCTCGAAGGCGTACACCTGGTTGCTGTTGTCCAGGACCAGGGCGGGCAGCAGCGGCAGCAGGGAGCGGCCGGTGTGGTCGCGGAACGCGTCGGGCAGGGCCGGTGTCCACTGGAGTCCGTCGGTCTCCAGCTCGATGGAGTCCTCGAAGAGCGCCCCGCCGGACACCTTCAGCAGGCGGCGGACGGACTTCGTGAGGATGTGCTTCTCCCAGAAGTCGGTCACCGCGCGCGTGCCGGCCGCGCTGAAGTGGTCGACGACGTAGGCGGGCGGGTCGGTGTGCGGTCCCGCTTCCGGGGTCTGGCCGGAGCCGCGCACCCAGTACGAGATCACGACCCAGGTGCCGTCGTCGGGCGCGCTCCAGTTCAGGGCGCCGTCGGCGACGGTGGAGGTGAGGTCGCGCACCGAGCCCAGGTCGAGGCCGGTCTCCTTGCGGGTGGAGTTCGCGGTGTTCACCCGGGCCGCCTGCACCAGGAGCAGCCGCTGCGCGGTCACCCCCGACGCGGCCTCGTGCACGGGCTTCGGGACGGGGCCCGAGAACGCGGCGCCCGGGGCCAGGGTGGCCGCTCCGTGGGCCAGTTCCTTGACGGCCGCGTCGCTGTCGGGGGTGATGCCGGGAACGGCGGCGGGCCAGCTGGGCCCGACGGTGAGGTCCACGGTCAGACCGCGCCGGGCGGCCTGGCTCAGCGCGGCCTCGACCCCCGCGACCCACGCGGCGGTCCCCCAGCCGTGCCGGGCCGTGTCCAGCGAGGAGGTGTCGCTGATGCTGTGGTGGACGGCGGCTATCTCGGCGCCGCCGAAGCCCGCGTCGGCGATCTGGTCGATCTCCCGTCTGATCTCGTCCGGCTGCACCAGGCCGTCGGGCCACCACCAGCGGAACTTCGGGCGCACCGCGCGGCCCGGCTCGGCGAAACGCAGGGAGGAGGTGCCGGCGGCTCCCGAGGAGGCGACGGAAGCCGAGGCGCTGCCGGGCGCCGCCCAGTCGATGACGCCGGCGGCGGCCGCCGTGGCCGCCGTGGCCGCCGCGGCGGCGAGGACGGTACGGCGCGGGAGCCCCGTCCGGGGAACTGCGGTGTGGTCGTTCATGGTTCTTGTCCACTCTTGGAGGGCAGCACAAAGAAGACCCCTGAGGGGCCAGGGAGAGTTGAATCGTTTTAATCGCTACGACGCTGCGAAAGTAAGTCGCTCGATCAAGAGGCGTCAAGAAGCGTGCACGACACAAATTTCTGCGCGGCCGGGCCGGACAACCCGCCGGAAGCTTGCTACCGGCGGATGTTCCGCACCTCGCCGAAGCCGTCCGTCGGGCTCCAGCGCAGCCGCGTCAGCCACTCGGTGGACGAGCGCGTGAACAGCAGGTCCCCGGTGCCGGCCACGGGCGCGGCCTTCTCCCAGCCGTCGAAGTCCTTGGTCGCCCTGGTGTGCCAGGCCGCCGGGTCCCGCGTACCGACCGCGGCGACCGACTCCGTCGGCGGTTCGCCGTCCGCGCAGTACACGCCCCAGTTCGCGATCGCCGTGACCGTGTCGCGGAAGGTCTTGAGCGTGATGCTCCGGCAGGCGTCGCCCTCGGTCGCGTACACCAGCCGGGGCTTGCTCCACGGTCCGCCCGCGGTGTCCTGGTGCTGCTCCATGAGGCCGCGCCCGGCCGCGTAGTACATGCCCAGGCGCCCGCCGTCGGCCCAGGGGACGTCCTCGACGAAGCGGGCGTGCGACGGGGCGGGGGAGGCGCTGCCGGTGTCCCCCGTGCCCTCGCCCCCGCTTCCCGGATCCGTGCCCCCGCAGGCAGCGGTGCACGTCAGCAGTGCGACTGCTGCCGCCGTCGCCGCCCGGGCCGAGCAGCGGGCACCCTGTACGCGTCGCATGTGTCTCCCCGGGCTCGCCGTGCGGGCAGGGTCCATGGGATCACGACCTGGCGGCGCCGGATCACCCGAAGACGTTGTCCGTCTCGTCCCAGCTGAAGGGATCGGTGGTGGGTGCGGGCGGCAGCGCCCGGGGCGTGCGCGACGACGACTGGTACATCGCCTCGATCTCGGCCGCGTACCGCTCCGCGATGGCGTCCCTGCGCAGCTTCATCGACGGCGTGAGCAGCCCGTTGGCCAGGTCGAACGCCTCGGGCAGCACCCGATACACCCGGATGGACTCCGAGCGCGACACGGTGGAGTTGGCCGCGCCGACGGCGCGGTTGATCTCCTCCCGCAGGGCGTGCTCCTCGCGCAGCTCGCGGTCGTGGACGTCGCCCGGCACCGCGTGCACCGAGCGCCAGTGGGCGAGGTACTCGGGATCGAGGGTGATCAGGGCCCCCACACAGGGCCGGTTGTCACCCACGACGACCGCCTGGTGGACCAGCGGATGGACCCGCAGGCGCTCCTCCAGGGCCGCGGGGGCGACACTCTTGCCGCCGCTCGTGATGACGATGTCCTTCTTGCGGCCGGTGATGCTCAGATAGCCCTCGTTGTCGAGCTGCCCGATGTCCCCGGTGGCCAGCCAGCCGTTGTGGAGCGCGGCCCGGTTGCCCTCCTCGTCGTTGACATAGCCCTGGAACACCGAGGGCCCCCGGACGAGGATCTCCCCGTCGTCGGCCACATGGATCTCCGTGTCGGGCAGCGGCTGTCCCACGGTGCCGAACTTCTCGCGGCCGACGGGCTGGGCCGTGATGCCGCCGCTCGTCTCCGTGAGCCCGTACCCGTCATGGACGAAGATCCCGATCCCCGAGTAGAACAGGGCCAGTTCACGGTTGAGGGGGGAGCCGCCCGAGACGGCCCCGCACACCCTGCCGCCCAGGGCCGCGCGCAGCTTGCGGAACACCGTCTTGTCGTAGACGGCGTGCTGCAGCCGCAGATCGAGGCCGGGTCCGGGGCCCGTGCCCAGCCGCTGCCGCTCGGACGCCGCGGCGAAGTCCTGCGCGGTCCGCACGGCACGCTCGAACAGGGCGCCCTTGCCCGCCGCTTCGGCAGTGCGGAGGAAATTCTTGTACAGCTTCTCGAAGACGTACGGGACGGCGTAGAGATAGGTGGGCCGGAACGACAGCAGGGCCTCGGCCAGGGTCTCCGCCCGCAGGTCGGGCTCGTGGCCCATCAGGATGCCGCCGCGCATGCACAGCCCCTGGATCATGAGGCCGTACACGTGGGAGAAGGGCAGGAAGGCCAGGACGGCGGGCTGCTGCCCGGGCGGCGCTGCGGTGTGTCCCCACCCGGCCAGCAGGGTGTCGCAGGGGCTCGCCAGGCTGCTGTGGCTCAGCGCGCAGCCCTTGGGGTGTCCCGTCGTGCCCGAGGTGTAGGCGATGACGGCCGTCGAGTCCGGCAGCACGATCCTGCGCATCGACTCGACGGTGGTGACCGGCACCCCCAGGCCCGCCTCGGCCAGGTCCGCCAGCGCCCCGGCGTCGAGCTGCCAGACGTGCCGCAGGGCCGGCAGTGTGGCGCACACCGAGCCGACCGTCATGATGCCCTGCTCGTCCTCCACCACCACGGCGACGCAGCCCGCGTCCCGGAGGATCCACGCGACCTGCTCGTGCGAGGAGGTCGGATAGATCGGGACGATCTCGGCGCCCACCGTCCACAGGGCGTAGCTGAGCACCGTCCACTCGTAGCGGGTGCGTGCCATGACGGCCACACGGTGGCCCGGGAAGATCCCGGCCGCGATGAAGCCCCGTGCCACGTCCAGCACCTGGTCCCGCAGCTCGATCGCGGTGACCTGCGACCAGGCTGCGGGAGAGGTGTCGGAGCGGCGTGCCAGTTGCGGCAGGAAGGGATCGCGTTCGGCTGTCTCGAAGAGACTGTCCGCGAGCCCGCCCTGCATCAGGGGCGAGGTCTGTCTGGATACTTCCAAGGGGTGCATGTGCCGCTCCAGAATCTCCTCAGAGCGCCCCTCCGATGGAGTCCGGAATCGAGGGCGTTCGAAATCTAGCCCACGACGGCGGGAGTTGGGTCACGAACGGACGATCGACCTGTCCTGATCTCGTTGCGCTGCGCCACCGAGCCACTTCAGTCCGTCGAGCAGAAAACGGTTCTGGGAGGCACTGGCGAAGGTCGACGACAACGGGGTGTTCGTCGCGTAGTCCATCGCGTTGTGACCGACGTTCGCGTAGAGCATCCGGTACTTCGTGTTGGTCCACAGAACCGGGTAGTAACCGCTGTACCAGGTCTGGTTCGGATCAGTGCCCACCGGGAAGCTGCTCTGGTCGATGGAGGCCAGGATCCTGATGTCCGGATTGCGCCGTAGGTCGTTCGACCAGCTGTACCACTCGTTGACGGACGACGCGAAGGTGGCGGGCAGGTTGCCGGTGGAGGGATGGGTGCGGTCCTCCACCCGCAGAGTGGCCGACGTCGGCCCCCAGGTGTTCGACTTGAAATTGCCGCTGCCGAGGAACTGCTGGTGGTACCAGGGCCATTGCTGCGCCTCGGTCGTGAAGGCGGAGACGTGGAAGCCGAGCCAGCCGCCGCCCGCGCGCATGTACCGCTCGAACCCGGACCGCTGGGCCGCGCTCTGCGGCAGATCGTCGAGGAAGAGGACGACCTGGTACGCGTCGACGCCCCTGTTGGACAGCAGGTTCCAGTTGGTGCTCGCCGTGTAGGTGAACCCGTTCTCGGCGGCGCGGGCGGGGAACCACTGGTTGGCCTCGCGGGTGAAGCTGATGTGCGCGGCGTCCCACGTACCGCTGTAGAGGGCGAGCACCTTGAAGGGTGCCGCCTTCGGGGCCGCGTGGGCGGGCGGCGCCGCCAGTCCCAGCAGGGTCGCCAGCAGGACGAGCACCTGCAGGGCGATGCGCACCGGCCCGGACGTTCTGATGCCGTTCATGATGTGCCCCTTCCTGTACGTCGACTCGTTGTGGATGTGAGCCGTCACGGGTGGCTGACGAGGTTGGCGACGTTGGTCGCGGAGTTGGACGGCCCGCCGCGGTCGTTGACGACGTGGCGGATCGTGCCGGTGCCGCCGAGCGAGACCGTCACCATGCTGCGGAAGCGCACGTTCGCCGCGTTCGGTGCCTCGATGGCGTGTTCGGCGGTGACGGCCGGGTTCACGTTGAAGTAGCAGTAGCTGCCGAAGCCGTACACCTGGTGGCTGGTCACGGAGCCCGCGACCTTGTAGGCGGCGTAGCCCTGCGTGGAGCCGTTCATCCAGGCCGCCTGGTTGGGCGGGTCGTAGGGCATCTCGTTCTGGTAGAAGTACGTGCGCCCGCCGTTGCCGTTCCAGATGGTCTGGTGCTTCTGGTAGTGCTCGACGAACAGGCCGTACATGGTGACGTCGTCGCCGTTTACCACGAGCCCGGTGTCGGCGGTGTTGGTGTTCCAGCCGACGCCGTTGCCGTGGTCGGCGCGCCAGATCCACAGATGGTCGCCGATGACGTCGTCGCTGTTGACCGTGAGACTGGTGGTGGCCTTGCCGACGGCCGCGCCGCCGACCCGGAAGAACACGTCGTGCAGGGAGCTGGGGTCGGCGCCGTGGTCGGCGGACGAGCCGCCCGGGCCCATCTCCAGGAGCTGCGCCGAGTTGGTGGTCCCCGCGTCGAAGAGGATTCCGGCGAGCTTGATGCCGTCGACGTCCGCGACCGTCATCGCGGTCACGCCGTTGTCCGGTATGAACGTGGCGAGGCCGAGGCCCAGGACGACGGTGTCGGGGCGGGTCACCTTCAGGGTCTGGTTCAGGTGGTAGACGCCCGGGGTGACGAGCAGGTTCTTGCCCTGTGCGAGGGCGTCGTTGAGCTGCGCCGCGGTAGCGCCGGGCTTCACGACGAAGAAGTCCGACAGGGGCAGCGAGGTGCCCGCCGGGGTGCCGCCCGCCCAGGTCGTGCCGCGCGAGTCGGTGCGCACGGCGGGGACGAACACCTTGTACGCGCCGGCCGCGTCGACGTACAGGAAGGGCTTCTCGCGGGAGACGGGTGTGCGGTCGACCGTGGTGTACGGGGGACTGGGGAAGGTGTTCGCGGGGGCGTTCTGCGCGCCGACGAAGACCATGTTCCAGTTCGAGCCCGTCCAGCTCGACCACTCGGTGTTCCGCGACAGCCACTGCTGCTGCGAGCCCGACCTGACCTGCCCGTCGATCTTCGTGTCGGCCATGAAGCCGCCGCTCGACCAGCCGCCGTCGTCGAGCTGGAGGTTGCCGCGCAGATGCATCCGGCGGTACGGGGCCGCCTGCGAGACGGCCCAGCGGTCGGTGCCGGAGGCCGGTGTCACGGACAGGTTCTCCGCCGAACGCCAGAAGTTCTGGGTGGCGTTGCCCTGGAACCAGTCGGCCTCGGCGTGCACCGCGCCCCGGATGTTGACGTCGTCGGGGGAGAGGCCCAGACCCGCGACCTGGGTGTAGAAGCCGACGTTGGCGTCCGCGTCGTAGGTGCCCGGCTTGAAGAGGAAGGCCTTGCGGGCCGTGCCGAACTGGTTGGTCTCCTGCTGGGCGAAGGCCGCGTTCAGGCTGCTCTGGATGGTGGCGGCCGGGGTGGACGGGTCGAACACGGTGACGTTCGGGCCCAGGTCCGGTGTGCCGGGCGGCTGTTGGGCGTCCACGGGGTCGACGCGGAAGGACTGGGCCGCGGAGCCGTTGCAGGTCCACTGCTGGAGCTGGACGCCGTCGGCGGTCGACGCGCTCGGCACGTCGAGGCACTTGCCGCTGTTCCGGTTCACGAAGTGATAGGTCGTCCCGCCGGCGTCCGCGACGGGCTGCCACTGCTGGTTCGTCCCGCCGCCGTACGTCCACAGCTGCACGGCCGCGCCGTCGGCGACCGAGACGTCGGCCACGTCCCAGGTCTTGGTGGCGTCGGCGCGGTTGTCGACCCGCACCCGTCCGTCGGAGGTGTCGCGCAGTTGCCACTGCTGGGCCTGGCTGCTGTTGCACGCGTACTGCTGGACGGCGGTGCCGTCGGCCGTTCCGGCGCCCCGGGCGTCGACGCACTTGCCGCTGCCCGCGTTGACGACGGTGGCCCAGCCGGTGGGGAGGGCCGCGGCGGCCTGCTCGGCCCGCGGCGCGGGCGGGGCCGCCGCCACGGCGCCCGCCGCCGACGCCACCAGGGCGAGAGTGGTGAGCAGGGTGGGTATCCGGGACATCCGGGGTATCCGGCGGCCTGGTGATCTCGGCGATCCGACCGGTGATCCTGTCGATCCGAACACGGATTCTCCTGTGCGTGGGGGGTGGGGGGTGAGAAGACGACGTACATGAATGTGTTCACAGACATGAACGATGAGCGCATTCGTGGAATCTCGGCGATCGGTGAACCTAAAGGTCTGAACCAAGCGCGTCAAGATGTGAAGCAAAGACGGCCGACAATCGCCCGGACTCCGCAAGGAATTGAAGGCGACGAGATCTCTGGAGGGGCGGTCCGCGGTACCCGTCACTACGATGAAGGGGATCGTCGCGCCGCCCCCCGGTCGGTGTGCGAGGGGGCCGACCGACGTCAGGAGGGCCGCCGTGAGCACGATCGCGGTGAAGGCCGCCCAGCTGAGGAGCGGACTCGTCCTCCCGTACGCGGAGGCGGGGTATCCGGAGGGCGCGCCCGTCGTCTTCGTGCACGGCCTCGCGGACTCCTGGTGGGCGTTCGAGCCGCTGCTCAGACAGCTCCCCGCCGCCCTGCACGGGTACGCCCCCACCCAGCGCGGCCACGGCGACGCCGAACGGCCCCCCGACGGCTACGGCCCGGAGGACTTCGCGGGGGACCTGGTGGAATTCCTCGACGCGGCGGGCATCCGGCGGGCCGTCCTGGTCGGCGCGTCGAGCGGCGGTGTGGCCGCGCGGCTGGTCGCGGGCAGCCATCCCGACCGGGTGGCGGGTCTGGTCCTGGCGGGCGTCCCGGCCGTCCTCGCCGACAAGCCGGCCGCCGTCGCGCTGGGGGAGCAGGTCAAGAACCTGGCCGACCCCGTGCCGCGTGCCTTCGTCGACGAACTGCTCGCCGGTCTCACGGCCCGCCCGCTCGGGCGCGGACTCCTCGCGACGATCGCCGAGGAGAATCTGAAAGTGCCCGCGCGGGTGTGGCAGGAGACCCTGCGCGGCCTGCTGGAGACGGACCTGGCGGCCACCCTGAAGGGAATCCTCGTCCCCGCGCTCGTGCTCTGGGGCGACGCCGACGGCATCCTGCCGCGCTCCGACCAGCAGCGGATCCTCGACACGCTCTTCGACGCCAGGCTCGTCGTGTACGAGGGCGCGGGGCATGCCCTGTACTGGGAGGAGCCCGAACGGCTCGTCCAGGACGTCGCCGCCTTCGCCGCCGAGGTGCTGCCCGACCGTCCCGACGGCCGGACAGCACCTCGTACCTGACGTGCGATCAGAACCTGCTCAGGTGCCTGCGCTGCTCAGGTCCTGACGCCGATCACGCGTTGGGGTCGAACGCGATCCCCGACGGCTTCGCCGACGAGAGGTGAGAGTTGAACGTGCTGTCCTTGATGCCGAGCGTCGCACTCCCGAAGTTGTACGAGGTCAGCGTGTCGCGCAGACTGCCCGGGTAGCCGTTCCAGCCGACCAGCGGGGGCCGCTGCCAGGTCCCCTTGTGGTTCTCCGGCGGCTCGTCGCCCGCGGTCGCGGCGCGGAAGCAGTGCGTGCTGATCCCGTCCTTGTGATAGACGACCTTGGCGTGCGTCCCGTCCCAGCGGATCGCCGAGCGGTTGTGGACCGTGAACGAGCCGTGGTTGGACGTCGAGACGTACTGCGCCTCGTTGTTCTGCACCCAGACCACGACGTGCTCCCAGTCGTGCCGGTGCCCGCCGAGCCCGCTGCCGGCCACCGCCTGGTCCTTCTCGAAGTAGGACCCGTAGACGATCGCGCACCAGCCGTTGTTGCACTTGGAGCGCGAGTACGTGTTGACGCTGTCCAGGTCGGACGCGTCACGGCACTGGCCGTTCAGGGCGCCGCTCGGGTTGAGCCCGCCGTTGACCGTCGCGTCGGGGCCGATGGCCGACGTGGCGTAGCAGCCGTCGGTGTCGTAGTCGTAGGTGGGCTGGAACGTCGAGTCCAGCGCGTCCGCGTTGGCGGGCAGCGCGGGGGGCGGCGCCGCCAGGGCGGTGGCCGGGAATACGAGGACCAGAGCCGCGGCGCCCGCGAGTACGCCGAGCGACTTCCGGCCCAGACGCCGGGATCCGAGGAACTTCGATGCCGGTCTGCCGTTCACAGGTGTCCTCCTCATCGGCCCGTGCAGGCCAACGCCCTTTGTGACATGTGCAGTTCAGAGTCGCGGATTTTCACTCGCGTGCCAAGAGGCCCCAGAGGTAACAACGGTTACGGAGCGCCCAACACTTGTCGCTCAACCGGCCCAAGAACGTCACACACGTGGAGGGTTGATGGAAAGCTGTGCCGCATGAGCGCGCCGCAGGTCACCCGCCCGGCGGGTGACGGGCACACCGCCCCCTGTCCGCCCGGACCGGCGGCCGAGGGCGAACGACCCGGCTGCTCCGGTGGGTTGCGGTGGTATGTCGGGCTCGCGCGGCACCGGCGATGGCCGTACGTGCTGGCCGTCGTCGCGCTCCTCGCCCAGATGGCCGTCGCGATGGTCACCACCGCCGTCGAGCAGACCCCCACCATCGACGAACCCGTGTACGTGGCCTCGGCCGAGGTGTACCTCAAGGAACGCAGCTTCCGCTACAACCCCGAACACCCGCCCCTGGGCAAGCTGATCATCGCGTCCGGCCTGGTGTTCACCGACGCGCACCTCGACCCGGACTTCGTCGGAAGCCAGACGGCACTCGGACGGCACGTCCTGTACGAGTCGGGCAACGACCCCGCCCGCCTGATGCTGTACGCACGCCTTCCGGTGATCGTCCTGACGCTGCTGTTCGGCCTTGTCGTCCTCGTCTTCGCCCGCGACCTCACCGGCCCGCCCGGCGGCCTCGTGGCCCTGGCCCTGTACGCGTTCTCCCCGGACGTCATCGCCAACGGCTCACTGGCCACGCTCGACGTGCCCGCGACCGGGTTCCTGCTCACGGCCCTGTGGCTGCTGTGGCGTGCCCGGCGGCGACCGCTCCTGTGCCTCCCGCTCGCCGGGATGGCCCTGGGTGCGGCGGCGGCCACCAAGATGAGCGTGCTGCCGGTGATCCCGGTGCTGATGCTGCTGGGCTTCCTGTCGTTCCGGCACGCCCACCGGACCCCGGAACCCGGCACGACACCCCGGACCCCCGAACCCGACGCACGTCCGCCGCTCCCGGCACTCGACGCCCGCGCCCGGATCAGGCTCCTCGCGTACGGCGCGGCGGCGGCCGTCGGCATGGCACTGATCGCGGTCGCCGTCGTCTGGGCCACCTATCTCGTCGTCGACCCGCGGATGCGCTGGGCGGCCCCCGAGAACGTGCCGGACATCCGCGGAACACGCGGCCGGATCGCGGCCTGGCTGCCGTTCCCCGAGGCCTACCGCGATGGCATGCGCATCCAGTTCGGCTTCGAGTACGACATCTGGCAGGGCTTCCTGTTCGGGCGGCTCTACGAGGGCTCGCTCTGGTACTACCTGCCGGCCGCGCTCCTGGTGAAGACCCCGCTCGGCATGCTCGCCCTGTGGACCGCCGGCTCGGTCGCGATGCTCGCCGTACGCGCACTGCGCCCGGCCGTTCCCTACGTGCTCGTCCCCGCCGCCGTACTCCTCGCCATCTCCATGCACGGCGCCCGGGATCTCGGCGTGCGCTACGCGGTGTTCATGCCGATGCTCCTGGCGGTCGCCGCCGCCGGAGTGACGCTCTCGCGGTGGCGACCGGCCCACTGGGCGACGGCGGTGCTGGTCTGCTTCGTGGCCGTCAGCTCACTGCGCACCTACCCGTACTACCTGCCGTACTCCAACGAGGCGTTCGGCGGACCCTCGAAAACCCATCTGCGGCTGCACGACTCGAACGTCGACTGGGGCCAGGACCTGGGCCGCCTCGCGGACCACCTCGACCGGCACCGTCCCGGTGAGCGCGTGTGGCTGGTCTACAAGGGCGCGGGTGTGCCCTCGTACTACGGGATCAACGCCTCCGACCCGCTCCGGGCCCCCCTCGGCGAGGTGCACGGACTGCTGGTGGTGTCCGACTCCGCGGTGGCGAAGGCGGACGGGCGGCTGGCCGCGCTGCTCGACACCAGTACGCCGGTCGACGAGGTCGGGCACTCGATCACCGTGTTCCGGCGCCGCTGACCCCGGCCGTCACGGACTGTCACGCGGCGGACCGTCACAGGAGGACTGTTCAGTCACAACTGCCGCTCGCGCCCGACCGGTTCGGGCGGGGCGAGGGTACGGTCGCGTCATGACGACGCGTCGTGCGGGTCCCGGGAGGAGACGCGGCGCGGCCAGGGCGATCGTGACGGCCCTCCTGTGCGTACTGGTGGCACTGCCCGCGAGAAGCGGCGCCGCACCGGAGGCGGCGGCCTCCGCACCCGACACCACCCGGGACCTCTACGTCGGCACGTTCAACATCTACGGGAACATCGGCCACCGGGGCGACGCCGGCGACTGGATCTGGGACGAGGCCGACGCCATCCGGGACCTCACCCTCGGTGACACCGACCGGTGGCTGTTCATCGGCCTCCAGGAAGTCTGCAAGACCCAAGGGGAACGCTTCGCAAAGGAGTTGGGCCTGCGCAGCGCCTTCGTCGACACCGGTACGCAATGCGCCGACGGCCAGCCGTACGGGAACACCCTCCTGTTCCACTCGGCCGCCAAGGTCCTGCCCCCGGCACTGCTGCCCAACTCGGATGGCAGAGGCGGCGAGCGGGGCATCGTCTGCGCGGTCGTCCGTGCCGCGGGCCGGCCACACCCGGCGGGGCCACCGGTCACTGCGTGCAGCACGCACCTGACCGTCGGCGGCGCGAAGGACGGGGAACGGCGGGCGCAGACCGAGTTCATCCACGACGAGTGGAAGCCCGACGGTATCCACCGGCTCGGCGCCGCCGGCCCGGTCGTCCTGGCGGGCGACCTGAACGCACCGCCCGACGCGCCGGAACTCGACGTCCTGTACAGCGGCGACGCGAGAGAGGCGAGCGGCCTCCGTGAGACCGGGCCCTCGTACCTCCGGCCGACCTACGACGACGGCCGCAAGATCGACTACCTGTTCACCTGGGGCCGGGGCGCGTCAGGGCGCTGGCACTGCACCGGCACGCGGCGGACGGTCAACTCGGACCACAGCTTCTACTACAGCGTGTTGTCGACGAGGACCGGATGACCCGGCAGCCCCGGCGCGGGTGAGCGGGCGGCCCCGGGGCGGTGCACGCCACGCGGCCGGTACCCCAGCCGGTCCGCCACCCCCACCAGGTCGGCCAGCAGCCACACGATGGCCAGCCACATCTCGGTGCCCTGGAGACCGGGCTCCCGGCCGGGTCCCGAACCGCCCTCGCCCGGCGGGCCGAAACCGAAGCCCGTCCCGTCCCGCCACTCTCCCAGCGCGTGCGCCAGCTGCTCCCCGGCCCACGCCCGCGCCTCGGCGGCCCGGTGGCCGCTCTGCCGGCCGGCGAGCCACAGCGGGTGGGCCACGTCCAGCACGTTGCACGCGTTCCGGCGGCCCGCGGCGAACCAGCGCGGATCCCCGCCGTGGTCGAGCACGGTGTCCACCACCCGCGCCGGGTAAGGCAGTTGGAGTCCGAACTGGGCGAACGAGCCGCGCGTGAGCCGGTAGTGGCCGTTGACGAGCTGCAGCCGGCCCTCGGCCGGCGGGGCCGCCCCGCCCCACATCCCGGTCCACGGATCCACCCGGGTGCCCAGCCAGCCGAACAGCGCCTCCAAGGTGCCGGGTTCGCCCGCCGCGGCGCCGAGCCCGAGGTTGTGGTGCGCGCCGGTGGCCCAGCAGTCGACCCAGGCACCGGCCGACCACGCCCGCGTCCGCCACGGCAGCGAATCCAGGCGGGCGACCAGCCGGCCCGCCGTCATACGCTCCACGGGGCGGACCGGGTGGGCGAAGCGGGAGCCCAGCAGCTCCAGCGCGTACCCCACGGACAGTACGTGGTACTCGGCCGCGCCGTCGTCGATCCAGCCGTCCGCCGCGCGGGCGGGCAGCACGCCGGGGCCGCCGTCGTCGGAGAGTTCGGGCACCATTCCCTCGGCCGGGTCCTGCAGCGCGCGCAGCCGCTCCGTGTGCTCCGCGGCGGACAGCTGCGGCGGAGGCGAGCCGAGCAGCAGATCGGCGATCTCCACCGCGTCGCAGTGGGCCCGGACGGTCAGCGGCACGCCCGGCCGGTCGCGGTACCGGCCCGCGTCGGCGTCCCAGGCGCGTGCGAGGAGGCCGGCGGCCTGCGAGCGGGCCCGGTCGGCGAACCGGGCGACCTGGTCCCCGACGCCGCCACCGCCCTCCGCCGTCCCGCGCCGGGCGGGGCCGGACTCACGCCGGTCGCGCAGCCGGCGGGCCGGATTGCCCGCGGCGACCGACCAGGGCGGCAGATCCTTCGTCACCACCGCTCCCGCGCCCACCACACAGTGGTCGCCGATGGTCACCCCGTCCAGGACGACGACGTTCGACCCGATCCACACGTCGTCGCCGACGGTGATGCCCTTGCTGGTGAGGGGCTGCCGGTGCACGGGGCGGTCGGGCCCGAACCCGTGGTTGAAGCCGAGCAGCGAACTGTGCGCGCCGATCCGCACCCCGTCCCCCAGCGCGATCCGGCCCCGCACGGTCGCGTACGGGTTGACCGTGCAGTCGGAGCCGGTGGTGACCTCGCCGGTGACGTAGGCGTGCCCGGCGATGTACGAGTTCTCGCCGAGCCGCAGGGTGTCGGTGAAGACGCCGGCGACGGGTGAGACGAAACAGTGCGGGCCGATGCGCGCACCGGCGTCCGTCAGCCGCTTCTGGTGGGCGGTCTGGGCGTCCCGCTGCGCGGCGGAGGCGCGAGTGCCGAAGTCCCAGGGGCAGTGGTCGAAGTAGGAGTCGTCGAGGGCGCTTTCCGAATCCATCACACCTGATCATTAGGAGCGCTTACTGCTCCGGCAATGTCTCCACTTCCCACGTGCTCGGATGCTCCGGTGCCGGCCATGAGCCCGAACGGCCCTGTCCGGTGCGGCGTCCGGCGGCCCGGACCGTAGCGTGAGCATGGCAAGCCCGAATCCGGTGAGACGGACCCCACGAATTCGACACGAACCCCTGGTGGCGCGATGTGCTTCAGTGCGACGGCCGACCTCGTGGCGGGCTGCGGCATCACCGCCGTCGGAGTGGCCTGCGTGGCACGGACCCGCCGGGTGGCCGATCTGCCGATGGCCGCGCTGCCCCTGATCCTGGGCGGCCATCAGATCGTCGAGTCCCTGGTCTGGCGCTCCGGCGGCGGTTCGGGCCCCGCCACCGTGGCCTGGGCGGCGATCGCCCTGCCACTGCTTGCGGTATGGGTGCCGGTGGCCGTGCTGTGCGTGGCGCCGCCGAACGCGCGGCGGCGGCTGATGATCCCGCTCGTCGCGGGACTCGTCACCGCGGCCGTGCTCTCGTACTGCCTCGCCACGCACGGGGTGACGGCGGAGATCCGCGGCCACACCGTCGGCTACGCCGTCTCCCTGCCCGCCTCGGAGCTGCTCGTGGCGGGCTATCTGCTGGCCACGATCGGCTCGCTGCTCCTCTCCGGCGACCGGCATCTGCGCGTCCTGGGCATCCTGGTGACCGTGGGCGCGGCGACCTGCTGGGCGCTGTGGAAGACGGAGTTCATCTCGACGTGGTGCGCGTTCGCGGCGGTGTGCTCGCTGGTGCTGTACGGGTGGGTGCGCGGGCGGTCCGTGACACCTGGGCTTCCCCGGGTGTCCGTGGACAGATGACGCCGGGTGCGGCCCCGGTGGGGGCCGACCGCGCAGTTCCCCGCGCCCCTGAAAACGGGGCTGCGCCCCTGCTTTTCCCCCTCAAGGGGCGCGAGGAACGGCGCGAGCAACCCCCACCGGCCCGCGGATTCATGCAGCGGGCGGGGCCCCGTCAGGGGCGCGGGGAACGGCGCGAGCAACCCCCACCGGCCCGCGGATTCATGCAGCGGGCGGGGCCCCGTCAGGGGCGCGGGGAACGGCGCGAGCAACCCCCACCGGGGCCGCAGTCGACACTCGACCCGCTCCTCGCGGCGGACGCGGCGGACGCGGCGGCCGTCGACGGCGAGGTGTGACCACCCCGCGTGACGCCGACGCGCGCGCCCGCACCTCTGGCCGTGCCCCGGGCAGACGGCCCGCGACCGTGCCCCGGGGCATGAGCGCAGGCCATGCCCCGGAACGCGGTCACCGGGTCACGACGTCCCGGGGAGCGGGGCTCAGAACGTGATGCTCCAGCTGTCCAGGTAGCCCGGGTCCACGGTGAAGATGCCCGGCGTGTTGTCCGTGACGCGCAGTCTCCACGTGCCGTCGGCCGGCAGTGCCGACGCGTCGACCGTGAACGTCGCGTGCAGTTCGGAACCGGTGTCCCAGACGAAGTCCTTCACCAGCAGTGCCGTGCCGTCCTCACCGATCAGGTGGACGACCTGACCGCCGATGAAGTCGTGCACCAGGTCGACGGTGACCTTGAGGTCGCTGGAAGCGTTGCCCTCGCGGCCGGTGACGACGATCGGCGACTCGACGGTCCGCCAGTTGGGGATGTCGAAGCGGTCGGGGTTGACGAAGTGGTCGCCGCCGGAGGCCAGGACCGTCCAGGTGAAGGACAGGGTGCGGGTCTCCGCGGCGGAGTTCCTGATCGCGACGGCGGCGGCGAAGGCGCCGGCCGCCGTCGGGGTGCCGGAGACGAGCCCGGTGACACGGTCGATGGACAGGCCGTCCGGCAGGCCGGTGGCGGAGTAGGTCAGCGCGCCGGGCCGGGTGCTCGTCGCGTCGAACGCACGGCTGACCGGCTGGCCCACCGCGGAGTCCCTGGTGGAGGGTGTCGCCGCGGCGATGTGGTTGACGTACCGCGGGCCGACGTTGACGGCGGCCCAGGCGTTCCCGACGGCCTCGTACGCGTCGCTCGTCGTGCCGAACAGGTCGGCCGCCGCCTGCAGCGTGGCGGTGCGGGCTCCCGCGTAGTCGGTGGTGCTGGTCATGTAGCGGGTCAGGGCCCGGTACCAGACGTTGGTGGCGTTGTGCAGGCCCAGGCCCGCGACCGGCAGTCCGTCGTAGGTGGGGCTGTCGTAGGTGAGGCCCTCGACGGTCTTCTCGCCGCTGCCCTCGGCGAGCAGGTAGAAGAAGTGGTTGCCCACGCCGGAGCTGAAGTGCGGGTCGAGCTTGCGGGTCTGCGCGGTCCAGTGGTCCTGCGAGGTGCCCTTCGCGGAGGCGTCCTTGGAGGGCTGGTCCATGTACCGCAGGGGCTTTCCGGTGCCGCGTACGTCGGCCAGTTCACCGATCCGGTAGTCCGGCACGTCCGTGGTGCTGTCGGCGAAGAACTCCACGGCGGTGCCCATGATGTCGCTGGTGGCCTCGTTGAGGCCGCCCGACTCACCGGAGTAGACGAGGTCCGCGGTCGCGGACGTGACGCCGTGGGTCATCTCGTGGGCGGCGATGTCGAGTTCGGTGAGCGGCCGGGCGTCGTCCAGGCCGTCGCCGTACGTCATGCAGAAGCAGAGGTCGTCCCAGAAGGCGTTGGCGTACCCCTTGCCGTAGTGAACCCGGGAGCGGGCACCCACGCCGTCGTCGGCTATGCCGTTGCGGCCGAACCGGTCGTGGTAGAAGTCCCAGGTCTTCTGCGCCCCGTAGGCGGCATCCACGGCGGCCGTCTGCCGGTCGGCGGGTGTCCCGTCGCCCCAGACATCGTTGTCATCGGCCAGTGGTGTGCCGTTGCCGCCCGCGCTGATGTCGTACGTCGTGTGGCCGCCGCGCTGGGGATCGGTGAGCCGGTAGAGGTCGCCGTCGCGCACGGACCCCACCTGCACGGTCCCGCTGTACTGGCTCACCCCCTCACCGGCGTGCACCTGCTCGAAGCTCCCGAGCCGCGCACCGCTCCCGGCGTCGGTCACCACCCGCAGACTGCTCGGAGTCCCGTCCTCCTGGACGCCGTTGACGACGCTCTCCCAGGCGAGCACGGGTTCGGCGGCGCTCTCGCCCGCCCAGACGACGAGCCGCGGCGCTCCCTCGGCCGCCGCCTCGTCGGTCTTCTCCGACTCGGCAGCCGCCAGCGCCGACTTCTGGGCCTTCGCGGCAGGTACGGAGGCCTTGGTCGTCGGTACCGAGATCGTCGCCGGCGACGACCTGGAGACGCTGCGGGCCGTGCCGCGCTCGTGGACCACCAGGTCGCCGCCGAGGACGGGCAGCCCGGCGAACGTACGCTCGTAGCGGGTGTGCACGGTTCCGTCGGCGTCCTTGACGACGTCCTTCGGTATCAGCTTCTCCCGCTCACCCAGCTTCAGTGAACGCGCCGTGGCCGTACGGGAGTCGGCCGCCGCGGTGAGCAGCTTCCTGCGCTGCGCGGGGGAGAGTTCGACCGTTCCGGCGCCGGGTCTGGGCTCCGCCTCGATCTGTCGGGGAGCCTTGTCGGCGCGGGAGGCGCGGGCGGCCCCCGGGCTGGCGCTCCAGGCGGGGAGTGCCGAGCCGAGGAGCGCGCCCAGCGCGATGACCGCGATCGCCGTCGTGCGCGAGCGCGTGAGGGTGCGACGGCGGGATGGCGCGGGACCGGGGGACGGGGTGGCCGTCCCGGTCGTACGGAGGTTGTCCGTCACTGCTGCAACTCCTGGTGTCCGGCCGTCTGATGACGGCGCGTCAGATCCGCCGCCGAGGGCAGGGTTGCCCGGCGGGAGAAGGGGGTGGGAGACGACCGTGCGGTCACTGGATCGTTTCAGCGGGAAGGGTCACTGTCACCACTGCGGAGATCATTGTCCGGAATACGGTCGGCTGGCGTCGGTCTTGGGCGTCGGCGCGCGCAGTGGATCACATGGGCCTTTACGTGTCGGCAACACGGCTTTCATCAGCCACTTTGGCCACTTCTCGCCCTACGTGCCGCTCCGGCGGACGTCCGTCACAGCCAGCCCCGCCGTGCGGCCTGCCAGGCCAGTTGCATCCGGGTCGCCGCGCCGGCCAGTTCCATCATGCGCTGGATGTGACGCTGCACCGTGCGGCGGCTCAAGCCCAGTTGGGTGGCCACCGCCTTGTCGGTGACCCCGGCCACCAGCAGGGCGAGTAGCCGCCGGTCGACCGTCGACAGCGGATCGGGACCGCCGACCCCGTCCGTCCCGGCGACCGTGCCCGAGTCGTCGACGTCCAGCGGAACGGCGTCCTCCCAGTAGCGCTCGAACAGGGCGACGAGAGCGGCGAGGAGATTGCTGTCCCGTACGAGTGCGGCGGTGGGCTCGTCCGGGTTGCCCTGAGGTCCGCCGGGGACCAGCGGGCAGACCGCGATGGCCCGGTCCGCGACCGCGAGCCGCAGCGGCAGATGCGGCACCGCACGGGCGGTCTCCCCGGCGCGCACCCCCGCAACAACGTTGTCAACGGCTCCCGCGTCGTCGAAGAACGCCTTCTCGTACAGCACCCGGTAGCGCACGCCGCGCGCCAGCGCCTCGAACTCCGAACTGTTGCTGCCCGAGGGCATCGCCACGTACTGGGCCTTGCAGAACCACAGCATCTCGTCCTGGGCGCTCGCCTGGATCTGCCGCAGGTGCTGGCGCAGCGCCTCGGCCCCCGTGATGACCTCGATCAGTTCGCCCGCGTCCCGCCGTCGCATCGTGTCGCGGTACACCTGCAGCAGGCTCGTGGCCTCCGCGCGGGCGAGATCGAGCGCGTCGGCGTTCCGCTTCAGCCGGGGTATCAGCGCCACGTCCGGGGGAGTGGCCCTGAAGTGCCGGGGCAGTACGTCGGTGTGGCTCGCCATGCCCTTGACCGCCAGCGCGTCGAGCACCGCCTCGGCCTCCGCCGGGCTCAGTCCGGTGCGCGCGGCGACGTCACCCGCCGACGCCTGACCGGCCGTCACCAGATGCCGGTAGACGGACTCCTCGGCGTCCGACACCCCTGCAGCCTCCAGCGTCATGGCGCCCTCCCCGAGACCGACCGGCTTCACTGATCGGACACCGTACTCCACGGGTGTTACAGGCGGTGAGGGTGAGCGGGGCGGTGTTCGCCCCGCCCACCCCCTGACACGTGCGAGCGGCTATCCGCGGTGCAGGTAGGCGCGCTGCACCGTCTGCCGCACGGAGTCGCCCGCCGCGTCGCGAGCCGTCACTCTCAGTGTCACGTACGCGTCACCGCGTACCCGCGAGGGCTTCTTGACGGCGGCCTCGAACGTGTTGTGCCCACGGTCCTTCACCGTCGCCCGGCTCCAGCTCGCGCCGTCGTCGTACGACGCCTCGACCTGGACGCTCACCCCGCGCGGTACGGCGATCCCGTCCTGGGCGCGGACCGACAGCCCGACCGAGTGCGTACGGCCGGAGCGGACGGCGTTGTACGCGTCCACCGGAACGTCGTAGTCGAGCTGGAGCAGCGGCAGGACCGTCGCCGCGCCCGTGCTGCCCGAGCGGAACGCCCAGGACGTCTCGGTGCCGGTCCCGCACGCCCACTCGCCGGACACCCGCGAGGTCGTGAGGTCCAGCCGGTAGCCGGCCGTACCGGACGGGACCTCGAAGTCCGCGTACCCGCCGTCGGCCTCCGCGACCCGCCGGCCGTCGCGATACAGCACGGCGGCGGCCGAGTCGCCCTGCGCCGCCTTCGCCCCGCCCGAGGTCCCGATGCCGCCGCCCCCATCGAGCAGCCGCGACCGGTGACCTGCCTGCGAGTCGGTGAACTCCGGTATCCGCAGGCTCAGTACGTCACCCGAGCGCACGGACGGAGCCGTGGTGCCGCGCGGGATCGACGGGCGGACGACGGCCCCCTGCCAGGTGTCGCTCGTCCGCTCGCCCGCCCGGTAGGTGCGCGCGGCGTCCGTCATGCCGACGACCAGCGGGGTGTCCACGTCGAACGTGGTCTCGTGGTGCACGTAGTGCTTCCACTGCGTGTCACCGGAACTCACGTACTCGGTCCGGTCGAAGCCGGTCGGCACATAACGCGTGTACTGCAGCCAGGCGGTGTCCTGGTACGGCCGCCGTGCGAAGCGCTGCTCGGCTGCCCACCGCGCGCCGCCGTTGTCGGCGTACCTGGCCTTCACCACCGCGCTGTTGCGCTCGGACACGGTGTGCACCACCTTGTCGGGGACGCGCTGCGACGACACCTGCATGACGTCGTACAGGTACGGGCTGCGGGCCGTGCCGGTGAAGTTCACCGTCGTCCGCCCCTTGCCGATCCGCTTCAGCAGGGCGGCTCCCGCCTTCGCGCCGATCCGGACGGTCGGTACGCCCCAGCGGTCGCCCTCCGGATGCCAGCGGGTCCACGCGATGTCGCTGAAGTGGACCAGCACGATGCCGCGCACTCCCGCCGCTGCCGCCTTCTCCGCCAACTCCCTCTCATTGACGTTCTGTTCGTTGGTGAGGACCGCGAGCTTCCCGCGAGCCCCCGCGAAGACCGGCGCGGCGGCGTCACCCGCGGCGACCGCGGTCAGGTGCGCTCCCTTCCCGGCGGTCGCCTTCTCGTCGAAGAGCGGCGAGGAGGGCATGTAGTAGGCGTCCGGCGTCTCCCCGGCGCCCTTGCCGCCCGACACCGCCATGTCGAGGAGCGGTGCGACGAGCTGCCAGCGCGAGGCGAACTCGAAGGTGCCGTCGGTGACCGCGGACGTGGGACTCACGTACAGCCGCTTGCCGAGGTCGAAGTACATCGTGCCCTGGAGCAGGCTGTGCCCGTCGATCTTCCGGTACGTCTGGTAGCTGAGGATGCCGCGCTGCTCGGCCGGCCGGGGCGTACGGATGTCGACCAGGGTCGTCCTGCGCTCGTCGAGCGTGACGGACATGTCCTTGGTGACCTTCACCTCGGGCAGGACCACGTGCCGCAGTTCCTGTCCGTCGGCGACCGTGTCCAGGGACGAGTGGTCCAACTGGTAGGTGCCCTCCTCGACTTCGGCGACGGCCGGCTCCGTGCCGCTGCCCGGGTCGGTGTAGCCCACGAAGCCGTCGCTGCCCCAGATCGTCGGCAGCGCCTGGATCTGCCTGCCCTTGAGGTCGACGGTCCTGACGCTGAGCCGGTGGACCGGCCCCTGCACGGCCAGGCTCACCGTGGTGTGCACGGTGACCTTCCCGTCGGCGGAGGCCGCGGTCACGTACCCGTAGTAGTCGCCCCGTTCGACCCGGGCCGGATCGACCGTCAGCGGAACCTCGGCGGTGGCACCCGCGGGCACGCGCACCGAACCGGAGCCCAGCTTCACCGCCCCTTCCGCCGGCGTACGGCCGCCCGCGGTGGCCAGCCGGACGCCGAGCGCCAGCGTCACAGCGGCACCCGAGGTGTTGGTGTACTTGAGTTTCGTCGTACGGGTCTCGCCGCCACCGGTCCGGAACGGGCCCAGGGCCACGGTCCCCGTGGCGGTGACCGGACCCAGCGCCGCCGCGGCCACGTCGATGAGCCCGCCGCCCTGCTCGGTGACCTCCTGACCCGCGGCCGTGCGGGCCGTGCTGACCAGCGCGTCCTTCAACTGCGCCGCGCTCCAGCCGGGATGCCGCTGGGCGAGCAGCGCGGCGGCGCCCGCCACGTGCGGGGCCGCCATCGACGTACCGGAGGCCGCCACGTGCTGTGCGTCGACCGGGTCGCCCATGGTCGTGCCGGCCGCGCGGGCCGCCACGATACCGACGCCGGGAGCCGTCACATCGGGCTTGACCGCGTCGTCACCGGAGCGCGGGCCGCGGCTGGAGAACGGGGCGAGGGCACCGGCCCGGTCGACCGCGCCGACGGTGAGCGCCGCGTCCGCGGCGCCCGGCGAGCCGATGGTGCTCATGCCCTGCTCACCGCTGTTGCCCGCCGCGACGACGAACAACGTGCCGGTGCGCTCGGTGAGTTCGTTCAGTGCGAGGCTCATCGGGTCCGTGCCGTCGCTCGGACTGTCCGAGCCCAGGCTCATGTTGACGACCTTGGCACCCGAGGCCGCCGCCCACTCCATGCCGGCGATCACCTGGGACTCGCTGCCGTAGCCGTCGTCGCCGAGCACCTTGCCGACGAGGAGGTCGGCGCCCGGCGCGACACCCTTGCCGCCCTTGCCGCCGGCGGACGCTGCTCCGCTGCCGCCGACGATGGACGCGACATGCGTGCCGTGCCCGAAGGCGTCCCCGGTACCGGAACTGCCGGAGAAGTCCTTGGCCTCGGAGATCCGTCCGGCGAGATCCGGGTGGGACCGGTCCGCGCCGGTGTCCAGGACGGCGACCTTGACGGACTCGCCCCGCTGACCGGCCTGCCACACGGCGGGCGCGCCGATCTGCGGGACGCTGCGGTCCAGCGTGGCGTTCACCCGGCCGTCGAGCCACACCCGGGGGGCGTCCGCGGCCCGTGCCGCGCTCACCGTGCCCTCGTCCGCGGCCAGTTGCTTCCAGAACCGGCCGAGGTCGTCCTCGGCGACCCGCACCGACCGCGCCCCGATGCTGTCCAGGCGGCGGACCGGCGACCCGTCCTCGGCGAGCGAGGTCAGCCGCCGGACGGCCGACCCGGCCGCGCCCTCCGCGCCCGCCACGATCAGCGGAAGCGCGTCGCTGTGCGCCTCGTCGTACCGCTGGGCGAGGAGCGCGCCCACGTCGAACAGCCCCCGGTCCAGGCGTCCCGCCGAGACCAGCTTCCCGGCGTCGGACGGCAGGACCGTCAGCCGTCCGTCCTGCTCGTAGATCCGGAAGAGGAGGTGCCGCCGCCCGGGTCCGGGCGTGACCGAGGCGGTCCGCCGTCCCTCGGAGTCGGCGCCCACGGTCACCCGGTCACCGGTGATGAGGCGTACGGTGCCGAGGCTCTTCGGCGCGGGAATGTCGGCCGCCGCCGTCGCTGTGGGGCCCGTACCGCTGCGAGCGGCCACCGGCGCCACCGCGCCGGCAGCCAGGGCGAGTCCTGTCGATATCGCCGCCACCAGGCGAATCCGTCTCATCAGTGCCGTGCCTTCCGTCGTACGCACAGAGAAGTTCATGCGCTGGACAGAATCCGGTGGCACGGAATGTCATGTCACTCGATTCCGGTGGCACAGGTGGGACATGTCGCAAGCACGACACCCGGGCGACCGTCCCGGAGGCCCGTCACCAGACCCCCGGTTCGCTCCCCACGACGGGCGTCGAGGGCGTGCCGTCCACCCCGACGGGGACCTCGCCCGCGAGCATCACCCGGTGCATGACCCGCGGATGGTCGACCTGTGTGGTGTCGCTCGGGGCCAGGTGGATGGTGGCCCGGTTGTCCCAGAAGGCCACGCTTCCCGGCTCCCAGCGGAACCGCACGGTGTACTCGGGCCGTGTCGCCTGCCCCACCAGCATCTCCAGCAGGGGAGCGCTCTCCATCCGGGAGAGGCCGAGGATCTGCTCCACGTAGTAGCCGTTGACGAACAGCACACGCTCGCCCGTCTCGGGATGCACCCGCACCAGCGGATGCTCGGAGGCGATCTGCCGGTCCAGCAGATGGCGTGCGTACGCGTCCTCGCCGGGCCGGGTCTGATAGCCGACCCCGAGGCGGTGCTCGGCACGCAGCCCGTCGAGGAAGCCGCGCAGCGGGGCCGAGAGACCGGCGTAGGCGGCGGCCAGATTCGACCAGGTGGTGTCGCCGCCGTACGGGGGCACGGTCTCGGCGCGCAGGATCGTCGCCGCCGGTGGATCGACGCGGGCGCCGTGGTCGCAGTGCCAGCCGCGCAGCAGCGAGTGGCGGCGCCTGCGCAGCCACTCGTCGTGCTCCATGCCGTACCGCCCGCCGAGTTCGAGCCGGTCGGCCGTCGTCTCGATCTCCGGGACGTCGGCGGGTGACGCGCTGCCGCGCCTGCGCAGCCGGACCGGTTCGCCGAACCGGCGGGCGAACGCCACGTGCGACGCGTGGTCCAGGTGCTGCCCGCGGAAGAACACCACCTTCCAGCGCAGCATCGCCGCCCGGATCGCGGCGACCACCGTGTCGTCCAGGTCCTCCGCCAGATCGACGCCGATGATCTCGGCGCCGATGTGGCCGGCGGCCGGCCGGACCTCGATCCGCGTACCTCTGTCCGTCGTCATACCTGCTCCGTTCCGTGCGGACGACCCTGATCGTGCGGGTGACCCTGTCATGTCCGCGGGGGAAGGGCAGCGGCCCGCGCCGCCAGGGAGTCGAGCAGCAGGTCCACCGCCAGTTCGAAAGAGCTCCCGGCCATGGCGTACAACTCGTCCCGCACCTCGCCCAGCGCCGGATAGGACTCCGGGTCGACCGACCGGTAGGCCGACGTCCACGCCTCCTCGTCGGCCTCGCGCCGCTCCCGGGGGAGTGCCTGGCACGCGGCGTCCAGAGCCGCGTGGCCGAGGACCGTGTCGATGAAGGCCAGATAGAGCCGCACGGCATGGGCGGGCGGGAAACCGGCGGACAGCAGCAGACCCACGCCGGTCTCCACGGCACGGAACTCGTTCTCCCGACGCGTGATGCGGTACGAGGCCATGGCGGCGGCCCGCGGATGGGCGAGGTACCCGTCGCGCACCCGCAGCGCCATCTCGCGCAGCGAGGCCACCCAGTCGGGGCCCGGCACGAACCCCGTCATGGCATCCCCGATGATCCGGTCGGAGACGGCCAGCAGCAGATCGTCGGTGTTGCGGAAGTAGCGGTAGAGCGCGCTCGGATCGCAGCCCAGGGCCGCCCCCAGGCGGCGCACGCTCAGCGCCTCCGGACCGTGTTCGCCGATGAGACGCAGCGCGGTCTCGGTGATCAGTTCCTTGGAGAGCAGGACACCCGCCGCGGTGGGGCGGCGCCGCCGGCGTTCCTGTGGGGCGCGGGTGGGCATGACGGGTGATTCCTCTCGCGCCGGGAGACCGCGGTACGGGCGCCACCGCTGTACCTGCCGAGGGAACGCCGCGGCTTCAGTGAACGACCGGCCGCCGCCTTATGTCAACGGCATTGACGCAAAGTGTGCGGACGCTGTTCCATCCATCGCACCCCCACACGGCTCTTCCTCCCCGTCCCTCTCCCTCCCCGTGAGGAGCCCTGATGTCTCTCACCCCAGGCCGGACCACCCCGGGCCACCCGGCCCCGGACCGTCCGCCGACGGAACTGCGCCGCTCCCTCGGTGTCCTCGACGGTGTCGCCATCGCCGCCTCCAGCACCGCGGCCACCACCAGCATTGCCATCGGCATGGGCGCCATCGGCACGATCGTCGGGCTCCAGGCCCCGGCCCTCCTGCTGCTGGCCTTCCTGCCCGTTCTCGGCATCGCCACCGCCTTCGCCCGCCTCAACCGCTCGGAGCCCAACTGCGGCAACGGCTACACCTGGGTCGGCCAGTCGCTGGGCCCCTGGCCCGGCTTCCTGGCCGGCTGGGTGACGCTCGTCGGCTCGGTCATCTTCCTCGGCTACACCAGCGCGGTGACCGGCTCGGTCGTGCTGATCTTCGCCAACAAGGCGGGCCTGGACTCCCTCGCCGGGATCGCCCTCGACCCGACGTCCACCGCCGCGAGCACGGTCGTCGGACTGGTGGTCCTCGCCGGAGTCACCGTCCTCGCGATCACCGGGGTGCGGGCCGCGACCCGGCTCCAGTTCGGCCTGCTGGTCTTCGAGTACGCCGTCCTGCTGGTCTTCTGCACCTGGGCCCTGGTCACCGGCCACCAGGACTTCTCCTGGTCGTGGTTCAACCCCTTCGAGATATCCAGCGGCACGGCCTTCGCCCAGGGCATGGTCCTCGCGGTGTTCTTCTTCTGGGGCTGGGACGCGGCCTTCAGCGTCACCGAGGAGACCCGCAGCCCCGGCGACTCGGCGCGCGGCGGCTTCATCGCCCTGTTCGCCATGCTCGGGCTCTTCATCTTCGCCTCGGTCGCCTTCCAGCGGGAGATGAGCCTGCCCGAACTCATCGCCAACGGCCCGCAGGCCCTCCCGTACCTCGGCGCCAAGCTCGCCGCCGAACCCTGGGCCAGCCTGCCGCTGCTCGCCCTGATGTTCTCCGCCGTCGCCTCCGTCCAGTCCTCCGTCATCCCCACCGCCCGCGGCCTCCTCGCCATGGGCCGCGACCGCACGATGGGCCCGCTGTGGACCCGCATCCACCCCAAGTACGGCACCCCCGCCGCCGGAACCGTGGTCGTCATGTCGATCGCGACCGCCATCGCCCTGCTCGCCATGGCCATCCCCAAGCTGAGCGACATGCTGCTCGCCGCGGTCAACGCCATCGGCCTGGTCGTCGCCCTCTACTACGGCCTCACCGCGCTCGCCTGCGCCGTCCGCTTCCGCGCCGCCCGCCGCGCCGGCCCGCGCGAGGCCCTGCTCGCCGTCGGCGTCCCGGCCGCCTCCGGGCTGATCCTGCTCGGCCTCGGCGGCTACCTCGCCTACTCCTACCTGACCATGAGCGACCACATCGAACTCAGCCCCGACAACGGCTGGTTCATGCTCTCCCTGCCCGTCACCATCGTGCTGAGCGGCCTCGTCATGGCGGCCGTCGCCAAGTACGTCCGCCGCTCCCCGTACTTCACCACCGGACGCGGCACGGATGCCGATGCCCTCTCCCTTCCGATGGACCACACAGCCGTCTGAGCCCCTTCACCCCACCGGAGCGCTGAACCCATGTCCCACCCCCAGGCCGCCGACCTCGTCCTCACCGGCGGGCCCGTGCACACCGTCGACGCGGCACGCAGCCGGGCCACCGCCGTGGCCGTGCGCGGCGGACGGATCGTCGCCGTAGGCCACCACGAGGTCCATGACCTGATCGGACCCGGCACCGAGGTCGTCGACCTCGCCGGACGACTGCTGCTGCCCGGCTTCCAGGACGCCCACGTCCACCCCCTGGGCGCGGGCACCGAACTGGGCTTGTGCCACCTCAACGACACCGTCGACCCGCGGGAGTACCTGCGACGGGTGAAGGCCTACGCCGACGACCACCCCGACACCGAGTGGATCACCGGCGGCGGCTGGTCCATGGAGGCCTTCCCCGGCGGTACGCCCACCGCCGCGCTGCTCGACTCGGTCGTTCCCGACCGGCCGGTGTTCCTGCCCAACCGCGACCACCACGGTGTGTGGGTCAACTCCCTCGCCCTGCGACGGGCCGGGATCGACGCCCGCACCCCCGACCCGGCCGACGGACGCATCGAGCGGGACGCCGACGGCAACCCCACCGGCATGCTCCAGGAAGGCGCGGCACACCTCGTGGGCCGCCTGCTGCCCGCCCCCACGCCCGACGACCAACTCGCCGCGCTGCTCCGGGCGCAGGCCGTGCTGCACTCGTACGGTGTCACGGCCTGGCAGGACGCCATCGTCGGCACGTACGCGAACATGACCGATCCGACGCCCGCCTATCACACGGCGGCCGACCGCGGTCTGCTCACCGCACGGGTCGTCGGGGCGCTGTGGTGGGACCGGGCCAGGGGCGCCGAGCAGATTCCCGAACTCGTCGCCCGCCGGGCGGAGTCGAGCCGCGGGCGGTTCCGCGCCACCAGCGTCAAGGTCATGCAGGACGGCATCGCGGAGAACCACACCGCCGCGCTGCTCGGCCCGTACCTGACCCGCTGCGGGTGCGCCTCCGACAACTCCGGCATCAGCTTCGTCGAGCCGGCCGAGCTGAAGAAGTACGTCACCGAACTCGACGCGCTCGACTTCCAGGTGCACTTCCACGCGCTCGGCGACCGGGCCGTACGGGAAGCGCTGGACGCCGTGGAGGCGGCCCGCACGGCCAACGGCCGGCGCGACACCCGCCACCACCTCGCACACCTCCAGGTCGTGCACCCCGAGGACGTACCGCGCTTCCGGGCGCTCGGGGCGAGTGCCAACCTGCAGGCGCTGTGGGCCGCGCACGAACCGCAGATGGACGACCTCACCATCCCGTTCCTCGGCCCCGAACGGGCCGCGTGGCAGTACCCGTTCGGGGATCTCCTGCGGGCCGGGGCGACCCTCGCCGCGGGCAGCGACTGGCCGGTCAGCAGCCCCGACCCCCTCGCCGCCATCCATGTCGCCGTCAACCGGATCGCCCCCGACGCGCCCGAGGGCACCCCGCCCTTCCTCCCCGGCCAGCGGCTCGACCTGGGCGCCGCCCTCGCCGCGTACACCGCGGGCAGCGCCCACGCCAACCACCTCGACGACAGCACCGGCCGTATCGGCGTGGGCGCGCTGGCCGATGTGGTGGTCCTGGACCGCGACCCCTTCGCCGGGCGCCCCGAGGAGATCGCCGCCACCCGCGTCCTGCAGACCTTCGTCGACGGCCGCCGGGTGTACGCGGCGGCCGACGCGTGAGCCCGTGCGTGACCGGCGTGCGGCCGGCGCGGTGGTGCCTGCCGGCTAGCCGAACTGGCCGACGCGGTAGTCCCCGGCGGGCTGCTGGACGATGACGTTGGCCCGGTTGAAGGCGTTGATGAGGGAGATCAGGAACACCAGGCCGCCGAGCTGCTGCTCGTCGTAGTGCTTGGCGGCGTTCTCCCAGGCCTCGTCCGTGACCCCGCCGGCCGCGTCGGCGATACGGGTGCCCTGCTCGGCCAGTTCCAGCGCGGCGCGCTCGGCCTCGGTGAAGACCTTGGCCTCGCGCCAGGCCGCAATGAGGTTGAGCCGGGTCGCGGTCTCGCCGGCCGCGGTGGCCTCCTTGGTGTGCATGTCGGTGCAGAAGCCGCAGCCGTTGATCTGGCTCGCGCGGATCTTCACCAGCTCCTGCGTCAGGGTCGGCAGTCCCGAGTCGGAGACGACCTTGCCCGCGGCGGAGAGGTGCTTGACGAACGTGGCCGCGGCCGGGCTGCCCATGAGGTTCAGACGGGCTTCCATGATGTGCTCCTCTGGCGTTGTAGGGAGTTGCACAGTCATGACGGCAGCGGGGGTGCGGGGTGTGACATGGGGGTGGGGAATGTGACGCGCGTCTCGGGGCTGCGCCCCCTGCCCCCTTGGCTGCGGGTTCGGTGGGGGCTGGTCGCGCAGTTCCCCGCGCCCCCGGCAGGCGGGGCTGCGCCCCTGCCCGCCCCCTAAGTGGTGCTGACGTTTGTCGTCAGCAGGCGGAGCAGGTGTTTTGCTGTGGCGTCCTGTTCCGGGGTCAGGGCCATTGCGTCGCCCATCGCCAGGGGGACCGTGTTCGCCTTGTCCTGGAGGCGCATTCCGGCCTCGGTGAGGTGCAGGGCGACCGAGCGCTCGTCCTCCGCCCGGCGTTCGCGCCGCAGCAGCCCGTTCGCCTCCAGGCGCTTGAGGAGTGGCGACAGGGTGCTGGACTCCAGCTGGAGCGCCGTGCCCAGGTCGCGTACGGAGATCGAGTCCTGCTCCCACAGCGCGAGCATCACCAGGTACTGCGGATAGGTCAGTCCCAGCTCGTCCAGCAGGGGGCGGTAGCGGGCGGTGACCGCCCGGGAGGCCGCGTACAGGGCGAAGCAGAGCTGGTCCTCCAGCAGGAGCGAGCCCCCCTGCGGCGATACGGGCGCGGCCCCCTGCGTCGATTCGGCTCCGGCGGTGCTCACGGCGTACCTCCGTACTCGGGGATCTACCTCGATCTGCCTCGGTGATCCACACCCTATCGCCGAGTGTGCCATCGAGTCTCCCCGATCGTATCGCGCCCTAACGAGTTGTGCACGACTAAAGCGTGGGCTACTGTTCTGGAAGTGCCCCCGCTCCCGGCGAAGCCCGCGAGGAGCGTGCTCACGCCACCAGATCCGAGGAGATCGTCATGACCGACACAACCGGTGTCCGCCCCGTCCTGGAGCCCGCCGCCGCGGCGTTCGCCGAGGCCACCGCCAACCCGCCCTACCTCTTCGACCTCGGCCCGGCCGAAGGCCGCAAGGCCGTCGACGAGGTCCAGTCCGGCGAGATCGCCGAGCCGGCGATCGACGAAGAGTGGATCACCGTCCCCGGCGGCCCCACCGGTGAGGTCCGCACCCGGATCGTCCGCCCCGCGGGAGCGACCGGCACCCTCCCGGTCATCGTCTACATCCACGGCGCCGGCTGGGTCTTCGGCAACGCCCACACCCATGACCGCCTGGTGCGCGAACTGGCCGTCGGAGCCAACGCCGCGGTCGTCTTCCCCGAGTACGACCTCTCGCCCGAGGCCCGCTACCCGGTCGCCATCGAGCAGAACTGGACCGTCGCCCGGTGGGTCGCCACGACCGGCGCCGACCACGGGCTCGACGCCTCCCGCATCGCGGTGGTGGGCGACTCCGTCGGCGGCAACATGGCCGCCGCCCTGACGCTCATGGCCAAGGAGCGCGGCGACGTCGCCCTCGTCCAGCAGGTGCTGTTCTACCCGGTCACCGACGCCTCCTTCGACACCGGCTCCTACCACCAGTTCGCCGAGGGCTACTTCCTGCGCCGCGACGGCATGCAGTGGTTCTGGGACCAGTACACGACCGACGAGAAGCAGCGCGCCGAGATCACCGCGTCCCCGCTGCGCGCCACCACCGAGCAGCTCACCGGACTGCCGCCGGCCCTCGTCATCACCGGCGAGGCCGACGTCCTGCGCGACGAGGGCGAGGCCTACGCCAACAAGCTGCGCGAGGCCGGCGTGCCCGTCACCGCCGTCCGCCACCAGGGCATCATCCACGACTTCGTGATGCTCAACGCCCTGCGCGAGACCCACGCCGCCGAGGCCGCCATCAGCCAGGCGATCGCCGTGCTCAAGGGCGCCCTGGCCACCGGCTGACCGCGACGGCCACCGGAGACAGCCCGGTCCTCCTCCTCCCGAACCACGCACGCGGGAGGGGGAGGACCGGGCTGTTCGCGGTCACGGGGCGTCCCGGCCGGACGGGCATCGGGGGAGCGCGGGCTGTGTACGGTCGGTCAGTTCGGGTAGGGCCGACGTACACGACCACTGTCCTGGCCGGAGCCGACCCCGACGACCGAACTGAAAGAGAAGTGCGTGTGACCACTCCCGTGCCGGATCGCCCACAGCGCGCCGGCCACCCGCCGGACACGCTCGCCGATCACGTCCTCGACGCGGTGGAGAGTCTGGTGACGCTGTGGTTCGGGGCGGCGGCCGACGCCCCGCCCCGTCTGCCCACCCGGCAACTGCTCGCGCTGCAGACGGTACGAAGACTGCCGGAACTCAATCTCACCGCCCTGGCCGAGCACCTGGGCATCGCGCTGCCCACCGCGAGCCGGCTGTGCGGCCGCCTCGAAGCCGCCGGGCTGCTGCGCCGGACCGTCCAGCCGCACAGCCGCCGTGAGGTGCAGCTCGTGATCACCTCGCAGGGGCGGCGGCTCCTGGCCGACGTCACCGAGCACCGCTCCCTGAGTCTCACCGGAGTGTTCGCGGTGATGACCCCGGGGGAGCGGGCCTCGCTGCAGCAGGGCCTGCACGCTTTCCACCGGGCCCACACGCTCGTACGCCCGCAGCCGCCACAGCTCGGCTGAGACGGTTCAGAACGCCAGCCTGGTGGGGGTCCTCGCCAGTTCGGCCGCCCGGCTGTGCAGATGGCACAGCAGCAGACACACGTCGTCGTCCCGTTCGGAATCGGCCAGCAGCGGACGCAGCAGACTGTCCGCCGAGGCGTCCAGGTCGGCGTCGAGGTCCGCGGAACGGAAGGTGCCGAGCGCCGCGGCGAGCCGCTCGATGCCCGGGTCGATGCCCTGGGCGCGGCGCTCGACCAGACCGTCCGTGTAGAGCGCCAGGGTCGAACCCGGCGTCAGCGTCACGGTGTGGTCCTTGATCACCTGCTGCAGCGGGATGCCGAGCATCGCGCCCGGCTTGGCGTCGAGCGTGTGGACCTGCCCGTCGGGGGTGCGCAGCACGGGCGGCGGATGGCCTGCGGCGGCCCAGGTGAGCGTCGGGTCGTCGGGGTGGAAGCGGGCGATGACGGCGGTGGCGTACAGATCGGGCTGCAGGTGGTGCAGGAAGATGTGCAGCTTGGTGAGGAGCTGGCCCGGCGTGCCGCCGTCGACGGCGTACGCGCGCAGTGCGGTGCGCAGCTGGCTCATCATGACGGCCGCGTGCAGCCCGTGCCCGGTCACGTCGCCGATGACGGTGATGAGGCTGCCGTCGGGCTGGCGGAAGGCGTCGTACCAGTCGCCGCCGATGTTCAGACCGTGGGTGGCCGGCAGGTAGCGCGCGGCCAGATGCAGTCCCGGGGTGGTGGGCAGGTCCGTGAGCAGGGCCCGCTGCAGGGTCTCCGCGATGTCCCGGTTGTGCTCGAAGCGCCGGGCGTTGTCGATCGCGACGCCGGCCCGGCGGGTGAGTTCGATCAGCATGACGACGTCGTCGGCGTCCCACCGCGCGGCCGGCGGCGTGAGGATCAGGACGCCCTGCGGGGTCCGCCGCGTCCCCAGCGGGATGCACAGCAGGGGCGCCGCGGGAAGCGGCGCCGAGGCGGGATGGTCGTCGACACCGGGCAGGTCGCCCGGATGGTCGGCGGCGTACTGCGGGCGCCCGGTGCGGGCCGCGACCACGGCGGCGGCCGGACGCGGCGCGTTCACCCGGTCCTCCTCGTCCCCGTCGAAGAGCCATACGTCGACACTGCCGGCGTACTCCGGAACCAGCAGGCTCTCCAGCCGGCGGATCACCTCGTCGTGGTTGAGCGAGGCCGTCAGCACCGCGCTGGCGTCGGCCAGGAACGTCAGTCTTCGGCGCGCGGTCTCCGCCTCACTGCGCGCCTTGCGCTCGGCGACCAGGAGGTCGCGCTGGGCCCGGCCGGCCGCGTCCAGCTCGGCGTGCAGGGCCAGTACGCCCTGGTTGGTCTGATCCAGTTCCTCCCGGTGGAAGGTGACCAGGTCCTCCTGCTCGCCGAGTCTCTCCAGCACCAGGGCCGTGTCCTCGTCGGCGCCCAGCAGCGCCTCGGCCAGCGTCCCGTGCTCGTCCGCCACGGGCCCGGGGTCCGTCGTGGGCCCGCCCTCGGCGCGGGGGACCGTCATGTCCCACGGCGGCCGTCCTTCGTCGTCCGTGTCGTCGCACGAGGTGACGACGGCCCGCAGCAGACCGTCGCCGGACGGTTCCGTGACCGCCTCTAGCTCCAGTCGCCAGGTGCCGCCCCGCGTGAGGCACTGCCGCAGCTCTGCGCCGAGTGAGGCCGTCAGCCGGGTCCGCTCCACGTCGGACACCCCGTGCGCGGCGGCCAGGCGTGCCGCGTCGACACGGGCCCGGGCGGCGTCGGGGACGGTGGTGATGTGCCAGGTACGAATCATGGTGTGCGGTCCGACGGAGTGGGGGCCGGTGCGGAGACGTCGATGTCGTCCCCTACGGGCCGGGCGGGGCTGCACATGTCGCCCGCCGTCATGGCGGCGGGCACGGCAGGGTGGAAGGACGTGAGGTCCGCGTCCGGGGGCGAGGCCCGTCGGCTCGGCGGTTCGTGGCTCCTCGCGCGGATACGGCGGGCGCCCGGCCCAGCACTGCTCACATTCCTTGCCTTGGTCAAAGGTTGTCGGACAACAACTGTCGTACATGACGGTGCCCCGCCGTCCCCCGAGGGCGGAGCACGGGTGGAACTCAGGCGGAGTCGCTGTGCTGCTGCTTGTCCACGAGGGCGAGCGAGTCCTCGACGCTGTCGGACACGGGCACGGTGATGCTCACACCGGTGAGGTCGAGGATGCGTCGCACGGGCGGCGTCGGCGCGATGATGTGCACGCTCCCATCGAGCTCCCGCGTCTGCTGGTACGCCCTGATGATGATGTTCATACCGGACGAGTCCATGAAGGGAACGGCCGAGAGGTCCAGCAGGAAGTAACGACGACCGTGCTGGAACTGGTTCGCCAGATGGTGCTGGAGTCCCGTCGCGGTGTCGATGTCCAGATGTCCCTCGACCGTGAGCAGCACGACGTCCTCGCGAGGCAGGGAGACCTCTACGGACAACGGGTTCTGGGCTATGGACACAAGTACCTCCCACAAAGTCATGACGGTCTGGGGCGGCTACCCCCGTACGCGCATTCGATGCCGTCGGCGACGGCACGCGCGACGTGATCAAACTCTCGTCGGCGTTTCCTTGCGGCACGCGCAGGCAGTGGCCTCACCAGCGGGTCTGTGTCTCTCGTCGCACATGCCCGCGCATCTACCCCGGCTTCGCCCCCGCATGCGGACCTTTTCGTTCATGGTCGGCGGAGCGACGTCGCGGACACGCCCTAGGAGACGCGGATGCCCACGATGCAGGTGTCGTCGTCGGTGTCCGATCTGCTGTACGTGAGGAGCCGGTCCAGCTGCTGGTCGAGCGTGCACGGCGCCGTACGGACCGTGGTGAGCAGCTGTGTCATGGACTCCTCCATCGTGCGGTCCCGCCGCTCGATCAGGCCGTCCGTGTACATCAGCAGCGTGTCGTCGACCGCCAGTTGCACCTCGTCCTCGCCGTACGCGACATCGGGCACGGCGCCCAGCAGCAGGCCCTTGAGGAGGGGCAGGGAGACGGCTTCGGCGTCCCGTACCAGTACGGGCGGCAGATGACCTGCCCTGGCCCAGCGCAACGTACGGGTGTCCGGGTCGTAGATGCCGCAGACCGCGGTGGCCGTGATGGACCCCGACAGATGGTGCGCCACGCTGTTGAGCCAGGTCAGCAGTTGGCCGGGGCCCGCCCCGGTCACCGCGAGCCCGCGCAGGGCGTTGCGCAGCACGACCATGCTCGTCGCGGCCTCTATGCCGTGCCCGGCCACGTCGCCCACGCACAGCAGCACCAGACCGGACGGCAGGACGACCGCGTCGTACCAGTCGCCGCCCACGAGCTGTTCGGTCTCGGCGGGCCGGTAGCGGACGGCCACGTCGAGCCGGGGAGCCTGCAATGGTGCGTGGGTCGGGGGCATGATGGCGTGCTGCAGTTGCAGCGTCAGCCGGTTGCGTTCGGTCGCCTGCTGCTCGGAGTGCGCGAGCTGGTCGCGCGTGGCGGCCAGCGCGACCTCCGTCCAGTGCTGGGCCGAGATGTCCTGATAGGCGCCGCGCAGGACGAACGGCCGGCCGTCGGCGTCGAGCACCGGCTCCGCCACCACCCGGATGTGGCGGGTCACCTCGTCGGGACGCTGGAGCCGGAAGGCCGCCGCCGCCGGACGCCGGTGGTGGAGCAGGGTGCGCAGGAACCGGCCGATGGCGACGGCGTCGTCCGGGTGGGCGTGCAGGGCCAGCTCCTCCAGCGGCACGGGGCCGCTGGACGGGGATCTGCCGTACAGGCTGAAGAGCTGGCCGTTCCAGGTGATCTCGCCCGTGAGGAGGTTCTCCTCGAAGCCGCCGATGCGGCCCAGGCGCTGGGCGTGCTGGAGCAGGCTCGCCAGTCGTGCCGTCTCGTCCTCGACGCGCCAGATGAGCAGCACGCTGTTGCCGTGGCGGCTGATGCTGATGTCGGCCACGGACGCCAGCGTCACCTGGTCGACGAGGGCCGTGAGGTTCATGCGCTGGGCGCGGAACGGCTCCCCGGTGGCGTAGACGCGCTCGACCCGCTGGAAGAGTTCGCTCTCCCCGGCGGCCATCGGGTAGGCCTCAAGGAGCAGGGCGCCGCTGACGAGGCCGCGCGGGCGTCCGGCCGGGTCCAGGAAACGGCTGTTGACGTGATGGATGTGGAAGTCGACGAGCTGCCCGCCGTCCAGGTACGGGACGAGGACCAGCGCGGGATCGTGCAGCCCGTCGGCCAGGTCCACCAGTTCGGCGGCGTCCGGCAGGACACGGGGTTCACTGGCGGTCTGGCCGCCGTGCACGAACGCGTACGTCTCCAGGGTGTGGGCGCACAGTTCCGCCAGCGCCTCGACCTGGCGGATCACCTGGGGCGACTGCGGTTCCAGGGGAGTGGGCCAGACGACTTCGAGGACCCCGTGGACCCGCCCGCCGGTGCCGGCGGGCAGCGCGGCTCTTCCCCCGTCGGGGAAGTGGTGCTGGCCGATGGAGGGGAGACCGGTCTCCGCGAGGGAGCCGATCCACTGCCCGGTGCGCTCGGAGAGACTCGTACGGGCCACTGTCACGACCCCGGGGGGCACATAGCGCCAGCGGCCGGCCTCCGCGGGGGAGAACCCGGCGCTGCCCGCGAGCGTCAGCGAACCGTCGGTCCCCGCGGTCCAGATGGCCACGGCCACCGCGCCCAGCGGGGTCAGCGCGTGATGGAAGAGGGAGTCGGCGACGGCCTGGGTGTCGGGGGCCGCCAGCGCGCCGCTCTCGGCCTCCCGCAGCCGTACCGCGGCGGAGCGCACCCTCTCCCTGAGATCCGGGGCCGGGCCCTCGTTGCCCTTCGCACCGGCCAGGAAGGCGCTGGTCACGTCCGAGAGGCGGTCGCGGGCGGACTGGTTGATGACATCGACGGCGAGTTCGAGCGGGGTCACCTTCGCCTGCTCGGCCAGCTCGGCGAGCTGGCGGGCGGCCTGGGCGGGACCGCATCCCAGCCGCTCGACCAGGATGCCCTTGGCGAGTTCGATCAGGGCGCGCCCGTCGGCCTCGGCCTGGGCCGCCCGCACCTCACGGCGCAGCCGCTCCACCGTCGCGGCCAGCTTGCCCACGGGGTAGCTGGTGGTGAGGGCGCTCCGCTCGTCGGGCCGTACGTCCACGTCGGCCCGTACGTCCACGTCCGCCCGTACGCCAACGTCCGCGCGTACGTCCGTGTCCGCGTCTTCGTCCGCGTCAACGGTTGCGTTCGCGTCGACGTCGACGGTGTCGTCGCCGGTCTGGTCGGCCGGATCAGGGTGTTCTTCTGGAAGGCTCATGGTGCGCTTGCTCCTCGGCGGGGATGCCCATGGGGGCGGTTCGCGGGGACCTGCGCCCGGCCGGTGCGCGCACACGGCCGGGCGCGGTCGCTCACGCAGGCAGCCAACGGCGGACGCAGGCGATGAGGTCCTCGGTGTCGACCGGCTTGGTGACGTAGTCACTGGCTCCGGAAGCGAGTGACTTCTCGCGGTCGCCGGGCATCGCCTTCGCCGTGACGGCGATGATGGGAAGCCCCGCGTACCGGGGCATCTTGCGGATCTCGGCCGTGGCGGCGTAGCCGTCCATCTCCGGCATCATCACGTCCATCAGGACGAGGGCGATGTCGGGGTGGTTGACCAGCGTCTCGATGCCTTTGCGGCCGTTGTCCGCGTGCAGGACGTGGAATCCCTGGAGTTCGAGGATCCCGCTCAGCGCGAAGAGGTTGCGCGCGTCGTCGTCGACCACCAGGACCGTCCGGCCGAGGAAGGCGTCCTCGATCGCCCGGGGCGAGCTGGACTGCGGCTCCTCCGCGCGGGCCAGGGACGGCACGTCCCCCAGCTCCTCGGCGGAGAGGTGGAGGGCGATGCGCTCCCGCAGTTCGTCGAGACTCGACAGGAACTCCAGGGCACGGGTGCCGGAGCGGGCCTGGAGTTCCTGCTCCTGCGCCAGGTCCGCGCGGTGGCCGCTGTGGACGAGCACCGGCACGTTCGCGAGCGCCGAGTCGCCCTGCATCGCGTCCAGGAAGCGGGGCGCCTCACCGCCGGGCATGCCGAGTTCGAGAACGACGCAGTGGCAGGGGCCCGCGGCCAGCGCGCTCGCCGCCTCGTGCGCTCCGGAGGCGGTGATGACGTCGACCGTGCCGCGCGGGTCACCGGCGTCCTGGCCGCGGGTGACGTCCGAGACCGCGCTCTCCGCGACAAGGGTCAGCAGTCCGCGCTGCCGCTCCTCGACGACGAGCAGCCGGCGCCGCTGGCGCTTGGCCGGCGTCACCGGGCCCGGGACCGGCGCGTCGGCCGCCGCTTCCCCGGAAGCGGACGCGCCCGGCGGCAGCTCCAGGGCGCGGTCGCCGATGACCAGGTTCTCGTAGTCGGGGCGTGCCACGGGCAGGAACAGCGTGAACGTACTGCCCTGGCCCGGCGTGCTGTCCACGGTGACGGCGCCGCCCAGCAGATGGGCGATCTCGCGGGTGATGGACAGGCCGAGACCGGTGCCACCGTATTTGCGGCTCGTGGTGCCGTCCGCCTGCTGGAAGGCGCCGAAGATCGTCTCCAGATGCTGCTCGGGGATACCGATCCCCGTGTCCTGCACCCGGAAGGCGACGATGGTGCCGCCGCGGAACACCCCGGTGGGCACCTCGTGGTCGGCCGCCGGTTCGATCCGCAGCTCGACACCGCCGTGCTCGGTGAACTTGACCGCGTTCGACAGCAGGTTGCGCAGGACCTGGCGCAGCCGGGAGTCGTCGGTGAGCAGATCGGCGGGTGCGCCGGGCGCGGTACGCACGGTGAAGTCGAGGCTCTTCTGGGTCGTCATCGGCCGGAAGGTCGCCTCGACGTACTCCAGGAGCTGGCGCAGCGGCACGACCTCGGGGCTGACGTCCATCTTCCCGGCCTCGACCTTCGACAGGTCGAGGATGTCGTTGATCAGCTGGAGCAGGTCGGAGCCCGCCGAGTGGATGATGCCCGCGTACTCGACCTGCTTCGGCGTGAGGTTGCGGGAGGGGTTCTGTGCCAGCAACTGGGCGAGGATCAGGAGGCTGTTGAGCGGGGTCCGCAGTTCGTGGCTCATGTTCGCCAGGAACTCCGACTTGTACTTGGAGGCCAGCGACAGCTGCTGCGCCCGGGTCTCCAGCTCCTGGCGCGCCTGCTCGATCTGCAGGTTCTTCGCCTCGATGTCGCTGTTCTGCGCGGCCAGCAGGGAGGCCTTGTCCTCCAGCTCCTCGTTCGAGCGCTGCAGCTCGTCCTGCTGGACCTGCAACTCCTCGGAGCGGGCCTGCAGTTCGGCGGTCAGCCGCTGGGACTCGTCGAGCAGTTCGTCGGTACGGGCGTTGGCCACGATGGTGTTGACGTTGACGCCGATGGTCTCCATCAGCTGTCCCAGGAAGTCCAGGTGGATCTGGGTGAAGCGGGTGACCGAGGCCAGTTCGATGACTCCGAGCACCTGGTCCTCGACCATGATGGGCAGCACCACCAGGGCGGTCGGCACCGTCCGGCCGAGCCCCGAGGAGATCGACACGTAGTTCGGCGGCAGCTCGTCGACGGTGATGGCGCGTCGGCTGCGCGCGGCCTGGCCGACCAGCGAGCGGCCGAAGGGGATGCGGTCGGGCCGGTCGTCCTCGTCGGGATATCCGTACGAGCCGACGAGCCGCAGTTCGCTGCCGTTCCCGGTCTCCTCCGCGAGGTAGAACGCGCCGTACTGGGCGGAGGCGAGGGGCGCGAGCTCGTCCATGATGAGCTCGGCCACCACGGACAGGTCCCGGTGGCCCTGCATGAGGCCGGAGGCCCGCGCCAGGTTGGTCTTGAGCCAGTCCTGCTCCTGGTTGGCCCGTGTGGTCTCGCGCAGGGACTCCACCATGGAGTTGATGTTGTCCTTGAGCTCGGCGACCTCGCCCGAGGCCTCGACGGTGATCGAGCGGGTCAGATCGCCCTCGGCGACGGCACTGGTGACCTCGGCGATCGCGCGGACCTGCCGGGTCAGGTTGCCCGCGAGTTCGTTGACGTTCTCCGTCAGGCGCTTCCAGGTGCCGGACACGCCCTCCACCTCGGCCTGGCCGCCGAGGCGTCCCTCGCTGCCGACCTCGCGGGCGACGCGTGTGACCTCCGCGGCGAACGCGGAGAGCTGGTCGACCATCGTGTTGATGGTGGTCTTGAGTTCGAGGATCTCGCCGCGGGCGTCGACGTCGATCTTCTTGGACAGGTCGCCCTTGGCCACCGCCGTCGTCACCAGGGCGATGTTGCGCACCTGGCCGGTGAGGTTGTTGGCCATCGAGTTGACGTTGTCGGTGAGGTCCTTCCAGGTGCCCGCCACGTTCGGCACCTGGGCCTGGCCGCCGAGGCGTCCCTCGGTGCCGACCTCGCGGGCGACGCGGGTGACCTCGTCGGCGAACGCGGACAGCGTGTCGACCATCGTGTTGATGACGTCCGCCAGGGCGGCGACCTCGCCCTTGGCCTCGACGGTGATCTTCTGGCTGAGGTCGCCGCGGGCGACGGCCGTGGCGACCTGGGCGATCGAGCGGACCTGGCCCGTCAGGTTCGACGCCATCACGTTGACGTTGTCGGTGAGGTCCTTCCAGGTTCCCGAGACCCCGCGGACGGTGGCCTGTCCGCCCAGGTTGCCCGCGGTGCCCACCTCGCGGGCGACGCGGGTGACCTCGTCGGCGAAGGCGGACAACTGGTCCACCATCGTGTTGAGGGTCTCCTTCAGGGCGAGGATCTCGCCGCGGGCGTCCACGGTGATCTTCTGGGACAGGTCGCCCCTGGCCACCGCGGTCGCCACCTGGGCGACGTTGCGGACCTGCGCGGTGAGGTTGCCCGCCATGAAGTTCACCGAGTCGGTGAGGTCGCGCCAGGTGCCCTTGACGCCCTTGACGTCCGCCTGGCCGCCGAGCCGTCCCTCGGTGCCGACCTCGCGGGCGACGCGGGTGACCTCGTCGGCGAACGCGGACAGCTGGTCGACCATGATGTTGATGGTGTTCTTGAGTTCGAGGATCTCGCCGCGGGCGTCCACGGTGATCTTCTGGGACAGGTCGCCCCTGGCCACCGCCGTCGTCACCTGGGCGACGTTGCGGACCTGCGCGGTGAGGTTGCCCGCCATCAGGTTGACCGAGTCGGTGAGGTCGCGCCAGACACCGCCGACGCCGGGCACCTGGGCCTGGCCGCCGAGGCGTCCCTCGCTGCCGACCTCGCGGGCCACGCGGGTGACCTCGTCGGCGAACGCGGACAGCTGGTCGACCATCGTGTTGACGGTCTCCTTGAGCTGAAGGATCTCGCCCCGCGCCGGCACGTCGATCTTCTGCGACAGGTCGCCCTTGGCCACCGCGGTGGCCACCTGGGCGATGTCACGCACCTGGGTGGTGAGGTTGCCCGACATCGCGTTGACCGAGTCGGTGAGATCGGCCCAGGTCCCGGAGACGCCCGGCACCTCCGCCTGGCCGCCGAGGGTGCCTTCGGTGCCGACCTCGCGCGCGACGCGGGTGACCTCGGACGTGAACACGGACAGCTGGTCGACCATGCCGTTGAAGACGGTGGCGATGTCGCCCAGAAGGCCGTCCCCGTCGTCCGGCAGACGGGTCCCGAAGTCGCCGTCCCGTACGGCCGTGAGCCCGGCCAGCAGCTGTCGCAGCTCCTGGTCGCCCGGCGTGCGGTCGACTGTTTCGGTCGTCTGGCTGGTCATGCGCACCCTCGTTCCATGCCTCTTGGGTCCCTGTGCAACCAGTGCGAAAGGGACTCGGAACAACAGGCCCACTGCCGGACCACATCCTCGACGGACATCCTGTTGCACGGGACCGCCCGACGAGGAAATACGCCGCAGGCTAACCCGTAAGTGAGGTTGTGAACAAAGTGTGGTGCCAAAATCGCCAAGCCGAGGACAAGGCGGCACCAAGGCGGGGACAAGCCGAGGCCAGAGGGGTGTCCGGGAGGCGTGAGGGCGCTGTGGCGAGGGTGACGCGGGAACCCTGATCCGACGGATCGCCGGCGTCGGCCGGCGGGCTTCCCGACCGGGCGGGTCTCATGATCGGCGGGGCTCACCCGGTGGCCCCGCGACCGGCCCGGTGGCCCCGCGACCGGTCGGCCGCACGACAGAGCCCGCCGTCACGGTCCGGCGAGCGGGGGCTCGTGGGAACCGCGGCGGCGGGCTCTGTCACCGGCGGGGGGATGCCGGTCAGGGGTGGACTTGGGGGCGTCAGGCCACCGACGGGTCGAGCAGCCCGGCGCGGAGCCGCTTGATGATGCGGCTGATCAGGCGCGACACGTGCATCTGGGAGATACCGAGCAGTTCGCCGATCTCGGCCTGGGTGCGCTCCTCGACGAACCGCAGGTGGATGATGCGGCGCTCACGCTCGTCGAGCTGGGCGACCAGCGGCGCCAGCGAGTGCAGGTCCTCCACCAGTTCGAGCGACCGGTCGTCCTCGCCGATGAAGTCCGCCAGGACGGACTCGCCGTGCGAGCCGCTGTCGGAGGTCAGCGCCGCGTCGAGCGACGAGGAGTTGTAGCAGTTCGCCGCCTTGCGGGCCTCGATGACCTCCGCCTCGGGCAGCGACATGAGGTGGGACAGCTCGGCGGTCGTGGGGGCACGGCCCAGCCGGGTCCGCAGTTCCTCCGTGGCCTTCGCCAGCTCGACCCGGGCCTCCTGCAGACGCCGCGGCACATGGACGGCCCAGCTGGTGTCACGGAAGAAGCGCTTGATCTCGCCGACGATGTAGGGAACGGCGAAGGAGGTGAACTCCACCTCGCGCGACAGCTCGAACCGGTCGATGGCCTTGATCAGCCCGATGGTGCCGACCTGGACGATGTCCTCCATCGAGTCGCCCCGGCCGCGGAACCTGGAGGCCGCGTACCGGACGAGGGAGAGGTTCATCTCGATCAGGGTGTTGCGGGCGTACTGGTAGTCCTGGGTGCCTTCCTCCAGGACGGCCAGACGGTCGAAGAACTGCCGCGACAGCTCCCGGGCGTCCTTCGGCCTGACGCGCGACGGGTCCTCGATGAGAGGAAGTTCCGCCTCGTGCGTCGTCCGGGTCCCCTGCGCCGTGGCCGTTGCCCCGCCTGCCGTCACGGCTGCCATGCCGCCCACCCCACTCACCGTCGCTGTTGATGACATACGCCGTGTGCCCTGCTTCTCGCGGCTCATGCCACCCCATGTGGAAAGAGATCAGGACCGCCGAGGATCTGGCCAGAAGTCGACGCTCCGACGTGGTCGGTCCTCGTCGGAGAACTCTCGCACGGGTCGGCCTTCGACGGTACATACGGGTGGGCCGTGGGCCGTCCCGTGTGCGGAACGGCGTTTCCCACGGCACGGTGACGGGCCCTCACGGCACCGTCGATTTCGAGACCCGGTGTTTTTTCCCCGCAAGCAGGGGCAAGCGGAATTTCGTGCTTCGGACCGGAGGCACGCCCGCAGGAACGGCTGAGCCGACTGCGGTGGCCCTCCGGCATCCCCGGAAGTCATCGTCCCTGCGGCAATCCCTCGCACGCCACCTGTTCAGGAGCGAATCCGCATGAGCATCGACTTGTCGATAAACAGCCCGGAGGAGTCCGTACCTGCCGAGGCGCGGTCCATGTCCACAGCGGCGACCACCGCGTCGGGTCCCTCGGCCCGGACCGCTGCCGCGAGGCACCCGCACGACGACGCTCCTGACTCGGCGACCGACTTCGCCCGGCTGGCCGCCCTGGAGGAGGGACCCGAGCGGGACGCGGTGCGCGACGAGTTGGCGAAGGCCTGGCTGCCCATGGCCCACCGCATCGCCGGCCGGTTCCGCGACCGGGGCGAGAACATAGAGGACCTGCGCCAGGTCGCGGCCGTCGGCCTGGTGAAGGCGATCGACCGGTTCGACCCCTCCCGCGGGGCCTTCGAGAGTTACGCGGTGCCCACCATCACCGGTGAGGTGAAGCGGCACTTCCGGGACCGCATGTGGGCACTGAGGGTGCCGCGCCGGGTCCAGGAGCTGCGCAACAAGGTGCGGGTCGCCCGGCGCGATCTCACGATGAACCCCGGTGCCCCCGAGCCGACGACGGCCGAGATCGCGGCGCACGCCGGGCTGACGGAGGACGAGGTCGGCGCGGGGATGGAGGCGATGGAGAGCTTCAGCACCCTGTCCCTGGACGCCGAACTGTCGTCCGCCGACGACAACTACAGCCTCGCGGACACCCTGGGCGATCTCGACTCCTCGTACGACATGGTCGTCGACCGCGAGGCCGCTAAGGAAGGACTGCGGCGGCTGCCGGAGCGCGAGCGGAACATCCTGTACATGCGCTTCTTCGAGGACATGACGCAGAACCGCATAGCCGACCAGCTCGGCATCTCCCAGATGCACGTCTCACGGCTCATCACCCGCAGCTGCGCACGGGTGCGGGACGAGGCGTTGGGCGCCCAGGCCCGCCCCGGCCGCGGGAACGCCGACGGCAGGACGGGAGCCGCGTGACGCGGCACGACGGCCACGGCGACGGACGCGGCGCCCTGCCCGGCAGTCCCGAACCCGCGGTGGACCCGAGACCGGGTGATCAGGGAGCGAACCGGATGCTGATGCCCGATCCCGCGACCCTGCGCAGACTCGTGGGGGAGTACGAGGCACTCGTGGCGCAGCAGGCCGGGAGCGGCGCGGTGAAGGCGGACCGGCGGGCGCAGGACCTCGCCTACACCCTCTGCGTCTCGACCGGCACCCGTGAGGTGAACCTGGCGCTGAAGAAAGCGCGCAGCCACATCGCCGCCGCGCAGGGACCCGTGGCGCCGACGCCCCTGCGGCCCACCGGGCCCGGGGCCACCGAGACCCATGACACGGGCGAGGCCGTCGCGTAGCGCCTCTTCTTCGGGCCGGTCGCACACGGGTGCGGCCGGCCCGCCCTGTGCCCGGGGAACACCCGAGTGACGAGGGAACGTCCGTGCGACGGCGTAGGGTGGGCCCCGGGGTGAGACCGGTGGACCTGAGGGACAGCACGGACAGCTCGTCGTCGATGCGACCGTCGGACGACGGCCGACCGAGGCGAACCGTCCGGCCGACGCGAACCGTCCGGCCGACGCGAACCGTCCGGCAGGCAGCACACCCGGCGCTCGCCGCCCACCCCGTCCGGACCCCGCGGCCGAGCCGCCGGAAGGACCGGGCCGCCCTGCCCCCGACAGGAGCGCCGACGTGACGACGACGGCCACCGAGCCGACGACCGGCGCGCCCTTCGGGCACCCCGCGCTCTTCTACCGCGACGACCAGGAGTACCTGGCGGGCACGGTTCCCTTCATCCGGGAAGGGCTCGCGGCCAAGGAGCCCGTGGCGGTGGCCGCCCCCGCCGCGCGGCTCGAACTGATCACGGCGGCACTGGGCCCGGCGGCGGAAACCGTGCACCTCGTCGACATGACCCTGGCCGGCCGCAACCCCGGCCGGATCATCCCCTCGGTCCTGCGAGCCTTCACCGACGCCCGGCCGGGCGTCCGCGTCCGTATCATCGGCGAGCCGGTCTGGCCCGGCCGCACCCCCGTGGAGTACCCCGCCTGCATCCAGCACGAGGCCCTCATCAACGAGGCGTTCAGCGGCCGGGAAGTCACCATCCTCTGCCCGTACGACGCCCGGTCCCTGCCGCAGGACGTGCTCGACGACGCCCACGCCACCCACCCCGTCCTCATCACCGGCGGACGTGAGTGGCCCAGCGAGACGTACGACCCCGAAAAGGTGCTCGCCCGCTGCAACGAACCGCTGTCCCCGAGGCCCGGCGCGGCGACCTTCCGCTACGACGCGGAAGCGCTGCCCGCCGCCCGTGACTTCGCACTCGCTCAGGCGCGGAAGCGGGGGATGAGCGCGGACCGGCTGCAGGATCTGGCCCTGGTCGTCGCCGAGCTGACCACGAACAGCGTGGTGCACGCGGGTGGCACGGGGACGCTCCGCCTGTGGACGGAGAACGAGCAGATCGTCTGCCAGGTACAGGACTTCGGCCGGCTGGCCGACCCGCTCGCGGGCCGTCGTCCCGCGCACCCCGGCCAGATCGGCGGTCGGGGCCTCCTGCTCGTGCACTACCTCTCGGACCTGGTGCGCCTGCACACCGACGACACCGGCACCACGATCCGCAGCTACGTCTCACGCGCCTGAAGCACGGGCAAGCATCCCAAGCACGCGCAAGCATGCGAAGGGGCCCGGATCCGCAACGGATCCGGGCCCCTTCGCATGCTTGCGCGTCAGCCGGCCCCGCTATCGGGGCCCGTCCTCGTGCGCCGAGCGCGCGGCCTCGGTCTCGGTGCGGGCGCCCGCCGTGGCGAGGTCACCACCGGAGCTTTCGAGGTGCGCGCGCACGAACCACTGGAACTGTTCGAGGGAGCGCAGCTGCTCGATGAGCAGGTCCTCCGTCACCGGGTCGAACTTGCCGACCTCGGCCAGCGCCGCGCGATGGCTCTCGACGATGCCCGTGTAGACCAGGTCGAGGGCGCCGAGATGGGCGATCGCGTCCGCGCGCCCGACGTCGTAGTCGTCCCAGGTCCGCTCGGCGACGAGGGCGCCGGGTGTCCCCAGGGGCACCCCGCCCAGCGCCGAGACCCGCTCGGCGGTGTCGTCGGCCATGACCCGGACCCGGTCGACCTGCGGATCGAGCATTTCGTGAATGGCGATGAAATGCGGGCCGACCACATTCCAGTGAATGTGCTTCAGTGTGAGCGAGAGGTCATTGAGTGCGTGCAGCCGCAGCCGGAGCAGTTCGATAACCCTCCCGCCGTCCTGGACGCTGAGTCCGGGGACGGTGTACTTGGGCTCTGTTCGAGACGACGTCATTCCTCATTCCTCCCTGGGAATTCATGGTGCGGGGTGGTGGGTGCGACAGCCGGAGCCCGAAGGCTCACGGCCCTCCTACCAGCGGTACCAGCGTCCACGGCGGCCACCGGAAGTGGGCCGCACGACGAAACCGAGCAGCCAGACGACCAGCACGATGACCGCGATCCACCACAGCGCCTTGAGCGCGAAACCCGCACCGAAAAGAAGAAGGGCGAGCAGAAGAACAAGAATGATGGGAACCATTGTTATCAACCTCCAGGACTTCTGGTTCCCTGCTTTCCCGGGGGTACGCCTGCTCTTTTCGAAGGCGGCACGCTTTTCCTTGTGCAGGCCTTCGCACGGACGTTCGCGGATCCGTGCGGCGGACGGCAGGTGCGGGCCCGATCCGGCCGCTGGGCGGAAACCGCTGGGAATGGGGTCGGGGCAGCAGGGTATTGGCTGCCCCAGGAGGACGGCGGCCGGCGCACACCGGCCGCAGTGCTCCGTTCGCAACTCGACCATGGGAAGGAAGCAGCGACGTGACCACCGACAGAATCTGGTCGTACACACCGGCCAGCGGATACGCGGAGGGACTGCTGCTCACGGGGTTCACGGTCGCCGCGTCCGACGGGACCTTCGGGCACGTGGACCGGCAGGTGGACGAATCCGGGATGCGGCATCTGATCGTCGACACCGGCGGCTGGTTGTTCGGCAGAAGCGTCCTGGTCCCCGTGGGCCTGGTCACCTCCATCGACCCGGAGGCCCAGGAGATCAAGGTGGCGTGCACCGAGGACGAGATCAGGGCCGCGCCCCGGTTCACGACCGACCGCGAGACGCTGGACCCCGAATATCTCGCCGGTGTCGGCCACTACTACCGGAGCCTGCCCCCACGGCAGGCGACCACGACCTGAGCCGGCGCCACGCGTCCGCTGCAATGGATGGGGATTCAGCGGGAAGGCGGACCCCGTAGGGGCGCGGAGCGAGGAGACAGCCATGACGCCGATCACGACCGCGTAGCCACTCGTCCCCGCGACGAGGCGCAGGTGATGGCGATGCCGGGGACGGTGACCGGTCCGTGAAGCCGCTCGACGGCTCCGGGCCGGCACCGGGCATCGAAGAACCGGAGTGCAGGGACACGACGCATATGGACCGAACCGACACGACCGCCATCGCGGCCGGGGCCAGTCCGCCCGAAGCGATGACATGGGCCCCGGCCCCGGCCGGCGCACCGGCCACGACCGCACCGGCCACGACCGCACCGGCCACGACCGCGGCGGTGACCACGACCGCGGCGACGGCCCCGGCTCCCGCTCCGGCCCCCAGTACGGCCCCCATCACAACCGCCGCGATGGCCCGCGCGTACGCCCGGAGCGTGGTGCTCGAACAGTGGAACAACGCCGACCGCACGGCGACGGAGGCGGCGCTCATCGATCTCTCGCTGGTCGTCTCGGAGCTGGCCGCGAACGCCGTCCGGCACGGGGGAGGGCTGGCCGGTTTCGAGGTGACGCCCACACGTCAGGGCGTACGGCTGGCCGTGCACGACAACAGTGACGTCGTCCCGGCCGCCGCGTTCGGCCCGGGAAGCCTGCCGACGCAGCACCACGGCAACGGTTACGGCTGGCCGGTCATCATCCGGCTGGCGTGTGACATCGCCGTCGATCTGCGGCCGGGCGGCGGCAAGACCGTCAGCGTGCTCGTCCCGCTCGTCTGACGGACGCGGACGGCACCGGCACACCGACGGCCCCGGACGATTCCGGTCCGAGGACGTCCTGGGACGGATGCCGAGCGGCGGTCCTCACCACGGCAGGAACACGTGGATGTCCTTGCCCTTGTCGGTCACCACCACGCTCACCTGGTCGCACAGCGTGTGGATCAGATGCCACCCGACACCGCCGTCACCCCGGCCGGGATGGAACGGGCGCGGCGCGGGCGGTGTGGTGCTGGTGTCGCGCATGGTCACGTGCACGCCGTCGAACGTACGCCGCAGCCGCAGCTCGAAGGGGCCCGGCGCGTACTGCACCACATTGGCCGCCAGCTCCGTGACGACCAGCAGGATGTCGTCCCAGTGCTCGGGTGCGGCCGGTGGCGCGACGCGCGTGAGCGCAAGGAGGAACTCCTCCGCGGCGAGTCGCGCGCCCGTCACATTGGGCAGCTCGCCCGGGAAGGTGGTCGTCCGGGTGTACATCTCCTCAGAAGGCAGTTTGTCGTCCCAACGCGGCTCGGTCGCCATTGCGCCTTCCCCAGCCCGTTCCCCACAGGGCTGTGCTGATCCTGTGCTTCCACTGCTGCTGCTTCCCGAGGGCGAGGGGTCTACTCGTCCGGGTCCGGCGGGGATGGTGGGTGAACCGGAACGCAGTGGTCTCTGATGATTCCTGTGTGATCGGCGAGTACCACGATCGGACGGACTCATGGGTGCTTGTACGCCGCTGATTCCCGGGTCTGTTTCGGCAAGGTGGGGGCACAAGGAGGTCGGGGACGGGAGCCGCTCCCGTCCCGCAACCGGAAAGAGGAGAATCCGTGCTCGGCATAGCAGCTGCAGTCCTGTTCTTCATCGCGTTCCTGATCAACGCCGCGGACATCGCGACCAATGACACTTTCACCTCGACGAACGTGATGCTCATCGGTCTGACGGTGCTGGCGCTCCACGTCGCCGGGGTCGGCACCGGGTGGGGGAGCAGGAGCCGCAGGCGGTGAGGTGCGAGTCACCGCCAAGGCTCGCACACAGCATGAGAACGGACCGCATGGTGACCTCCTGTCGCCGTGCGGTCCGCGCGTCGTGGACCGCCTGAGCGCCTGAGCGCCTGAATGTTCGACCGGTCAGATCCAGGTGTCGAACCACATCCTGGAGTGCCAGTCGGAGTACGGGATCGTCGCACCCGTGTAGAGGGGGAAGAAGTAGACGAAGTTCCAGACGATCAGCAGCACCACGGCCCCCGCGGCGACCGTCCCCAGCGTGCGCCGTCTGCCGCCCGCCCCCGGCGGCCCCACGAGGGCGCCCGCCGCCATCGCGACCGCCAGGCACAGATACGGCACGAAGACGACCGCGTAGAAGGCGAAGATCGTACGGTCCTGGTACTGGAACCACGGCAGATGGCCGGCGGCCACCGCGCACAGGACGGCCCCCGCCCGCCAGTCGCGGCGCAGGGCCCACCGGAAGAGCAGATACAGCAGCGCGAGACACGCGGACCACCACAGCAGCGGGGTGCCCAGCGCGAGGACCGTCTGGGAACAGCCCGAGGCCGTGCGGCAGCCGTCCTGCACGAAGTCCGTCTCGTAGGAGTAGGCCACCGGACGGCCCTGCACGAGCCAGCTCCAGGGATTCGACTCGTACGGGTGCGGCGAGCTCAGCCCCACGTTGAAGTCGTAGACCCGGCTCTCGTAGTGCCACAGGCTGCGCAGGGAGGCCGGTATCCACGACCACGGGCCACCGCGGCCCTCCGCCCAGTGCCGTCCCCAGCCGCCGTCGGACAGGAACCAGCCGGTCCAGGTGGCGAGATAGCCGGCCACGGCCACCGGCACCACGGAGAGCACCGACCAGCCGGCGTCCTTGCGCAGAACGGCGAGGTACGGCCGGCAGGCCCCGGCGACGCGGCGTGCGCCGACGTCCCACAGCAGGGTCATGACCATGAAGAACGCCAGGAAGTAGAGGCCGTTCCACTTGCATGCGGCGGCGAGGCCGAGGAGGAGCCCGGCCGCGACACGCCACGGCCGTACGCCCATGCCCATCCGCTGGGCCGTGTCCGCGTCGGGGCCCGCGAAGCCGTCCCCGTCGACGGGCAGACCCGCCGCGAGCCGGGCCCGCGCCCGGTCCCGGTCGATGAGCAGGGCCCCGAACGCCGCCAGTACGAAGAACATGACGACGAGGTCGAGCAGCGCCATGCGGCTCATCACGAAGTGCAGGCCGTCCAGGGCCATCAGCAGTCCGGCCAGACAGCCCAGCGTCGTCGAACGGAACAGCCTGCGGCCCGTCCGGCACAGCATCAGCACCGACAGCGTGCCGAGCAGCGCCACCATGAAGCGCCAGCCGAACGGATCGAGGCCGAACATCCACTCGCCGACGGCGATCACCCACTTGCCCAGCGGCGGATGCGCGACGAAGGCCCCGGCGTCGGAGAGCGGGATCACCTGGGGGTCCGCGAGGACCTTCGGGTCGGCGACCTTGCGGTCCGGCCAGGTGCCCTCGTAACCGAGCCGCAGCAGCGACCACGCGTCCTTGGCGTAGTACGTCTCGTCGAAGACGAGGCTCCGGGGTCGGCCCAGATGCCAGAAGCGGATCGCTCCCGCGAGGGCGGCCACCAGGAGCGGGCCCAGCCAGCCCATCGCCCTGGCGAGCCGGTGCGCCGCCACCGGGCCGAGACCGAGGGCTTCGCCGAAGCGGGTGCCCGGCTCCGGGAACGGCGGTACGAGGAGATCCCGGGTGTCGGTGCGCGGGAGCGCCACGAACCCGAAGCGGCGCAACCGCTCCGCCCAGGCGCCGGGTTCCGGCTTCACGGTCTTCGTACGCGCGTCGGCGTCGGAGCCGGCTGCGAAGCCCGGCTCCGACGCGGTGTCACTGGTCACCGGGTCATCGTAGGGAACGGGATCACGGACAACGCGGCCGCTAGGCGGCCGGGTTGGCCACCTCCGTGACTTTCCAGCGCTGGTTGGCGCCGGAGTTGGGTGTCCACAGCGTCACGGCCGCACCCTCGTTCGTGGCCTGGCCGCCGACTTCGAGGAGCCGCCCGGTGGCGGCGTTGACGAGGGTCCAGGTGCCGTCGCCGGTCGACGACATGATCCACTGGGTGGCCCTGTCGCGCGGGCCGGTGTCGGCCTCCAGCACCGGGGCGCCGTCACGGACGGCCAGCCGCTTGCCCTCCACCGGGTTGCTGAACACGTACCGCTGCCGGTTGCCGGTGTCGCCGGAGATCTGGCGCAGCTTCCACTGCTGACCGGGCGCGTCGGCCGTCGCGCTCCTGATGACGAGGCCCGTGCCGTTGTCGGCGACGGTGAGGGCCTTGCCGCTCTGGACGCCGGTCAGCTCGTAGGAGTGGCCCCTGCGCAGTTCGGCGGCGTCCTTTGCGACCCCCGAGACGCCCTTGACCAGGAAGGAGGTCACGGACTGGGCGGGCACGGTGACGGTGGCCCTGCGGTCGCTCACCTCGACGGCCCTGCGCTTCTCCAGCTTGCCGTCGGCGCTGGTCACCACGGGGGTGACGGTGGCGTTGCGGCCGACCTTGCCGAACTTGGAGAGGTCGACCGTGACCGTACGGGACTCGGTGGTGCTGTTGACGTGGACGACCGTCGCTCCGTCGCCCTTCTTGGAGACGGCGGCGGCGCTCGACGTGTCGTCCGTCTTGATCAGCCGGTCACCGGGCTTGATGTAGTGCGTGAAGTTGCGGGCCGTGTCGAACTTCGTGTTCGTGTAGATGGGGCACGACTTCAGGGTGTCCGCGGAGGTGCAGCCGAACGAGAGCTGGATGCTGCCCCAGTTGCCGCCCTTGGCGGACTCGCCGCCCGGCTTCATGTTGTCGTAGTCCTCGACGGGCTGCCAGAACACCCAGGCCTTGGGCTCCAGTTCGCGCAGATCGTCGACGATGCGCTGGGCGAGGCCCAGGCCCGGCCGCATGTCCGTGAAGCTCTGCCCGTCGCCCCAGTCGCCCTCGACCTCGCTCTGCCACAGCGGCTTGTCGGCCGCCTTCGCGAGGTCCCGTACGGTGGTGCGCTGGCCGGTGCCGTAGGTGTGGACGTTCAGCTGGCCGACCAGGTCCCGTACTTCCTGCGGGTAGGTGTTCCAGTTCGTCGCGAAGATGGACGGGTTGGTCTCGTCCATCGCCGAGATCTCCGCCTTGGCCTTCGCCTTCTTCAGCGCCGGGGCCAGGGCGGCGATCACCTTCTGCTGGAGCTCGGGGCCGATGTGCGCCCCTTCCTGACGGCCGCCGACGGGCTCGCCGTCGGCGCCCAGCCGGGTGCTCCAGTAGGTGGTGTTGGGCTCGTTGAACGGGTCGATCGTGTCGACCTTGATGCCCTCGGCCTTCTCAAGACGCCTGGTCGCGCCCGCGAGGTAGGCGGCGAAGTCGTCGACCGACTCCGTCCTGAGCTGGTCCTCGGCGGCGTTGAAGCCGCCCGAGACATAGCCGCTCTTCGTCATGAACCACGGCGGGGAGTTGCTGAACGTCTCCCAGTGGTCGATGTCGTCCTTGATCCGGTCGACCCACCAGCGCTGGGTGGCGTCGGCATCCTTGTTCCAGTCGGCCGGGTCGTCGGCGCTCCACCAGTCGGTGTCCTCCCGGGTGGTGCCCGCCGGAGCCTGCCACCAGCCCTCCACCGCACCGCCGGCCCGCAGATAGTCCTTGACGTCCGGGGCGTTGCCACCGCCGATGTTGTACCGGGCGATGTTCAGCGCCAGTCCGTCGTCCCCGAAGAGGAGCTTCGCGAGTCTCTCGCGTATCTCCTTCGGATAGCCGCCGGTCACGTTGGCGAACCAGACGAGGCTGGTGCCCCACCCCTCGAACTTCTGCTGCTCGTACGAGGGGTCGGGCCGGACGGTGACCGACGGGGTGTCCGCCGCCGGGGCCTGCGCGGTGGACGGGGGCGCCAGGGTGAGGGCGGCCCCGGTGGCCAGCGCGGTGAGTCCGGCGGCTCCGAGGAGACGTCTGCTGCGGGTACGGCGTGCCATCGTGTGCTCCCAACTGAGGTGTGGTCGCTGCGCGGTGGATTTCAAAGGTGCGGGGGAGGGGTGCGGGGAGGGCGGAGCGGGTGCGGTCAGGCGGTGGGCTGGTGCAGTACGGCGATGCCCCTCGGCCCCAGGACGAGACCGCCGCCGGTGCCGGTGCCGCCGACCAGGACCTCTCCGGCGAGACCCGTCAGGGTCACGTCGTCGTCGGTCCGGTTGACGAGGAACAGGAAGCGCCCGTCGGGACCGCGGCGCACGGTCTGCTCGACCGATCCCCGTGCTTCGGCGGGCAGTTCGCTCTCGACGCCGGCCGGGCCGAGCAGCGCGGGCAGCAGCCCGGCGAGCCCTTCGGCACCGAGCCGGGTGGAGACGTACGCGGCCGAGCCCTGGCCCACGGCACGGCGGGTGACGGCGGGCCGCCCGGCGTACGCGCCGCTGCGGTAGTGGGCCAGCACGTCGACCGAGGGGTCGGTGACGTCGATCCGGTCGGTCCACAGGGTGCCCGTGGCATCCCCGTCCAGCTCGACGGAGTCACCGTCGAGCAGCGGGCCGAACTCCTCGATGCGGATACCGAGCAGTTCACGCAGGGCGCCGGGGTGACCGCCGAGCCAGATGTGGTCGTTCTCGTCGACGACTCCGGAGAAGTACGTGGTGACGAGGTGGCCGCCGGCCTCCGCGTACCGCGTGAGCTCCTTGGCGAGCGGGGCCGGGACGACGTGCAGCACGGGGGTGATCAGGACGTCGTACCGCTCCAGGTCGGTCGTCGTGGTCACGACGTCGGCGCGGACACCGAGGGTGTGCAGCGCCGAGTACCAGTCCAGGGCCTCCTGGCGGTAGTCGAGGAGCGCGGAGGGGTGCGAGTCCTGCTCGCTCGCCCACCAGGACTCCCAGTCGTAGACGATGCCCACGCGGGCCGGTTCGCGCTCGGAGCCCGCGACCGGTGCCAGCGCCTTGAGGGTCTGCCCCAGTTCGACGACCGCGCGGAAGACCTCGCTGTCGGCACCGGCGTGCGGCACCATCGCGGAGTGGTACTTCTCGGCGCCCGCCGCCGACTGGCGCCACTGGAAGAAGCACACGGCGTCGGCGCCGTGCGCGACGTGCAGCAGCGAGTCGCGGGCCAGGTCGCCCGGCCGCTTGGCGACGTTGACGGGCTGCCAGTTGACCGCGCTGGTGGAGTGCTCCATCAGGAACCACGGCTGCCCGCCCGCTATCCCGCTGGTGAGGTTGGCGGAGAAGGACAGCTCGTCGCGGTCCTGCGGGCCCGGGTGGACGTAGTGGTCGTTGGAGACGAAGTCGATCTCGCCCGCCCAGTCGGGGTAGTTCATGCCCTTGGTGTTGCCCATCACCATGAAATTGGTGGTGACCGGCACACTCGGCGTGATCTCCCGCAGCACCTCCCGCTCCGCGATCAGGTACTCCTTCAGCGCGTCGGAGGAGAAGCGCTTGAAGTCGAGCTGCTGCGTGGGATTGGGGTGGGAGCCGGCCAGCCGGGGCGGCAGGATCTGCCCCCAGTCGCTGTACCGCTGTGACCAGAACGCCGTGCCCCAGGCGTGGTTGAGGGCGTCGAGGGTGGTGTAGCGGGCGCGCAGCCAGTCGCGGAAGGCGTGGGCCGCGTCGTCCGAGAAGTCGTAGATGTTGTGGCAGCCCAGCTCGTTCGAGACGTGCCAGGCGACCAGCGCCGGGTGGTTCGCGTAGCGCTCGGCCATCGTGCGGACCAGGCGCAGCGCGTGCTCGCGGAAGACGGGCGAGGTGGGACGCCAGTGCTGGCGCGCCCCCGGCCACACCGTCTCGCCGGAGGCGGTCACCGGAAGGATCTCCGGGTGCGCGGTGGTGAGCCAGGGCGGCGGGGAGGCGGTCGCGGTGGCCAGGTCGACGCCGATGCCGCCCGCGTGCAGGAGGTCCATGACCTCGTCGAGCCAGGCGAAGTCCCACTGGTCCAGGTCCGGCTGGATGCGGGCCCAGGAGAAGATCCCCACGGAGACCAGGTTGACACCGGCCTCCTGCATCAGCCGGATGTCCTCCTCCCACACCTCGCGAGGCCACTGCTCGGGGTTGTAGTCGGCGCCGTACGCGAGTCGCGGGGTGCGGTCACCGTCCGGCCCGTCCAGCTGGGACAGGAGGGTGGAGATCATCGTGGTCCTTCCGGGGTTTCACTGGGTCCCGCCGTCGCGTTCCCGGCGGACGGGAACGCGACGGCAGGACCTGGGGGAGGCGTCGGGGGCTGGGCTCGTCTACTCGACGGTGAAGCCCTGCTCCTTGCCGTACTTGACGGAGGCGTCCTGCCAGGACTTCAGGCCGTCGGTGAGCTTGGTGTTGCCGACGTAGGCCTTGCCGACGGTGTCGTTGAAGATCGAGTTGGCGTACTGCTGGAAGGGCAGGTACGACCAGTCGTCGGCGACGTTGGCGGCGGAGTCCGCGAAGATCTCGTTGGCCTTCTGGCCGCCGAAGTACTCGAACTCGGTGTTGAGGAACGAGTCGGCCTGGAGTTCCGCGTTGGTCGCCGGGAAGGCGCCCTCCTTGACACGGCTCTGCACACCGGCGCCGGAGTTGGCGTACTCGACGAAGGCGTAGGCGAGTTCCTTGTTCTTGCCGAGCTCGGGCAGGGTCAGCGAGCTGCCGCCGTTCTCCGCGCTCGCCTTGTCGCCCTTGGTCCAGGCCGGCATGGGGGCCGCGCGCCAGTCACCGGCGGCGTTCGGGACGCCGGTGACGAAGTTGGCGGGCATCCAGGCACCGCTGGCGAGGGTGGCGATGGTGCCGTCGCCCAGGCCCTTGTACCAGTCGTCGGTCCAGCCGTTGATCGGTGCGACCAGCTTCTCGTCGATCAGCTTCTGCCAGGTGTCGGTGAACTTCTTGGCGCCCGCGTCGGAGAAGTCGACGCTCACCTTGGTGCCGTCGACCTTGTACGGTCGCGAACCGGCCTGCCACAGCATGCTGGTGGTGAAGCCCGCGTCGCCGGCGTCGTTGGCGATGTAGACCTTCGGGTCGGCCTTGTGCAGCTTGCGGGCCGCCTCGACGTACTCGTCCCAGGTGGTCGGCACCGCGATCTTGTACTTGTCGAAGACCTTCTTGTTGTAATACAGCGCCATGGGGCCCGAGTCCATGGGCAGGCCCCAGACCTTGTCACTGCCCTGGGTCACGGCGTTCCACGGGCCGGCGGTGTACTTGGACTTCAGCTTGTCGGCGCCGTAGGGGGCCAGGTCGCTGAGACCCTTGGTGAGGGCGTACTGCCCGAGCGCGAAGTACTCGACCTGCGCGACGTCCGGAACGCCCTTCTCGGCCGAGATGGCGTTCGACAGCGCGGTGTAGTGCTTGTCGCCCGACCGCTCGGCGACGAGGTTGATCTTGACCTTGGGGTACTTCTTCTGGAAGTCGGCGGCGACCGTCTTCAGCGTGGGCTCCCAGGCCCAGACCGTGACCGAGCCGCCCTTCTTGAGGGCCGCCTGGATGTCACCCGAGGACACCGGCTTCGAGCCGGAGCTGTCGTCGTCGGAGCCACCGCAGGCGGTCGCGCCCAGGGCGAGGACGGAGAGGACGGCGAGGCCGCGCATCAGGCGGCTGGTCGTTCTGCGCATGGAGATGCTTCCACTTCTTCGTGGGTGGGACAGGGTGAGGGTGGAGGTGGGGCTGAGGGGGGCCTGTGGGCGCGTCATTCCTTGACGCTTCCGGCGGCGAGGCCGGACTGCCAGTACTTCTGCAGCAGCAGGAACGCGGCGATCAGCGGCACGATGGTGAGCAGCGAACCGGTGATCACCAGGTTGAAGATCACGTCGCCGCCGATGGTCTGCGCCTGGTTGTTCCAGGCGTCCAGACCCAGGGTCAGCGGGTACCAGTCCGGGTCCTTCAGCATGATCAGCGGCAGGAAGTAGTTGTTCCAGGTCGCGACCGTGGTGAAGAGCAGGACGGTCACGATGCCGGGAGCGAGCAGCGGCAGGGCGACCGTGAAGAAGGTGCGCGCCTCGCCCGCCCCGTCGATGCGGGCGGCCTCCAGCAGTTCGACGGGGATCGCCTCGGTGGCGAAGACCCACATCAGATACAGACCGAAGGGCGAGACCAGCGAGGGGATGATGACCGCCCACGGGGTGTCGGTCAGTCCCATCTTGCTGAACATCAGGAAGGTCGGCACCGCGAGCGCGGTGCCCGGCACGGCGACGGCACCGATGACCACGGCGAACACACCGCGCTTGCCGGGGAAGTTGAACTTCGCCAGCGCGTAACCGCCGAGGATCGCCAGGAAGGTGGCACCGCCGGCCCCGAGCCCGACGTACAGCAGCGTGTTCAGCAGCCAGCGGACGAAGATGCCGTCGTGGTACGTGAACGTGTCGCGGATGTTGTCCCACAGGGCGAAGTCGTCGGCGAACCACAGTCCGGACGAGTCGGCGAGCCCTTCCTGGGTCTTGGTCGCGCTGATGACCAGCCAGATCAGGGGCACCACGGTGTAGACCAGGATCAGGCCGGTCAGCACGGTCAGCAGGACGCTGCGCTTCGGGCGCCCGGCGGAGTGCTCACGGCGCTTGCGCAGCCGGGGCACACCCTTGGTCGTACCGGTGGCCGGAACGGACGCGGACGGGGAGGCGGAGGTGGCGGAACTGCTCGTGCCGCTCATGCTGCTCATTGCTGGTCACGCTCCCTTGCGCATGCCGCGAAGCTGCACGACATAGGCGATGACCATGGTGATCAGCCCCATGATGATGGCGACCGCCGCGGAGTAGTTGTGCTGCTGGCCGTTGAAGGACAGCGAGTAGGTGTAGAAGTTCGGCGTGAAGTCGGTCGTGATGGCGTTGCGCGCCAGCGGCCGCAGGATGCTCGGCTCGTTGAAGAGCTGGAAGCTGCCGATGATCGAGAAGATCGTCGCGATCACGAGGGCGCCGCGGATGGCGGGGAGCTTGATGGCGGTGATGACCCGGAACTGTCCGGCGCCGTCGATCTCCGCGGCCTCGTACAGCGAGTTCGGGATGACCTTCAGCGCGGAGTAGAAGATCAGCATGTTGTAGCCGATGAACTCCCAGGTCACGATGTTGCCGATGGAGGCCAGCACCAGATCGCTGGAGAGCGGGTCGGGCAGGGTGACCCCGAACGCGCTGTTGATGTCACCCACCAGCCCGTACTTGGTGCCGTACATGAAACCCCACATGAGGGTGGCGACCACGGCGGGCACGGCGTACGGCAGGAAGATCGTGATGCGGAAGAAGTCCGTGCCGTAGAGACGGCCGCTGTCCAGCGCGAGGGCGATCAGCAGGCCGATGAAGAGCATGATCGGCACCTGGACGGCGAGGAAGAGCGAGACCCGTGCGAGCGAGTCCCAGAACCGTTCGTCCTGCAGCGCCTGCTGGTAGTTGTCGAAGCCGACGAACTGGGTGCCGCCGATCAACTGGTCCCGGAACAGGCTCAGATAGATCGAGTACGCGATCGGTGCCAGGAAGACGAGGGTGAACACGGCCACGAAGGGGCCGATGAAACCCCACCCCGTCCAGGAGCGGCGGTCACCTTGTGCCGGAGGCCGTGACTTGCGCGGCTTGGCGGCCGCCGGCGGTTGTAGCGTCGTCATGTCGTTCCTCGCTCGTCCCTCTCGCGAAAACCCGGCGTCCTGCGCCGATGATGTTTGCGTAAACACGAAGGCCCTCAAAGGCCCGTGGCCTGTTATGTTTACGTAAACATCTGATGGCGGCATGTCTACACTGCCCCGTTGACGGTGGTCAAGGGTCATTTGAGGAAACTACGGTTCGGAACGACGAGGGGGACGGGTGGACACAGCGGACAGCGCCTCGGCGAGCAGACCGCAGGCCGCGGCGCGCACCAGGAAACGGGCTTCCCGCCGGACGGCGAGCGCCTCGATGGCGGACGTGGCCCGGCTGGCGGGCGTCTCCTCGCAGACCGTCTCGCGTGTCTCCAACGGTTACGCGGGTGTGAACGAGGAGACGCGCCAGCAGGTGCTGGAGGCCATGCGCGAACTGGGCTACCGGCCCAACAGCGCCGCCCGCGCGCTCAAGCGTGGCGAGTTCCGCACCATAGGTGTGATCACTTTCGGCCTTTCCACCACCGGTAACGTCCGCACCCTGGAGGCGATCGCCACCTCCGCCGCGCACGAGGGCTACGCCGTGACGCTGCTGCCCGTCGCCGTGCCCACCCAGGACGAGGTGCGCGGCGCGTTCTCCCGGCTGGGGGAGCTGGCCGTCGACGCCGTCATCGTCATCCTGGAGGTCCACCTCCTCGACGCGGTGACGCTCTCCCTGCCGCCCCACATCAAGGTCGTGGTCGCGGACTCGGACGCCGGAGACCGGTACACCGTCGTCGACACCGACCAGGCGGGCGGCAGCAGGGACGCCGTGCGGTATCTGCTCGGCCTCGGCCATGAGACGGTCTGGCACCTGGCGGGCCCCGAGGAGTCCTTTGCGGCCCAGCGCAGGGCCGACGCCTGGCGCGCGGAACTCACCGGGGCGGGCCGCGCCACGCCCCCGCTGGTACGGGGCGACTGGTCGGCCGAGTCCGGCTACCGGGCCGGCCTCGAACTGGCCGAACAGCCGGACTGCACCGCGGTGTTCGCCGCCAACGACCAGATGGCGCTGGGCCTGCTGCGGGCACTGCATGAGCGCGGCCGGTACGTGCCCGACGACGTCAGCGTCATCGGCTTCGACGACATCCCCGAGGCCGGCTCCTTCCTGCCGCCCCTCACCACCGTCCACCAGGACTTCGCCGAGGTGGGGCGGCGCTGTGTCGAGGGTGTGCTGCGGCAGATGGGCCAGGACACCCCGGAGCACGGCACGACGCTGGTCCCGACCCGGCTCGTGGTGCGGGACAGCGTGGGGGCGCCGCGCTCGCGGTAGGCCGGGCACCTCTCGGGTGACGGACCGCCGTGAGGCCTCCACCGCTCTTCGTCGAGGAACTTCTTCGCCTCGTCCGGCGGCCCGCCGTCTAAGGGCTGTCCCGTAATTCCCGGTGGATCAGCGCGCGGCGTCAGATGCGGTGCATCGCAAGGCGCCGGGTCGCCCTCATACCGGGTGTATTCGGGCGATCCGGCAACGCCGC
>NZ_JBVJLW010000031.1:0-58944 GCF_055584525.1 Streptomyces sp. NPDC102514
GCCCGGTTACATTCCGAACCCGGAAGCTAAGCCTTACAGCGCCGATGGTACTGCAGGGGGGACCCTGTGGGAGAGTAGGACGCCGCCGAACTAATATTACGGAAAAGCCCCCGCACTTCGGTGCGGGGGCTTTTTTGCGTTCCGGCACCTGCCGGCGCATGGGGTTTCGTTACGGTGACCCTCATGAATCCTGAGTACGTGATCCGTTCCATAGGCAGTGACGAGTGGCCCGCGGTGAAGGAGCTTGCGCTGTCCGCTCTTCAGGACCCGGTGGCGCATCTGGCCTTTCTGGACACGTACGAGGTCGCGGTGGGGCGGCCCGACAGCTTCTGGCAGGAGCGGGCCGCCGGTGCCGCGGCGGGGGTGCGTGAACGGCAGCAGCTCGTCGCCGAGGGGCCCGGTGGGCGGTGGGTCGGGTGTGTGGTCGTGCTGGTCGAGGAGGCCGGGGCCGTCGGGGCGCTGGGGGCCGTGAGCCACGTACGGCAGGGGCATCTTGTGGGGGTGTATGTGCGGCCCGAGGTGCGGGGGAGCGGGCTCACCGAGCGGCTGTTCGCGCATGCGCTGCGGTGGGCCTGGGAGGACGCCGGCCTGGAGCGGGCGCGGTTGTTCGTGCACGAGGAGAACGGGCGGGCGCAGGCCTTCTACCGGAAGTTCGGGTTCGTGCCCACAGGGGAGAGCGTTCCCGTGCCCGGGGATTCGGGTGCGCGGGAGCTGGAGTTCTTGTTCGAGCGGTCGTAGCGGTCGGACGCGCCGTGGGTCATACCGGGAGGTCCTGGTGGGGCCAGCGGGAGCGGGCCTGTTCCTGGGAGCGCAGGAGGGCCAGGGTGGGGAGACCTCGGTCCGGGGCCGTGCCGTCGGCCGCGGCGAGCAGGTCCGGGAGTTGGGGGAGCGGGGCCACCGCCGCCACGTCGTCCAGGACCAGGGTCAGTGGTGGGTCGAGGCGACCGGAGGATGACCGTTCGGCCATGCGCCGGCCGCGCTCGACCACGCTTGAGGCGAGGGCCGTCAGGAGCGGCATGGCGCCGGGGTTCGACCTCGGGTCCTCGATGGGTTCACCGACCACATAAAGCGTGCCCCCTTCGTTGACGAAGGAATCCAAGGTGAGTGTGTCGGTTCGGTTTGGAGTGCACGCTTCCCGGACGTTGACGGTGAAGAGCGCGGAGAGCGCTCGGGCCGTCAACTCCTGCGCGATGTCACGGCGTTCCGGGTGCGAGGTGAGGGCCGCTTCGAGTTCGCCCGCGGAGCCCGCGGCCGACTTCGGGTTCGTACGGAGGATGCGTACGGCTTCCTGGACCTGGGCGCCCTGGGCCCAGCGGTGGACGTGACGGATGGTGCGGCCGTCCACCGCCGCGGCGTGGAGGTAGCTGCGCAGGAGGGTTTCCGCGGTGTCGGCCACCGCCTGGTCGATCCTGGCGGTGGGGCGGACCGGGACGAGGAGCGCTGCCGCTCGGGCCTTCGCGGTGTCCTTGGTCTCGCAGCCCGCGGAGGGGGACCAGTGGAGGCGGGCCGGGGTGTCGCAGAGGTGGGAGGGGTCGTAGAGGAGGACGGGGCCCAGTTTCGCGCGGGCGTCCTTCGTGCTCGACCAGAGGGCGGGGTCGGAGGTGATGACGAGGGCGGGGCCGTCCGCGTCCCGGATCGCCTGGACGGCGAGAGGGTGACGGGTTTCGGGCGGGCCCAGCACGATGCCCTGCGGGGCTGTGACGGGGCTTTCCCACCCACCCGCCCCTTCGGCGGTTTCCATCGGGGCCGAAACCGCCGGCCGCTCCGCCGGTACCTCATGTTCCGCTTCCGGCCGTTCCGCCGCCCGGCTCCGGGGGATCTCGCGTGGCTCGTCCTTGGTCAGCAGGTCCGGTTCCGGTGCCGCGGCGAGTGCCCTGCGTCTTGCCCTGCCCGCCCGCCACCTCGCCACCGTGCCCAGCACGAACACCGTGAGGACGACCAGGACCATCAGCTGGCCGATGAACAGGCCCCAGAAGAGCCCGTACCCGGAGAGCTGGTCGGGTGGGGTGTCGGGCCACGCGGTCGGCACGTCGTGGGGGGCCTCGACGAGTTGGCGTATGGCCAGGGGCGTACGGCGGAAGGTGACCCCGGACGGCCAGGAGCCGTGCGAGAAGAGGCCGGCGAGGCCGGTCGCCGTCCAGACCATGACGGTCATGCCGAGGACGAAGGCCAGGATGCCGAGCAGCAGGCCGTCGGGGACGCCTCCTTGACCGCCGCCGGTGGAGCGGTCGCGATCGTCCGGTCTCATCTCGGGTCGCTCCTCTACGCGACTGTGGACTCGGACGAGTCGTCGAGATCGCTCAGGTGGTGCTCCATGAACGCCGCGGCCCGCTCCTCGGCCTCCAGCTCGGCGGCGCGCAGGGCGTCGTCCGCGAGGTGGTCGGCCGACGACTCCGTCATGGCGCGGTCGGTGAAGACGAGGGGGCGCTCGGTCTCGGAGATCAGGTGTTTGACGACCTGGACGTTGCCGTTGACGTCCCACACGGCGATGCCCGGCGTGAGGGAGGGGATGATCTCGACGGCCCAGCGGGGCAGGCCGAGGACGCGGCCCGTCATTCTGGCCTCGTCGGCCTTCTGGGCGTAGATCGTCCGTGTCGAGGCCATCTTCAGGATCGCCGCGGCCTCCTTGGCGGCGGCTCCGTCCACGACGTCGGACAGGTGGTGGACGACGGCCACGAAGGACAGACCGAGGCGGCGGCCGAACTTCAGCAGGCGCTGGAACAGCTGGGCCACGAACGGGCTGTTGATGATGTGCCAGGCCTCCTCGACGAGGAAGATGCGCTTCTTCCGGTCGGGGCGGATCCAGGTGTGCTCCAGCCACACGCCGACGATCGCCATGAGGATCGGCATGGCGATGGAGTTGCGGTCGATGTGGGACAGGTCGAAGACGATCAGCGGGGCGTCCAGGTCGATGCCGACGGTCGTCGGGCCGTCGAACATGCCCCGCAGGTCACCGTCGACCAGGCGGTCGATGACCAGGGCGACGTCGAGGCCCCAGGCGCGTACGTCGTCTATGGCGACGTTCATCGCCTCCGCCGACTCCGGTTCGGGGTGGCGCAGCTGCTCGACGATGTCCGTCAGAACGGGCTGGCGGTCGATGATGGTCTCGTTGACGTAGGCGTGCGCGACCTTCAGCGCGAAGCCGGAGCGCTCGTCCAGGCCGTGGCCCATCGCGACCTCGATGATGGTCCGGAGCAGCGCGAGCTGGCCGGTCGTCGTGATCGCCGGGTCGAGCGGGTTGAGCCGGATCCCCATGTCCAGGGCGGCGGTCGGGTCCAGGCGGATGGGTGTCAGGCCCAGCTCCTGGGCGATGAGGTTCCACTCGCCCACCCCGTCCTCGCCCTGTGCGTCGAGGACGACGACCTGGCGGTCCTTGAACCGCAGCTGCCGCATGACGTACGTCTTCTCCAGCGCGGACTTGCCGTTGCCGGACTCGCCGAGGACCAGCCAGTGCGGCGCCGGGAGCTGCTGTCCGTACAGCTGGAAGGGGTCGTAGATGTAGCCCTTCCCGGAGTACACCTCGCGGCCGATGATGACGCCGGAGTCGCCGAGGCCGGGGGCCGCGGTCGGCAGGTAGACGGCCTGGGCCTGGCCGGTGGAGGTGCGCACCGGCGGGCGGGTCGTCTCGACCTTGCCGAAGAGGAAGGACGTGAAGCTTTCCGTGAGGACGGACAGCGGGTCCCGCATGAAGTCCTACCTCCGGATGCCGGTCGCGAACGGGAGTGTGTTGACGAAGGCGCGGTGGTGCTCGCGGTCGCACCATTCGAGCTTGAGGTACGACTTGCCGGCCGAGGCCCTGATCGTCCGCTTGTCGCGGGCGAGTGCCTCGGGGTTGCGGGACGAAACGGTGATGTACCCGACGAGGTTGACGCCGGCTGCGCCGCTCGCGAGGTCCTGGCCGCGCTGGTCGACGCGGTTGTGCGAGGCGACGTCGCGCGGGTCGACGGTGCGGTTCATCTTGGCCTGGCGGCTGGCCTCGGCGTCGTCGTTGGTCTTCTCGGTCAGCATCCGCTCGATGGCGACCTCGGTGGGTTCGAGGTCCATCGTGACGGCGACCGTGCGGATGACGTCCGGGGTGTGCACGAGGAGCGGGGCGAGGAAGTTGACGCCCACCGGGGTCATCGGCCACTCCTTCACCCAGGCCGTGGAGTGGCACCAGGGGGCGCGGGTGGAGGACTCGCGGGTCTTGGCCTGGAGGTAGGTCGGCTCCATGGCGTCCAGCTCGGCCGGCCAGGCGTTGCGCTTGGTCATGGCCTGGATGTGGTCGATGGGGTGGTCCGGGTCGTACATCGAATGCACGAGGGAGGAGAGCCGCCCTTGTCCGAGCGGCTGGCGCACCCGGATGTCGGCCTCCTGGAGGCGGGAGCAGATGTCGGTGAGCTCGCGGGCCATGACGACGGCGAGTCCGGCGTCCTTGTCGAGCTTCTTGCCACCCTTGGGACGGGCGGCGCGGGCCATCGCCTGGGCCTCGGCGGCCAGTTCGCGCGAGTAGTGCATGCAGGCGACGAGGTAGGCGCGGTGCTGTTCGCTGCTCGTCGACACCATGGAACTGAGCTGCTCGTACGACTCCTGGAGCCAGCCGGGGGCGCGCTCGTCGCCGCGTACGGAGACGTCCTTGGCGTGGGCGTCCGGGTCGGCGGGGAGGGTGCGGGCGAGCATCTGGATGCGGGTGACGAAGCCGTCCCCGTTGGCGACGTGCTTGAGGAGCGTGCCGAAGCGGTCGACGAGGGCTTCCTGGTCCTCGCTGTCGCGCAGGCCGACGCCGGGGCCCTCGATCTCGATGGCGGCGGTGACGGTCTTGCGGTCGGCGTGCAGGAGCACGGCGATCTCGTCCGGGCCGAAGGGCGCCGCGAGCCAGGAGATGCGGCCGATGCCCGGGGGCGGGCCGATCTCGACCTCACGGCCGTCGGTGTAGGTGCCCGACTCCATGACGTTGCTGCGGTAGGCGGTGCCGCGGCGCAGGCCGCGCTTGTAACTGCGGTTGATCTCGAACCACTTGTAGAAGGTCCGCCGCTTGTACGGGACGTAGACCGCGGCCAGCGCGAGCATCGGGAAGCCCATGAGCAGCACGATGCGCAGGGAGAGCACGGGGACGATCAGACCGCACATCATGCCGAGGAACGCGCCCGCGATGATGAGCCCGATCTCGCCGGACTCGCGGTTGCGGCCGACGATCGCGCTCGGCCGGGCGCGGCCGATCAGATATGTACGGCGGGGCGTGACCGGATGGGACACGTGGGACTCGGTCGTCAACGCCCTTCACCTCCCGTGCGGTTGTTGCTGCTGTTGCCGTTGCTGTTGTTCCGGTTGTTCCCGGCGTGGGGGGTGTTGATCGGGCTGGAGCGGGGCGGGGGTGCGGAGGGGGACGATCCGCCGCCACCGCCCGAGGAGCCGCGTGAACTGTGGGCCGCGACGCCGCCGGAGACGGGGTTCGAGGGGCGGGCGCCGCTGTTGCCGCCGCCTCCGCCGTTGTTGTCGGCCCGGGTGCTGTGGGTCTTGATGCCCTGGGCGACGAGGTGGGCGGGCGAGCTGATGGCGGCCGCGGCCTTGCCCTCGGCGCCCTGCATGATGCGGTTGTTGCGGCCGCCCGCGATCTCGTCGCCGAAGCCGGGGACGAAGCGGTAGATCATCGCGCTGGCGAAGATGGCGAGCAGGATGATCGCGAGGCCGGAGACGACGGCGGAGAAGGAGTCCGGGCCGTCCTCCGCGGAGAGGGCTCCGGCGAGGCCCAGCACGATCACGATGACCGGTTTCACGAGGATGACGGCGATCATGATGCCGGCCCAGCGGCGGACGTGACCCCAGAGGTTCTTGTCGACGAGGCCGGCGTAGACGACCGTGCCGAGGAGCGCGCCCACGTAGAGGAGGGCGGCGCGGATCACCAGTTCGAGCCAGAGGACGCCCGCGGCGAGGATCGACACGAGGGAGACCACGATCAGCATGATCGGGCCGCCGCCGATGTCGGTGCCCTTGTTCAGGGCGCCGGAGAAGTTGCCGAAGAACGTGTCCGTCTGGTTGCCGGTCGTCTTGGCGAGGACCTCGGCGATGCCGTCGGTCGCCGAGACGACGGTGTAGAGGACGAGCGGGGTGAAGGCCGAGGCCAGCACCGTCAGCCAGAGGAAGCCGATCGCTTCGCCGATGGCCGTGCTGAGGGGGACGCCCCGCACGGCGCGCTTGGCGACCGCGAGCAGCCACAGGAGGAGGGTGAGGATGGTCGACGCGGCGAAGACGACCGCGTACTGCTGGAGGAACGTGGGGTTCGTGAAGTCGACCGTCGCCGTGTTCTGGACGGCGTCGCTGAGCTTGTCGATGGTCCAGGAGGCGGCCTTCGCGCAGCCCTTGGCGAGGGAGGCGAGGGGGTCGAGGGCGGTGGTGGGGTCGTCGAGGGAGGGGCCGGTGCGGCTGTTGCTGCCGCGTTCGCAGTAGTCCTTGGCGGGGCCGACGATGAGGTCGCAGTTGTCGTCTGACGGCGTAGGGGTCGGCGTCGGTGCGGCGGCGGCGCGCGAGGCGAGCAGGACGAGCGTCGTCTGCACGGCTGCTGCGGCGGCGGTGACCTTTAGTACGCGGCGCGGGCTACCGGGCATACGTGAAGCCTCCGTACTCTTCGACGGCCTTCGAGATCTCGTCGGAAGGCGAGATCGTGTTGTCGCCGTTCACCGGCGCCGGTCCGTCCTTCTGGGAGAAACTGTCGACCTTCCAGTCACCGTCGGCCCACCGCAGTTGAAGCGTCATCGTGAACCAGTCGTTGCTGACCGGATTCTTCGAGTCGTTCCCCGCCGTGCCGAAGACGCCCGTGCACCAGACTTCGACGGTCGCCGTGCTGTCCGAGTGGTCCGTGACCTTGGTGCCGACCGGCATGGTGCGTGAGACGTAGGTCTGTCCGGCCGCTGCGTTGCCGTTCTCGTCCAGGCCGACGCTTCCCAGGAACGTCTTGGAGTACGCCTTGTCCAGCTTGTCCTTGAGCGCGGCCACCTTGTCGGCGACGAACACCTGCTGGACGATCTCGCTCCGCCGGGCGGGCTTGAAGATGTCGGCGGAGACGAGGACCACCGCGTAGTTCGCCGCGGCTGACTCGGCTCCCTGCTCGCTCTGCGCGAACCCCGAAGGGATTCCGCCCGCCTTCGACTTCACCGGTTGGTCTCCGGAGGGGGCCGTGGGGGCCGAACCCGCCTTCCCCCCGCCTCCGTCGTCGTCCGCCGAGCCGGAACCTCCGCCGCCGCGGTTCGCGAAGGCGATGGCTGCGATCAGGAGGACCACGACTCCCACCACCGTGACGAGGCTGCGTGACGACGAACGGCCGCCGCGTCGCGCCCCTCCGTAGGCGTCACCGGCACCGTCGGGGAGCCGCGTGCGGGTCTGGCCGGTGCCTCCGTACCCGCCGTCCTCGCCGCGCGCTCCGTGCTCGTCGCCGACACTCATGCCGCGTACGCCCCCTCGACCTCATGCTGAACCGCGTCATATGACGGTAGCCCCGCTGGTTCCCGCGTGGGCGCGGTGTGGTGACTGGACATCAGGAAACGCAACCTCAGCCGGTGGGCACGACGGACGGGTGGGGTAGAGGAGGGACGCGAATGGGCCGGGCCGGGTGCGGGGGCACCGGGCCGGCGGCCGCCTAGACGGCCATGCCGTACACGATCGTGAAGAGCGTGCCCAGTGAACCGATGATGAAGACGCCGGTGAGACCCGCGATGATCAGACCCTTGCCCTGTTCCGCGCTGAAGGTGTCGCGGAGGGCGGTCGCGCCGATCCGTTGTTTCGCCGCTCCCCAGATCGCGATGCCGAGGCACAGGAGGATGGCGACCGCCATCACGACCTCGATCATCACGCGGGCTTCGTTGCCCAGGGTGCCGAACGGGCCCCAGTCCGGAGCGATTCCGCCGATGATCGTGTTGATGTCGCCCTTTTCGGCTGCGAAAAGCATGTAAGTCACCGCCCCAAGTGGGTTGTTCTGCCTCCTCTGCCACTCTGCGCAGAGGTCACGGCTATTGTCGCTGACAATGATGCTGTCGCATGTCGACTTGGCGTCATTGATTGGCGGGTTTCGTACGAATCCCTTGTCACCGGAGCTCGCGGGACCCTTCAAGGGGGCGCAGGACGGCATACGGGGGAGGCGTATCGTCACTCTGTGTATCACGGCAGGTCACGTCGGGCAATGAAGTGGATGCGGAACCTGTGGTGTGGTTCCGTCGTTAGCCACTCTTACGTGAATGCCAACTGATAGTGGCCGATTCCGCCCGTCCATCGAGCCCGACTCCGTCCCGAGTGCGCCGGTCCGTCGTGCCGATGTCCTCCGGGTCGTGCGTCTCCTGGTGTGTAGACGCCGCCCGTTTCGTTGTGGGGCAGGCTATCCCGGACGGGGTGGCGGGGTGCGCCGGGGTGGGAGCGGTGACCGACACTTCTCATCACTGGGTGCTTATATAAGCGTGCGGTGATACGTTGGTCCTGTGCACGCATTCGACGTACTCGGTGACCCCGTTCGCCGACGGATCCTGGAGCTGCTCGCGGACGGCGAGATGAGCTCCGGGGCGGTGAGCGAGGTCGTGCGGGAAGAGTTCGGGATATCCCAGCCCGGCGTCTCGCAGCACCTCAAGGTCCTGCGGGAGAACGGTTTCGCCACGGTCCGGCCGGAGGGGGCCCGGCGGCTGTACGCCGTGAACTCCGACCCCCTGCGTGACGTCGACGCCTGGCTGGACCGCTTCCGGCGCTTCTGGACGCCCCGCCTCGATGCCCTGTCCACCGAGGTGGCCCGGGGCAAGCGCGAACGCCGGCTGCGCGAGCGGCCCGGCGACGGCGGCCCCGGCGACGGCAACCCTTCGCAGTGACCGGCTTGTTGACGGACGCGGTGACGGACTCAGTGACGGACTCAGTGACATCCCAGTGGAGGAGCAGCGCATGATCGACGTCAGTCATCAGATCAACGCCGTGCGGCGCCAGGTCGGCAGCCGGGTCATGGAGGCCGGTGAGGCCCACGTGGTGACCGTGAGTCAGACGTACGACACGACCGTCGAGGACCTCTGGGAGGCCTGTACGGATCCCGAGCGCATCCCGCGCTGGTTCCTGCCCGTCACCGGCGAGCTGCGTCCCGGCGGCACGTACCAGCTGGAGGGCAACGCCGGCGGCACCGTCGAGCGCTGCGACCCGCCGAAGGGCTTCACCGCGACCTGGGAGTTCGGCGGGAACGTCAGCTGGATCGAGCTGCGGCTGACCCCGACGGCGGACGGCGGTACGCGCTTCGAGCTGGACCACATCGCTCCCGACGACGACGAGAAGTGGCAGCAGTTCGGGCCCGGGGCCGTCGGGGTCGGCTGGGACATGGCCCTCATCGGGCTCACCCTCCACCTGTCCTCCGGCGCGGCCGTCGATCCCCAGGAGGCCATGGCCTGGTTCGGGACCGAGGAGGGGCTGCGGTTCGCCGGGCTGAGCAGCGAGGGGTGGTACGCGGCCGCTGTCGCCGCCGGTGAGGCCGAGGAGGTCGCCCGGGGGAGGGCGGACCGGACGACGGCGGCGTACACGGGGGCGGAGCCCTCCTGACACCCGGCTACTTACTTTCGAGTAACCTCGCGCGGTAGCCGCTGCCCCAGCCCTTCATGGGCTCTCGGAGGAGGAACCGTGCCAAGGCCGGAACGCTCGCCCCTGTTGCTCGCAGGCCTGTTGGCCTCCGCCGCCGTCGCCCACTTCGCGGTGCCCCGGCAGTTCGACGCGACGATCCCGCGCGTGCTGCCGGGTTCGCCGCGGACCTGGACGTACGCGAGCGGGGTCGTCGAGCTGGCGCTGGCGGCCGGGGTGGCGGTGCCGCGTACGCGGCGGGTGGCCGCGCTGGCCACCACCGCGTTCTTCGTCGGGGTGTTCCCCGCGAACGTCCAGATGGCCGTCGACTGGCGTCACCGGCCCGCGCCCCAGAAGGCCGCGGCGCTGGCCCGGCTGCCGCTCCAGGTGCCGCTGGTGCTGTGGGCGCGGGGTGTGGCGCGGAGTGTGGAGAGGGGCGGTTCGGCGGGGCCGGCCGCCTAGGGTCGACCGTCTAGGGTCGGCCGCCCTCGGATCCCTCAGATCCGGCGGATCCCTCGAACCCTTCCACTCCCTCCACGAAGTGGTCGAACTCGCCTGCCTGTACGCCGAGTACGAAGGCGTCCCACTTCTTCTGCGTGGTCGTGACGACGGTCTCGGGGTCGCTGGTCTCGCGGATGTAGACGAGTTCGTCGTCACCGAAGGCGAGTTCGATCCAGGGACCCGGACCCGTCGCGTCCGGCGGGGCGGCGCGTTCCCAGGTGAGGTTCGTGGGGATGTCGGACATGGATCCGGTTCTCCTTGAGTACGGAGACGAGGGCGCCGAAGGCGTGGGGGGTGGTCCCGAGTGGGACAACCGTATCCCCGCCCCGGGTCGTCGGTGAGTGATCATTCCGTGATGGGCTCCGCGCATCTACACTGACGTTCGGATTACCGTGCGGCGAGGGGCGGTTGACGGTGCGTAAGGGCTGGATCGTGGCGACCGCCGCTGTGGGGGCGGGGCTCAGCTTCGTCATGGTGCTGGTGGTCGGCGTCTACATGGTCGCCGGGAACCTCGCCAACGGTGTCGGGCAAGGGGCTGTCGGCCTCGCCAAGGGGTCCGTACCGGCGGCGTACCGGACGCTCGTGCAGAAGTGGGGCAATCTGTGCACCGCCATTAATCCGGCCCTTCTCGCCGCGCAGCTGTATCAGGAGAGCGGGTTCAATCCCGACGCCAAGAGTCCGGCCGCCGCGCAGGGGATTGCGCAATTCATCCCCGGGACCTGGGCCACGCACGGAATCGACGGCGACGGTGACGGCGACCGCGACGTATGGGATCCGAATGACGCGATTCCATCGGCCGCGAAGTACGACTGCACGCTCGCGAAGTACGTCAAGGACGCGCCCGGGAACCCGACGGAGAACATGCTCGCCGCGTACAACGCGGGGGCGTACGCCGTCATCAAATACGGGGGCGTTCCGCCGTACAAGGAGACCCAGAACTACGTGAAGACGATCACGACGCTGCAGGAGAGCTTCGCCGCTCCCGTCGGTCGTGTGCAGCCCTCCCAGCAGGCCGCCGGCGCCATCTACTTCGCGCAGAAGAAGCTCGGCACGCTCTATCTCTGGGGCGGCAACGGCACCGCTGACCAGGGAGGACGCTTCGACTGCTCGGGGCTCACCAAGGCCGCGTACGAGACGGTGGGGATCGCTCTGCCGCGGGTCGCCAACGACCAGTACAACGCCGGTCCGCACCCCGGGCGGGACGAGTTGCTCCCCGGCGACCTGGTCTTCTTCTCGGACGACCTCACCAACTCCCGGGCCATCCGGCACGTGGGGATCTATGTGGGTGGCGGGTACATGATCAATGCCCCCCGGACCGGGGCCGTGATCCGTTTCGACTCCATCGACACCCCTGACTACTTCGGGGCGACGCGGGTGACCGAAGATGGCGCGAAAGCATTGCCCACCTCTGTGTGAAACCCATCCCTGAGCTGCGGCGATGTATCTCTCTTCGATAACGTCTGCGTGATCATTCGGTGGAGGGTGGAACGTATTGAAGGGGAGTGTGCGTTCCTGTTCTTGTAGCCGACGACGGGGGTTGTGGCGCGACGCATCCGATGGGTGCGTCGGAAAGATGACGACGAAGGAGCCGTTGCACCATGGCTGGACTCGCCGACTCCGGATCGAACCCCGACGTCGACTTGCTCTACGACATCAATGGTCTCGCCAAAGACGCGCCGCACTGGTTCGACCGCGTCATGGAGTTCGTGGGCGAGTGGGGGCTCCTGCTCGTCATGGTTCTGCTGGTGCTGTGGTGCTGGTGGAACGTGCGGCGGCGGGGCGGGGACGAGGCCGCGGCCTCCGTGGCCTCACTGATCTGGGCGCCGCTGGCCGCCGGGGTCGCCGTACTCGTGAATGTGCCGATACGGGGATTCGTCGAACGGCCCCGGCCCTTTGTGGACCACGAGGGGCTTGAAGTTCTCATCGGCGGCAAGAGCGATTATTCGTTTGTGAGCGATCACTCGACTCTCATGATGGCCATGGGGGTCGGGCTGTTCGTCGCGAATCGGAAGTTCGGGCTCGTCGGGATAGGGCTTGCGCTGCTCGGTGGGTTCTGCCGGATCTATATGGGCGTGCACTATCCGACCGACGTGGTCGGGGGGTTCGCGCTCGGGACCGCGGTCGTGCTGCTGCTTTCGCCGCTCGCCACCGCTTTGTTGACGCCTGTCGTCAAGGCTGTCGAGCGGTCTGGGCGGGTGGGGTGGTTGGTTCGGGCGGATCGCTCCGCCGGGGCTCGGGAGAAAGTGATTCCCGGGTCTCGTAGTGACGTTGATCCTGCGGAGAAGGATCTTGCGGCGTAGGTAGTGCCCCTGTGGGGGCTGTTGGGTGCGTTGTTCGGTGCGGGGGCGTTGTGGCTTGTCGTGCCGTTCCCCTTGCCCCCTTGAGGCAAAAGATTGCGCCGTTCCCCGCGCCCCTGAATGGGCCGTCGGCCGTGGGTCCCTGCGGGGGCTTCGTGGCTGGTCGCGCCGTTCCTCGCGCCCCAAAGGCGAAAGATTGCGCCGTTCCCCGCGCCCCTGGGGTGGATCGGTCGTGGGTTCCTGCGGGCCCGGTGGGGGCTGGTCGCGCCGTTCCTCGCGCCCCAAAGGCGAAGGATTGCGCCGTTCCCCGCGCCCCTGAAAGCGAAGGATTGCGCCGTTCCCCGCGCCCCTGAAAGCGAAGGATTGCGCCGTTCCCCGCGCCCCTAAAAGCGAAAAGCTGCGCCGTTCCCCGCGCCCCAAAGACGAAAGACTGCGCCGCCCCCCGCGCCCCTGAGCGGATTCGGGGTGGCTTTCGGGCTACAGGGACTGGGGGAAGTTGAAGAAGTTCTTTGGGTCGTACCGGGATTTCAGGGATTTCAGGTGTGGGGCCGCTTGGCCGTAGTAGGCCTTTCGCCAGTTGGGCAGGGTGGGGTCCGTGTAGTTCTGGTAGGCCGCGCCCGAGGCGTACGGGCGCATGGCCGTGTGCGTGGCCGTCAGCCAGGACTCCGATGTGCTGCCCGAGGTGCCGGGGCGCCACGCCGCGATGTACTGGGCCAGCATGCGCGAGCGGCGGTGGACGAACGCCGTGGCCGTCGGGTCGACGCGGTTGATCGCGCCGCCGAGTGCGGTGAGCGCGATACTGCCCGTGCCGCCTCGGACCCCGGATATTCGGGAGAGCAGCGTCCGGATGCCCGCCGCCGAGATGGAGCGGTCGAAGAAGTCCGAGCGGCCCGCGTACGTCTCACGGTTCAGTGCTCCCTGGGGCGAGCGGCCCGGTGTCGGGCCCGGGAGGTGGCACTGGGCGTCGGACGAGAAGGACGAGCAGCCCGCGTACACCTCCATCGCCTCCTCGTAGGAACGGCGCCTGAGGGAGACGTTCCGCGCGGAGGCGCCGATCCGGTCGGCCAGGCGGTCCACGGCGTTCTGCAGGTCGCCGTACGTGCCGAGGGAGAACGCGGAGACGGAGACGGTGGGGGTGCCGCCCGCCGCGTTCTCGACGTGGAGCGACGACCAGATCTCGTCCGGCTGGTCGGGGCCCCACTCCTGCCAGGCTGCCAGGACCGCCGCCGCCCTGGACCACGGCCAGGACATGTTCGCCGCGACGCCCTGCGGGGCCGGGTGCGTCTTGAAGCGGAGTTCCGTGACGACTCCGAAGTTGCCGTTGCCCGCGCCGCGCAGTGCCCAGAACAGGTCCTTGTTCTCGGTCGCGCTCGCGGTGAGCTGCTTGCCGTCCGCCGTGATCAGGGTCGCCCCCGTGAGGCTGTCGCACGTCAGGCCGTACGCCCTCGACACCACCCCGTGGCCGCCGCCCAGCGCCAGACCCGAGACGCCCACGGTGGGGCACGAGCCCGCCGGGACGGTCACGCCCTTCGCGGCGAGCCCGCGGTAGACGTCGATCAGTTTGGCGCCCGCGCCGATCACCGCCTCGTCGCCGGACGCGCGTATCCGGGACAGCTTCGACACGTCGACGATCAGCCGGCCGTTCCCGGAGGACCAACCGGCGTACGAATGGCCGCCGTTGCGGATCGAGACGCGGACGTCGTGGGCGCGGGCGTACGCGAGGGCCGTACGGATGTCGTCGGGGCCGGCCACATACGCGACCGCCGTCGGCTTCAGGGAGTCGAAGCGGGTGTTGTAGAGCTGGCGGGCCGCCGCCCAGTCCGCGTCGCCGGGGCGGACCAGGGGGCCGTCGAGGTCCGACGCCAGTGCCCGCAGGTCGGCGGCCGGAGTGGCCGTCGGGGTGCCCTTGGCCGTCGGAGTGGCTCCGGTGCCCTTGGCCGGTGTGCCGGACGTGCGCGCCGAGCCGGCCGCCCGTGACCCCGATCCCTTGCCGCTGCATGCCGTCGACGCCGCTGTCACCGCGACCGCCGCCGTGCCGCCTATGAACGTACGCCGTTGCATGTGCGCCTCCCGGTGCTCCCGTTCAACGAGACGGGTCAGCCGCCCGGCGGGTTCCACAGGCGGCAACCGGCAATCCCATGGGTGTGCAAAGGGGCGGCGGCGGGATCCGGCCAGGCCGGGGAGCCGGGGCGGGGCGGGCGCGTGAGCGAAGTCTGGGCTTCCGGTCGTCGGAACCCTTGCGTGTTCTCCCCGTAAGCGTTCCGTGACCTCACCGCACTGACGGCAGGGGTTCACCCTCCGTTCACTCACGGCCATCGGCGGCTTCACCTGTTCTGCCTAATTTCGGCCTTACCCGGTGCGTGGTGCGGACGGAAGCGAGCACCTGTGCCGGTCGATGAACCAGCAGGCCCCATGACATCGCACGCCGCCGCAACGGCGGCTTCTGGAAGGAACTCACGAAAGTGAAGCTTCAGCGCAAGAACCGGCTTCGCGCCCTTTCCCTCGGTGCTGTCGCCGTCTCCGGCGCCCTTGCGCTGACGGCGTGCGGCTCGGACGACACGGGCACCGGCAGCAGCGACAGCAGCTCGGCGGCGGCCAACAGCTCCATCAAGTGTGACGACGCCAAGGGCCAGCTGCTGGCCAACGGCTCCTCCGCGCAGAAGAACGCGATCGACGCGTGGGTCAAGCAGTTCGTGACCGCCTGCAAGGACGTCCAGATCAACTACAAGTCCGAGGGTTCGGGCGCCGGTGTCACGGCGTTCACCCAGGGCCAGGTCGCCTTCGCCGGCTCGGACTCCGCGCTGAAGCCCGAAGAGGTCACCGCCTCCAAAGAGGTCTGCAAGGACGGCCAGGGCATCGACCTGCCGATGGTCGGCGGCCCGATCGCCGTCGGCTACAACGTCCCGGGCGCCGAGGGCCTCGTCCTCGACGCGGAGACCCTTGCGAAGATCTTCGACAGCAAGATCACCAACTGGAACGACGCGGCGATCAAGAAGCTGAACCCCGACGCGAAGCTGCCCGACCTCAAGATCCAGGCGTTCCACCGCTCGGACGAGTCCGGCACCACGGACAACTTCACCAAGTACCTGATCGCGGCCGCGCCCGACCAGTGGAAGTACGAGGGCGGCAAGGCCTGGCAGGCCAAGGGTGGCCAGTCCGCGTCCGGCTCCTCCGGTGTCGCCCAGCAGGTCAAGCAGACCTCCGGCGCCATCAGCTACATGGAGCTGTCGTACGCCAAGGACGGCATCGCCGCGGCCAAGCTGAACACCGGCGCCAGCGAACCCGTCGAGGCCACCGTCGAGAACGCCACGACGGCCATCGCGGACGCCAAGGTCGTCGGCACCGGCAAGGACCTCGCGCTCGAACTGAACCGCGCGACCAAGGCCGACGGCGCCTACCCGATCACCCTGGTCACGTACGAGATCGTCTGCGACAAGGGCAACAAGGCCGACACCCTCGCCGCCACCAAGGCGTTCCTCACCTACATCGCCAGCGAGGACGGCCAGAAGATCCTGGCCGAGAACGACTACGCCCCGATCCCCGAAGAGATCATCGCGAAGGTCCGTACGACCGTCGCGAGCCTGAGCTGACCTGAGCGCGCGGTTTGGCCCCCGACCAGGGGCCGGACCGCGCGCCGTCCGGTGCACCGCCGCCTGGGGCCGCACACGCTGTGGGGCCCCGCAGACCGGAGAACCTCATGGATATATCCATCAAGAACGACGCAGCGCCTCCCCCCGTCTCCCCACCCTCCGAGGCCGAGCAGAAGCGCGCCGCCCGCGGGGCCACCCGGCCCGGCGACCGCATCTTCCTCGGCCTGTCCCGCGGGTCGGGCATCTTCCTGCTCGTGATCATGGCCGCCATCGCGGCCTTCCTCACGTACCGCTCCGTGCTTGCCATCAGCAAGGACGAGAGCAACTTCCTCACCACCATGGAGTGGAACCCGACCGCCGTACCGCCGAGCTTCGGCATCGCGGTCCTGGTCTACGGCACGGTCGTCTCGTCGATCATCGCGATGATCATCGCGGTCCCGATCGCGGTCGGCATCGCCCTGTTCATCACGCACTACGCCCCGCGCAAGCTCGGCGGCCCCCTCTCCTACGTGATCGACCTGCTCGCCGCCGTGCCGTCCATCGTGTACGGCCTGTGGGGCGCCCTGGTCCTCGCACCGCACATGATCGGCCTCTTCGGCTGGCTGGACGACTACTTCGGCTGGACCGGCATCCTCGACTGGCAGGGCGGCGCACCGCGCTCGCTGTTCACCGTGGGCATCCTGCTCGCGATCATGATCCTGCCGATCATCACCAGCGTGAGCCGCGAGGTCTTCCGGCAGGCTCCGCTGATGCACCAGGAAGCCGCACTGGCCCTCGGCGCCACGCGCTGGGAGGTCATCCGCATGTCGGTGCTGCCCTTCGGCCGCTCCGGTGTCATCTCCGCCTCGATGCTCGGCCTCGGGCGCGCGCTCGGCGAGACGATGGCGGTGGCCACGGTCCTGTCCCCGAGCTTCGAGATCAACGCCAGCCTGCTCGACCCGGGCGGCGGCACCTTCGCCCAGAACATCGCCAGCAAGTTCAGCGAGGCCAGCGAGATGGGCCGTGACGCGCTCATCGCCTCCGGTCTGGTGCTGTTCATCATCACCCTGCTGGTCAACGGTGGAGCCCGCATGATCATCGCCCGCCGCGCGGAGTACTCGGGGGCCAACGCATGAGCCAGACCGTCAACGACCGGCGTCCCAGCACCCTGCAGGGCGCGACGCTGCCCAAGTGGAGCCCGTACGCGATCGCCGGCGGCTCGATCGCGCTGGGTCTCGGCATCAGCGCCGCGGCCGGACTGGACAGCAAGATCCAGTGGGGCCTGATGGCCGCGGTCTTCTTCGTGGCCGCGTCGTACGGCATCGCCGCGAAGGTCGAGGGCCGCCGACAGGCCAAGGACCGGGTGGCGACCAGCCTCGTCTGGGTCGCGTTCCTGCTCGCCGTCATCCCGCTGGTCTCGCTCATCTGGGAGACCGTCAAGCGCGGTGTGAAGGTCCTCGACGTCTTCTTCCTCACCCACTCGATGGGTCTGGTGACCGACACCGAGCCCGGCGGAGGCATCTACCACGCGATCCTCGGCACCCTCGAGCAGGTCGGCATCGCCACGGCGATCTCCGTGCCGATCGGCATCCTGACCGCCGTCTACCTCGTGGAGTACGGGCGCGGCAGGCTCGCCAAGGCCGTCACGTTCTTCGTCGACGTCATGACCGGCATCCCGTCGATCGTCGCCGGCCTGTTCGTCCTCAGCTTCTGGATCATCATCCTGGACATGGGCTACTCCGGGTTCGCCGGCGCGATGGCCCTGACCATCCTGATGCTGCCGGTGATCGTCCGCTCCACCGAGGAGATGCTCAAGCTCGTCCCGAACGAGCTGCGCGAGGCCTCGCTGGCGCTGGGTGTGCCGAAGTGGCGCACCATCATGAAGGTGGTCCTGCCGACGTCCATCGGCGGCATCACCACCGGTGTGATGCTCGCGGTCGCCCGCATCACGGGTGAGACCGCGCCGGTGCTCCTGCTGGTGTGGGGTTCGACCTTCATCAACACGGACCCCTTCGACGGTCCGCAGGCCTCGCTCCCCATGTACATCTACCAGCAGTACGCGAACAGCGGCGGCTCCGGTGCGGCGTACGACCGGGCCTGGGCGGCGGCGCTCACGCTGATCGCGTTCGTGATGATCCTCAACTTGGCGGCTCGCGGCATCGCCCGCTGGAAGGCCCCCAAGACCGGTCGCTGACGCGGCCACACAGCGACCAGTTTTCCCCCTCGAAAGAAGCAGTGATCCCCATGGCCAAGCGAATCGACGTCAGCGGCCTCAGCGCCTACTACAGCTCGTTCCGAGCCATCGAGGACATCTCGATGGCCATCGAACCCCGATCGGTGACGGCCTTCATCGGCCCCTCCGGCTGCGGCAAGTCCACCTTCCTGCGCACCCTCAACCGGATGCACGAGGTCACGCCGGGCGGACGCGTCGAGGGCAAGGTCATGCTCGACGACGAGAACCTGTACGGCGCCGGGATCGACCCGGTGTCGGTGCGGCGCGAGGTCGGCATGGTCTTCCAGCGTCCGAACCCCTTCCCCACGATGTCGGTCTTCGACAACGTGGCGGCGGGCCTGCGGCTCAACGGCAGCTACAAGAAGTCCGAGCTGGGCGACATCGTGGAGAAGTCGCTCAAGGGCGCGAACCTCTGGAACGAGGTCAAGGACCGGCTGAACAAGCCGGGGTCCGGGCTTTCCGGCGGTCAGCAGCAGCGGCTGTGCATCGCGCGGGCGATCGCGGTGGAGCCGAAGGTCCTGCTCATGGACGAGCCGTGCTCGGCCCTGGACCCGATCTCGACGCTGGCCATCGAGGACCTGATCGGTGAGCTGAAGGAGCGCTTCACGATCGTCATCGTGACGCACAACATGCAGCAGGCCGCGCGTGTCTCCGACCGGACGGCGTTCTTCAACCTGTCCGCGGTCGGGCAGCCCGGGAAGCTCATCGAGATCGACGACACCGAGCGGATCTTCTCGAACCCGTCCGTGCAGGCGACCGAGGACTACATCTCGGGGCGCTTCGGCTGAGCCGACATCTTCGTCTTCGAGCCGGCGCCTCGCGTACGTCTCCCGGACCCCTCGCGGTGCTGCATGGCGGTGCCACCGCGGGGACCGATAGGGCCCGCTTCCCGGCGCTTGCGCCGGGGGGCGGGCCCGTTGGCTTTTTCTCGCCCCGCCGCCCCTACCAGTTCCCGTCACTGACTCGGGGTGCTCCGCCCCCGAACCCCCGGTCCTCAACCGCCGGACGGGCTGAAACGCTTTCAGCCCGTCCGGCGTTTGAGGACGAGCGCGGAGCGCGACCTGGGGGCGAGGGGCGCAGCCCCATGCGTGGACGGGAGGGCAGGGGCGGCGGGGGCGAGAAAAAAAAGGGGGCTTACAGGAACGCCACGTCCACGAGCCAGAAGCTGGTGGCCGCTACCAGCGCCGCCGCCGGCATGGTGATGAACCAGCCGAGGATGATGTTCTTGGCGACACCCCACCGCACCGCGTTCACCCGCTTCGTCGCCCCCACACCCATGATCGCCGACGTGATGACATGCGTCGTCGAGATCGGCGCGTGGAAGATGAACGCCGTCGTGAACATCAGCGACGCACCCGTGGTCTCCGCCGCGAACCCCTGCGGAGGATCGAGCTCGATGATCTTCCGCCCGAGCGTACGCATGATGCGCCACCCACCGGCGTACGTACCCAGCGACAGCATCACCGCGCACGCGATCTTGACCCAGACGGGAATCGGGTCGCCCGCTTCCTCGACGTCCGAGATGACCAGGGCCATCACCACGATGCCCATCGTCTTCTGGGCGTCCTGGAGGCCGTGGCCCAGCGCCATACCGGCCGCCGACACGGTCTGCGCGATACGGAAACCGCGCTTCGCCTTGTGCGGGTTGGAGCGGCGGAAGAGCCACATGATCGCGCACATCACCAGATAACCGGCGATCAGACCGACGACCGGGGAGATGAACATCGGGATGACGACCTTCTCCAGGACGCCGGACCAGATGACATCGATGCCGCCGGCGAGCGCCGCGCCCACCATGCCGCCGAACAGCGCGTGGGAGGAGGAGGACGGCAGGCCGAAGTACCAGGTGACGAGGTTCCACACGATCGCGCCCACCAGCGCGGCGAACAGGATCCACATGCCCCTGTTGCCGTGCGGTGTCTCGATCAGGCCTTCGCTGACGGTCTTGGCGACCCCGCTGCCCATGAAGGCGCCGGCGAGGTTCATCACGGCGGCCATCGCGAGTGCCGCACGCGGCGTCAGCGCGCGCGTGGACACGGAGGTGGCGATGGCGTTCGCGGAGTCGTGGAAGCCGTTGGTGTAGGTGAATCCGAGCGCGACACCGATGGTCACGATCAAGGCGAAGGTGTCCATGAAGGGGTCAGGACTCCTTGACCGCGATGGTCTCCACCGTGTTGGCCACGTGCTCGAACGCGTCGGCGGCCTCTTCGAGGACGTCCACGATCTGCTTGAGCTTCAGCACTTCGATGGCCTCGTACTTGCCGTTGAAGAGCATCGCCAGCAGCTTGCGGTGGATCTGGTCGGCCTGGTTCTCCAGACGGTTGACCTCGATCCAGTACTCGGTGAGGTTGTCCATCGTGCGCAGGTTCGGCATCGCCTCGGCGGTCAGCTCCGCCGCCCGGGCCAGTACCTCGATCTGCTGCTCGACGCCCTTGGGCAGTTCCTCCACGTTGTAGAGGACGACCAGGTCGACGGCCTCCTCCATGAAGTCCATGATGTCGTCGAGGGACGAGGCGAGGTTGTAGATGTCCTCGCGGTCGAACGGCGTGATGAACGAGGAGTTCAGCTGGTGGAAGATCGCGTGCGTTGCGTCGTCACCGGCGTGTTCCGCGGCCCGCATACGCTCTGCGATCTCGGCTCGGCCGGACGAGTCCGCCCCGAGCAGTTCCATCAGGAGCTTGGAGCCCGTGACGATGTTGTCCGCGGAAGCGGCAAACATGTCGTAGAAGCTCGTCTCCCTGGGGGTCAGACGAAATCGCACGTGGGGTCCTCGGATTGCTTCGGTGTCGGTCAGGCTGATGCTAGGCGCATCATCCGGCCACGGCTAACCGGCCGCCCCCCAGTGTCGCCCATCGGGCACAGTGATCAGCACGGGGTCCCGCGAGGGCATCTGCCAAGGGCCCTATACCCGGCAAAGTTCGTTACGATATACCCGGTAGGGGTATCAGTCAGCAGGAGGACGCGATGACGACCACCGAGGCCGGCGCCACGGCGCCCTCCGGGGAGACCGGTGCGGCGGGAGCCGGCGGCGCGGAGATCGTGACCGACCACGATCGCGGGATCCACGGCTACCACAAGCAGAAGGACGAGCACCTCAAGCGGCTGCGGCGGATCGAGGGGCAGGTGCGGGGGCTGCAGCGGATGGTCGACGAGGACGTCTACTGCATCGACATACTCACGCAGGTCTCCGCCTCCACGAAGGCGTTGCAGTCGTTCGCGCTGCAGCTTCTGGAGGAGCATCTTCGGCACTGTGTCGCTGACGCGGCGGTCAAGGGGGGTGCCGAGATCGATGCGAAGGTGGAGGAGGCGACCAAGGCGATTGCCCGGCTGTTGCGCACGTGAGCCCTGGCCGGGCGGGGGGCCGGAAACGATTGCTGTGGTCCCGCCGGCCGTCAAGACGAAAAGATTGCGCAGTTCCCCGCGCCCCTGAGTGAAGGCGGCCTGCGGTGGTCCTCGCGGCGGTCAAGACGAAAAGATTGCGCCGTTCCCCGCGCCCCTTGGGGGCGAAGGCCTGCGCTGTCCCCGCGCCTCTGAGCGACGATGGGCTGCGGTGGTCCTCGCGGCGGTCAAGGCGAAAAGATTGCGCAGTTCCCCGCGCCCCTGGGTGAAGGCGGCCTGCGGTGGTCCTCGCGGCGGTCAAGACGAAAAGATTGCGCCGTTCCCCGCGCCCCTTGGGGGCGAAGGCCTGCGCTGTCCCCGCGCCTCTGAGCGACGATGGGCTGCGGTGGTCCTCGCGGCGGTCAAGGCGAAAAGATTGCGCAGTTCCCCGCGCCCCCGAGGGCGAAGGCCTGCGCTGTTCCCCGCGCCCCTGGTGGGGGTGCGGGGATTGTTAGTTGGGTGGGGGGTCCTGGTGTTGGTGGGGGAAGCGTTCTTCGGTCACCTTGAGGACCTCGTCGATCTGGTCGGGGCTGAGGCGGTCCTCACGGGCCGCAGAGGCCGCGATGATCAGGTCGCCGCACAGCTCGATCTCGGCCAGGGCCACGTGGTCCTGAACTGCCGTACCGCGCGCCGGAGCCACGTGCATCACCTCTTCCTGCCGTTACCGACTTCCTAGAGTAGGGAGCGGTCCACGGACAGCGCATGGCACCAACGGACCATTTCCGGCCCCGCCCACGACCGTCCCCTCACTCGGCGATCCGTCCGGCGAAGATGTCCTTCGTCTTCGGCAGCCGTACGTCGACCGCGGCCCCGAAGTCGTACAGGAGCGTCGTGGAGGACACCGCCACCGTGTCCTTCTGCTGCCCGTTCACGAAGCTGAACCGGTGGCGGACCTTGCGGATACGCCCCTGGTCGTCGAGGTACACGTCGAAGGGGACCGTCGCCGTGGCGAAGCCTTTCGCCGCCGCCCGCAGTGCCTCCCGGTTGCCCGCCGAGGCGTCGCGCGCGGCCACCGTGAGGTCGGCGGTACCCCGGTAGTGCCGTACGGCCGTGCCCGCCACCGACGTCCTGCCCAGGTACGTCGCCGTGCGCGCCCCCCGCAGCAGTTCCGCGGCGGCGAACGGATCGGTCGCACCGCCCGTGACCAGGTTCCCGTCGGAGAGCGTGGCCGTGTCGACGCGTACCCACTTGTCGGCGGGCACGCCCGCGCCGCGGTTCTTCATGTAGAGCGCGCCCGGTGCGAGCAGCTCGGTGATGGGGCGGTGGCCGTCGGCCCCGGCCGGGTCCTGCGGGAGGAGTACCTTCAGCCGGCCCACCTGGCCCGCGAAGTCGTAGACACCCTCGCCGCGGATGGTCACGCGGGTGCCGCCGGTCGCCATCTCCATGGACGTACGCGCCTTGGACGTACCGGCGCTGACCAGGTGCGCGGCGGCTCCGTGGAGCACCTCGACGGGGTCCTCGGCGGTCCGGGCGTCGTCGGAGGCGGTCCCGCCGCCCGCGCATCCGGTGGCGCAGAGCAGTAGCCCCGTCGCCGCGGCGGCCAGGGCGACCGCCCCGTCCGCTCGTTTTCGCTGCCGCTCCACCATCGCCTGCTACCCCCAGCCGGGACGTCCTTGGGCGGGCCTCGTTGTCGTTCCGCTTAACGACCGGTGAGGGGTGTTGTCACGCGGGCGCCGGGCATGGGGAAGCGTTTACCAAGCATCGGTACGGTGGGGCGCGTGGCGCAGCAGGAAGAGATCACTCCCCTGGAACACCGGACGACGACGGTCGAGCAAGGCCCTTTCTGCCTGGCTCGATGCACCTGCGGCTGGCGAGGCCCGGCAAGAAGAGCCCGGAGCCTGGCCCGCACGGACGCCGAGAACCACACGTCCGACCCCAGCTGAAACCGCCCGCTTTTTAGGGGCGCGGGGAACGGCGCGGCCAGCCACGACGCACCCGCACCCGAACACGCACCGACAGCCGCGCACCCTCACCCCTACCAGCCGCACGCAGCTGCAACACGCAGTGCTACACGCGCCGCAGGACCGCCAGCAGCTCGTCCACCAGCTCCCGGTCCCGTGCCTGCGTGAGCCGCCCCCGCGCCGCCGCCGGCGAAAGCCACAGCACGCGATCCACCTCACGGTTGGGCACGAACGCACCGCCCGTCTCCTCGGCGGCCCAGTAACTGACCTGCTTGGGCCGGTCATTGGCGACGTAGTGGAGGGTCGTCAGGCGCGGACCGGGCGCACACCGGTGCCCGGTCTCCTCCTCGACCTCGCGCAGCGCCGCGGCCAGCGTGTCCTCGCCGGACTTCAGCTTGCCCTTCGGGTGCGACCAGTCGTCGTACTTCGGCCGGTGGACCAGGCAGATCTGCAGTGCGCCGTCGGCCGGTGAGCGGCGCCACAGGACGCAGCCCGCCGCGAGTACGGGGTTTCCGTTCGAGTGCACTGGGCCTCCGATCGCGAGTTGCGGCATCCGTCGGTCACACCGTCACGGAGTGCCGACGGTCTCCCTCATCCAGGCCCGCTGGAACGTGAACCTGGCCGCTTCCACTTCGTGCCGCTGGTCGGCGTGGAGCACCCCGAGCGCGTACGCCGTCGCCGGTGCGATCCGCGGGGTGCGGGCCGCCGAGGCCGCCGCCGCGGCGGCCTCCGCCGCGTCGCGATGCCGGTCCAGGGCCTTGCCCGCGCTCAACAGGCGTACGTCGAGGAGGACTTCGTCGCCGAACAGGACCTCGCGCGCATAGCGGTGCAGGCGCAGCAGGAGGCGTACCTGGTGCCAGGGGGCGTCCTGGGGCTGCGGGGCCGTGTCGGCGGAGAGGCCGTGGACGAGGGCCTCCGAGTTGTAGGGGTGGCCCGCGGTGATCAGGGGCAGTCCGGTGACGGCGTCGCAGAGGCGGTCCTCCGCGGCGGCGGCCAGCGGCTTGAGTCCGGCGGAAGCCGTGTTGGCCGCGCCGGCCGTCGTGGCCGTCGTCGCGGCCGCGGTGAGCGGGACCTCGCTGGCCAGTACGGCGACGTTGTCGGCGACGGCGTGGAAGCGGCTGGAGCCCAGGGCCTGGAGCGCGGCCGAGTGGGCGCGGGTCCGGGCGAGGGTCAGCTGGCGTTCCAGGAGGGCGCCCGCCTTGGCCGCGCCGACGGTCAGCTGGCCCTTCTCCTGCCGTACGTCGGAGGTGGCCTGCGAGGGGAACGCCGCCGATCCGGACAGCCGGTGCAGGGCCGCGAGCAGCCGCTCCTGGCGGGCGCCGTACGCGTGTTCGCGGGCCAGGGTCCCCGAGAGCCAGGCCAGTTCGGGTCGCATGGCCTCCGACCAGCCCTCGTCGAGCAGGGGCCGGAAGGTGTGCAGGGTGCCGCTGATGCGGCGGGCCGAGCGGCGCAGGGCGCGCGCCGCGTCCACGGCCTCCTTCGAGCCGTTGACCGCCGCCGCGCCACCGGTCTCCCGGTGCTGGCGCAGCGCGCGGAGGAACTCCGTGGCCTGGGCCCGGAGGTACGCCGCGAGGGCGTCCCCGGCCACGGGTCCGGCCGTCGGGTCAAGGTGTTGCTGTGCCACGCCGGCGCCTCCGGGCGTCTATGAGCATCTCCTGGACGTTGCGCAGGGGCTGGCCCTCGGCATCGGTCGCGTGCCGGGTCCATTCGCCGTCGGGGCCGAGGTGCCAGGAGGAAGTGGTGTCGGACATGCCGGTCTCGAACAGCCGGTTGAGGGCCGACCGGTGGGCCGGGTCGGTGATTCTCACCAGGGCTTCGATACGCCGGTCGAGGTTGCGGTGCATCATGTCGGCGCTGCCTATCCACACCTCGGGCTCGCCGCCGTTGCCGAAGCCGAACACCCGGGAGTGTTCGAGGAAGCGGCCGAGGACGGACCGTACGCGGATGTTCTCGGACAGGCCCGTGACTCCGGGCCGTACCGCGCAGATTCCGCGGACCCAGACGTCGACCGGCACGCCGGCCTGGGAGGCGCGGTAGAGCGAGTCGATGAGCGCCTCGTCCACCATCGAGTTGACCTTGATGCGGACATGGGCGGGACGTCCGGCACGGTGGTGCTGGACCTCCTTGTTGATGCGCGCTATCAGGCCGTCGCGCAGGGATTTGGGCGCGACGAGCAGACGGCGGTAGGTCTCGCGGCGGGAGTAGCCGGAGAGCCGGTTGAAGAGGTCGGAGAGGTCCGCGCCGACCTGTGGGTCGGCGGTCAGGAGCCCCAGGTCCTCGTACAGGCGGGCGGTCTTGGGGTGGTAGTTGCCCGTGCCGACGTGGCTGTAGCGGCGCAGGGTGTCGCCCTCCTGGCGCACCACGAGCGACAGCTTGCAGTGGGTCTTGAGGCCGACGAGGCCGTAGACCACGTGGCAGCCCGACTCCTCCAGTTTGCGGGCCCACTTGATGTTGGCCTGCTCGTCGAAGCGTGCCTTGATCTCGACGAGGACGAGGACCTGCTTGCCGGACTCGGCGGCGTCGATGAGGGCGTCCACGATGGGGGAGTCGCCCGAGGTGCGGTACAGCGTCTGCTTGATGGCCAGCACGTCCGGGTCCGTCGCCGCCTGCTCCAGGAACGCCTGGACGGAGGTGGAGAACGAGTCGTACGGGTGGTGCAGCAGGACGTCGCGTTCGCGCAGGGCCGCGAAGATGTCGGGCGGGGACGCCGACTCGACCTCGGCGAGGTCGCGGTGGGTGCCCGCGATGAACTTCGGGAACTTCAGCTCGGGCCGGTCCAGGGCGCCGATGCCGAAGAGGCCGGTGAGGTCCAGGGGGCCGGGGAGCGGATAGACCTCCGCCTCGGAGATCTTCAGCTCCCTGACCAGCAGGTCCAGTACGTACCGGTCGATGGACTCCTCGACCTCCAGGCGCACCGGCGGGCCGAAGCGGCGCCGCATGAGTTCCTTCTCCAGGGCTTGGAGGAGGTTCTCGGCGTCGTCCTCCTCGACCTCCAGGTCCTCGTTCCTGGTGAGGCGGAACGTGTGGTGCTCCAGGACCTCCATGCCCGGGAACAGCTCCTCCAGATGGGCCGCGATGACGTCCTCGATGGGGACGAAGCGGTTCGGGGAGGCCTCCAGGAAGCGGGAGAGCAGCGGCGGCACCTTCACGCGCGCGAAGTGGCGGTGCCCGGAGACCGGGTTGCGCACGACGACCGCGAGGTTCAGGGAGAGACCCGAGATGTACGGGAAGGGGTGCGCCGGGTCGACCGCGAGGGGGGTCAGGACCGGGAAGATCTGGTGGCGGAAGAGCGTGAAGAGGCGCGCCTGCTCCTTCTCGGACAGCTCGCTCCAGCGGACGAGGTGGATGCCCTCCTCCGCGAGCTGCGGCGCGACGTCCTCCTGGTAGCAGGCGGCGTGCCGGGCCATGAGCTCGCGCGAGCGGGCCCAGATCATCTCCAGCACCTCGCGGGGCTGCAGGCCCGAGGCCGAGCGGGTGGCCACGCCGGTGGCGATGCGCCGCTTCAGACCGGCCACCCGGACCATGAAGAACTCGTCCAGGTTGCTCGCGAAGATCGCCAGAAATTTCGCCCGTTCGAGGAGGGGCGTGTTCGGGTCCTCGGCGAGTTCGAGGACCCTTTCGTTGAACGCGAGCCAACTGCGCTCCCGGTCGAGGAAGCGGCCCTGCGGGAGCTGGACGCCGTCCTGCACCAGGTCCTCGTACTCGTCGAGGTCGGCGTCGAGGTCGGGCTCCAGGTCGGAGACGTTCGCCGCCACGGTGTGCGGGCGGTGGGCGGCTATGGAACCGACGGACGGCTGCGGGTGCTGGACCTGCGCCTGGGCATTGGGCTGGTTCATGAACCCATTCTTCCGCGCCGGGCCGGAAACAGGCGCGTCGGAGAGAACGGGCGGAAGCGCCGCGAGGAGGTGCGGGCTTCCGTTCCTCCTCTTCTGGGAGGGCTCGCGCTCCGGCGGAGGCGGGGGCTCGGGCGGGCCGGGGTTCATTGCCCGAGGGTCGCAAGCCAGTCTGAATCACTGGTTACGGAGACATGACGTGCGGGATATCGGGGGGAGGCTCCCCGGTATCCCGCACGTCATGGCTGCCCCGCATGTCGACCCGCGCCTTCCAGAGGGGGCCGCGCCCCGTCAGGGGCGCGGGGAACTGCGCGATCAGCCACAGCGGACGGGCACGTACACCCGTACCTCAGGCTGTACGGCGCCGAAGAACCCAGAAGGCAGCCCCCGTGGCAACCGCGGCGACCCCCAGCACGATCGAGGTCTCGACCAGATGCATCGGCCAGTAGTGGGTCCTCGGGGTGGAAGGCGTCCCCGGAGACCTGCCACGCATCCCCGGGCACCCCCGCCCCCGCCGGACCGCCGGCGGCAACCGTCGGCCAAAGATCCTCCCTGTGCGCCTCCAGGTGGTGGTTGACCAGGTACATCACCCCACAGGAGACGGCCACCGCGGGCAGCGACCGCCGCACCACGACCCCGACGAGCGCACCCACCCCCAGCCCGCACAACCCGTACGCCACCAGCGCCGGCCCCCGCGCGGCGAACACGTCGTTGAAGGTCCAGTCGTCGCCCATCAGGTCCCGGTTGGCCGCCCAGGCCCAGCGGAACACGAGGACGAACACGGTTCCGCCGGCCACCAGCAGCAGCGCCGGCACCGCGAGCTTGGCGGCCAGCCAGCGCGTCGGCGAGACGGACTGGGTCCAGGCCAGCTGGGCGGTGCCGGACTCCAGCTCACGCCCCACCAGCGCGCCCCCGGCGAACGCGGCCACGGCGAAGAAGCTGTAGGAGACGAGCGTGGAGGCCCAGCTGATGGACCCGCCGTAGTCCACGGCGGCCTGGACCCGGCAGAGGCCGCCGGTCCGTGCGCACGCGGACATCCGTTCCCGTACGGAGTCCGCGGTGACCTCGACCTCCCAGACCAGCGCGCCGAGGGCGGCCAGCAGGAAGGCGCCCCACACGATCAGCGCGGCGCGGTGCAGCCGCAGCACGGCCCACGGCAGTCCGGCAAGTCCGGTATTCAACGGCGGTCCGGCCTTCATACGGCGGCTCCGGTGGCAGCGGTACGACGGTTGAGCAGGACGAACGCGGCGATGACCGCGAGGGTGGCGACGCCGAGGACGATCCCGGTCTCGACGAGTTGCAGGGGCCAGAAGTGGGACCGCGGGTGAAAGGTGGCCCAGATCTCGTCGAGGCCGTTGTGGGACAGGCAGCTCCGCAGGTCGGCCACGCTGCCGGTGTCGGTGCAGGCCATGTTGTTCCCGATGCGGACGCCCTCGTCGGTGATCACGCCCCGGTCGAGTTGCAGGGCCCCGTCCGGCAGGTTCAGCGCCTTGAGGCCGGTGACGGTGACCGTGGGCCACATGCTCGGCCGGTACTGGTCGCCCAGATGGGTGATGGCGAACATGACGGCGAAGGCGACGCCCAGGGCGGGCAGCGTACGGCCGAGGACCAGGCCCGCGAGTACGCCGACGGCCAGGCCGCAGAGGGCGTACGCGAGGGTGACGGTGCCGTTGGAGCGGAAGCCGTACGTGTCGAACCATTCCGTCCAGAGCAGCTCGTCGCCGCCGTTCCACATCAGGCGGTGCAGCGGGACGAGCAGGGCCGCGCCGGCGGTGACGAACAGTGCCGGGACGGCGAGTTTCGCGGCGAGCCAGCGGGCCGGGGAGACGGACTGGGTCCAGGCGAGGTGTGCGGTGCCGTTCTCCAGCTCGCGGCCGATGAGGGCCGCGCCCGCCCAGGCGGCGATCAGGAGCGGGAGGCAGGAGACGACGAGGGTGGTGAGGGCGACGACCGTGCTGTAGTGGCTCAGCCAGGGGCCGTCGGGGAAGTGGCAGGCCTCGATGTCGGCTCGGCACTGTTCCCGGACGTCCGCGGCGGCCGTCTCGTAGCCCGGGCCGTACGCCCACAGCATCGCTGCCGCGAGGCCCAGCACCAGCGGCAGCCAGCACCACAGGGCCGCCCGGTGCAGCCGCAGGACGGACCGGACGAGCCCGAGGCCGGGCCGGGGGGCGGGGGCCGAACGCGTGGAGGTGAGGAGAGTCGTCACGGGCGCACGTTCTCCTCGTCTGCCTCGTCTGCCTCGTCTGCCTCGTCTGCCTCGTGTGCTTCGTCCGGCGCGTAGGGCTCATCGGTCTCGTCGGTGAACAGGTCCGGGGCCTCGGGGTTGCGCAGGTGGGCCAGGAGCAGCTCCTCCAGGGAGGGCGCGGCGGTCTCCCAGCCGTCGGTCGGCGGGCTGCCAGGGCTGGCAGGGCTGGCAGGGCTTGCAGGGCCGCCCGGCCGCCGGATCAGCGCGGTGAGCTGGCGGCCCGTGCCGTGCGACTCGACGACGGTGTGGCCCGAGAGGTCGCGCGCCGGGCCGGTGAGCAGGGTGTGCGCGGCGAGCAGCCGCTCGGGGTCGCCGCCGAGCCTGATGCGGCCGCCGCCCATCAGCAGCAGGTGGTCGCAGACGCCCTCCAGTTCGGCGACGACGTGCGAGGACATCACGATGGTCGTGCCGTGTTCGGCGGCCTCACCCAGCAGTGCCCCGAGCAGTTCGCGCCGGGCCAGCGGATCGAGATCGGCCATCGGCTCGTCCAGCAGCATCAGTTCGGGCCGTTTCCCGAAGGCCAGGGCGAGGGCGACGCGGGTGCGCTGACCACCGGAGAGCGAGCGGATCCTGTCGCCGGGGTGCAGGGCACCTTCCCGGACCACATCCGGGCCCTGGCCGGGCGCGGCCTGCCCGTTGCTGTTGCTGGCGCTGGCGCCATTGCCGTGCCCATGCCCATGCCCATGCCCGTACGCGATGCGTTCCGCGGCCGTCCGGTCCCAGCGGGCGCGGTTCAGTTCGGCGCCCAGACGCAGGGTGGCGGCGACCGTGAGCTGGGGCGGCAGCGGCTTGGCCTGGGCGACGTACGCGAGGCGCTCACGGGCCCGGGCGGGACTGGTGCCGAAGATCTTCACCGTGCCCTCGGTGGGACGTATCAGGCCCGCGGCGAGCGCGAGGAGGGTCGACTTGCCCGTGCCGTTGGGCCCGACCAGGGCGCAGATCCGGCCCGCGGGCAGGCGGAAGGAACAGTCCCGTAGTACAGGACCCCGCCTGCGCCGGTACTGCTTGCCCAGCCCGACCGCTTCCAGCGCGGTTCCTTCGTCGTCCCTGTTCATCGCTCCCCTTCAGGGCACTTCTCGTCCAGTACGGAGGTGAAGAGCGCGCTGATGTCCTCGCGCTCCAGACCTTCCTTGCGTGCCTCGTCCAGCCAGGCCGTGAGCTTCGAGCGCAGGGCGGTGTGGTCGGCGGGTGCGGAGCCCAGGGAGCGCCGCACGAAGGTGCCGAGGCCGCGTCTGGCCTCGACCAGGCCCTCGCGTTCCAGCTCGCGGTAGGCCTTGAGGACGGTGTTCGGATTGATCGCGGTGGCCTCCACGACCTCGCGGGCCGTGGGGAGCTTGTCGCCGGGTTCGAGGACGCCCAGGCGCAGTGCCTGTTTCGTCTGCTGGACGATCTGCACGTATGTGGCGACACCACTGCGCCGGTCGATGCGGTACTCGACCACGCGACAACCACCCTTTCACTAATTGAGTAGTGAAAGGGTGGTGCAAGCCCGGGTGCGTGTCAAGGTGAATCCGCTTGAATCCGCTGCTCCGGAAACTTTTCGCGCCTGCGTGAACCGATCGGAGGGGCTCGTGCGATGAGGGGGCGTGAGGGAAACGAGAAGCGACGGGGAGCTGCTGCGGGCCATCGCGGCGGACGGTGACCGGCGCGCCTTCGAAGAGCTGTACCGGCGGTACGCGCCATGGCTCGGAGCGAGGCTGCGAGGCCGCTGTTCCGACGCGGGCACGGTCGACGACGTCGTGCAGGAGACGTTCCTCGCGGTGTGGCGCGGCAGTGCCCGCTACCGCGAGGAGGGCGACGTGGCCGGCTGGCTGTGGCGCATCGGCTCGCGGCGGCTCATCGACGCCCTGCGGGGCGACGGCGCCCGGGGCCGGATGCGGCAGGCGCTCGCGCGGCTGCGGCACCGCGAGGAGGCGTCCGCGGAGGAGCGCGTGCTCGCGGGGGTGGAGCACGGGGACCTCGCGGGCGCCCTGGTCCGGCTGTCGCCGGAACTGCGGTCGGTCCTGCAGGCCACGGTCATAGACGGGCTGACCACCCGGGAGGCGGCCGTCCTGCTCGGCATCCCGCCGGGGACGGTCAAGACACGGGCGCTTCGGGCCCGCAAGCAGCTGCGGGAGGAGTTGGCATGAGTGACACGAACGAGGTCCGCGATCCGAGCGGCATGACCTGGCACGTCGCGGAGGACGACCTCCGGGCGTATGTACGGGGCGAGCTGGCGTCGCCGATGCTCTGGTCGGCCGACACCCACCTGATGGCCTGCGCACGCTGCCGGACGGTGCTCGCCGAGGTGAGCGACCCGGTCCCGCTGGACGAGGGATGGGAGCGGCTCGACGCCGAGCTGGACGTGCCGCGACCGGGGTTCCTGGAGTCGCTGCTCGTGCGGTTCGGGGTGGCCGACCACACCGCGCGACTGCTGGCCGCGACGCCGGTGCTGCGCCGGTCGTGGCTGGTCGCGGTCGTCGCCGTGCTGGCCATCACGGTGATCGCGACCAACTCCGGCCGTACGTCGGAGGGCCCGGCGATGTTTCTCGCCCTCGCCCCGCTGCTGCCCCTCGCCGGGGTCGCGCTGTCGTACGGGCCGGTGCTCGACCCGACGTACGAGATGACCGTGGTGTCGCCGATGCACGGGTTCCGGCTGCTGCTGATCCGCACCGTTCCGGTGCTGGCCGCCGCGCTCGTCCTGAACGGCCTCGCGTCGCTCGCGCTTCCCTCGTACGGACTGCGGGCCATGGCCTGGCTGCTGCCCGCACTTGCGCTCACCTCGACCGGGCTCGCGCTGACACCCAGGCTGGGGCCGGTCCTCGCGCCGAGCCTGGTCGGCGGGGCGTGGGTCGCCGTGCTGCTGATCGCACGACAGGCGACCGCCGAGGGGACCCTCGCGCTCTACACGGTGGCCGGGCAGGGCATCGCGGCCGCGGTCGCCGTGCTCGCCGCCGGGTTCTTCTACCTCCGCCGCGACCGTTTCGACTCGGCCTCCGCGCACACACCGTTCGCGGGCTTCCAGGGCGGGGGTACGGCGTGATGTCGGTTGCCTGGCGCAGGCGGTTCAAGCTGGTCGGCGCCGCACTGCTGTGGACGGCTTCGGTCCTCCTCATGGTCCTCCTCGGGGTGCTCCGTTTCGCCGCCGAGGTCCTCGCGGCCTTCGCCTCCAGCAAGCGGGGTTCGTTCTCCTCTTCTTCCTCTTCTTCCTCCGACGGGGGCGACGGGTGAGGGCCTTCGCCCCCGCTCCGGCCCGGTGCCGTGTCCCGGCCGCCGTCGTCTCCGCCCGCTGTCTTCGCTCTTCCACCGGATCCACTGGAGTCACGCATGTCTGACCTTGCTTCGGTACCGACGGTGTCCGCCGCCGGGCTCACCCTCCGCTACGGGGGAACGGCCGCCCTCGACGACGTGTCGGTGCGGCTCGGCGAGGGTGTCACCGGGCTGCTCGGGCCCAACGGGGCGGGGAAGACCACCCTGTTGCGGGTCCTGGCCACCGCCGTGCCCCCGGACAAGGGAACGTTCTCGGTGCTCGGCAACGACCCGGCCACGGCGGCCGGACGGCAGGAGGTGCGGCGCGCACTGGGCTATCTGCCGCAGGCACCCGGTTTCCACCCGGACTTCACGGCCTTCGAGTTCGTCGACTACGTGGCGATCCTGAAGGAGCTGACGGACCGCACCGCCCGGCACCGCGAGGTGCGGCGGGTCCTGGACGCCGTCGCGCTGTCCGACGTACGGAGCAAGCGGATCAAGAAGCTCTCCGGCGGGATGCGCCAGCGGGTCGCGCTGGCCGCCGCCCTCGTGGGTGATCCCGGTTTCCTGGTCCTCGACGAGCCGACCGTCGGTCTCGACCCCGAACAGCGCATGCGGTTCAGGGAGTTGATCGCCCGGGCGGGGGAGGGGCGGACCGTGCTGCTGTCCACCCACCAGACCGAGGACGTCGCGATGCTCTGCCACCGGGTGATCGTCATGGTCCGTGGCCGGGTCCGATTCGTAGGCAGCCCGGCCGAGCTGACCGCACGGGCGGCGGGCCGGGTGTGGAGCAGTACCGAACGGGACCCGGGCGCATGGGCGGGCTGGCGCACCGGCACAGGCTCCTTCCGCAACGTCGGCGAGCCCCCGGAGGGCGCCGAACTCGTCGAACCGACCCTGGAGGACGGCTACTTGCTCACCCTCGACGGAGAGTCCTCGGAGGTGGCGGCGGCATGAGCACCGTAGTGGAGACACCCGCACGGGCCGCCGTGCCGACGGACCGGCCACGCCCCTGGGCAGCCGTGTTCGCCCTCGCCCGCTTCGAGGCGCGCGAGCTGCGTCTGGTCCTCGCCGTCCTCGCCCTCGCGGTCCTGTACGCGGCCTGGATCGTCTGGCAGACCACGCAGCGCCAGGGTGACTTCCCGATACTCCAGGACGTCGACCGCGACACGCAGACCATGCCGATGCTGATCGGGCTGGTCGTCATGCTCAACGTCAACCGTGCGGTCCAGCGTTCCCGCCGGCGTGACACGGACCGCCACTTCGACGTACTGGTCGTCGAGCCCTGGCGGCGCACGGCCGCCCATGTGCTGTCCGTCGTCCCTGCGGCGCTGTTCACCGCGGTGTGCGTCGCCGTCCAGTTCACCTGGGCCGCGCTCAAGCCCGGTGCGGCCGGGCACGGTTCGCCCGCCGAACTCGCCGTCGGCCCGCTGACGGTCCTGCTGTTCGGTGTGTTGGGCGTGCTCTTCGCCCGCCTGTTCCGTTCCGTGTTCGCGGCGCCGATATTCCTCGTCCTCCTGCTCTTCGTACAGGTCTTCGTGGCGCCCCCCGCCGGGAGCGACTGGACGAGCTGGCTGGGCGTGGTCGTCACCGAGAGCGGCTCCAACCCGCTCCCCTCCGACCTGTTGAGCCGCCCCGCCGGCTGGCACGCCCTGTACCTCGTCGGGCTCGTCCTGGTCGTGGCCCTCGCCGCGGTGCTGGTCAGCGGCGGGCGCACGACGGTCGTCAAGGCGGCCGTCGCGGGATCGCTCGCCCTCACGCTGGTGGGCGCGGTCGGCCAGTCCGGCGGCACCCCGACCGGTTCGACACCGGCCCGCGAACGGGCGTCGGTCACCCCGGAGAAGATCCGTACGTGCATCGAGCACGGGAAGTCCTCCTACTGCGCCTTCCCCGAGTGGACGGGCCGCACCGCCGACTGGGCCGCCGTGGTCGACCGCGTCCAGAACCTCGCGGGCGGCAGGGCCGGCGGTGAGCGCCTGACCGTGGACCAGCGCATCGACGCCCGCTACGGACTGGAGGCTGACACCCTGCTCTCCCCATCCACCGAGCCCGGCCACGTGACCGTCGGCACGGACTGGGGCGGCAACCGCGTCCCCGAGTTCGCCGTCGCCACCGCGTCCGTGCTGGTGGCGGGCGACGAGAAGGCGGGCACCGAGGTCTGCGACGCCCGCGTGGTGACGGTCATGTGGCTGGCGCTGGGCGGCGAGTCCGACCCGATGTCCGCGCTGCGCAACGTCCGCCTCGACGACAGCGACTCGGGCTCCGCCATCGTCCTGTCGCCCACCGAATCCCTCAGCATGAGCGCCGAACAGACGCGCATCGTCGTGGAGTTGCTCAAGAAGCCGCGTTACGACGTCGCCGGCAAGGTGAAGGCGAAGTGGACGGAGCTCACCTCGCCCAGGACGTCGATGGCGCGGGTGGCGGAACTGCTGGGCGTGTCGGCCGCGGGCAAGGCGACGGACGGTGACGCATGCGAGGAGTGACGGCCATGACGCGCGCTCTTCTCCCGCCCGTGTGGCGAGCGCTGCCCCGGCGGGCGCTCGTGGCCGCCGCGGCCACGGGGCTGCTGCTGGCAGGCATCCCGCGTATGCAGTCGGGCACGCCCGACCCGTATGTCGGGCTCTACGCGCTGCGGGCCGCCGCGCTCGTCCTCGCCCTCGGCCTCGCGTTCCTGCTGGACGACCCGGCCCGGCACATCACCTCGGCGGTGCCGGCCCGGCGCCCGGTGCGGGTCGCTCTGCGGGTGGCGCTCGTCGCCCCGGGGGCCGCGCTCTGCTGGACGGCGGCGCTGCTCCTCGTCCCGGCGGAGGCCCGCCCGCCGGTCGGCGCCCTCACCCTGGAGGCGGCCGCCACCGCGGTACTGGCCCTCGCCGCGGCGGCCCTGTCCCTGCGCCGCACCCAGGCCACCGAGCCGGGAGCGACGATAGCGACCTGGCTCCTCGCCACCGCGGCCACCGCGTTCCTCCTGCTGCCGACCAACTGGACCCTCTTCGTGACCCCGGACGACCCCCACTGGTCGGCCAGCCACGACCGCTGGGCGCTGCTGCTGACGGTGGCGGCACTGGCGGGAGCGAGGGCGTCCGCGGAGCCAATACGGGCAAGGCTGAGGCTGCGCCCCTTTTAGCCGGAACCCACAAGGGGCCGCCCTTCAGAGCCGCCCTCCAGGGGCGCCCCTGGAGGGCGCCCTATAGGGGCGCGGGGAACGGCGCGACAAGCCCCCACCGGACCCGCAGCCGAAAACGAACCCCGAGACCCCGCCCCGCCCCCGTCCGGCCAGGACCCCGTCAGGACTCAGTCCGATACATGAGATCCGTCTCGTGCACAACGAACCCGAGCCGCTCATAAACAGCCACCGCGGCCAAGTTGTCCGCATCGACGTACAACATGGCACTCGGCACCCCGACATCCGCCAGATGCCGGAGGCCGACCGCGGTGAGGGCCTTCCCCAGCCCACCCCCCTGCGCATCGGGCCGCACCCCGACCACGTACACCTCGCCGAGCCCCTCGGCCTCGTGGACCTTCGTCCAGTGGAACCCGACCAGTTCGTCGCCGCGGAAGGCGAGGAAGAACCCGGCCGGATCGAACCACGGCTCGGCCTTGCGCGCGTCGAGGTCCCGCTGCCCGAGCGAGCCCTGCTCGGGATGGTGCGCGAAGGCGGCGGAGTTCGCGGCGAGCCAGGCCGCGTCGTCCTCGCCGGGCACGAACGCACGCACCCGCACTCCGTCGGGGAACGTCGGCTCGGGTAGGTCGAGGCCGGTCAGGGGCCGCCGCATCTGACGCAGTTCGCGGAAGAGGGCGAGACCGAGGACCTGGGCGAGATGACGGGCCGCCGAATGCCCGCCGTGGGCCCACACCCGCAGCCGCTTGCCGGACTCGGCGAGCAGCGCGTTGCCCAGCGCCCGGCCGTGCCCGTGACCGCGGTGCGCCGGGTGGACGACCAGCTCGGCGGCCGGTGCCTCGACGGGATCGGTGTCCTCCAGTTGCGCGTACCCGACGAGCACGCCCTCGGAGCTCAGCAGCAGATGGCGGATTCCGTCCCGTGCGGCTCCGCGCAGGTGCAGCCGGCCCTGCTCGGAGACCGCCTGCTGTCCGTCGTTCCGGGCCGCCTCCGCCAGGAGTGCCAGCACGGCCTCGGTCCGCTCGGGGCTCAGCGCGGTGAGGACGTCGATGGAGCGGGCCGTGGGAGTACCGCCCTGGCCGAGCGAGGCCGAGAGCTTGCGGGCAGCCGGTGCGGTGTCGTCGCTGGTCATGGGTACGAGGGTACGGCGTGTCCGGTTCATGGCGAAGTGGCCCGCCAAGGGGCATCCGGAGGAGTGCGCGGCCAGTACGCGGCAGACGCGCGGCAGGTGCGTGGCCGGTGCGCGACCTGTCCGGTTCGTGGTGAAACACCCCTCGTGGCAACCAGTCCGTAACCCCGAACCCCCTGTCGCGCTACGCGCGTTGACTCTAGGCTGCGCCGGGACGAGGCCCACATATCAGCCGACCCACAGGGGGGCACATGTCAGCCACACCTCAGCCGTTCCGCCGCAGACGCCGCACCACTCGCCTCCTCGCGGGCGTCGCGGGTGTCGCCACCGTCGGCGCGCTGGTCGCGGCGCTTCCCACGTCCGCGTCCGCATCTGCGTCTGCGGGCGAGTCGGCGAAGAAGCACAGCCACCAGAGCCCGTCCCGCTACCAGGACGTGCAGCTGCTGTCCTTCAACGACCTGCACGGCAACCTGGAGCCGCCGTCGGGCTCCTCGGGCCGGGTCACCGAGAACCAGCCGGACGGCACCACCAAGACGATCGACTCGGGCGGTGTCGAGTACCTGGCGACGCATCTGCGCCAGGCCCGCCAGGGCAACAAGTACTCGGTCACCGCGGCGGGCGGTGACATGGTCGGCGCCTCGCCGCTGATCTCCGGGCTCTTCCACGACGAGCCCACCATCGAGGCGCTGAACAAGCTCGACCTCGACGTGACGAGCGTCGGCAACCACGAGTTCGACGAGGGCGCCAAGGAACTGGGCCGCCTGCAGAACGGCGGCTGCCACCCCACGGACGGTTGTTACGTGGCGGGCAAGAAGTTCAAGGGCGCCGACTTCCCGTACCTCGCCGCGAACGTCCTCGACGAGAAGACCAAAAAGCCGATCCTCAAGCCCTACTGGGTGTGGAAGAAGAACGGTGTGAAGGTCGGCTTCATCGGCGTCACCCTGGAGGACACCCCCGGTGTCGTCTCCGCGGAGGGCGTGAAGGGCCTCAAGTTCAAGGACGAGGTCGAGACGATCAACAAGTACGCCAAGGAGCTGGAGAAGCAGGGCGTCAAGTCGGTCGTCGCGCTGATCCACGAGGGCGGGCTCCCGGCCTCGGCGTCCTACAACTACGACTGCGACTCGCCCGGTGGCGGCGACGGTATATCCGGCCCCATCGTGGACATCGCGAAGAACGTCACCTCGAAGGTCGACGCGCTGGTCACCGGCCACACCCATGCCGCGTACGCGTGCACGATCGACGACCCGTCGGGCAAGCCGCGCACGGTCACCTCGGCGGCGTCCTTCGGGCGGCTCTACACCGACACGACGCTGACGTACGACCGCCGGACCGGTGACATCGCCCGGACCGCCGTCGCCTCCGCGAACCACGTGGTGACGCGCGACGTGGCCAAGGCCCCGGACATGACCGACCTGATCACCAGGTGGAACACCCTGGCGGCACCGATCGGCAACAAGCCCATCGGTTACATCTCCGGTGACATCACCAACGTCGGCACCGAGTCCCCGATCGGCGACCTGATCGCCGACGCGCAGCTCGCGTACGGCAAGGAGCTGGACGCCGAGACCGACCTCGCGCTGATGAACCCGGGCGGTATCCGGGCGCCCCTCACCTACGCGGCCAAGGGCACCGAGGGCGACGGCGTGGTGACCTACGCCGAGGGCTTCACCGTCCAGCCGTTCGCCAACACGGTGAACCTGCAGAGCTTCACCGGCGCTCAGCTCGTGCAGGTGCTGAAGGAGCAGGTCAGCGGTACGAACGCGGCCTCGCCGAAGGTGCTGCAGATCTCGTCGGGCCTCACCTACACGCTGGACCTGACGAAGAGCGGCGCCGACCGTGTCGTCACCGACTCGATTCTGCTGAACGGTGCCGCGATCGACCCGGCCGCCACCTACCGCGTCGCGACGAACAGCTTCCTCGCGGGCGGCGGCGACGGCTTCACCACGCTGGGCCTCGGCACCGACGACCTGGTGGGCGACGACGACCTCGCGGCCCTGGAGAAGTACCTGCTGGCCAACTCCTCGGCGACGAACCCGATCGCGCCGCCCGCGGCGAACCGGATCACCGTCGTCAAGTAGTTGAGCCGTTCAGCCGTTCAGCGGTCCGTCGGTTCGTGAGGAAGATCGCATACCGACGGTACGAGTTGCGGGTGGGGTTGGTACGCATGGTCGAATCAGGCGATGCGTACCCCCCACCCCGCAGCGGCGCATCCCCCTCCGCGTCCCCCGCCCAACCCGTACGACGAGCTCGCCGCCCTCGACGACGGCCCTCCCGATGACGGGGCCCTCGACGACGGACCCCTCGACGACGGACCCCTCGATCACCTCCTCCACGACGAGGAAACCGAGTGGGCACCCCCCAACCACCGCCGCAAGGGCCGTCGCCGTAGCCGTGGCCGAACTTCTCTCGCCGCGTTGCCCTTCGCCGCGAAGGCCGTCATCGCGGTCCTCGTCCTTGCCGCCTTCCTCGCCCTGGGTGACCGCTGGGCACTGCTGTACGCGGAGCGCACGGCGGCCGAGAAGGTCCGGGACCAGCTCGACCTGCGGGCCACACCCGAGGTGGAGATCGACGGCTTCCCCTTCGTCACCCAGGTCCTCGACCGGCGGCTCGACTCCGTGTCGGTCACCGTCCCGGACGTGGCGGCGGACCGGATCTCCCTGGCGAAGGTCTCGGCGAAGGCCACCGGCGTCCGGCTCGACGGCGGCCCGACCTCGCTGCGCGGCGCGCGCATCCCCTCGCTCGACGGCGAGGTGCTGCTCTCGTTCGACGACCTGAACCGTGAACTGGGCGCGTCACAGGTCACGTTCACCGGTCATGGCGGCGACGAGGTACGGGCGCGCGGCACGCTGCCCGTCGCCGGGCACGATCTGCGGCTGCGGGCCGACGCGCGGATCCGGCGGGACGGCGAGCGCGGCATCTCCACCGAGGTCGGCGGTATGCGGCTGGACATCGGCGACCTGGCGACCTTCCGCCCCGGCACCCGTGAGTCCGAGGGCCTGCATCTGACGCGTAAGTCCGCGGACCGCCTCGCGAAGGAGAAGCGCAGGGCGAAGGAGCTGCTGTCCGTGCCGGCGATCGCCGGGCGGTTCGGTGTGCCGGACAGCGCGGTGCGGGCGGCGCTGCGCGACGACAACGACTTCGCCCGGTTCACCGGGTCCCCGAAGTTCGTGCGCGGGCTCATGAAGGTCAACCTCGTCGATCTCGCCGTGGACCACCCCGAGATCATCGAGCGGCTCGGCTTCGACCCGGCGCTCCTGGACGGCCTCTCCCGCCTCACGCGTCCGGCCCTCGTCGACCGCCTCTCCATCGGCTTCCGGCTCCCGAAGCCGCCCCAGGGCGAGCTGCGGCTGCGGGACGTACGCGTCCACAAGGACGGGATCAGCGTGCGCGTGACGGGCCAGGACCTCGCGGTAGGCGCCTCGGCGGACAGAGCCCCGGCCGGTAAATAAATTCCGGGTGAGCGGCGTAATAAATTCTGTGTGAACAGGGATCTGGTTCCCGACTCCGTCTGAAAACCGTCTCAGCCGCAATTCATCGAGGTCTCAGCGGATATGGCGATTTCCTTCTCGGCGCTCCCGTAGTGTTTTCCATGTCGAAGCCGAACAGGGCTTACGGCAAAGAGAATCCAAGGAAAGAGGAAATCCCATGAGCTTCCACAAGGTCACCCCGGTCCGCAAGTCCCGCAAGTCCGCCCCGGCCGCCAAGAAGCAGGCCGCGAAGCCCGCGCCGAAGCGTGCCGCCAAGCAGCAGCAGCGCCGCCGCCCGGTCGGCAACAAGTAGGCGACGCCACGAGGCGGGGTCCCCGGATTCGATCCGGGGACCCCGCCTCGGCCATTTCCCGCACCCGGGGAATGGGATATAAAACGGCAGGACACGGGCACGGAAAGGGAATTGAACGCCATGCGGGAAGTACGGGAGGCATTCGCGCGTTTCTGGCCGCTGACGCGCGGCGACCGCCGATGGCTGCTGCTGATCATCGCCTGCGTGATCGTGTCCGCGCTGGCGGAGACGGCGTCGATCCTGCTCTTCGCGGAACTCACCGACCACGCGCTGCAGGCCGGTTCGCTCAGCGCCTTCTGGGGCCCGGCCGGTGCCTGGCTGGCAGTGGCCGTGCTCGGCGCGGTCGTCGGCTATCTCGGCAACTCCCTCGCGATCCGCACGGCCGAGAGATTCGTCCTGCGGCTGCGCGCGGGCGTCTTCCGCCATGTCCAGGACCTGCCCCCGCACTTCTTCCAGCGGTACCGCCGCGGCGACCTCGTGGAACGGCTCACGGGTGACGTCGAGGCCATCGAGCAGATGGTGGTCTCGGGCGCGGTCGGAGCGGTCTCGGCCGCCTTCTCGGCGGTCTTCTACTCCGCCGCCGCGCTCTGGCTCCGCTGGGACCTCGCCCTGGTCACCTTCCTCCTCGCGCCCCTCTTCCTCCTCGCGGCCCGCCGCTTCGCCGGCCGCATCCAGAAAGCCGCCAAGGACGAGCGGACCGCCGACGGCGCGATCACCTCGGTCGTCGAGGAGTCCCTCGGCACCATCGTGCTCACGCAGGCGTACAACCGGCGCGGCGCGGAGGAGCAGCGGCTCGACCGCGAGGCGCGCGCCTGGCTGCGGGCCAGCGTGCGCGGGGCCCGCGCGAGCGAGATGTACGAGCAGTTCGTCGAGGTCGTCGAGACGCTCTGCGTGCTCACGGTGATCGGGCTCGGCGCCTGGGAGATCGCCCAGGGCCGCATGTCCCTGGGCCAACTGCTCGCCTTCGCCGCGTTCCTCGGCTACCTCTACCCGCCGGTCCGCGACCTCGGCCAGCTCGGCCTGACCCTGACCGCCGCGACCGCCGGAGCGCAGCGGCTCCAGGAGATCCTGGACACCGAGCCCGCCGTCACCGACCCGGCCGCCCCGGTCGGACGGTGGCCCGTCCAGGGCCGGCTCTCCTTCCACCACACCTCCTTCCGCTACCCGGGCGCGGAGCGCGACAGCCTGCACGAGGTGTCGTTCACCGCGCAGCCCGGCGAGTTCGTGCTGGTCACCGGCCCGAGCGGGGCGGGCAAGTCCACCCTCACCAAACTCCTGACCCGGTTCTACGACCCCTCCGCGGGGGTGATCTGCCTGGACGGCGTCCCGCTCACGGACGTCACCCTGGAGTTCCTGCGCGAGAACGTGGCCCTGCTGCCCCAGGAGACCCTGGTCCTGCACGGCACGATCCGCGAGAACATCGCCTGCGGCCGACCGGGCGCGACGGACGAGGCCGTGGAGCAGGCCGCACGGGACGCGGACGCCCACGAGTTCGTCCGCTCCCTGCCCGACGGGTACGAGACGCTGATCACGCCCGGCACGGCCGCGCTGTCCGGCGGGCAGCTCCAGCGGGTGGCCATCGCCCGCGCGATGCTCCGGGCCGCCCCCGTCCTCGTACTCGACGAACCGACCACCGGACTCGACGCGCTCGCCGCGCGCCGGGTCGTCCAGCCGCTGCGGCGCCTGGTGTCCGGCCGGACGACCGTGATGATCACCCACGATCTGACGCTCGCCCCGGACGCCGACCGGATTCTCGTCGTGGACGGCGGACGGCTGGTGGAGCAGGGCACGCACGAGGAACTGCTCGCGTACGGGGGCACGTACGCGCAACTGGCGGGCCCGCTCCCGACGGAGTTCCCGACGGAGACGACCATGCCGCTGCTCCAGCCGAGCCCGTAGAGCGGGCTCCCCGGATCAGGAGGCGGTCGGGGTCCAGCCGCCCAGCCAGTCCGCGACCTCCTGGCCGCCGGCCTGGGCGTCGGTCAGCTGCGGGCGGTCGCCGCTCGCGGCGCCCGAGCCGGGACCGGTGTTCCTGTACTCCGCGAAACGGTCGTCCTTCCAGGAGAAGCCGCCCATGTCCACCCACGGCGTCGACCTGATCGCCGCGCTCAGCGTGGAGTCGCGGACGGTGGTCTGCGGGTCGAGGGTCGCGTCGCCGCCCGCGTGCCAGTTGCGGCCGAGGTAGAAGGTCCCGGCGGACACGTCACCGTTCACGGCCGAGCGGTTGACGAGGATGCCCTTGCGGTCGGCGGCGGTGCTGGGAGCGGTGATGTACCCGGCCGAGGAGCCGTCCCAGCGCTTCTTCAGGGTGATCACGGACTGGTCGATGACGGCGGTCGCGCGGCCGAAGATGAAGTCGACGTTCCCGATGACATAGGAGTTGCGGACGTAGACGCGGCCGAGCTTCTCCTTGGCGGCGGTGTCGAGCAGCAGGGTGTCCTGGTCGCCCTCGACGATCACGCCGTCGAGGAAGACCTGGTCGGCGGCGGTGCGCAGGGCCACGGCCTGGTGTCCGCTGAGGCTTTGGTTGGCACCCTCGTCGAAGTCGTTGGAGAGCGTGAGGTTACGGGCCTGGAAGTCGTCGGCCTCCACGGCGACGGTGGCGCTGCCGCTGGTCCCGTACGTGCCGCCGCCGGGCTTCGCGGTCCCGGCCGCGTTGTTGTAGACAATGACGGTGTCCTTACGGCTGCCGCCGCTGCCCTGGACGGTCACGTGCGGCTTGTTCGAGGGGACCTTCACCAACTCGCGATACGTGCCCGGCTTGACGGAGATGACGACGCGCGAGGCGTTGTTCGCGGGCACGGCGTTCACGGCGGCCTGGACGGTCGTGTACATCCCGCTGCCGTCCTTGGCGACGGTGAGGGTGGTGGCCGCGGCGTCCACGGCGGTCGTGCCACTCGCCGTGTTGGCGGTGGAGGCGACCAGGACCAGCGGGATGCCGACGGCCAGGGCGGTCCTGCGCCTGTGGAGGCGTGCCTTGCTGCGGTTCGCGGTCACGGGCGGCTTCCGTTCGTGTGGGGGTGGAGGGAGCCGGTCGGTTGCTGGTCGCCGCCTGCGGGGGAAAGGTTGCCGTGGTCGCCGTGGTCGCCGTGGTTCGGTGGTGCCGTGGCTCGTGTGGTCAGGGCACCCGCGCACCCCGGCTGGCCGCGACGCGGAGTGCGTCCGCCAGGGACTCGACCGACCTGGTGAGCGCGAAACGCAGGGCGCGTTCGCCCGCTTTCGGGTCGGCGAGTACGGCTCTGGCGCCGGCCAGCACCTGCTCGCCGGAGCCGAGTTGGGCCGCCTCCACGTCGTCGGCGAGCCGGGACAGCCTGCTCTGCGTACTGTCCGTACTCAGATAACAGGGCTTGCCCTCGGGGGTCGTCCACGGCAGCAGCCGGAGCGGGGCGGTCATGCCTGCGCCGTGCCGAGTCGGCACCGGCAGCCGTGCACGGCGGGTACCGCTCGATGGCGGCCCCGCGCGGGCAGCAGTACGCGCAACAGCAACTCGCAGGCTTTCGCACCGAGTCGGCTCATGACGGAACTCCTCGTGACGGACGGGGCTTTGACGAGCGGCGATTACCGTTCGTGCCTCCATCGTCACTGTGTGGTCGTACGCTGCGGAAGAGGGCGCCCGTTGTCTGGGCGCCCAGGCAACGGTGAGGGGTGACGTGGACGAACGCGTTGACGTTGAGGGGGAGTCGGGTCGCATCGGCCTTGGCCGGACGCTGCGATTCCTGCGGGAGAAGGCAGGTAAGACGCTGGCGCAACTGGCCTCGGAGACCTCGTACGACAAGAGCTATCTGTACCGCCTGGAGACCGGGGAGCGGCTCTCGAAGCGGGCGGTCATGGAGGACCTGGACGCTCACTACGGGTCCGGTGACCTGCTGGTTCGCTTGTGGCGGGACGCACGCAAGGACGTCATCAAGGACAAGTACAAGGCGTTCATGGAGCTGGAGGCGACGGCGAGCGTCATGTGGATGTTCCAGCTGCGTGTGCCTGGGTTGTTGCAGACAGAGGAGTACGCCCGCGCGGTGTTGTCCGGGTTGCCTGGAGCGCAGACAACGGTAGGCAACGGCGACGAGGTCGAGGAACAGGTGGCGGCACGCATGGGCCGACAGGAGTTGCTGCACCGCAGACCGGCCCCGAGCGTGCGCGTGATCGTGGATGAGGGAGCGCTACGGCGGCGGGTTCCTGACGCGCAGGTGTGGACGGACCAGTTGGTGCGGCTGCTGGAAGCGGCGGAGTTGCCGTCGGTGGCACTCCAGGTACTGCCTTATGCGGCTGGGGTGCACGACCTCATGGACAGTCACCTCTGGCTCTTCTGGCAGCGCGTTGGAGAGCCCGTTGCCTACGTGGAAGGCAACGGGTTCGGCCAGTCGTTCGACGATCCGGACAAGGTCCTGTCCTACCGCTTGTCCTACGATCGCGTGAGAGACGCGGCGCTGACGCCGGTGGAGTCGAGGGCGTTCATCAAGCGCCTTCTGGAGGAGTGAAGGCCATGACCCGTATCCCCGACCTCGGCACCACTACATGGCGCAAGTCGTCCTACAGCGACGGTGGAGGCACGAATTGCGTCGAGGTCGCCGACGGTCACCCCGGCCTCGTCCCCGTCCGCGACAGCAAGGTCGCGAACGGGCCCGTGGTCGTCTTCGGGGCGGAGCCCTGGGCCGTGTTCACGCAGGGCGTCAAGCAGGGGCGGGGCTGAATCCCGGCGGGTGAAGCGGGCGGGAAACCCGGACGGGACGGGGTGTGGTCCGGCCATGGTGATGCCATGGCAGAGATCATGACCACAGACCCCTCGGCGGAGCCGGTGCGCGCACCATCCGTGCTGGGGCGGTGAGCGCGACTATGGTCGTGGACACGGCGCGTCGAAGGAGGACATCGATCATGGCTGCTCACGCTGCGGAATCCGATGCGGTGATCCCCCCCATGCCCGAGCGGACCCCGAAAGCGCTGCGCAGGGCGCTCGCCGAGGACGCTCCCCACCTTCTCCCCGACTTCGACAGGCACTGGAAGCGGGCGATCGCGGACACGTACGACCTGGGGCCTGTGCCTGCTTTTGTTGCCCGCTGGTGGTGTGAGTACGCGATCGTCCGTGACCCGGCGCTCAATGCCCACGTGCGGGATCTGTACCGCCGTGCGGATGAAACCGACGACTTCTCTAAGGCCCAGGACCTCCTCGAAGAGGTGGCGAAGATCCGCTACAGGACGCGTGAACTGGAGCCTGGCGAGTGACCGGCGGGTTCATGGGGCCGCCCTGGCAGATGGACTGGCGGCTCGATGCCCTCGCCAGCCGTGACGCATTGCCCGAGCACGTGCGAAAGATGGTCGACGAGGCCCGCGCGGAGCTGGTCACCGCGCAGGACCCGTACTTCCGAGGGATCGACGCCGATGCCGGCCTGCCGGAGACGATCGGCGTCGAGCCGGTCGAGTCCACCGATCCCAAGGGATCCCGCATTCTGTACTTCGACAACCACAAAGGCTGGCTGGTCTACGTCTTCAAGCGACGCGTCGAGGATCCGCAGATCGTGGTGCTGGAGATCTTCTGGCAGTGAACTTTCGGCCGGGGGGGCCGGTGTGACACACCTCACGGGAAGGCGCCCCCCTGTGCCGTACAGCTCATGGGTGTGACCACTCATATGCGAACCCGGGTGCGGGCCGGGGATCAGGGTGCCTTCGGTGAGCTCTTCGACGCGTACGCCCGTGCCGTGTACAACCACGCCTACCGGCTGACCGCGGACTGGTCGACCGCCGAGGACGTGATGGCGTCGACCTTCATGGAGGCCTGGCGGCTGAGGGACAGGGTCGATCCCGAGGGCGGCTCCCTGCGGCCCTGGCTGCTGGGCATCGCCACGAACACCGCGCGCAACCAGTTCCGCAGCAACCGGCGTTACCGTCGCGCCGCGAGCGCCGCCGCCGCGGCCGAGACGGCCGTGCCCGATCACGCCGACGAGGTCGCGGGCCGGATCGACGACCGGCAGCGGCTCGCCACCGTCCTGACCGCCCTCGTCGCCCTGCGCAGACCCGAGCGCGAGGTCATCACGCTCTGTCTGGGGGAGGGCCTGGACTACGAGGCCGCGGCGGAGGCGCTCGGCATCCCCGTCGGCACGGTCGCCTCCCGCCTCTCCCGGGCCCGTAAGAAGCTGCGGGCGGTCGCCGAGGCCCAACTCGGCCGGAAAGGAAGCGAGTTGACGCGTACCGCTGCCGGCGGCGCGGCCGAGAAAGTTCGCGGAAATCGGGAAGGCCGCCGCCCCGCCCGACAGACAAGAGGCGATCACGCAAAAGCGATCCGGCCCGCACAGGAGGGAAACCGATGAACGCGAACACGCCCCGGCAGGACTCTTCCGAGTCCGGTCCCGGGTCCGAGTGGGAGCAGGACGCACAGCTCCTGTCCCGTACGGCGCGCGACCTGCCGTCGGGCCGTCACCAGTTCCACAAGGAGCGTCTGATGGCCCAGATCCACGAGCAGGTCCAGCGCGAAGAGCGCACGGCGGCCCCGGCCGCACCGGCGAAGACACGGCGGTTGCGGCTGCCGCGCCCCGCGATCACGCTGCCCGCGATGGCGTTCGGCCTGTCCGCGGTGATCGTCGCCGGGGTCGTGACCCTCGGCGGCGGTGACGGCGTGCGGGAGAGCGGAGTCGCCACCGGACCCGCCCTGACCACCGACCTCGGTACCGCGACCACGAAGGGCGTGCCCCAGCTGCTGGACCAGATCTCCCTGGCGGCGGCCGAGGGCGACCACCCGACCGTGAAGGCCGGCCAGTACATCTACATCGAGTCCGTGCTCGCCGACACCCACGTGAGGACCGTCGACGACAAGAGCAGCCTGGTCAGCCAGGAACTGCACAAGCGGCAGATGTGGGAGTCCGCGGACGGCGTCGAGGGCTGGCTCATCGACCCCGCCGTCAACGACAGCTCCGAGGGCGAGACCCTGACCCTGCCCGACGAGCAGGGCAACACCCCCAAGGCGCACATGGGCAGCCCGTCGTACGACTACCTGGCCAGGCTGACCACCGACCCCGACGCACTGCTTGCCAAGATCTACAAGGAGACCGAGGGGCAGGGGAACACCCCCGACCAGCAGGCCTTCTCCACCATCGGCGACCTGCTCTCCGAGAGCTACCCGCCGCCGGAGCTCTACGCGGCGCTCTTCGAGACCGCCGCGAAGATCCCGGGCGTGGTCGTCGTCGACGACGCGGTGGACGCGGTCGGCCGGCACGGCGTGGCGGTGGCCCGGCTGGACGAGACCAGCGGCCAGCGCGAGGAATGGATCTTCGACAAGAAGAGCCATGTCTACCTCGGCGCGCGCAATGTCCAGGTGAAGCCGGTCAAGGAAGAGGGCATCCTGATCAAGTCCGGCACGGTGAACTTCACCATGGCCATCAAGAACCGCGCCGTCGTCGACGGTATGAAGCAGACCCCGTCGACCCCGGCACGGGAGGGCTGAGGCCGCCCGGTCGGTCCCGGTCGGTCCCCGGTCAGTCCCCGTCCAGCGCGGGCGGCGGAGTCGGCGCCCCGGGCAGGCGGATCGTCGCGATCGTGCCGCCGCCCGGGGCCGGGCTCAACGCCACGTCCCCGCCCGACTGCTGGACCGTACGCGCCACGATCGACAGGCCGAGGCCCGAGCCGGGGAGCGCGCGGGCGCTCGGGGAACGCCAGAAGCGGTCGAAGACGTGCGGGAGTTCGTCGGCGGGCACACCCGGACCGTGGTCCCGTACGGTCAGTTCGCCGCCCCTGAGTGTGACGTCGATCGCGCCGCCCTCGGGGCTGAACTTCACCGCGTTGTCGAGGATGTTGACGATGGCCCGCTCCAGCGCGGTGGGCTCCGCCCGGACGAACCACGGGTGCACGTCCGCCGTGATCGTCAGCTCCGGGCCGCGCAGCCGGGCCCTGCGCAGGGCCGACTCCACGGTGTCCTGCAGCGCGACCACCTGCACACGGTCGGCCGGCGTACCCGCGTCCGACCGCGACAGCGTCTGCAGGTCGCCGATGAGCGCGGCCAGTTCGGTCATCTGCGCCTTCACCGAGGCGAGCAGCGCCTTGCGGTCCGCCGGGGGGATGGGCCGGCCCGTCTCCTCGCTGCGGGTGAGCAGCTCGATGTTCGTACGGAGGGAGGTGAGCGGGGTGCGCAGCTCGTGCCCGGCATCGGCGATGAGCTGCTGCTGCAACTCACGGGAGTTGGCGAGGGAGGCGGTCATCGAGTTGAAGGACCGGGAGAGGCGGGCGATCTCGTCCTCGCTCTCGTCCTCGACGGGGATGCGGACGGAGAGGTCCTCCGTACGGGCCACGTGCTCGACCGCCTCGGTGAGCTTGTCGACGGGGCGCAGGCCGGCGCGGGCCACGCCGAGTCCGGCGACGCCGGCACCGACCACACCGATGCCGGAGACGACGAGGAGCAGCAGAGCCAGTTCGTCGAGGGTGGACTTGGTGCTCTCCAGCGGATACGCGATGACCAGCGCGGTGTTGTCGACCAGCGACCGTCCGGGACCGGCGACGACCACGGGCACGGTCAGCACGCGGACGGGCTTCCCCTCGCTGTCGGTGCCGTTGCGGTACACCGCGGTGTCGGAGGTGGGGTTCTCGGCCACCTTCGTGTCGTCGTCGGTGACCCGCACCACGCCCGCCGACCTGTCCAGGGCGCACGGCGTGCCGTCCGCCTTGACCAGCTGGAGGTAGTAGTCGGACGGCGGGCCGAAGGTGTTCTGGCGGGAGGGGGAGGAGTCGCAGTCGCCCAGCACCGAGTTGATGGTGCCGATCTCGACCGGGCTGTTGACGCCGCGCAGGTCGCTGTCCACCTCGTCGTACAGCTTCCCCTGCACGATGAACCACGCCGTCACCGACACCGCCGCCACCGCGAACGCCACCGCGGCCGCGACGAGCAGCGCCAGGCGCGAGCGGATCGGCAGCGCGGTGAACCGGCGGAGGACCCTGCTCACTCCGCCCCGCCCGACCGCAGGACATACCCCACACCCCGCACCGTGTGCACAAGACGCGGCTCGCCGCCCGCTTCCGTCTTGCGGCGGAGGTACATCACGTACACGTCCAGCGAGTTGGACGACGGCTCGAAGTCGAAGCCCCAGACCGCCTTCAGGATCTGCTCCCGCGTGAGGACCTGGCGCGGATGGGCCAGGAACATCTCCAGCAGGGTGAACTCCGTGCGGGTCAGCTCGACGGGCCGCCCGGCCCGCGTGACCTCACGGGTCGCGAGATCCATGCGCAGGTCACCGAAGGTGAGCGCGTCGTCCGCCGGGGCGCCGACCGCGGCGGCGGCGTACGAACTGCGCCGCAGCAAGGCCCGTACCCGCGCGAACAGCTCGTCCAGTTCGAACGGCTTCACCAGGTAGTCGTCGGCGCCCGCGTCGAGTCCGGTGACCCGGTCGCCGACCGTGTCGCGGGCGGTGAGCATGAGGATCGGCGTCGTCGTGCCCGCGCCGCGCATCCGGCGGGCGGCGGTCAGGCCGTCCATGCGCGGCATCTGGATGTCGAGGACGACCAGGTCCGGCTGGTAGGCGATGGACTTCTCCAGCGCGTCCGCGCCGTCGACGGCCACCTCCGTGCCGTACCCCTCGAAGGCGAGACTGCGCTGGAGTGCTTCGCGCACGGCCGGCTCGTCGTCGACGATCAGGATGCGCTGGGGTTCACGGTCGCCTTCGGCGGGGCTCATCGCGGTCAGTTCCTCGGGTGCGGTGGGACGTGGTCGGGGCGCTTTCAGCCTCGCACGTTTCGGGGCTGTTCTCGTAGAGCCGCCGGGCGCTGAGCCCGACATGCCCCAGCGGCCGGGATCAGCCTCGTACGGTACGGCGGGCGCGGGCCGCGGCGCCGCTGCGGCGGGCGGCGGCGCGCGGGGCCCGCGCGGTGGCCATCTCGGGTGCGCGGGGCGCCGGCGCGTGCAGTTCGTGGGCCACCGCGAGGGCCAGGGCGAGTCCGGACGGGTCGCCGCCGGTGAGGGTGTGGGGCACGGTCTTGATCCGCGTGGCCTGCTTGCTCTGCATGACGACCTCCGGGGTCTGGGGCGGGTCGGTCGGGAGGGGGCGTGGCTCAGCTGTCGGAGCCGCCGGACCGCAGTGAGGCCAGGTCGGCCTTGACGGTGTTGACCGGGATGGCGAAGCCGAGGCCGACGCTGCCGGCGGTCGAGGAGGACGAGGAGTCCGTGGCGGCCGAGTACATCGCGGAGTTGATGCCGATGATGTTGCCGTTCATGTCGATGAGCGCGCCGCCGGAGTTGCCCGGGTTGAGGGACGCGTCGGTCTGCAGGGCCTTGTACGTCGTCGTGGACGAACCGGTGTCGCCGTTGAACTCCTGGCCGCCGAACTCGAACGGCCACTGCTCGCTGCCGCTGCCGTTTCCGCCGCCCTGCTGTTGCTGCTGCTGGCCCTGGCTCTCGTCCGTGGAGACGGTGACGTCCCGGTCGAGCGCGGAGACGATGCCGCTGGTGACGGTGCCGGTCAGGCCCTCGGGGGAGCCGATCGCCACGACCTCGTCACCGACCTTGACGGCGTCGGAGTCACCGAGCGTCGCGGGGGTGAGACCCGACGGCGCGTTCTCCAGCTTGATCAGCGCGAGGTCCTTCTTGCTGTCGGTGCCGACGACGCTCGCGGTGTACGACTTGCCGTTGCTCAACTGCACCTTGATCTGGGAGGCACCCGAGATCACGTGGTTGTTGGTGATGATCTCGCCGCCGGTCGTGATGACCACGCCGGAACCGGTGGAGGAGCCCGCGTTCGAGGTCGCGCTGATCTCGACGATGCTCGGGCTGACCGCCTCGGCGACCCCGGCGACCGTGCCCTTCTTGCTCGTGGCCACGACGCTGGTGCTGCTCGCGCTGCCGGCCGCGGTGTCGTTGCCGGTCAGCTCCTGGAAGGCGTACGCGGTACCGCCGCCCACGGCCGCGGCGGCTATCGCCACGGCGGCGAGCAGGGCCAGCGGGCCCTTGGCGCGCTTGCGGGGCGCGGCGGGCGCCGCGGACACCGGCTCCGTGAGGAGGGCGGTGGGGGCGTCGCCCTGCGCACCTCCGGCTCCGGGTGCACCTCCCGCTCCGGGTGCGCCTCCGGCCGCGGCCGGCTGGTACGCCGGCGGGGGCGGCCACTCCGGGTTCACGGGGGAGGAGGCGGGGTGTGAGGAGGAGGGGGAGGAGGAGGCGTACGGCTGCTCGTGCGACTGCTCGTACGGCTGTCCTGAGTACGCGGACTGCTGCTGGTCGCCCTGGGGGTACTCGCCGCTGCGGCGGAAGCTCTCGGTCATGAGTAAGACTCTGTCGCCCGACCATGAGAGCTCCCTGAGTGCTCCCTGAGAAGCCCGACAGAACCTCGTATGCCCGATATAAAGACGCCGGAGCCCAGTGATACCGGGGAAACGGCGGGTTGCCGCACAGTGATGTGAAGGAAGCGGCGGACGAACACTTGTCGGCCTGCTGTGAAGTGCGTGTGCAGAGGGGTTTGCGAGCCGCAGGCTTGGCGGGTTCAGGACACACCACCGCCATGGGCGTCCACACTCCACCATCTCAGGAGCCCTGAGTGATACCTGCTCTGCGCAGCCGCTGGAGACGCCAGGCCACGGCGTTCCCGGCGGCCGCCCTCGCGCTGGCGCTGAGTTGCGCCGGCGTTCTCGCGGCCCAGCCGGCCACCGCCGCGGACGGCCCCACCGGGGGACTGCCCGACACGAGCCTGGCGCAGCCCGCGAAGCCGGCCGCCTCCACGAAGGAACTGCGCGACCGGATCGTCGACGCCGCGAAGGCGACCGGCGAGACCCCGGACGACGCCTCGCCCGCGAAGTCCCCGTTCATCATCGGCGGCGGCGAGACCACCATCGCCAGTGCCCCGTGGATGGTCCAGCTCGGCTATTACGACCCGGCCACCGGCGACGGCTACTTCTGCGGCGGCACGCTCGTCGCCCCGAACAAGGTCCTCACCGCGGCCCACTGCGTCGCGGGTCTGGACTGGGTGGGCAACGGCGCGGTCCTGGCCGGCACGACCGACCTCGACGACTACACGAACGGCACCGCCACCGGCGTCTTCCGCCAGTGGACGCACCCCCGCTACAACGCCGACACCACCCAGAACGACATCGCGGTCCTCACCCTGGACACCCCGCTGCTGGACCGGCCGACCCTGCGGCTGGCCGCGTCCGACGACAGCGCGCTCTACAAGAGCGGCACCACCGGCACCGTCTACGGCTGGGGTCTGACCTCCGGCGCCGACGACGCCACCCTCTCGACGAAGCTGAAGAAGGCGAACCTGCCGCTCGTCGCCGACGCGACCTGCAAGAGCGCGATGGCGTCCGTCCTCGACGGGGACTACTTCATCGCCGGCTCGATGGCCTGCGCGGGCACTCCCGCGAGCGGCGCCGATGAGGGCACGAACAGCCCCTGCAACGGTGACTCCGGCGGCCCGCTGGTCGTCGGCGGCAAGATCGCCGGCATCGTCTCCTGGGGTGTCGCGGGCTGCACCGCCAAGGGTGCCTACCCGGTCTTCACCAAGGTCAGCTCGTACATCTGGGCGGCCCAGCCGCGCATCGACGACGCGGACCTGTCGTACGACGGCCGCGCCGACCTGCTCGCGCGCACGCCGTCCGGCGGTCTCTTCCAGCAGAACAGCACGGGCACCGGGCTCGCGCAGCGCGCCTACCAGGGTGCCAACTGGCAGAGCGCCGGCTGGGGCCTGCAGGCGGACCTGGACCGGGACTTCTACCAGGACCTGATCATCCGCGACAAGACCGACGGCAAGCTGTACCGCAGCTACATGGACCACTCCGTCGGTGACTGGGCCTGGATGCAGATCAGTTCGGTCTGGGGCGGCTACACGTCGTACGCGATCCCCGGTGACATGACGGGCGACGCCCGCCCGGACCTGGTCGCGGTGGACGCCGACGGCTCGGTCTACCTCTACCCGGGGCGCGGCAACGGCCAGTTCTACGGCAAGGTCAAGGTCGTCAGCGGCGCCTGGAAGAACGTCAAGGTCCTCGGCCACGGCGACCTCTCCGGCGACGGCAAGCCCGACCTGCTCGTCCGCTCCACGGACGGCACGCTGTGGCTCTACCGCGGCACGGGCAAGGAGAAGACCCCCTGGTCGGCCCGCATCAAGGCCCGTACCGGCTGGAACTTCACGTCGTACGTCTCCAGCGGCGACGTGAGCGGCGACGGCATCGCCGACGTCATCACCCGTGACTCGACGGGCAAGCTCTGGCTCTACAAGGGCACGAACAAGGCCTCGTCGGACCTCTTCGCCACCCGCACAAGCCTGGGCACAGGCTTCAACCAGTACAACCTGCTGTTCTAGACCACCACCCACACGGGCCGGCCCTCGCCACCCGGCGGGGGCCGCCTGCTTTCAGGAGCGCGGGAACGGCGCAGTCCTCTGCTTCTAGGGGCGCGGGGAACGGCGCAATCTTTTGTCTTTGGGGGCACGGGGAACGGCGCAATCTTTTAGGGGCGCGGGGAACTGCGCGACCAGCCACGACGCACCCGCACCCGAAGAACGACCCACCCAGCGGAGCTACCCGCAGCCGCACGACCGCCGCACGACCAGAGAAGACGGGAACAACTTCAACCGCTCCCGCCGAGCCCCGGCAACCCGAAGCCCGTCATCAAGCACAAGATCAACGGCAGCGCGAGCCATCGCGGACCGATCGCTCGCGATAGTGGTGAGCGGCGGATCAGTCAACGCCGCTTCCTTGATGTCGTCGAACCCCGCGACAGCCAACTCCCCCGGCACATCGATCCGCAGCTCACGAGCCGCCCGCAACAACCCGATCGCCTGGTCGTCCGTGGAACAGAAGATGGCCGGCGGCCGATCAGGCCCGGCCAGCAGCTCAAGCCCCACCTTGTACGCGTCGTACCGGTTGTAGAGCGCCTCGAAGAGGCGACCCTCGGTCGAGCGCCCCGCCTCGTGCATCGCCCGCCGCCACCCCTCGACGTGGTCGGAGACCGGGTCACCGACCGTGGGGGTCTCCGCGACACCGCCGAGACAGGCCACGTACGCGTACCCGTGCTCAAGGAGGTGCTGTGTGGCGAGATGCGCGCCACCCACGTCGTCCGTGACGACCGCGACGTCGTCGATCGCCTCGGGCCGCTCGTGCAGCAGCACCACCCGAGCGTCCCACGCCTCGATCTCGGCGGCGGCCAGATCGTTCAGCGCGTGGCTGACGAGGATGAGCCCCGAGACCCGCATACCGAGAAAGGCCCGCAGATAGTGGACCTCGCGCTCGCCGACGTAGTCGGAGTTGCCGACGAGTACCATTTTCCCGCGCTCGGACGCGGCCTGTTCGACCGCGTGCGCCATCTCCCCGAAGAAGGGCTGGCGCGCGTCCGGCACGATCAGGCCTATGAGGTCCGTTCGCCGCGACGCCATGGCCTGGGCGACCCGGTCGGGCCGGTACCCCAGCTCTTTGATCGCGGCGAGTACACGCTCGCGCGTGGCCGGGGCAACCGGCCGGGGTCCGTTGTTGATGACATAGCTGACGACGGCGGTGGAGGTACCCGCCAGTCGTGCCACATCATCCCGAGTCACCTTGGCCACGCGCGGAGTCTACGCGGATGGACCTACCGCTGGGCAGGTCGTACGGCTTCTTCCTGCACCTTCGCCGGGGCGGCTGCCGGGGCCTTCGGGGCACCGGCCGCGTCGAGGTGCGCCGTCTCGTCCGCATCCTCCGGCTTTGGCTGTGCGGCCTTGGCCTTCGCCTCGTCCGCCGCCCGGTCCACCTTCTCCGGAGTAACGAATCGATAACCGACGTTCCGGACGGTTCCGATCAGCGACTCGTGCTCGGGGCCGAGCTTCGCGCGCAGCCGTCGTACGTGCACGTCGACCGTCCGCGTACCGCCGAAGTAGTCGTAGCCCCAGACCTCCTGCAGCAGCTGGGCGCGGGTGAAGACGCGGCCGGGGTGCTGGGCGAGGTACTTGAGGAGCTCGAACTCCTTGAAGGTCAGGTCGAGGACCCGGCCCTTGAGCTTGGCGCTGTAGGTGGCCTCGTCCACGGAGAGGTCGCCGTTGCGGATCTCCATGGGGGAGTCGTCGTTGACGATCTGCTGGCGGCCCATGGCCAGCCGCAGCCGCGCCTCGACCTCCGCCGGACCCGCTGTGTCGAGCAGCACGTCGTCGATGCCCCAGTCGGCGGTGACGGCCGCGAGGCCGCCCTCCGTCACGACGAGGACGAGTGGACAGCCGGGCCCGGTGGAGCGCAGCAGCTGACAGAGGCTGCGGACCTGCGGGAGGTCACGGCGGCCGTCGATGAGAATGACATCGGCACCTGGGGTGTCGACGAGTGCGGGCCCCTCCGCCGGGGCCACGCGCACATTGTGCAGCAGGAGGCCGAGGGCGGGAAGCACCTCCGTCGACGGCTGAAGGGCATTGGTAAGGAGCAGCAGAGAACTCATCGCACCCCACCTGCCTGGGTCGTCCTACGGTCACGCACGGTTCGCTCGCCCATAACGTCTGGTTCCTCCTCGGTCCCTGCGAGGACGTTTTCGGCACTGCTCAACGTCGTATACAGCGTTCGTATACAACGCTCCAGAAAGCGCAAAAGGACCCGGGGGCTTCTCTGCCCGAGTCCTCTGCCAAGGAGAATAGCCCACATGAGCCAAGGTCCGGCAGGTCATGTGACGCGATCTTTCATTCGTCCAGAACCTGAGACGGCGGGTGGATGTACGGAAAGTGCTTCGGAAGGATCTTCGCGAGGGGTGCTGAGAAAGTTTCTGCGCACCGCCGACGGGGTGACGATCGACGCAGCGTACGAGCCCGGACAGAACACATCGGACACGTCCGGCACATCTGCTCCATCCGGTGGTTCCGACGCAGGTGGGCCCGGAACCGGCCTGGTCATCGTGGTGGCGCACGGGTTCACGGGCGATCTGGAACGTCCGCACGTCCGGCGGGCGGCGACGGCGTTCGCGCAGTACGCGGCCGTGGTCACCTTCTCCTTCCGCGGGCACGGCGCCTCCGGCGGACGTTCCACGGTCGGCGACCGTGAGGTGCTCGATCTGGCGGCGGCGGTGGAGTGGGCGAGAGAACTCGGTCACACCCGGGTGGTCACCGTCGGATTCTCCATGGGCGGCTCGGTGGTGCTCCGGCACGCGGCGCTGCACCCGAAGAGCGATCAGGAGCACGAGGGGCGCACGGGAGCGCATTCGGACGCGGTGGTTTCGGTCAGCGCACCCGCTCGCTGGTACTACCGGGGTACGGCCCCTATGCGGCGCCTGCACTGGCTGGTAACGCGGCCGGTGGGCCGCGCGGTCGGCCGCTACGGCCTGCGAACCCGCATCCATCACCGCGAATGGGATCCGGTCCCGTCCTCCCCGGTGGAATCGGTTCCCCTCATCGCCCCCACCCCTCTCCTGATCGTCCACGGCGACCAGGACGGCTACTTCCCCGTGGACCATCCGCGGATGCTGGCCGCCGCGTCCGGCGGCCACGCGGACCTGTGGCTGGAGCGCGGCATGGGGCACGCGGAGAACGCGGCGGACGACGAACTCCTGTCCCGCATCGGGGAATGGGCCGCCGCGCACGCGGGCTAGCCTGGCGGGGTCGTCACCCGTTTTCTTTCACCGCTGACCGAAGATCGAGGAACCAGATGGCACAGGGCACAGTGCGTTACTGGGCCGCCGCCAAGGCCGCGGCAGGCGTCGCCGAGGAGCCGTACGAGGCGGAGACCCTCGCGCAGGCGCTCGACGCGGCACGCGAGCGACACTCCGGCGAACTCGCCCGCGTCCTGCTGCGATGCTCGTTCCTCATCGACGGCGATCCCGTGGGTACCCGCGGACATGAGACGGTACGGCTGGCCGAGGGCGGCACGGTCGAGGTGCTCCCGCCGTTCGCAGGAGGGTGACGGGACGATGAGCGATCAGCCGTACGAGGGGCCCTACGAGGGCCCGTACCAAGGACAAGGCCAGGGCCATGGCCAGGGTCAGGTTCCCTACGAGGGATACGACCCGTATCAGCAGCAGGCGCATCAGGCCCAGCAGGCGCCGCAGGCCGGGTGGCCCGGTCAGCAGCAGTACGACGAGGCCGCCGTGCAGCAGCAGTACACCCAGCAGTGGGAGGGCCAGACCTGGGAGACCCAGGTCCAGCCCCCGCTGCGGCCGGTCGCGCCCGCCGCTCCGGCCGCGGACACGGCGTACCTCCCGCAGCAGGGTCCGGCGGAGGCGTCGTACGGGGCGCAGCAGCAGTACGGGGCCGGGGCTCAGTACGGGGTCGTCGGGCAGCCCATGCCGAGTCAGCAGGCTCCGGGCGCCGGGAACCCTGTGCCCGCCCCCGTGCCCGCGTCGGCCGACGGCGGGGCCGGCTACGGTCCTGCGACCGTCACCGGCAACACCCGGGTCACCGACGCCCAGCGCGCCCGTGCCGAGGGACGTTCGCCGATCATCGAACCCGGCGGACAGCCGGCCGTGCTGACGGGGGTCCTCGGACTGCTGCTCGCCGGCGCGGCGGCGGTCGGGCAGTACGCGCTGGTCGTACCGCTGGTGATCCTTCAGGCGGTGACCGCGGCGGGCTGGTTCCGGCTCAACGGGATGTGGCCCGCGCGGCAGGGCATCGCGCTCGCCTTCGCGGGTGCGCTCACGGCCGACGTGGCCCTGCTCGTGGCCGGGCGCGAGAACGCGCCCGCCGCGATTCTCGGCACGCTCGGCGTCTGGGTCCTGCTGACCCTGGTCCTCCAGCTGCGCAGCCACGCCGGAGCCGACGAGCGGATGCTCGGTCTGATGGCCACGGTCGTCTCGGCGGCGCTGGCGATCATCGCGACCGGATATCTGGCGGCGGAGCCGGACGCGGTGGTCGTGGGCGGGGTGGCGGTCGCGGCGGCGGTGCTGGCGCGGGCCCTGCCGTTGCCGACGGCGGCGTCCGTGGTGGTCGCGTTGCTCGCGGCGGCGGGGGCGGGGGTCGCCCTGGGCGGGCTGACGGATCTGGGGGCGGGCGGTGCGCTGCTCGGAGCCGGGGCGGGGGTCTGCGCGCTGGTCGGACACCGGGTCGCCAGCTACGACTACCCGTCGAAGTTCGTGCACTTCACAGCAGGCGTCGCACTTCCGCTGGCCGCGGCGGCCCCGGCGGTGTACCTACTGGGCCGAGCCCTGATCTGACCTTTCCTCGCCCCCGCCGCCCCTACCCTTCCCGTCACTGACTCGGGGGCGCTGCCCCCGAACCCCCGGTCCTCAAACGCCGGACGGGCTGAAAGCTCTTCAGCCCGTCCGGCGTTTGAGGACGAGCGCGGAGCGCGATCAAG